>DMSQ01000075.1 GCA_003457135.1 Prolixibacteraceae bacterium
ATAAAGTCGATACCTGCCTGCTTAATCATGATGGCCAATTCACGGGTGGTCAACACAAAATCCACATCGCGGTAACCACTGGAATGCATTTCGGGGCGGGAAGCTTCAAACTTTTTAGCAGTACAAGGCATAATCGAAACGGATACAATTGTCTCAGGAGCGAGGTTGCGGGCTTTGGCGTAATACGTTTTGGCCAATGCTCCAAACATTTGCTGTGGCGATTTACATGTTGAAAGGTGCTCAAGAAATTCAGGAAATATGTGTTCCATATACTTGATCCATCCGGGCGAACAAGAGGTTGCCATGGGTAGTTTTACTTCCGGATCGTGATCAACCAAAGCGCGTTTCAATCGGGTAAGCAATTCTGTGCCTTCTTCCATAATGGTCAGGTCGGCGGTAAAATCGGTATCCATCACCGCATCGAATCCCAGGCGTTTAAGGGCTGTGACCATTTTGCCGGTTACCCGTTCCCCATGTCCGAAGCCAAGTTCTTCTCCAAGGCCGACCCGAACTGCCGGGGCTGTTTGTACTATTACATGTTTGGTACTATCCGAAATGGCATCCCAAACCTTTTCGATGTAATTCCGTTCGACCAGCGCTCCGGTGGGGCAATGATTAATGCACTGTCCGCATGTAGAGCAAACCACATCGTTAATCGGCTTTTCAAAAAAAGTAGTTATTTTCATCTGATCACCTTTGTAGGCCACCGTCAAAGCGTTAATCCCCTGCAATTCGGAACAGGTACGAACGCAACGCTGGCAACGAATGCATTTACTGTCGTCCTTAATGATAGAAGGTGAATATTTATCAATGCTGTATTTTTTAAATGGAACAAGCCGTATAAAATCCTGTTTCAGAATTTTGTAATCCGAGGCTAATTTTTGCAATTCACAATTTCCATTTTTAAAACAGCTTGTGCAATCGGCATTATGCTCCGATAATAAAAGTTCGATGATCTCTTTTCTGGAGTGAAGTACGTTCAGTGAATTGGTGAATATTTCCATCTCTTCTTCACAGGGGGTGGCACAGGCCGCTGCCAGACGTTTTTGACCGGCAACTTCAACCACACATACCCGGCAATTACCAGCAATACAAAGGTCTTTATGATAGCAAAGTGTTGGAATGATAACCCCGACACTGCGGGCAGCATCTAAAATAGTTATTCCTTCTTTAACCTCAACAGTCATTCCGTTGATACTTATTTTGATTTTTTTAGTCATGACAGGTCTTTTTTTCATCATTAGTAAATCATTTCTTCCCTGAAGTTTTCAACAATGGATGAAAAGGAATTGGCGACCGATTGTCCCAATCCGCATTTGGCCGTTAACTTCATTGTTTCAGTCAGGCGGAGCAACTTGTCGAGGTACTTGGTATTTTTTTCGCCCCGTTTTACAGCTTTTATTCCTTTTAACAATTGCTGACAGCCAACCCTGCAGGGAGTGCACTGCCCACACGATTCTTCGCGGAAAAATTCAAGGTAATTGTCGAGCACGTTAAACATGGAACGCGAACTGTTGAAAAGCATCATGGAACCTCCGGTAGGTAAAGATATTCCGACTAATTTTCCCTGAAATCCTATGGCTGTTTCATTAAATCGTTTGCGTGGCACCAAAAAACCGGAAGCGCCGCCAACCTGAACAGCCTTGGTATCGCCATCGCCAAATTCCTCAACAAAATCGGCCAGGCTCATTCCTAGTTCAAGCTCATAAATCCCTGGCTTCGGGGTATCTCCTGAAACAGAAAACAACTTTGATCCGCGCGAATACTGAACGCCCAGATCGTAAAAGCGTTTGGCCCCATATTTAAAAATGGTGTAAGTGTGTGCCAGTGTTTCTACATTATTAATGACGGTTGGCTTGCCCATGTATCCATAATTTGAAGGATAAGGCGGTTTGTTTCGAGGTTCGCCGCGTTTACCTTCCATTGATTCAAAAAGCGCTGTTTCTTCTCCGCAGATATAGGCGCCACTTCCCATAAAAATCCGGATAGTAAAATCAAATTTAATTTCCTTGCAATAATATTCAAACTCACGGATGATTTTGTTTAACTCAGGAAGCAAAAAGAAGTACTCTCCCCTGAGATAAATATATCCTTCTTTTGCCCCAATTACATACCCACAGACTGCCATTCCGGTTAATACCTTGAAAGGCACCATTGATAGGATTTCCCGATCTTTGAAAGTTCCGGGTTCACCTTCGTCGGCATTGCAGATCACATATTTAGTCGAATCCGATATTTCTGCGGTTAGTTTCCATTTCAGACCGGTAGGGAAACCGGCTCCACCTCTGCCCTTCAACTCCGAACTGATCAGCTCATTAATCAGTTCCTGTGGTGTCCGGCTGATGCTTTTACTTAAAACTTCTTCCCAATCGTTTTGATTCTTGAAAATGAAATCGGCTCTTTTTAACTGATAGCTAATTGTCATGACTTCCTCCTTCCTTCTGTTTTTTCAGGTATGAACTTAAAATATCACGCACCTTTTCAGGAGTCATATCTGTATAAACCTCATTGTTTACAAGCATGGCAGGCGCTTTGTGACAAAACCCGAGGCAATTGGTTTGCAGAAGTGAAAAAACTCCATCGGGAGTTGTCTCTCCTACATCAATCTTTAACATGTCTTCGATGGCAAGCAAAATCTGATTTTTCCCTTTCATGGAACAGGTAATAGTTTTGCAGACACGAATGATGTATTTACCCATTTTTTTGTATTCGAGGAACGAATAGAAAGTTGCAGTACCAAATACTTCAGAAGCAGGCAGGTCGAGTTCGCGTGCAATTTCGATCATCGAATATTCCGACAGGTATTTTTCCTGCTCAACAACTCCCTGCAGGATTGGGAGCAGGCTGTGTCTGTTCCGTCCGTTTTGGTCGGCCAGATTTTTTATTAATTCTGAAACGGGATTCATAGGTGATACTATTTATTTGGTTGATTTTGGAGGCATTTCTATGCCTTTAAATTTAAGGAAGTGAAAAGAGATAAACTATGGTTATCTGTCAGAAAAACACAGTATTTAGGTGTTTTTCGACATATAATTTTTGTTGAAAAATTAAACAGTAATGAAATCGAAGTCATCAGAATGTAAGGTATTATTTTACAATCTTCAGGAGCAGATCAAAAGCTGGTTCAGCCATTCCTCCGTGATTAAAGCCATCCAGTTCGTATAGGGTAGTTTTTTTGTGGCCTGAAAGGGTCATCATTCGGCACATGTAAGCGTTCTCTTCGTAGCGGCCAAGCATTTCCAACTCGCGGTCTCCTGTAATTAAATAAAGTGGAGGAGCATCGGCCCGGACATGATAAAGTGGTGCAAATTCATCAATAACCGGCTGAGTATCCGGAATTTCACGCTCTTTTCGGATGACAAAATGAGTAATCATTTGTCCGCTGAAAGGCACCAGTTTTTGGATTGAATTGGCATCAATTCCATAGGCTGCCAGATAATGTTTGTCGAGGCCAATCATGCAGGCTAGGTAGCCTCCAGCCGAATGACCCGAAACGATAATTTTTTCAGGTTCGCCACCGTATTTACTGATATTTTTGATAACCCAGGCGACAGCAGCAGCGGCATCATCAATAAATGCGGGGCTTTTCACTTTTGGGCTCAAACGGTAATTTACAGCCACAACCGCCAATCTTTGATTTTTCAATCGCTCCGGAATTGATTTCTCTCCGGCAGTTAATCCACCGCCATGAAACCATACTACTGTGGTGAAATTATTTTCATTTTCAGGATAATAAACATCAAGCTTACAGCGGTCATTCATGTATTGATCCATATTTTCTCCTGAACGGTAAGGAATATTGGTTTCGGTTTTGTATGTAATTGCAACCGTTTTTGATTGAGCAGGAGCGACGAACGTAGTAATTACAAAAAGAGAAATCAGGAGAATAATATGGTTCATGAAATCATTTTAAGAGTTTGCATAAAGGTAATAATATTCAGAAAGTAGTGAGTGAGCGGGTGACTTGAAGTCACCCGCTCACTTTATCAAAATAAGATATTATGCTGATTTTGCTTCCGAAGCGCCGACTTCCTTGTATTCGGCGATGATATTTTTAACCATCTGAGGCGAAACCCGGCCAAAAACTTTTTCGCCAACCAATACCACTGGGGCCAATCCACAGGCGCCTACGCAACGCAGGCAGTTGAGCGAAAATTTTCCGTCGGGTGTTGATTGACCAACTTCAACTTTTAACTGGCGCTTAAACTCTGACAACACTTGCTCTGCCCCACGTACGTAACAAGCGGTTCCCATACAAATTGAAATCGGGTGTTCGCCCATGGGGATCATGGTAAAAAAGGAGTAAAAAGTTACCACTCCGTAAACTTTGGCCACCGAGATATTCAGTTCTTTGGCAATCACTTCCTGAACTTCGGCAGGTAAATAGCCCAATTTTCCCTGGACCTGGTGCAAAACATTAATCAGTTCGCTACCTTCATTTCTGAAATCTGAACAGACTTGCTTAATGATTCCGATGGTCTTTTCTGAAAGTTTTATTCCTGGCATAACTGGTGTTTTTTAAATTGGAATAATTTTACACTGGATGGTAGAGACGTTGCATGCAACGTCTCTACAGTTGGAATTAGCTCCGGTCAAAATATTTGGTATGCAGCAGATGGTGCGACTTTTCGCTCAGCGGGGCACCCAAAAATTCTTCATAGAGTTTGGTGATGTATGGATTTTCGTGCGATTTACGGATGGATTTATTCTGGTCTTCGGAATAAATGGCACGCTGTCGTTTTTTCAGGATTTCAGAGTCGCCATGATGATAGGGCTGTCCGCCACCGCCGATGCAACCTCCTGGGCACGACATAATTTCGATGGCATGGAATTCACTGGTTCCGGCCTGAATTTCTTCGAGCAATTTGCGTGCATTTCCTAAACCATGGGCAATCCCGATGTTAATCGGTGTTCCGTTGAAATCAATGGTTGCTTTGCGCAAACCTTCCATTCCGCGTAATTCTTCAAAATCGAGCCGTGGCAATTGTTTTCCGGTAAATATTTCGTATGCTGTCCGTACTGCTGCTTCAATCACTCCTCCGGTAGTTCCAAAGATGACCCCTGCTCCTGTGGACTCACCCATTGGGGCATCAAAGTCTTCATTCTGCAACGATTTAAAATCAATGTTTCCAAGGTTAATCAAATGGGCCAGTTCCCGGGTGGTCAATGCGTAGTCAACATCCGGGTTTCCATTCACCGAAAATTCCGGTCGGCTGCTTTCGTATTTTTTGGCCAAACATGGCATGATGGATACTACTACCAAATTCTCACGTTTCACCTTGATTTTATCGGCAAAATAAGTTTTGGCAATCGAACCAAACATTTGCTGCGGTGAACGGGCAGTGGATGGAATATCCTTCAATTCAGGAAAATGATGTTCGAAAAATTTCACCCAGGCCGGACAGCAGGAAGTAAGGATCGGAAGTTTCACCTGTTGGTCGCCTGCCATGAATGCCGACAAACGGTTCAATAATTCGGTTCCCTCTTCCAAAATGGTAAGATCGGCCGCGAAATCGGTATCAAAAACGTAATCGAAACCCAGGCGGCGCAAAGCTGCAACCATCTTTCCTGTAACCAATGTTCCGGCGGTCATTCCGAATTCTTCGCCCAAAGCCGCACGAACGGCAGGGGCAGTTTGCACAATTACTGTTTTGGTAGGGTCGGAAAGCGCCCGGATAACAGCGCCTGTTTCGTCAACTTCGGTTAGAGCGCCAGTCGGACAAACAGCCACACACTGGCCGCAATAAGTGCAAACTGAATGATCGAGGTTCATTTCGAAAGCAGGTGAAACTACGGCCTGGAATCCGCGGTTGACAGCCGAAAGGACACCGATGGTCTGTACATCGTTACACATGGTTTCGCACCGGCGGCACATGATGCACTTGTTTATTTCGCGGATGATGGCTGGTGAAGTATCTTCACGGTACATCGAATGTTCTCCCTGGTAATGAATCTTCCGGATTCCGAGGTGATTGGCCATGTCCTGCAGGTCGCAGTTGCCCGATTTGGCACAAATCAGACAGTCAGCCGGATGATCAGACAAAATAAGTTCAACAACAGTACGACGTGCATTAACCACCCTGATTGAATGAGTGCTGATTTCCATTCCTTCGCTGGCTTCGGTGCAGCAAGCAGGCGCCAGGTTTCTACGGCCTTTTACTTCAACCACGCAAACACGGCAACCTCCGGGTTTATTTTCAATGTTCATGTCTTCCAGCTTCATGTAACAAAGTGTCGGAATATCAATCCCGATGCCCGATGCAGCTTCTAAAACCGTAGCGCCTTTTCGAACAACTACTGGTTTATGATCTATAGTGAGGTTTATCATTTCCATAACTCGTATTTTTTATGCGATTAATACTGCATCAAACTTACACTTCTCGAAACACACGCCACACTTGATACAAAGCGACTGGACAATGCTATGCACACCCCGTTTTTCTCCTGAAATAGCGCCGACAGGGCAATTCCGGAAACAGAGTGTGCAACCGGTGCATTTATCCGCATCAATGGTATAGTTTACCAATGCCTTACATTGACCTGCCGGACAGGACGATGAATTTACATGTGCCAGGTACTCGTCGTAAAAGTTGTCGAGCGTCGAAAGGACTGGGTTTGGTGAAGTTTGTCCCAGACCGCAAAGTGAAGTATCTTTAATCACATTACTGAGCAATCGCAACCTGTTCAGGTCCTCCAATTCGCCTTTGCCGTCAGTGATTTTCTCCAGAATTTCGTAGAGCCGTTTGTTTCCGATGCGGCAGGGAGTACATTTTCCACACGATTCTTCCAAAATAAATTCGAGGTAGAATTTAGCAATGGCCACCATACAATTCGAATCATCAAGTACAATCATTCCGCCCGAGCCCATCATAGAACCTGCTGCCACCAGGTTATCGTAATCAATCGGAGTATTTAGAAATGATTGAGTGAGGCAACCTCCTGAAGGGCCACCGGTTTGGACTGCCTTGAACCTGCGGCCATCTTTGATGCCCCCGCCAATATCGTAGATGATTTCGCGAAGGGTGATTCCCATCGGAACTTCGATCAGGCCAACATTATTGATATTTCCGGCAAGGGCGAACACTTTGGTTCCTTTTGACTTTTCAGTTCCGATAGAAGCGAACCACTCTGCTCCTTTGTTGATGATGGCCGGGATATTGGCAAATGTTTCCACGTTGTTCACATTGGTTGGTTTGCCGTTGTATCCTTTTTCAGCCGGGAAAGGAGGTTTGACGGTTGGTTCGCCACGCTCGCCTTCCATTGAATGTATCAGGGCAGTTTCTTCGCCACAAACAAAAGCTCCGGCGCCATAGCGGATTTCAATGTCAAAATTAAATCCGGTCCCCAGGATGTCATTTCCCAGGAGCCCATATTCGCGGGCCTGACCAATGGCAATTTTCAGGCGCTCGATGGCCAGTGGATATTCGGCCCGGATATAAACCAAACCTTTGTCGGCGCCGATGCAAAATCCGCAAATAGCCATTGCTTCGAGAACTGAATGCGGGTCGCCTTCCAGAATTGAACGATCCATGAACGCCCCCGGATCACCTTCATCGGCATTACAAACGACGTATTTTTGATCGCTGATTGATTTGCGCGTCAGTTCCCATTTCAGGCCAGTTGGGAAACCACCGCCACCGCGTCCGCGAAGGCCTGAATCTTTGATCAACCGGATCGCTTCTTCCGGAGTTTTTTCACTCAGGCAGGTTCCCAATGCAGAATAGCCATCGCGGCCAATGTATTCTTCTATGTTTTCCGGATCAATAATCCCGCAATTGTGGAGGGCAATACGAATTTGTTTCTTAAAAATATCCATCTCTTTTGAATCGGAAACCCGTTCGTTCGTTTCTGGATTCAGATACAGTAACCGTTCCACTATTCGGCCTTTAATAATGTGTTCGTCAACAATCTCGGGTACATCTTCAGGAGTTACCTGGGTATAAAAAGTATTGTCGGGGAGGATTTTTACGATCGGGCCTTTTTCACAAAATCCGAAACATCCGGTCATTATGACTTGAATTTCGTCGGCAAGCCCATATTCGTTAAGCTTGTTTTTGAAATTCGTTTTGATCATTTCGCTTTGTGAAGCCTTGCATCCTGCGCCACCGCAAACAAGGATATGCATATTGTATTCGGCTATAATTTTCATTTCTATGAGTTAATTGTCAGTTGATGAATAATTTGCCGGAATAATCCCATCAACCAGTTCGTTGAGTTTGATGTGTTTTTCTATAATTTCCAGGGCTTTTGTTTTGTTTACAAAACCATAAACCACAGGTTCCTTTCCTGGAATGGTAAGTTGGATGGTAGGTTCGGCATAACAATAGCCCATACAACCGGTTTGGGTAATCAGTGCATCAATTCCCTGATGATCGAGTTCCTCCGTCATAAAGGTCAGGGTATCTTTCGCTCCTGAAGCTATACCGCAAGTAGCCATCGAAACTTTAATCTGGATCAGGCTTTCGGGGCTATCACCCTTTACCCGTAAAGATATTTTTGACTGAACTTCGGCCTGAAGTTTTTTTAAGTCAGCCAGTGTTTTAATTTTATTCATAGTTGAGTTGATAGGAATGGTAATTTGATTTGATGAAACTGAGGCGATCCCTCTAAACATCATTCCGATCTATAAAGAGATTTGCGGCAAAGTTCTGAAAAAAAACGTCGAATAGCAGTGATCAAAATCAGTATTGACTTTTATTTAATATTAGTTCAATTAAAGGGATTTTGAATTTGGTGAGCTTTGTATAAAATGAGAAAGCGGGCCTCTGCCCGCTTTCCTTTTTCCACCCCAAATGCACAAAACTTGAGATTTCAAGTCCCGACATTCTATCTTTAGCTTAACAACGCTTTCACTTTATCCGAGATGTCCTTCCCGTCAGCCAGACCCGCCAGCTTTTTGGAAGCTACTCCCATTACTTTCCCCATTTCCCTGATGCCTGTTGCACCAACTTCTGCAATAATCGCCTCAATAGCTGAGGTCAAATCGGCATCCGACATTTTCACAGGAAGGTATGACTCAAAAACTTTTACCTGAAAAATTTCCTGTTCGTAAAGATCATTCCGGCCTTGTTCTTTGTAAATAGTAGCCGAATCTAATCCTTGTTTGGCCAATTTCTGTATAATCTTCAGGTATTCCTGATCGCTTAATTCACTTGTTGCACCTACCGCTGATCTGGCTTCAATCATGACTTTCTTAATTCCGCGCAAGGCTTCGAGTTTTTCTTTCTCCCGGGCTTTCATGGCAATTAATATGTCATTACTTATCAGTTCAAATAAACTCATTATTTTTGAATTAATCAACGTTATCGTGCAAATAAGAATTATTGTCCCGTAAAATTACATTATTATTTTCATCCGGCGAAATAGAAAAGCGAGAAAATTTCTCATCTACTTTTTTTTTAAATCCAAAAAAATTCGAATTCTTCCTGCGGTAGGCCGGAATATTCTCCAATTCGTTCACAGTTTCTTCCGAAGTTTGTGTAAAATCAACAGGTTCAGCTTCCTGTACACCTTTGCCTTTTTTTGAATGATTGCTTCCGTAAAGTTCTTCAAACTCGTCGTAACCACTGGGATTGATTTCGAATTCAAAGGTTTTCTGTTTGGCATTTTTTGAACCGTACAATTCAGTTTCAATCGAAGATTTAGTTTCATTTTTGGCAAATGGCATACCGATCGGAACATCATCTTCGTGAAGGGTGTGGTAGGTTTTTTCCTGAGTTTGGTTGATCACCATTTCAGGAATGCTACTTGTGCTAAACCCGGTAGCAATAATGGTCACCGAAATTTTATCGCCCAGGGCCTCGTCAACTCCATTTCCCCAAATCAGGTCAGCCGAATTGCCAGCCTTTTCCTGAACGTAATCGGTAATTTCGCCAATTTCGTCCATGGTTATTTCTTCAATTCCTGAAGTAATATTAAGGAGGATATTCCGGGCGCCCATGATGTCGTTGTTGTTCAGCAAAGGTGAATTTAAGGCCTGCTCAACCGCAACCAGGGCGCGGTTAACTCCTGAAGCAATCCCTGTTCCCATCAAGGCCACTCCACTGTTGCGCATCACGGTTTCCACATCGGCAAAGTCAACATTGATATAGCCCGGAACGGTAATAATTTCGGCGATACCCTTCGCTGCTGTGGTCAGGATGTTATCGGCTTTAGCAAATGCGTCCGATATTTTTGAATCGCCGTACATTTCACGGATTCGCTCGTTGTTAATAATCAGCAGGGAATCAACATGCGCCTCCATCGCTGCAATACCTTCAACAGCCTGTTTGATTCGGCGCCGTCCTTCATTGCGGAAGGGGATTGTTACGATCCCGACAGTTAAAATTCCGAGTTCGCGGGCAGCCGCGGCAATTACCGGAGCGCCTCCGGTACCGGTACCACCACCCATTCCGGCGGTAATAAATACCATTTTAGTGTTGTTACGCAACACTTTTTTAACATCTTCAATGTTTTCGATAGCCGAATCGCGGCCTGTTTCCGGTTTGTTCCCTGCACCCCTGCCTTCGGTTAACGACGAACCCAACTGAACCTTGAAAGGAACCGGGCTGTTGATTAATGCCTGGGCATCGGTGTTGCAAACCATAAAATCCACATCACGAATTCCCTGATAGTACATATGATTCACTGCGTTTCCACCACCACCACCTACACCGATTACCTTGATGATTGAACCCGAATTTACGGTTAAATCAAAATTCATAATTTCGTTTGACATGATTATCTGTTTTTCGTGTAACTAATCAACTGTTTGTATTCTCTTCAGACTGTTCCGACAGACTGGAATCTTTTTCTTCAAATAATTTCGAAAACTGCCTGACAAACCAGCTATCAACATTTGTATTTTCAGGGCTTGCCTTTATAGCTTGCTTTTTTACAGTCTTTTTCTGTTCCCTTGAAGAATGACTTACCGTGTGGATTTCCATAACCGGTTTTTTCAAAGGTTCATATTTGGTGCCCGAAGATCCAGCCGGATATAAAGGCTCATCATCATCCAGATTGATTTCAAAATCCAATTGTACAGGTTCAAGTTTGACCACTTCTGCCGGTTTCTGGAACAAACGGTTCGGATTAACATCGAAGCCTGTGGCAATAATGGTAACACTAATCTGGTTGCCCAGTTTAGGATCGCAGCCATTTCCCCAGATAATTGTTGCGTCCTGGCCGGCTTCTTCCTGAAGGAAATCGATGATTTCTCCAATTTCGCCCATCGTAATTTCTTCGGTCCCGGAAATAATATTGAGCAGGATATCTTTGGTGCCGTGAATACTGCTACTGTCGAGCAATGGTGATTCGAGCGCCAGGGTGACAGCTTTCATGGCGCGGTCGGGGCCTTCGGCATATCCGGTGCCCATGATAAAAACATTACTTCCGGCCATAACAGTGCTAACATCGGCAAAGTCAATGTTAATATTTCCGTGGAGTGTGATAATTTCGGCAACTCCTTTTACAGCGGTGGTAATAATGTTGTCAGCCTTTTTAAAAGCTTTTGATGCGGGGAGGTTTCCGTAGATCTTATGCAATTTCTCGTTGCTGATCACCAGCATACTATCCACATGCTCTTTTAATTTTTCTACGCCTTCCAACGCTTGCTCAAATCTCCTTTTTCCTTCAGATTGAGATGGAAGAGTTACTACGGCAATGGTTAATATATCGAGCTCGCGAGCCAGTCTGGCAATGACAGGAGCGGCGCCTGTTCCGGTCCCGCCTCCCATGCCGGCAGTGATAAACACCATTTTGGTGCATCCTTCGAGCACAGCGCGAATGTCGTCCAGATTTTCAATTGCGGCCTGTTCACCCTGTTCCGGCATGTTTCCCGCTCCCCGGCCTTCAGTAAGCGTCACACCCAACTGAATCCGGGTAGGAACCGGGTTGTTTTGCATCGCCTGTGCGTCGGTATTACAAACCATAAAATTTACACCTTCAATGCCTTCTTCAAACATGTTTCTGACAGCATTGCACCCACCTCCACCAACTCCAATAACCTTAATTATGGAAGAATCAGGGTGTTCAAATCCGAAGTTAAGAATTTCATCGATCATAAGGCAGCAATGATTATATTTTGATTTAAGACCTTCTTTTATAATGAACCATAGGTTGATTGAAAGATGCCCTGGTCCTAAAACTAATCAGGATCGGACATATCTGTATCGGCTGTATTTTCATCAAAGAAACTTATTACAGTTTGAACTATTTTTGTTTGTACTTTAGCCATTATGCCTGGACCTGTTGGTTCCGTTTTCGTTTTTTGTTTTCTCTGCCTTCCTTTCAACTGTTCCCCATCGGCAACTGCCATATTAAGCAATCCCAATACGGTTGCAAACCGGGGATCGTAAACTTCCTTCCGGGGAACAAAGTTATTCAGGTTGGGTTTCCCGATCCGAACATCAAAGCCAGTATGAAACTTGATCAGTTGCGAAAGGTTGGGCAGCAACGAGGTGCCTCCGGTAATAACAATTCCGGCGCCCAACTTATCGGCATAACCCGATTTGCGGATCTGATAGAAAAAATGAACCACAATCTCTTCCATCCGGGCCTGAATGATGTGGGCCAGACTTTTAAACGACATTTGCTTGGGTTCCCATCCATTCCGCTGTATGGTGACCACCTTGTTTTCAGGAGCAAAATCGGCAATGGCCTGACCAAATTGAAGCTTCATGGATTCAGCATCTTTGGCAGTTATCGAACAACCTTCCCTGATGTCTTTGGTAATTACATTTCCGCCAAATGGAACCATTGAAGTGAAGCACAAAACACCATCATAAAAGATAGAAATTTTTGTTGTCCCTCCACCAATATCAACAAGGGCCACTCCGGCTTCCTTTTCTTCCTCCAGCAAAACGACTTCAGACGAAGCTATCGGATCAAGAATAGCTTTCCTCACACGAATGGCGCCGCCTTCGAAACACTTGGAAATGTTCCGCTGATATGAATCCGGAGCCACATGAATTTTATAAGTACCTTCCATTTTCTTGCCGACTGAACCAACTACTCCATTGGGAACCGGTTCATCATCTATGGTATATGATTCGTGATTAATGTGATAAATGAACATGCCCTCATCCAGTTTTACGCTTTTTGCCTGTTCCATCATTTGGGCTACCTCGCTTTCAGTTACAGGATCGTTACCGAGTTTTTTTTGCTGCTTCGAGGTAAGGGTAATCAGGTGTTGTCCGGAAATGTTCACAAATACATCAGTAATGTCATGCCCGCTATCTCTTTCTGCCTGGCCAACGGCATCGCTGATTGCTGCAAATGTTTCTTCAACATTCACCACCACTCCCCGGTTAACACCCCGCGATGCACTATGTCCAAGTCCGATAATCTGGATTTTACCCTCATCATTCTTTTTTCCTGCAAGGGCTACAATTTTGGTTGATCCAATGTCAACAGCAGCAAAAATTTTCTCGTTCCTGTCCATAATCTACTTTTTTGTACAAACAACCTGGTTCTGATATTTCACACTCATGAGCTTATACCTGTTCCAACCCCTGTTTTTAAATCCCTGCTGGTAAACGGCTCTTAAATTCCTGAATTTTAATTCGTAATCTTCCGGGGTTCCAAATTCGATCAGGCAATCGCCAACTTGCGGCACCATGAGCAACTCGCCATTTGCCTGAATGAAAACCTGCTCAATCTGAGCTCTCCAAAATTCATCTTTATTCACAAAATCCGTCATTTTTAAAAGATCTTTCCTGATTCTATCATCAGGAATTGTTCCGGTAGCAATCAAAATCCGTTCGATATATTTGGGCGATGTTGGAATGATAACTCCTTCCCTGTCCAAATAATAATCAATGGTCGAGTTCTTAATTCTGAGAACCGGAGTGCGCTGATCAACACTAATAATCAACTTCCCGGTAAACGACATTCCTTTCGACTCAACCTTCCTGAATATTTCAACATTGTTCAGGGTAGTAAACGAACTTAATTTAGCTTCAAGCTTATTAATATTGATGGCTGAAAGTTTGTGCCCGATTGTAGGTATGCCCGATTTTTCGATCATACCGGCAATTTCGTCTTCGTCAATAAAACGCGGAGAGCTTGGATTTATTTTCACCTCAACCGACTGGCACCTCACGGCTATCCACTCGCTGTAGGTGTAATAAATGGTAAATCCGATTGCTCCGAAAAGAAACAACCACGCCAGTATGACTAATATCTTTTTAACGACCTTCATATTTCAACAATTGTTCTTTTACCGGTTCAACCAGGGTGTCGATATCGCCGGCGCCCATCATGATTACAATTCCAGGTTTAAATGTGCCTGCAAGCCCGATTAATTCAGACTTTGTGCACTGTATTTTGTTTTTATTTCTGATTTGCCTGAAAATCAATTCTGAAGTCACGCCTTCCATGGGCAGTTCGCGTGCCGGATAAATATCGAGCAAAACGATTTCATCGAGCAAATCGAGACTGTGGGCAAAACCTTCGGCAAAATCTTTGGTACGGCTATAAAGGTGTGGCTGGAATACGCCTGTAATTGTCCGGTCCTGATAAATTTCACGAACCGATTGGATAGTTGCCCGAAGTTCTTCCGGATGATGTGCATAATCGTCAATCAGCACAAAAGTTCCGTTATTCAATTGAATATCAAAACGCCGTTTAACTCCGGAATAGGTTTCAAGGGCTATACGGATTTCTTCAGGAGAAACTCCGGACAGCAAAGCCAATGCTGATGCAGCTACCGCATTTTCCACATTCAGCAGTCCAGGGTAATTCAAAACCAGTTTCTCAATTCGTGTTTCAGGGATTTTCAGGTCGAACTGATAGTATCCATCTTTCAGTTCAATATTTTCAGCACAGAAATCGGCCTGTTCAGTAATTGAATAAGTATATGAGATGTATTTTGCTTCAGTTTCAAATCCCACCGGAAGTCCTTTTTTCAGGACCAAAGAACCACCTTCTTTGATATTTCCGGCAAACAACTGAAAACTTTCGATCACTTTTTCGTGTGAGCCATAAATATCCAAATGGTCGGCATCCATCGAAGTGATCACAGCCAGTTCCGGTTTTAGTTGCAGGAAGGAACGGTCGAATTCGTCGGCCTCAGCAACAATCCATTCGCTGCCGGTTGAATCGAGTAACAGGTTAGTCTGATAATTCTTTGAAATTCCGCCTAAAAAGGCAGTACAGCCAAGCTCCGAAGTTTTCAGGATATGGGCAGTCATCGTTGAAACCGAAGTTTTTCCATGAGTTCCGGCGACAGCAATGGTACGACCACTGTTGCAAATAATTCCAAGTACTTCTGCACGTTTATGAATGTTGAAACCGCGATCGATCAGGGTATTTAATTCGTGATGAGTTGCCGGGACAGCCGGAGTATATACGATAAGGGAATTGGAAATAAAAAGTTTTTTGGGCAAAAGGGCCGGATTGTCTTCGTAATGTACGGCGATACCTTCACGTTCAAGTGCTGAGGTTAATTCAGTTTTTGTACGGTCGTAACCGGAAACAGTGATTCCCTTGCTGGCAAAATAACGTGCCAGGGCGCTCATCCCTATTCCTCCGATTCCGAGAAAATAAACTTGTTTAATGTCGGTAAATTTCAGCATTCGTATATTTTTATTGCTTTATTGTTACTTCATTTATCTGCCATTTCCGTCATTTATCCGCAAAAACGAATTTTGCAAAATGTTCCTTTTGTTCTCCCCACCCTATTGTTGCCCTTTTCTTGCCCTTATTGCCCTATTCCTGCCCCATTATAGTATAAAAAACACCTGCTCCATGAACACCCGATTTCTTCAGTAAATTAAATTCTTGAATTAATTGCGTTAATTCATAAGTTGCAGTTCTTTTAGAAACTTCGTTTAAGGCCTGATACTCGCTATTTGTAATCTTTCCTTTTTCCAGCACAAAAAAAACCGCTTTCAGTTGTCTGTCATTAAGCCCAAGTTTTATCAATTGATCTTCCGTCAAGTTATCTTTGAAAAGAGAAATCATAAAACCTCCATCTTGCTCCTTCATTTCCGGTTCGGGAAGGCCTGCCAGTTTGCATGTATCCAAAATTTTAATGGTTCCTCTGCCCCAGGCATCAATATATCCGCCCTTAAAACTCACATCAGCAATTATCGGATTTCTTGGTCGTGATGAATGTGAACGCTTTAATGCTTCCAGTGTCAAACCATCAGGAAGAGAGCCTTCGTTCCAAATATTAATTTTATTGTCATAAACCCGTATTTGTGTTGGTGCACCCATATAATTTCTATGTACTAATGCGTTTAACAACATTTCCCGAATGGCCGGAACGGGATATTCTCCTTTTTCAATTCGGTGCATACCTTCAAATTCGATTTGTCGGGTAAGAAACTTATGGTTGAGTTGATTTAAAACTGATTGAAGCAAAACAATTAAATTTCCTTCTTCTGTTTCATGAAATTTCAGGTCAGCATCATCTTTTCCAAAGCGACCAATTTTCACAAAGGTGTTTGGATAGAATTTAGCAGGTTCTTTACCAAATAGAATGATAGCAGCACGCTTTAGCTGACCATTCTCAGTAAGCCTAAGTTTTTCAAATAACTCAGGCACGGTCAAACCTTCATTTTCGGGCAAACGACCAGCCTTTTCTGATGCATGTAAAAAAGCAGCAACAGTTTTTTCGTTTATATCTTCAAAACTTGCTCTTGGCTCGACAACATCGTCCCATGTTTTGCCCGATTTTTTCAGTAAAAACTCGTTCAATGAAGCGCCTGTTAGTTCTTGTTTGGTGCTTCCGCTACGATAATAATACCTTCCTCTTAATGAGATTGGAACTGAATACGGAACTGTTACAATTTCTATATAATGCTGTCCTGTTTCCTCCTTTAAGTTTACCTCAATTGTGATTCCCATTGAATTTTTAATCTTGTTGGGTATATCATCCATTAACTTTTTATAATCGGAAACGTTTACAACATTTCCATTATCGTCTTTGCCAATATAAATTATGCCACCTTGCGCATTTGCGAAACCGCATATCCATTTCAGACAGTCATCGTGCCAACTTTGTTTGAATTCTATGTTTTGTTGTTCAGGCATAATTGATTAGACTTGCTTTATGTCGGTAAATTTCAACATTCGTATAATATTACAATCATTTCATTCATTCATCAGGGCGATTTCCATTCCATCCGAAAATTTCCCCACAGGGCGTTGTCCTGTGCTAGCATATGTCGCACTTTCAGGGCTGAAAACTGCCCAATCCCTTTTACTTCGGTCTTCTGACTTCGGTCTTCTGACTTTCAACTACTTTCAATATCACATCCACAATATCTTTTGCAGCATTGGGCCTGCCCAGTTTTAGTATATTTTCTGAAAGACTTTTCAAGTGGGATTTATCGTCCAGCAATTTAAAGGTCTCCATGAACAAATCATCCACCGAATCGGCATCATTTATCAACAAAGCAGCCTGATTATTAACCAATGAAAGCGCATTTTTGGTTTGATGGTCTTCCGCAACATTGGGCGACGGAACCAAAACCGATGGTTTTCCAAGTAAACAAAGCTCCGAAATTGTTCCTGCCCCGGCTCTTGAAATAACGACGTCAGCCGCAGCATAGGCCAGATCCATGCGCGCCACAAATTCCATTGGGTGAATATTTTCAGGCTTGCTTTGCCTCAGTCTCTCTATCATTTCCTTGTAATAATAACTACCAGTTTGCCAGAGAATCTGAACTTCGGTTTTTCGGATCAATTCAAGGTTGGCCATCACACTTTCATTCAGGGTTCGTGCCCCAAGACTTCCACCAACAATTAATACGACCGGGGTTATTTCATCCAGCTTGAAATACTCCAATGCTTCGGTTTTGCTGGCCAAAGTTTCAACCAGGTTTTTGCGGACAGGATTACCGGTCATTACAATCTTTTCGGCAGGGAAATACCGATCCATGTTCGGGTACGCCACACATATCCTGTTCACTTTCGATGCCAGCAGTTTATTGGTTATCCCGGCATACGAATTTTGTTCCTGAATTACGGTTGGCACTCCTTTGCGAACAGCAGCTTTTAATACCGGTCCACTGGCAAATCCCCCCACTCCAACGACTACATCAGGTTTAAAATCAGAAATAATTTTATTTGCCAAAAGCATGCTATGAAATAATTTCAGGAAAAATGTCAGCATTTTAAATGAAGGCTTGCGTGGAAAACCCATAACCGGCAATCCAATTATGCGGTAACCGGCTGCAGGAATACGTTCCATTTCCATTTTACCACGAGCTCCGACAAACAAAATGTCGGATTCAGGAAAACGGTTCCTGAGTTCGTTTGCAATTGAAATGGCCGGGAAAATATGTCCCCCGGTTCCACCTCCACTCACAATAACTTTTAACTTTTCCATATTACATGGCCTGATCTTCGTTTGGGACATCAACCACCACCAAAGGTTCGGCCGGAACCTTATTTTTTTGATTATTTGCACTGACTGCCAAAATTATTCCGAAGGATACGGCTGTAAATATCATTGACGATCCTCCCATACTTACCCAGGGCAAAGGCTGTCCGGTTACCGGAACAGCGCCAACCGAAACTGCCATATTGATGAAGGCCTGAAAAGTAAGCAGCAAAACCAGGCCGGTGACCATGAAAGCCGGGAAAGTCCGGTCACACCGCCGCACAATGATAACTCCCCTGAATAAAAGAATGAGGTAAAGCAAGGCTAAAAAAGCGCCACCCACAAAACCGTATTCTTCAATAAAAATGGCATAGATAAAGTCGTTATAACCTGCCTCCATATAATTACTTACTTCGCTGTTTCCCGGACCTTTCCCCAGCATACCACCCTCAAAAATGGCCAGTTGCGCATAATCTGCCTGGGTTGTTCCTTCCACCGCGTTATTATCTCCTTTGACAAAGTCGTCAATTCGCCCTTTTACCGTATGCACACGCGCAAAACTATCAGGGAATAAATCGGCTGTAAAATAGATCATTGCAACCAAAACGATTCCAATCCCAATCAATGCTGAAATATATTTGATCGAAACACGGGCAACAAGCATGAGAACAATAATGGTAAAAAAGATCATGGCCGCAGTTGAGAAGTTACTCATGAAAACCAGGAAACAAACCATTGCCGATACGCCCGTAATCCAGTAAAAAGCAATTCTAAGTTCTTCTTCAGTTCGCTGGGCTTTCGAAAGTAATCGCGCCGCATACATCACGAGTGAAATTTTTGCCAGCTCTGCCGGCTGGAAACTGAACCGGTATAAGCTAAGCGACCGCGAAGTTTCCTTGTCAATGCTTCCGGTAAATTTGTACTGAATAAACGCCAGAACAAGGGCAACTACGGTGAGGACAATGAAAATGGGCGAAAGTTTAAAATAAGTGACAATTGGCACTACGTTCACAAGGAAAAGCATAATCAGAAATCCAAACGAAATGAACCCCACCTGACGAACCAGATAGTACAAGGTATTTCCATGAGCTTCGCGATAAGCCAGTTTACCGGTTGCACTGTAAACGATTACTAATGAAAACAATGATAAAAACATCAGTACCACCCAAAGCGTACGGTCACCTTTAAATATTTTCGTCAGTCTTGCTGCCATATTACAATGCCCTTACTGCATGTTTAAACTGATGTCCGCGATCTTCGTAATTCTCGAACAGATCGAAACTCGCACAAGCTGGTGAAAGCAATACGGTTTCACCTTTTTTTGCCAGATAATAAGCTGACCTTACCGCATCGTCCATTGATTGCGTTTCAACCATATCAATGCCTAAATTCCGGAAAGCTTCCAATATTTTGGAATTATCCAGTCCGAGGCAAACAATTGCCTTTACCTTCGCTTTTACCAAATCATACAATTCAGAATAGTCGTTTCCTTTGTCAATCCCACCGACAATCCAGACCGTTTTCTGTGTCATAGTCTCAAGCGCGTACCAGGTTGAGTTAATGTTGGTCGCTTTTGAATCGTTGATAAACTCGATACCATGAACTTTCAAAAACCGTTCGAGCCGGTGTTCGACACCTTTAAAATCGGCCATGCTCTCGCGAATTTTTTCGTTCCTGATATTGACAACCATTCCTGAAATACCTGCAGCCATCGAGTTGTAGGTATTGTGACTTCCCTGTAATGCAATATCTAAAATTGACATAGTGAAAATATTTTGTTTCCAGTTAATAATCATTTTGTTTTCAATAATTCCGGCGCCTTCGGCAGGCGGTGCGCCCAATCCGAAAGGAATACATAAGGCTGCCAGCTTTCGTTTTGAAAGCTCGTGATTCAGCACCGGATCGTCAGCGCAATAAATGAATACATCGTCAGCAGTTTGGTTTTGAGTGATCCTGAACTTCGAATTGATGTAATTTTGCATGTTGTGATCATAGCGGTCGAGATGATCAGGTGTAATATTCAGCAGAATGGCAATTTCAGCTTTAAACTCATACATTCCGTCGAGTTGGAAACTGCTCAGTTCGATCACATAATAGTCGAAATCATTTTCGGCCACCTGCCAGGCCAGGCTTTGTCCCATATTTCCGGCCAATCCCACATTTAAACCAGCTTTCTGATATATATGATAGATCAGAAGTGTGGTGGTGGTTTTGCCGTTACTTCCGGTTACACAGATTTTTTTTGCTGAAGTATATCGTCCGGCAAACTCAATTTCCGAAATCACCGGAATGCCCTTTTCTTTCAGTAATACAATGATTGGCGCTTTATCCGGAATACCCGGACTTTTCACAACCAAATCGGCATTGATTATTTTTTCTTCCGAATGACGGCCTTCTTCATAGTCGAACCCGCGTTGGATCAGTTCAGCTTTGTACTTTTCTTTAATAGTACCCAGATCAGACACGAACACATCAAACCCCTGTTTGCGGGCCAGAATGGCTGCACCAACTCCGCTTTCTGCGGCTCCAAGTATGACGACTCTTTTGTTCATTTATATTTAAAACTTCGAATAAGAAATAAGAAATAAGAAATCATAAACGGCAACTTGGATGTTTCTTGTTTCTTATTCTGTGTTTCTTATTTTTTTCTTTTATTAATGTTAAACCCATTTCGTCCGAAAAGAGGTCAACGCTTTTTCCTGCCTCATCTCGCGGACGACTTTTATTTTCCACTCTTTTCCCCGGGTTGAAACCCGGGGCTACAAATATTTCGCTCCGATGGAGCTGGAAACAACTTAGTTCAGATGCCCAAAACCTTCCCCCTTCGGGGGAAATGAAGGGGGCTGTCTCTTACCGCATCTTCAATGTTACTATCGTCAATACTGCAAGCATAATCCCGACAATCCAGAAGCGGGTCACAATTTTGGCTTCCGGAATTCCCTTCTTCTGAAAATGGTGGTGGATCGGGCTCATCAGGAAAATCCGCCGGCCTTCGCCATATTTCCTTCTGGTATATTTAAAATACGACACCTGAATAACCACCGAAAGGTTTTCGATGACGAATATCCCGCATAAAATAGGTATCAGGATTTCTTTCCGGATGATGATGGCAAAAACGGCCAGGATACCTCCGAGGGCCAAACTTCCGGTATCGCCCATAAAAACCTGGGCCGGATAAGAGTTGTACCACAAGAAGCCAACGGTTGCCCCGATAAATGCAGCGATAAACACCGTCAGTTCACCTAAATTCGGGATATACATGATATTCAGGTAATCGGCGTAAATGACATTACCGCTTACATACGCCAGAATTCCTAAAGTTGCCCCGCTGATAGCCGAAGTCCCCGTCGCCAGTCCATCTATTCCATCGGTCAGATTAGTGGCATTTGAAACAGCAGTAATAATCAGAATAATGGCCAGAGCATAAACAATCCAGCGCCATGTTTTTGCACTTTCGCCCATAAATGCCACCAATATACCATAGTTAAATTCATGATTTTTTATGAAAGGAAGCGTAGTCCTGGTTGATTTCACCGGTTTGGTCACATGCTGCAGCCTTTTCTGACCGGTAACACTGTCGGTCACCATTTCTTTAACAAACATTCCGTTCGAATCAACTACCCGCTGGCGAACAACCACATCATCCGAAAAATACAAAGTAGCTGCCACGATAATTCCCAGCGAAACCTGTCCTAAAATTTTGAATTTTCCGGCCAAACCTTTTTTGTCTTTTATGAATACCTTGATATAATCGTCCAGGAATCCTATCAGACCCAACCAAATGGTGGTAATGAGCATGAGCAGAATGTAGATATTATCCAATCGGGCAAATAAAAGCGTTGGGATAATAATGGAAGCCAGGATAATGAGTCCACCCATGGTTGGAGTTCCCTTTTTCTGCATTTGTCCATCAAGTCCAAGATCGCGGACATCTTCACCTATTTGTTTGCTTTGCAGGAATCGTATCAGGCTTTTCCCAAACCCGATGGTAATCAGCAACGATAAAATGATTGCTGCTCCCGACCGGAAAGAGATATACTGAAACATTCCCAACCCCGGAATATCCCAATCTTTTAAAAACTGATACAAATGGTAAAACATAGCTTTGTATTTTAATTGTTTCCGAATATTTCGCTGATCACTTCTTTGTCGTCGAAATGATATTTCACCCCTTTAATCTCCTGATAATCTTCGTGCCCTTTTCCGGCAACCAGGATTATATCGCCTGGTTTTGCCAGCATACAGGCAGTTTTAATGGCCTCGCGCCGGTTTACAATTGACAACACTTTGTGTTTTTGATGCATTTCAACGCCAACTTCCATGTCAGCAATTATCTGTTCGGGTTCTTCTGATCGTGGATTGTCTGAAGTCAGAATCACCTTATCACTTTGTTTCACTGCTTCACGGGCCATAACGGGTCGTTTAGTTTTGTCACGGTCGCCACCTGCACCAATAACGGTGATAATTTGCTCGTTACCGGTTCGTATTTCAGCAATTCCTGACAATACGTTTTGAATGGCATCAGGCGTGTGGGCATAATCAACCACGGCATATTTTCCTTCCGGGGAACGTAAAATTTCGAAACGCCCTGAAACGGGACGCAATTCACTCAAAATTCTCAGAATATCATCGCGCTCAACTCCAAGCAACATGGCAGTTCCCATAACTGCCATCAGGTTGCTGGCATTGAAAACTCCTGTAAAATGTGTCCAGACTTCCTGCCCGTCAATATTCAGGAGCATTCCGTCGAAGTGTTTTTCCAGAACTTTGCCATGGAAATTAGCTAACGACCTCAATGAATAAGTTTGTTTGGCCGCCCGTGTATTCTGAAGCATCACCATTCCGTTTTTATCATCGGCATTAGTGAGTGCAAATGCAGTTTCCGGAAGTTCATCGAAGAATTTCTTTTTGGCCTTTAAGTATTCAGCAAAAGTGAGGTGGTAATCCAAATGGTCGTGGGTCAGGTTGGTGAAAATGCCGCCATCAAACTCAATTCCGCTGATCCGGTCCTGATCAATGGCGTGTGAACTTACTTCCATAAAGCAATATTCACATCCTGTTTCGACCATCCGGGCCATTAATTCCTGAATTTGCAGCGCATCAGGAGTAGTGTGGGTGGCCGGAAATTCATCGGTGCCAACGTAATATTTTATGGTCGAAATCAATCCGACCTTGTACCCCAGCAAGCTAAATGTATTATAAAGAAGTGAGGCGATCGTGGTTTTACCGTTGGTTCCGGTTACTCCAACAACTTTCAGGTTTGCAGATGGAAAATCGTAAAAGGCTGCAGCAATCTTGCCAAAATTCAATTGTGTATTTTCAATTTGAACCATCACAACTCCTGAAGGAAAATCATCGGGAACATACTCACAAACGATGGCATTGGCGCCCAGTTCAATAGCCTTCGCAATATACTGGTGCCCGTCAACATGCGATCCTTTAACAGCAATAAATAAATCGCCGGCTTCTACCTTTCGCGAATCGAATTGAATCCTGCGAACCGTTACCGATAAATCGCCGCGGGTTTCAAGAATATCAACGTCAGCCAAAAGCTCAATTAACGGTTTCATTGCTGTGATTTTTTTTGTGTTTCAGTATTGCTTTTTAATTTGCTGTTCTTTTTGTCCAATGCTTTTTGAGCGGCAACTTTTGCCTTCCATTTATTAATAGCCTCCTGACTAGGTTTGGGTTTTTCTTCCGGGTTTTGACTGACCCTGGGTTTGGAAGGATTTGGATCTGTTTTTGGCGCTAAAACAGGTGAAACTGCTTTGCTTTCCGGCCTGGGTTTTGGTTCGATGGGTACTGCCGATAGAATTGGTCCCTGGATCGAATCAGCGTTTGAAATGCTATCCTTTTTCAATAACTCCAGTTCGTCAAAACCAAGTTCAAGGGTAATCAAATCTCCTTTTACCCCAGACATTCCAGGTGCCGGCGATTGACGGAATACACGTCCAAAACCATCAGTTTTTGTTTTATAACCTTCCTTTTCAAGAAGATATACAGCATCGCCGGGACCCATCCCGATCACATCGGGAATCAACCCCGGGATATCGTTTACTCCGCTCACATATACAGTCATGGTATCGTAAGCGATAGCAACATGTTCAGCAGTCATATTTTGCGATTGGGTTTTGAATCCCAGATTCTGTGCAAAAAGCATGACATCTTCTTTTATTCCGGGTTTTACTGCCGGCACTTCGTTGTACGGAGGAATGGAATCGGGCGCCGGTTCGAGATAAGAAGCATAAACCTTATCAGCAATACCCCGGAAAACCGGACCAGCAACAGAACCGCCGTAGAATTTCCCTTTCGGGCCAACAATAACCACGATGATACTGAATTCAGGATTGTCTGCTGGGAAATACCCACAGAACGATGCCTGATATTTTTTGGCGCCGCCAACCGTATAACCTTGATTTTCGTTCGCAATTACAGCAGTACCGGTTTTACCGGCAAGCTTATAGTAAGGATTCCTCAAAGCCCTGCCAGTTCCTTTTTCACAAACGGCTTTAAGTAAATCCTGAGCTTTTCCCAATGTTTCCTGAGAACAAATGGACGGATTGATCACTTCTGTTTTGAATTTACGGACAGGTATTCCATCTTGCCTGATTTCTTCAATAAATTTGGGTTTTACCATGGTACCGTTGTTGGCCACTGCGTTATAGAAAGTCAGCGTTTGAATAGGGGCCAGCTTTATTTCGTAACCGTGGGCAATCCATGCCAACGATGGCCCCCACCAGCTTTGGTCGGTCGGATATTTAATGTAAGGTTCGGCTTCGCCTTTGAAGCCCAGCCCAAGTGGTTTATTCAGGCCCCAACTGTAAATACGGTCAATAAACTGACTCTCCTTTCCTTCGAAATGTTTGGTAATGTACCTGGCCACACCGATATTTGACGACAGTTCAAATATTTTTTTAACGCTAATCAAACCGTGACCACCATGATCGTAATCGCTGTCCTTCATTTTTTGTTTCTTATATTCCCAGATGCCCCGCCCGGTATCAAACATTTCTGCTGTATCGCTGTAACCTTCTTCCATACCGGCCATTAGCGACATCAGTTTGAAAGTTGATCCGGGCTCGCTGCATCCGGCATGGCCAAACGCGAAGTTGTAGGTTTCGCCATAGGTTCCGTCTTTTTTACGCCCAATGTTGGCAATAGCCTTTATATCGCCGGTTTTGACCTCCATCACAATGGCGGTTCCCCATTCAGCCTGACTGATTTCCATTTGTTTGCCCAAAGCAGTCTGGGCATAATCCTGAAGATTTACATTAATGGTTGTAACGACATCTTTACCTTCCTGAGGTTCGACCAGCGGGGTGTTGATCCAGCTTCCGGAGAAATTGCGCTTGAGGGCTAATCCGTTTACCCCGGCCAGGTAATTTTCGCACAGGCCTTCGACTCCGGTGTAGCCAACGTTTCCGTGAACGCCGCCATAAACACCCTTGTTGAGCACACCAATGGTCCGGCTGGCCAAATCACCGTGAGGAAGTATTCTTTTATTCTCTGTAACAACAATCAATCCTGAACCAAAGTGGCTCCGTGAACTGTATTTTAACAATTTAAACTCCTGATATTTATTGTGATCGATTTGCTTTGGATTGATCAAAAACCAGCTCTTTTGCCTGGCGTAAGCATCTTTTAACTTTATCTTGAAGCCGGTTTCAGAAAAACCGAAGAAACCGGCCATTTCTTTCGCAAATAAGTCAGCCTCTTTGTCAAATACCTTTTTTATTCCCGGAGACCTCATATCCAATCTCAACTCATAGTATGGAACCGAGGTGGATAAAATACTGCCGTCATCGGCACAAATATTTCCCCGCTTGGCCCAAATATCTTCTGTATTACTTTTTAGGTCTTTGGCAGTTTGGCTCCATTTTTCTTTGTTCGTATTCTGAATGATGAGAATCCGGCTGATTATAACAATTCCGAACATGGCGATCGCGAAATAAACGATGCCAAATCGTAAGGTTATAGCTTTCCTGATTTCCATTATTTAGTCTCCAGTTTTTTAACTTTTATTTTTTTTGCCGGCTCAATCGGTTCAATCAGATCAATTTTGCGCTCAATAACCCGTTTCGCGACTTCCGACGGACGATTAATGTACATTAGTTCAGTTTCATGAATGACTGATTCAGCCTTATATTCTTTGAGCGAGTCACGGACCATTTCCATTCGCCGGATGGTTTTTTCAGTCCAGTACCGGTTGGTTATTAAACCAATTCCCAGCAAAGCCAGAAAAACCATGAACGGTAACTGCTTTATAACCTGTTCACTGGCCAAAACAGTGCCGCCGAGAATACTCTTAAAATTCTTCTTCGAGATTCGATCCTTTATATTTCTTTTAATTTCTGTCATGCGTTTTTTTCAGCAATTCTTAGTTTGGCGCTGCGGGCCCTTGGATTCCGCTTAATTTCTTCTTCAGATGGTACAATCACTTTGCGGTTTATAGCCGTCAGCGGAGACTCAACATTTCCAAAGAAATCCTTTTCCTGATTTCCTGAAAGATCACCCGATTTGATAAAATTTTTCACCATCCGGTCTTCCAATGAATGATAGGTAATAATCACCAGGCGTCCGCCGGGTTTGAGCAGTTCAATACTTTGTTCAAGAAAATCGTGCAAAACGTCCATCTCGTGGTTGGTTTCAATACGCAAAGCCTGAAAAACCTTTGCCAGGTATTTGCTTTCCTGTAATCTTGGAACACAAGGCGCAATGGCTGCACGAAACTGTTCGATGGTTTTTACCGGTTTAATATTCCGGGCAGAAACCAGTTGTTTTGCAAGACGTCCGGCATTATCGATTTCACCAAATTCACGAAATACTGTGCGGAGCTGATCTTCGGAGTATGAATTCACAATATCGGCAGCGGTTTGAACTGAATCACGGTTCATTCTCATGTCCAAATCGCCATCGAAGCGAAACGAGAATCCACGCCCGGCCACATCAAAATCGTGCGAAGAAACTCCCAGGTCGGCCAGAATACCGTCAACCTGTTCTACTTCGTAATACTTTAAAAAATTCCGGATATATTTAAAATTGTGGCGGATAAAGAAAAAACGTTCGTCGTGAATGATATTTGCTGCTGCATCTTCGTCCTGATCGAAAGCAAAAAGGCGACCGGATTTTAAACGGCTGAAAATTTCGCGCGAATGGCCTCCGCCACCAAAGGTAACGTCAACATAATCGCCATTTGCATTAATTTCCAGTCCGTTGACACTTTCGTTCAGCAAAACAGGTACATGATATTCTCTTTCCACCTTTAATTTTCTTCATTACCACCTACAAGTCGGTCAAATAAGCTCGCATAATCGTCCCACGATTGAGTGTATCTGCTGTATTCCCCGGCATCCCATAACCTGATCCGGTTGCCCTGCCCGGTAAACATCGCCTCCTTTTTAATTCCAACTACTTCAAGAAAATTATTCGGGATGTTCATCCTGCAACTTTCAGGCACCTGAATAATCTTGAAATTGTTGTAAAAAATGTCGAGTATCCGGCTGTGCTGCCTGTTATCCCGATTAAGTTTTGATGTTACCTGAACAATGCGTTTTTCCCACTCATCCATCGTGTAAATATTCAGGCACTTCTCATGCGGATCCTTCTCGACGGCCAATTGACCACCGGGGATACTGCCACCCATATCGTTCTTGTAATCGGCTGGCAGCACTACCCTTCCCTTTTCATCCAGGGTTGCTTCTTTTTTCGACGAGAAGTTCATTTTTTCAAGTACCTAAAAATCCAATTGTAAAAGTAATAAAAATCAATAAAGTCAGCCATATCATTCCACATTCAGCCACTTTAAGTCACGTAAAGATATAACAAAAATGTTAATATCCTGTTTATAATTTGTGCATAATTATCTATGGAAACAGATAACAATTTGAATATCTAATATTTGAACATAACTCAAATATTTTGAGTATTCGTTAATAAAACTTTGCATTGTACCTTCAATAACATTCCAAAACCCTATAAAAGCAGGAATTACCAGTTGGTATCTGCCATAGAACCATTAGTTCAAAAACAAAACAGCAGATAAAATAAAGAAGACTGAACAGCCCTACCGATTAATTTTATATTTTCGGCTTCAATTAAAACTGAGCATTGAGCACGATGAACCAGGAACCTTTCAAGCCAATCAACATCAGAGAAGTATTCCGGAAGAAGAATCCGAAACTTGCCGGAAAACTTCCCGGATTTGTTTACCGGTATATTAACCGAATTATGCACATCGAGGAGATCAATGAAATTCTGGCCAAACATGGCAATGAAAAGGGAATAGAGTTTGCCAACAGCATGGTTAAACATTTTAATGTACAGCAGACTTTAATTGGAGTTGAAAACATACCCACTACCGGAAGTTACATTTTTGTTTCAAATCACCCGCTGGGAGGTTTCGATTCGCTGCTAATACTGTCCAATCTCGACCGGATTTTGGGCAATGTGGTCACTCTGGTCAACGACATTCTGATGAATATTCCGCAGTTACATCCCATATTTGTTCCATTGAATAAACATGGCAGCCATAGCAAGGAAGTGGCAAAAAAAATCCATGAGGTATATTCGTCTGACAAACAAATTTTAATATTTCCTTCAGGATTTGCTTCGCGACGGATTAAAGGCCAGATTCAGGATTACGAATGGAAAAAACACTTTATTGTGAAGTCGGTCGAGTACCAGCGTGATGTAATTCCCATACATGTAAGCGGGCGAAATTCATCGTTTTTTTACCGGCTGGCCAGTTTCCGAACGTTTTTCGGGATGAAATGGAACCTTGAAATGTTTTATCTGGCCGACGAAACATTCGGACACAAAAACCAGAAATTCACAATCACTTTTGGCAAGCCGATACCATACACTCACTTCGATAAAAGCAAAACTCCCGACCAGTGGGCAGTAGAAGTAAGGGACTTAGTGTATAAATTACCCTTACAATCGTAATCAGAGATTAAATGACTGAAAAAACCAATTCTGATAGATTTTTTTTAGTTTTGTACCTCTATAAATCAGATCTATTAGTATGAAGGATATTATTGCACCTGTGTCAAAAGCAGCCTTACTTGCTGAACTGACACAGGACAAATTAATGCGAAAGACCAATAAAGGAGATAACGAAATCTACATTATTACCTATCATGACTCACCCAATGTTATGAGAGAAATAGGGCGGGTAAGGGAGATTACTTTTCGTGATGCAGGAGGGGGAATGGGAGAAGAAGTTGACATTGATGAATATGATACCTGCGCTCAACCTTATAAACAGCTTATCGTATGGGATCCGCAAGCTCTTGAGATTATTGGCGGTTATCGTTATGTTTTATGCGGTGACATTCCGGTTGACAAAAATGGAATCGTTCAGTTGGCGACAACGCATCTTTTCAACTTTTCGGAGAAATTCATCAAAGAATATCTGCCTTATACGCTTGAATTAGGCCGTTCGTTTGTTCAGCCACATTACCAATCGAGCAAAGCAGGAGCCAAAGCATTGTTTGCCCTCGATAACTTATGGGATGGATTGGGAGCATTGATTGTTGATCATCCCGAAATTAAATATTTCTTTGGTAAGGTAACCATGTACACCCATTTTCACACCCATGCCCGCAACCTCATTCAATATTTTTTCCTGAAATATTTTAATGATCATGAAAACCTGGTAACTCCCATCAAGCCGATCAATTTGGGTATTGATATGGAAGAAATGGAAAGAGTGTTCGATGGCGGATCGTACAAGGAAGATTATAAAATACTTTCTCAAAAAGTACGCGAATTTGGAGAAAACATTCCTCCATTAATCAATTCGTACATGAACCTGAGCCCGTCAATGAAAACCTTCGGGACGGTCATCAACGATCATTTTGGAAATGTTGAAGAAACCGGGATTATCCTTACTATTTCTGACATCTACGAAGCAAAAAAAGACCGCCATATCGAAACCTATTTGCGAACCAAAGAAACAACTGACTGGCCTTTGCCAGAATAAACACCCCTATGTCATACTACCAAGAGCACGAAAAATTCCATGTAGCTGTTGATTCTATCATCTTTAGTTATGACGAAGGTGACCGGGAGTTAAAAGTTCTGATTTTGAAACGAAATTTTCAGCCTGCACAAGGGAATTGGTCGCTCATGGGTGGGTTTCTGAAAAATGATGAAGCTGTTGACGATGCCGCTAAACGAATACTACACCAGTTGACAGGACTTTCGGGTGTATATATGGAACAGCTTTATACCTTTGGCGAACCTGACCGTGATCCTGGTGCCCGCATCATCTCGATAGCCTATTTCGCCCTTATAAAAATCAATGCTTCCGATCTGGAACTGGTGAAAAATCACGGGGCTACCTGGATTCCGATCTCAGCGATGCCGCCACTTATTTTTGACCATTCAGACATGGTCAAACGTGCATTGAAAAAACTCCGGATCAGGGCAAGGACACAGCCAATCGGATTTGAACTATTGCCTGATAAATTTACTATCCCGCAGCTTCAGGGATTATACGAAGCCATTTACAACAAAACATTCGACAAACGAAACTTCAGGCGGAAACTCCTTTCAATGAACCTGCTTGAAAAACTGGAAGAAAAAGAAAAGGAATCGTCGCGAAAAGGAGCATGGTATTACCGCTTTGATCAGAAAAAATATGACGATCTCCTGAACCGGGGTTTCAACTTCGAACTTTAAAAATAACACAAGATATTGTAAAAAAACCTGCTAAAACAAGCAGGTTTTTGAATTATAAGAATATAATGGTTGTCGGATTAAAGCGTCTTGGCAACTTCTGTTAAAGTAAATGCTTCGATAAAGTCACCCTCTTTTACATTGTTGTAATTGTCTATATTCAAACCACATTCATAACCTTTAAGCACTTCTTTCACATCATCCTTGAAACGTTTGAGTGAGCCAAGTGTTCCGGTATAGATTACAATTCCATCGCGGATAACCCGAACTTTATCTTTTCGGATAATCTTCCCGTCGCGCACAATACAGCCTGCAATGGTTCCCACTTTGGTAATTTCGAATGCTTCCATAACTTCGGCAGTTCCGGTAATTTCCTCTCTAATTTCAGGAGAAAGCATACCTTCCATTGCTGCCTTTATTTCGTTAATGGCATCATAAATGATTGAGTATAAACGGATATCAATTTGTTCTTTTTCGGCAATCTTTCGGGCATTGACCGATGGACGCACCTGGAACCCAACAATAATGGCATTCGAGGCTGTTGCAAGCATGATATCCGATTCGGAAATAGCGCCCACAGCTTTGTGGATGACATTAACCTGAATTTCCTGGGTAGATAACTTAATCAATGAATCAGAAAGCGCTTCGATTGATCCGTCAACATCGCCCTTCACAATCAGGTTAAGTTCCTGGAAGTTTCCGATAGCAATACGTCGTCCGATTTCATCCAAGGTAATATGTTTCTGTGTGCGGAGACCCTGTTCGCGGGCTAACTGTTCACGTTTATTGGCAATGGTACGCGCATCGCGTTCATTCTCCATTACATTAAATTTGTCGCCTGCCTGTGGCGCTCCGTCCAAACCAAGAATAATTACCGGTTCGGCAGGAAGAGCAACAGTAACCTTTTGGTTTCGTTCGTTGAACATCGCTTTCACGTGCCCAAAATACTGACCAGCTAATAAGACATCGCCCACTTTTAATGATCCGTTCTGAACCAAAACTGTAGCTACATAGCCACGGCCTTTATCTAAGGTTGACTCTATAACTGTTCCGGTAGCGCGTTTATTCGGATTTCCTTTTAATTCGAGCATTTCAGCTTCGAGCAATATTTTTTCGAGTAGTAAATCAACATTTAAACCGCTCTTGGCCGAAATGTCCTGACTCTGATATTTTCCGCCCCAATCCTCGACCAAATAATTCATGGCTGCCAGTTTCTCCTTGATCTTCTCCGGATTTGCTCCGGCCTTATCAATTTTGTTGATGGCAAAAATGATCGGAACCCCTGCTGCGGCAGCATGGTTGATCGCTTCTATTGACTGTGGCATGATGTTATCGTCGGCAGCAATGATGATAATGGCGATATCGGTAACCTGGGCGCCCCTGGCACGCATGGCCGTAAAGGCTTCGTGTCCGGGAGTATCCAAAAAGGTTATTTCCTTACCGTTTTTCAGTTTCACGTGATAAGCTCCAATGTGCTGTGTAATACCTCCGGCTTCACCGGCAATTACATTAGTACTGCGGATATGGTCGAGCAGAGAAGTCTTACCATGGTCAACGTGGCCCATTACGGTAACTATCGGAGCTCTCGGCAATAACTGTTCGGGGGTGTCAGGTTCCTCTTCAATAGCAACCTGAATTTCGGCGCTTACAAATTCAACTTTGTATCCAAACTCATCGGCCACAACAGCCATGGTTTCGGCATCGAGGCGCTGATTGATGGATACAAACAAACCAAGGCTCATACAAGTTGAAATCACGCTGGTGACTGAAGCGTCCATCATGGTTGCCAGTTCGTTAACCGACACGAATTCGGTTACTTTCAGGATATTTTTATCTTCTGTATCGCGTTCGGCCTGGGCAGCCATCCTATCGCTGGCAATCTGCCGTTTATCTTTACGGTATTTCGACCCTTTTGATTTTGTACCCTTGGTAGTTAAACGGGCCAGGGTATCTTTGATTTGTTTCTGAACATCTTCTTCGCTCACTTCTTTTTTAAGTAGCGGCCGTTTTTTCAGGCTGGATTTTTCGCCTGCAGGCCTTGCAGCAGACCCAATATTTTTTGTCACCACCAGTTTTTTTCTTTCGCCTGGCGGAACGGCAGGTCTCTCGGCAACATTTACACGTTGCTGATTTCCCGGAATATCTTTCGAAATACGTTTTCTCTTTTTCTTCCTGCTCTGCTGTTGTACAGATTCGCCCTGTGCTGCAGCCGGTTTTTTATCGCCCGGAAGTTCAATTTTTCCGACAACATTAGGTCCGTTAAGCTTCTCAACCCGCGCTTTAATTACAGTTGGTCCGGTTCTTTCAGTAACTACCGCTGAAACTTCAGGAGTGCCTTCATTCTCACTTGGTTTAAAGGTATCACGACGAACCTTCTCGCGGTCTTTACGTTCTTCTTCTTTTTGCTTTTTGCTTTTCTTTGCCGGCCTGGTTTTTTGATTCAGCAAATCAAGGTCAATTCTTCCAACCACCTTAACTTCTTCAACCTTTGGGACATTAGTTGTTAAAATGTCTGAGCCATAACGATCTTCTTCAAAAATTTCACGCACAGGTTCTTCAGATACTTCAGGAGCAACCTTCGCTACAGGTTTTTCGTGTTTATGTTCTTTTACAGGTTTTGTTTCTTCAGTTATTTGGGGCTTATCCTGAACAGGACTTTCTTCAGTGGAAGGTTTATGTTGAACGGGTTTTGGTTTTTCTACAGTTGCTGAAACTTCTTCCCTTTTTCTGACTGCACCATGATGGTCAAGATCTATCTTTCCAACCACTTTGGGCGATTCTATTTCCTGACGGTTCGTGGTTATAATTTCTTCCCTGTGTTCTTGCCTGAAAGGTTTTGGCTCACTTTGCGGAAGGTGTTCAATCCTTTTAGAGGTATGTCCTTTAATGATCACCTCATCATCTTCATAGTCATCTTTGACATGTTTGTGACTTGAATCTTTCACATCATCCAATGAAACAGACTCCTGCACACTGCGGTGACTTTTCAGATTGATTTTTTCCGATTCTTTTTTCAGGCTGACATCACTTTTGTATTCTTTTTCAAGAAGATGGAACTGATCGTCTGAAATCTTATTGTTTGGATTTGTATCAATATCAAATCCTTTCTTGTGCAAAAATTCAACGATGGTAGAAATACCAACATTAAAATCCCGCGCTACTTTACTTAACCGTTTTATACTTCCTATAACCATACAATGCCAGAATTACTCAAATTCATTTCTCAGTATTCGAAGGACCTCATCTATAGTTTCCTCTTCGAGGTCGGTTCTTTTGATCAGCTCTGACCGGGTAAGGCTCAGTACATTTTTAGCTGTATCGCAACCAATTGACCGTAATTGGTCAATTACCCAGCTTTCAATTTCATCGGCAAATTCTTCCAGATTAACATCCTCATCATCCTGAGCTACCTCACGGTAAACATCAATTTCGTAGCCGGTAAGCTGACTGGCCAGTCTGATATTTAAACCGCCTTTTCCGATTGCCATCGAAACTTCGTCGGGTTTCAGATAAACATCGGCGCGTTTGGTATCCTCGTGCAATTTGATGGATGATACTTTGGCCGGATTCAAAGCACGTTGAATAAACAACTGATTGTTGGCCGAGAAATTAATAACATCAATATTTTCGTTACGCAATTCACGGACGATACCATGAATACGTGATCCTTTCATTCCAACACAAGCTCCAACCGGATCAATCCGTTCGTCGTACGATTCAACAGCAACTTTAGCCCTTTCGCCTGGAACCCTGACAATTTTTTTGATGGTAATTAATCCATCAAAAATTTCAGGAACTTCCAATTCGAATAAACGTTCGAGAAAAACAGGTGAAGTACGCGAGAGAATAATCAGCGGATTATTGTTGCGCAGTTCAACTTTATAAACCACAGCACGAAGGTTGTCTCCTTTTCTGAAATAATCGGAAGGAATCTGTTCTGTTCTTGGAAGAATAAGCTCATTTCCTTCATCGTCAAGGATCAGGATTTCTTTCTTCCAAACCTGATAAACTTCGCCGGCCACGATATCGCCAATTTTGGTCCGGTATTTATTAAAAACATGGTCTTTTTCAAGCTCCATAATGCGACTGGCAAGATTTTGACGCAAATTCAGGATAGCCCTGCGGCCAAACTGGGCCAGTTTCACCTCATCGGTTACTTCTTCACCAATTTCGTAATCTGCATCAATTTTTTTGGCGTCGTTCAAGGTAATCTGCAGGTTCGGATCTTCAAAATCCTCATCAGCCACTACGGTTCTGTTACGCCATATCTCAAAGTCACCTTTATCGATGTTAATGATCACATCGAAGTTTTCATCTGTGCCGTATGTTTTTTGAAGGACATTTTTAAATACATCTTCCAAAACGCTCATCATGGTAGCGCGGTCGATGCTTTTTAGTTCCTTAAATTCGGCAAAGGTGTCGATAAGATTAAGAGTCTCCATCTCGTCCCGGTTTTAAAATTTGATTATTTTTTTTGCTTCTTTTATTTCTGAGTATTCAAAATGATGAACCTTTGTTACCAGTTCCTTCTTTTTCGATCCTTCAATTTTTTCTTTGGTAGTAACTTCCAAATCAATCCCCTTGTCATCAGCCATATTTAACAGTCCAATCATTTTATGGCCATTTGCCAGTAATACTTCAATTTCGGTACCTTCATTTTTTTTATACTGACGAACAAGCCTGAAAGGTTCACTTAATCCGGCAGAAAATACAGATAATTCAAAATCTTCTTCTTCCCTGTCAAGGCCATTTTCAACATGCCTGCTTATTTCAACAATCTGGTTAATCGAAATGCCGCTATCACTGTCAACCATAACATGGATTACATTGCTCGATGAAACAGTAACATCAACCAGAAACTGGTCGTCATTCAGCTTTTCATTTACAAGATTGGCTATTTTTTCTTTTCCGATCATATTTGTGTAATAAAATAGGGGACTCTTGATCCCCTACCTTTGGTTTTCCCCAAATGCCGCGACAAAAATAGTAATTTTAATTAAATTGTCAAAATCAATTCCATAAGGTTTCATTTAATCGTTTCAAAATCATAGCGAAGAAACAATTAAACATACTCCTGAAACAAAACTTTTCTACTTTTGTCACGTTTGTACGAACAGACAGATCCTTAATAAAGTGAAAACAAATAAGAATAAAATAATCAACGATCCGGTTTTTGGATTCATCAACATACGGTCGGAGATAGTTTTCGATTTAATTGAACACCCCTATTTTCAGCGACTTCGCCGGATTAAACAGTTGGGATTGTCTTATCTGGTATATCCAGGAGCCAACCACACCCGCTTTGAACATGCCCTTGGAGCGCTCCATCTGATGCGTTCCGCCATTGCCATCCTTCGGTTAAAAGGTCAGGAAATTTCGGATGAGGAAGCCGATGCAGTAACAATAGCCATTTTACTTCACGACATTGGTCACGGTCCATTTTCACATGCTCTTGAAAACACCGTGGTTCAGGGAATTCCTCATGAAAAAATTTCACTGCTCCTGATGGAAGAGCTGAACCGGCAGTTCGAAGGTAAACTTGGTTTGGCAATCAGCATCTTTACCGATCAATACGACCGGCATTTCCTGCACCAGCTTGTTTCCAGCCAGCTTGACATGGACCGGCTCGATTACCTGAGCCGGGACAGCTTTTTTTCAGGAGTTTCGGAAGGAGTAATAAGTTCTGAACGAATTATTAAAATGCTCCATGTTAAAAACGATGAGTTGGTGGTTGAATACAAAGGAATATATTCGGTCGAGAATTTCCTGATTGCCCGCCGGTTGATGTACTGGCAGGTTTATTTGCACAAAACCGTATTATCGGCCGAATACCTGCTCATTAATGTTCTTGCCCGTGCAAGGGAAATTGCAGTGTCGGGTACAGAACTTTTTGCAACTCCCGTACTGAAAGTCTTTTTGGGCAACGAAATCACATTAGACGATTTTACTTTTAACCGGTTTGTTGACGGACGACCTGTACTTGAGCTTTTTGCCAGCCTCGACGACAATGATATATTGGCTTCAATCAAAGAATGGCAAAACCATCCCGATTCAATATTATCATATCTTTCCCGCTGTATTATTAATCGCCGGTTATTCAAAATAAAGATTAGCAAAAAACCAATTTCCGAACAGAAGATTGCCATTCTGAAAGAAAAAATATGCAGTCATTTTAATGTTTCCAATGAACAACTTCACTATTTCCTGATTTCTGACACCATCACAAACAGCGCGTACAATAAGGTTTCAAGCGATAAAATTAATGTTTTGTTCAAAAACAATAAGGTAAGCGACATTGCCGATGCTTCCGACATTAATCTTTCGGTTTTCTCGGAAACGGTTAGGAAATATTTTATCTGTTATCCGAAAGAATTGGACATTAAATAATTAAAATCTATTTTTGCACGGCATTATAAAATGAAATATGGAATTTAAAGCTCAAAGTATAGCTGATTTTCTGGGAGGTACGGTTGAAGGAGATGCCGAAATATCGGTATCGAATGTGGCCAAAATTGAAGAAGGCAAACCAGGAACATTAGCTTTTCTTGCTAATCCGAAGTACTACAAATACCTATACGAAACAAATGCTTCTATCGTAATTGTGAATCTCGATTTTGTGCCTGAGGCTGAAGTTAAGACTACCCTAATCAGAGTTCCTGACGCCTACAAAGCTTTCGCATCGCTGCTCGAACTTTATCAGCAGGCTAAAGGATTTAAAACCGGAATTGAAACCCCTTCCTATATTGATAGTACAGCATCGCATGGAAATGACATATACATTGGAGCATTCGCCTACATCGGTAAAAATGTGAAGATCGGAAACCATGTCAGGATATATCCCCATGTGTATATCGGTGATAATACTTCGGTTGGAGACAATTGCACGCTTTTCTCCGGAGTTAAAATATATGAAGATACCATCATTGGCAACGCATGTATTATACATGCCGGAGCAGTTATCGGATCAGATGGATTTGGTTTTGCCCAGACCAAAGATGGAACCTACAAAAAAATTCCGCAGGTTGGAAATGTAATACTGGAAGACCAGGTCGAAATCGGGGCCAATTCAACCATTGATTGCTCCACCATGGGATCAACCATCATCCACAAAGGAACCAAAATTGACAATTTGGTTCAGATAGCCCATAACGTTGAGATTGGTGAAAACACCGTAATTGCAGCTCTAACCGGAATTGCAGGCTCAACAAAAATTGGAAAGAATTGTCGCTTTGGAGGTCACGTTGGTGTTGCCGGTCATATTACCATTGGAGATAATGTTAACCTCGGGGCCATGACCGGAGTTGCCAATAATGTAAAATCTGACCGGACGATGCTCCTGCAACCTGCCATGGAATTTGCACATGCAGCTAAAGTTGCTGCCATTTTCCGAAATCTTCCTCAATTACGCGAACAGGTAATTGATCTGGCCCGACAGATTACCCAAATTAAAAAAAAGCTTGAAGACAATTAGAAAACAGGAATGATAGTCAGACAAAAAACACTAGCAAAGGAGTTTTCGATCAGTGGAAAAGGTTTACATACCAATTGTTTGGTTAAAATGACCTTTAAACCTGCGCCGGTTAACCACGGATTTAAATTTCAGCGTATTGACCTCGACCATAAACCGATATTGAATGCCAATGCCGACTGCGTTGTAGATACTTCACGTGGTACGGTCATCGAAAGCCAGGGCGCCCGCTTAAGTACCATCGAACACAGTCTGGCCGCACTAACCGGAATGGATTTAGACAATGTACTGATTGAAATTGACAACGAGGAAGTTCCGATTCTGGATGGCAGTTCCCGCTTTTTTGTTCAGGCTATTGAAGATGCCGGAATTATTGAACAAGATGCCGAGCGCGAATACTTCGTAATCACAGAACCAATTATTTTTAAAAATTCAAAAACAGGCTCCGAAATTGTGGCCTTGCCCGACAATGATTACAATCTAAACGTATTAATTTCGTTTAATTCTACAGTCTTAAACAACCAATATGCCACTTTAAATTCACTTTCTGATTTTAAAGACGAAATTGCCAACTGCCGAACTTTTGTATTTCTGCACGAACTGGATTTTCTGTTGAAAAACAACCTGGTAAAAGGTGGAGATATGGATAGCGCCATTGTAATTGTTGATCGTCCGGTAACGCAGGAAGAACTTGATCGGATTGCCGATTTATTCCATCATAAAAGGGTTGAAGTAAAATCACAGGGTGTTCTAAACAATATTGATCTTCAATACGATAATGAATGCGCCCGGCATAAACTGCTCGATGTAATCGGCGATCTGGCTTTAGCCGGAAAACGGATTAAGGGCCGGATTATTGCCACCAAACCGGGACATAGTGCCAATACCGAATTCGCCAAACTGATCAGAAAGGCTATCATAAAAGAAGAATCAAGAGAAAAAGCTCCACTATATCATCCAAATTCTCCGGTTATAATGGATGTCAATAAGATCAAGGAATTACTGCCTCATCGTTACCCGTTTTTATTAGTGGATAAAATTATTGATGTTCAGAAAGATTTTATTGTCGGGGTTAAAAACGTAACGGCTAACGAACCTTTCTTCCAGGGCCATTTTCCCAATGAACCTGTTATGCCCGGCGTTTTGCTGGTTGAAGCAATGGCTCAGGCTGGCGGAATTTTTGTACTTCGTAACCTCGAAGGCAAATTTTCGACCTATTTCATGAAAATTGACAATGTCAAATTCAGGAAAAAGGTTGTGCCTGGCGATACCATTATTTTTAAAGTGGTTCTTACCTCTCCTATCCGCCGTGGTATTGCTGAGATGAGAGGTTTATGTTATGTTGGTGATACAGTGGTTGCCGAAGGAGATTACATGGCCCAGATTGTGAAAGTGAATTAAACAGAAAACAAGATATAAATGAAACAACCATTAGCTTACATCCACCCGGAAGCAAAAGTTGCTGAGAATGTGATTATCGAACCATTCGTGACCATCAATAAAGATGTGATTATTGGAGAAGGAACATGGATTGGATCGGGTGCTACCATCATGCCAGGAGTTCGGATTGGTAAGAACTGCCGCATTTTCCCCGGAGCAGTAATCGGTGCCGAACCACAGGATTTAAAATTCAGAGGTGAATATTCAATCGCCGAAATAGGCGACAATACAACGATCCGCGAATTTGTAACCATCAACCGGGGAACTGCAGCAAAAGGAAAAACCGTTGTCGGCAACAATTGTCTGCTGATGGCCTATGTTCACGTGGCCCACGACTGCGTGGTTGGTAACAATGTCATTCTGGTGAACAGCACACAACTTGCGGGCGAAGTGCTCATAGACGACTATGCAATTCTTGGTGGAATGGCTGCCGTGCACCAGTTTGTTCACATTGGCTCGCATGTGATGGTTTCGGGAGGATCGCTGGTACGTAAAGATATTCCGCCATTCATCAAGGCTGGCCGCGAACCGCTTTCGTATGTCGGGATCAATTCGATTGGATTGAGGCGCCGCAATTACAGCAACGAGAAGATTCGTGAGGTTCAGGAAATTTACCGGTACATTTATCAGAAAGGCCTGAATATTTCTCAGGCCGTTGAAATCATTGAGGCCGAAATGCCCGCTTCCACCGAGCGCGACGAAGTACTGCTTTTTATTAAAGATTCGAAACGGGGAATTATTCGTGGCTATTTACCCGATTAATTTTTCCTGAAAATAATACTGCAAAGCCTTGAAGAAATTCAGGGCTTTTTTTATGGGATTTCAGCATGATTTATTTTACTGCAATTTGAAGAGAGTTCTCAAACATACTAACATAAAAACGGTACAGGCTGTGGGTCAATGTGTATTTATCGTCCTTACAAAAAACTATTCCATCAACCTGGCAATACCTTGTTTAGTTGAGTATAAGCGCTGGATATTTTTTTCAATAAGATTTTTAACTTTGTAGATATGAATCGGCAAGAATTGACATATCAGGTAAAGAAATCAGTAAGATCAGTTGATCCCAAAGCCCGGGTGATTCTTTTTGGTTCCAGAGCTCGTGGTGATAGCAAACTGTCTTCAGATTGGGATTTTTTAATACTGACTTCACTTCAAGCTAATGAACAACTAAAAAGACAAATCCGAACAGGGCTTATTGACACTGAACTTGAAGCCGAAGAGGTTATCAGTACGATCATCTTTTCACAAGACCAATGGATGAAATACCTGGTGACTCCGCTTTACAAGAATATTTCAAAAGAAGGAGTAGAATTATGACATACAAAAAAAGTGATTAAATCCGTTATCGCCTTGAGAGGTCGGATAAGACCTTTGAAGAGGCAAAATCACTCGCTCATAACGGATTTTGGAATGGAGCCGCAAACCGATTGTATTACAGTTGTTTCTATTCGGTTATTGCACTTTTAGCAAAGGATGAATTAGCAGCTACAACACACAATGGTGTACGAACCGAATTTTTCAGACAATATATTAAGACAAGTATCCTTTCCAAAGATATTAGCTCACTTTATACTGATCTGATGGGAAAACGAGAAGAAAGCGACTATGATGATTTCCATGATTTTACTGAGAAAGACATCATGCCGTTGTTTCCTGAGGTTGAAAATTTCATTTCTGCCATAAAGAATTTGATTGGGGAAGTTTAATCTGAATACTGAACAGACCTCCGACAGCTATTTTTACCATCTCCCGCTTAAAACCTCCTTTTCGTATTGCTGAATTTCAGCAATGTAATCAGTACCAACAGGAACGCCAGCCTGCAGGCAATAGTAATCCCAAACTGCGCTGAAGGGTTTGGTTTTTAACTCTTCGAGCATTGCCAAACGTTCAAAATTCTTTCCGGCTTCTTCCATTTCAATCAATCGAGCAGTTGGCTCGAGCATGGCAATCATGAATGCTTTTTGGGCGGCACGGGTTCCAATCACATAAGCGCCAATCCTGTTAATCGAAGCATCGAAAAAATCCAGGCCAATGTTTACCCGGTTGAGAAAGTTGTTCCGAATGATTTCGGAAGCAATCAATTGCAAATCTTCGTTCAGGGTAACCACATGATCAGAATCCCAACGGACCGGGCGGGTCAAATGCAGCAACAATTCATCTATAAACTGAAGGCAGGCCGAAATCTTATCGCCAACCTGTTCGGTTGGGTGAAAATGGCCATTATCCAAACAAATCAATTTGTTATTCTTAATGGCATAACCGAGGTAAAAATCGTGCGAACCAACCGTCATTGATTCGGCGCCAATACCGAAAAGTTTACTTTCAACCGCATCTTTCATGTGTTCTTTCGGATAATCAACAGCCATCGCCTCATCCAGCGATTTTTTCAGAAGTGTGCGGTAACCGTTTCTGTCAATAGGTGTGTCTTTCGATCCGTCAGGAATCCAGGTATTGTGAACACAAGGCGTTCCGAGTTGCTTCCCGATTTCGGCAGATATCGTACGGCATCGTTTCACATGCTCCACCCAAAATTTTCGGATTTCTTCATTTTTACTTGAAAGGGTAAAACCATCGGCAGCCTTGGGATGTGAGAAGCACGAAGCGTTAAAATCCATACCAATACCCTGAACCTTGCACCAGTCAATCCAGCTTTGAAAATGCTTTACTTCAATCTGATCGCGGTCAACGAATTCGCCCCCAAAATCACCATAAATGGCATGAAGGTTCAACCTTTGTTTGCCCGGAAGAAGTGATAAAACTTTTTCGAGGTCAGCGCGCATTTGTTCTATAGTCCTGGCTTTTCCGGGATAGTTTCCTGTAGCCTGAATTCCACCTCCTGAAAGAGTTGCATCAGGAGTTTCGAAACCGCCCACGTCGTCGGTTTGCCAGCAGTGAAGTGAAACAACCACATCATTCATTTTTTGCAATACGGCATCCGTATTAACACCCAGTTCGGCATATTCTTCTTTGGCCAGTTGATAGGCCGCTTCAATTCGTGATTTGTTCATCTTGGAGCCTCCCCTAATCCCTCCGGTGGAGGGGGATTTTTTGATTGTGGATATTTGTTAAATTCTTTTTAATCATCTTTTTTGTTGTGGCACATACAGTATCAATTTTTCAATTGACATTTTTGAATACCAAAGGTGTTCCGTCCGAAAAAAGGTTTTTGCCTTGAAAAATTCATACTCGCGTACGGTTTTCTTATCTCCTTTCCATCTGTTCGCTAAAGCGAAACGGCAAAGAATATCGCTCTGATGATTAATTGTATAATATCCTTTGCCGTCACATTCATGTGACGGACCTGAAGATCCCCGCTCTTTTGGGCTTTAGCCCCTCTTCTACCTCAGCTTAACGGCTGTTAAGAATAAGGCTTCATTTCATCTGATACCTGAACGTATAATTCCCTGATCCAACATTCACCGATATACCTTTAGCTGTTTGTTTCAGACTTTTTTTGATTGATGCCGACATTGCTTTCGCATTTACGGTTGTCTGATCGGCTTTTGCACCAGGCAATGTCACCGTTGCTGTTGTATTTGCCGGAACAGTCACTTCATAAACAAAGTCATTTCCATCCAGCTTCCATGCCGATTTGATCTTTCCGTAAAGCGAGGTAAATTCTGCATCAGCATTGGTCAATCCGCCACCCGGATGTGGCGACAGCAAAATATGTTTGTATCCGGGAATTTCAGGATCAATATCCAAACCGGCCACATGGCGGTACAGCCATTCACCAATAGCGCCGTAGGCATAATGATTAAAACTGTTCATGCCCACATCTTGAAACGAACCGTCGGGTTTCTGACCATCCCAGCGTTCCCAGATGGTAGTTGCCCCCTGAGTTACGGGATATAACCACGAAGGATAATCTTTCCGGTTCAGGAGCATAAAGGCCAGTTCTTCATATCCTTGTTCCGATAGTGTTTTACAGAGCAACGGAGTCCCAACAAAACCAGTCGTCAGGTGACCCATTTTCTTAACATCGTCAGCAAGAAACTGAGCCGCTTTCGGGATTAAATCTTCAGGAAGAAGATTGAAAGCCAATGCCAGTGCATAGGCAGTTTGTGTATGCGAAACCAGACGTCCGGCAAGAGTCACAAATTCTTTTTGGAAGGCTTTTCTGATGTTTTCTGATAGCAGGGCATATTTTTTAGCATCCTCATTTTGACCGGTTATAACGGCAATTTTGGCGAGCAATCTGCTAGAATAGGAATAATAAGCTGTGGCAATCAGGTCTTTTTCAGTAGTAGCTCCCGGATAGTCTGAACGGGTAGTGGCAAAAGCAAGCCAATCACCAAAATGAAAATCGCCTGTCCATAAATAGTCCTCCCCTGCCCTGCTTCTCATGTATTCGACCCAGGCTTTCATGCTTGGATACTGAACTTCCANNTGCGGGCAATCGGTTGGCACATCCAGAAAATTACCTTTCTGACCCCATTGAATATTGTGCTGCAACTGATTGATCAACGGATCGGAGCAACTAAACGAACCTGTTTGTTTCATGTCGGAGTGAATGACAACACCGGTAATCTGATCGGGCGATGGCTTTACCGAAAGTCCTTCGATTTGGACAAACCTGAAGCCGTGAAAAGTAAAATAAGGTTCATAAATTTCCTCTCCTTCGCCCTTCAGGATATAAACATCGGTACATTTTGCAGCACGAAGGTTATCTGTATAGAAATTCCCGGCTTTGTCAAGAACTTCGGCAAATTTCAGTGTCACCTGATCGCCCTTTTTGCCCTGAACTTTCAGNNGCATTTGCCCAACCTGAAATTTCCTTTTGGGCATCGTAGGTTTCGCCATTATAGATATCTGAAAAAATGATCGGACCATTGGAAACTTTCCAATTTGCATCGGTTCCAACTATTTCGCTGGTTCCGTCGGTATAATTTATCTGAAGCTGGGCCAGAAGGGCAAGTTTGTTTCCATAGTATCCACTTTCATTGCCCCAGCCAATGTTTCCGCGATACCAGCCATCGCCAACGATTGCCCCGATTGAGTTTTTGGATTGAATCATTGAGGTGACATCGTAAGTCTGGTACTGAATCCGGTTTTTGTAACTGGTCCATCCTGGGGTAAACAAATCAGTACTTACTTTTTTGCCATTCAGGTACAATTGGTAAATACCCAGCGAAGTGACATAAACACGGGCTGATTTGATTGTTTTGGCCGCAACAAAATCTTTCCTGAAATACTGGGCCGGCTTGGAACCTTTCGTCACAGGTTCAGATCCAAAGCCCACCCATGAAGCTTTCCATGATTCGGGTTCGAGAATTCCCATTTCCCAACTTGCCGGGGCGCTCCATGCCGAGACCTTGTTTTTATTATCCCACACCCTCACTTGCCAGGCAACGCGCTGCATTGATTTTAATGCCGGGCCATCGTAGGTCACGTTTACTGATTGTGCAGAGTTTACTTTTCCTGAATTCCAGAGTAATTTGCCTTTTGCAGTTTGGTCGGTTACCTTTATTTCATAGGCAGTTTGAAGCACATTTTCTTCAGCCGACACGATTTGCCAACTGAGGCGCGGTTTCTGAACATCAATACCCAACGGATTGGTATGGTATTCACAGATCAGTTCTTTCACTTCGGTTTTGACTGCGGCAAATGCGCTGGCGCCGCTGATTAGCAATAAAAAGACGAGAAGTTTCGTCAAAAATGCCGTCTGTTTCATATTGGTTAATTTTAAGGTTAGTTTATTCCATGTAAAAGACTTCTTCCAGAGCGTTTGAAACGGGCGAATGATCAGGATTCGTTTTCATGATGTCTGCCATAAAAGCCCACCATTTCTGAACAATTTCAGTTTGTCCGAGATCCTGTGAACCACCCTCGCTAATCACTTTCTGAAATGCAAACAATGTATTGGTCTCTTCATCCAGAAAAATGGAATATTCACTTACTCCCGAATCTTTCAGGAGTTGGTGCAATTCGGGCCAGATTTCGTCGTGACGTTTTTTATACTCATCTTTTTGCCCTTCGTTCAGCTGCATTTTAAAAGCAAGGCGTTTCATTATCCGAGAGCATTTAATTCAGGATATAACCATTTGGCGACTCCAATAATAATAACCGACAAAAGAATTGCGCCGATACCAATAAGAATCATTTTGTAGGTTTTCTTTGATACGCCTTTCCATTCTTTTCGATAGAAACCCCAAAGGTTGGCAGTCAGAATGATGGTGGCCATGTGAAGTGTCCATGAACTCGCGCCGTTGCCTATTTTGGTTTCACCCATACCGTAGAAAAAGAATTGCAGAAACCAGGTGGTTCCGGCCAGCGCACAGAAAAGGTAGTTGCGCAGCAGCGGCGTTTTCCGGTCAACGAAGTCGCCACCTGTTTTGTTTTTCAAGATCAATGCGGTTGACCAGATCAGGTTGGTGGTCAGGCCACCCCAGAGAATTACAAAAAAGATAATATTGTTTTCGAAGAGGTATTTGAAGCCGCCTCCGGCTTCTGTCACAAAAGGATATCCCTGTTCAACAGCCAACGACCGGGCTACGACAGCCATTTCTTTCCCTGCATCGATTCCGAAACTGAAAAATGCACTTAAAACACCCGAAACAATGGCAATCAGTAATCCTTTAGATAGCTTGAATTCACTATTAACTCCCTCCTTATTTTTGCCCAGGTCATGATCCTTTCTAATTCCGGCACGTCCGCTAAGGATAATTCCAATTAACAAAATCAGGATACCGAGTAAGACGATTCGTCCGCCTGTACTGCTGAACAAATCGGTGAACGATAGTCCTTCTGGAATTATTTCAGCAAGACCAGAAACATTACGCAAAATGGGTAACCCCAGCGAACCTACTATAGAAGTAATTCCTAACAGTACTGAATTACCAAGCGACATTCCAAGGTAACGTATAGCCAGTCCGTAAGTCAGACCTCCAACTCCCCACAGCAAACCCATAATATAGGTATTGAGGATTATGGTTCCCTGGGTAGATTGCAAAATCCCTTGCCAGTCGGGAATGGTCAACAATACAGCAAGCAACGGCATGATCAGCCAGGAGAAAATTCCACCGGAAATCCAATAGACTTCCCAGCGCCATTTCTTCACCCAATTGTATGGCATGTACCAACTCCCTGAGGCGCCACCGCCGATGGCGTGAAAAATAATCCCCAATAATGCATTCATGGTTTATCGTTTAGGATTTAAAATTCTGTTTATGTAAATGTAAAAATATTTGGGATTTAAAGTGGTTTCCCATAGAATTTCACTTCAGATATTTCAAAAACCGAATTTTCACCACTTGTTACCCTGCGATGTTTGGCATTATTTATAATCAGGTAAGCTCCCGCACTGGTAATTGCTTTCTTATCTCTGAACACTGCGGTCAGCACCCGGTCAATGTAAAACTTGTACCCTGCTGTGCTTAGTTCAACTGCGAATTCATATTCTTTTTTAATATCTGGTTTGCCCCGTTTTGCCTTCCATGCTTGTGTGCGGTAAACCTGGTTTGAATATCCGTAATGAATGGTGTGCTGTATTTTGCCGCGTATAATTTCCATGAAATCAACTTCAGGAGTAATATGATCGGGCGATACATAAATCCGTCTCCCCTCAGGTTCAGGTATTGGGTTGTCAACTGTTATTTTTTTGCCAGGCTTATCCAAGCCGGATATAAATCCAACAATTTCCTGATCATACCAAATATACCAATTTAAGTCCACCCTTTGGTTTGTCCATTCAGGAAGGAATAGCTGGTTATTTTCTTCTCTTTGTGCATTTCCCAAGTCAATTTTTGTTTCATGCTCAGGATGCCGTTTCCTAAGCAACCAAATGGCAGGCCAGGCATCTTTGTCGTCAGGCAAACGGCACTTGACCGTCCAAATCCCAAAAGGGAAAGCATGATTCACATACTCGATGTAGCCTATTGACCAGATTTTCTTTGCTGTTCCCCACCAGCTTGAGAAATCCCTGTTTTCGTATTTGGCATGAAGCAACAGCTTGCCGTCAATAACCTGAACATTCTCCTTCAGGGTTATCATGTCGTCGTTATAAGGATTCCGGTCTAAAACCAAATAACCAGGATTATGAAAGTCCTCTGTGAATGTTGGTGTCCCAAAGTCAACTTTTTTCTGATTCTCCTTCCATAACTTATATTTCAGGCCAAGACAGAAGTTTTTAAATGAATTTGCCATGATAATAAAATTTTAGTTTAGCTAAAAATAGTAGATGCTTTTCTTCTTCCATGCTTTTGGGTGCAAAATAATTATCGGCCATTTCTTCTATTTTATGTTCCAGAAATATTTCTGAAAAAACTTCGTCGTTTGGCCGAAGTGTTGAGCTCCCAACCGGTTTTCGTTTTCGAAATACAACTTTTTGGTAACCTTAATCAGTTATTCCTGTCCTTTATTCACTTCAAATTCAAATTGTTGAGGACTTTAAAACTCCAAATTCAGTTATCAAATTTTCTTTGATTTCCTGAAAGATTAAAATATCCACGCAAAATTGACTGAAAGCATTGGTATTACAGCGAAATAAAGACTAAATGATCTTTATTTCATGTTCAAAAACTTCAATCACATCGCCAGCCCTTAATTTGGCCCGTTTACGGAATTCGGGTACGCCATTGCGGTAAACCAAACCATCTTCCACCATCATTTTGGCCTGACCACCCGATTCACTGATCCGCATGATTTTTAACAGTTTGATCAGTTCGATGTATTCTTCGCCTTTTAGTTCGTAGGAGCCTCTCCTAACCCCTCCAAAGGAGGGAAACTTTTTGTCCATACTTTGAATATTTCGATCTTTATTATCCAGAATGTTCATGAACTTCATTGCCCAGACTCCCTTCTCCTGCGGAGAAGGGCAGGGGATGAGGCTTTTGTTTTCACCAGTTCATACGAGTGGTCAATCAGTTCCAAAATCAGCTTTTGACTGATCGAACCATCCATCTTCACGGTATTCCAATGTGCTTTGTTCATGTGGTATCCGGGCTGTATGGCCGGATATTGTTCCCGAAGCTCAATAGCCCGCTCCGGATTGCATTTCAGGTTCAGGCTAAACTCATCAACCAAATCAGTTAAAGCAAACATTTTACCCATCACTTTGAATACGAGTGTGTTTTCATCAAAAGGAAATTCTTCGGTCACTCCAGGTTTTGAGATACAATACTCCCTGAATTCTTCGATGTTCATAAATGCAGGATTTAATGGAAACAAATATACGAATGTCGCCTTGAAAATAAGGTTTTAGAACATTTTATCACTGGCTTTTCGGGAATACAATTCTTAAATAATTAAAAAGTTCTCTGAAAAACCCCATTTTGAATGATAATATAGAATTTTCAGTTATACATTTGTCCGTTATTTTTGAAATTTAGGCTAATAACCAGTTTATATGTCGGGAACACATCATCCTTCGGGATTAAGCAAAGTTACCTTTGCCGGATTATTAATTACCATTGGAATTGTATTTGGTGATATAGGAACCAGTCCCCTTTACGTGGTTAAAGCAATTATTTCCGGAGCCGAACATTTCGACAAACTACTGGTTTACGGCGCTCTGTCATGTGTTTTCTGGACACTGACACTTCAAACCACCTTTAAATATGTATTTATTACCCTAAGGGCCGACAATCACGGTGAAGGTGGAATTTTTGCCCTGTTTGCCCTGATGAAAAAGAAATCGGTCTGGGCGGCAGTCCTGACCATGATTGGCGGAAGCGCCCTTTTGGCCGATGGTGTAATAACTCCATCCATTACTGTGACCTCATCCATCGAAGGGTTGCGACTGATAAACCCTGAAATTCCGGTTTTGCCAGTTGTTTTAATTATTATTACTGCCCTATTCTTCGTTCAGCAATTCGGAACCAATTTTATTGGAAAATCATTTGGACCGATGATGGTTGTCTGGTTTGGAATGCTAGCAGTTTTGGGCTTTGTCCAGTTGTTATCCTATCCGGAAATCCTGAATGCCCTAAATCCTGTTCATGCTTATAATTTTCTGACTCAACACCCTCATGGATTCATTCTGCTTGGCGCAGTATTTCTATGTACAACCGGAGCAGAGGCTTTGTATTCTGACCTTGGACATTGCGGAATTAAGAATATCCGTATTTCGTGGATATTTGTAAAAATCACCCTTTTGTTGAATTACTTTGGACAGGGCGCCTGGCTGATGAATCATCCCACTCTTGTTCAAGATCTAAACCCGTTTTATACAATTATGCCATCCTGGTTTCTTTTCCCTGGAATCTTGATTTCAACAGCGGCAGCTATCATTGCGAGCCAGGCATTAATTACAGGTTCATATACGCTCATCAGTGAAGCTGTCTCCATGAATTTCTGGCCAAAAATAAAAGTTTTGCACCCTACAACCATCAAAGGGCAGGTCTATATTCCGTTTGTAAACTGGCTTTTATGGGTATTCGTTTGTTTTGTCGTTTTGTTTTTTCAGGAATCTTCGAACATGGAAGCAGCTTACGGCCTTTCAATTACCATTACCATGATTATGACATCGATGCTTGTTATTCATTATCTGCATGAAAAAAATGTTCACTATACAATACTCGTATTACTTACCGTAGTTTTTGGAACTATTGAAGGATCGTTCCTGATTGCCAACCTGCATAAATTTCCAAACGGTGGATGGCTATCGATTGTGCTTGCTTTTGCTTTTCTTCTGATCATGGTCGGTTGGTTCTTTGGCCGCCGTATCAAAAACCGTCACATCAGCTTCTCAAATGTTAACAAGTATCTGCATTTGTTCGAAGACCTGAGCCATGACAAAAGCATTCCGCAAATTGCAACCAACCTGGTGTACATCATCAAAGCCAACAACATTTATCAGATCGAATCCAAAATCATGTTTTCGATTTTCAACAAACAACCCAAACGCGCACAAACCTATTGGCTACTTCATGTTGACACCGTTGATGAACCTGATACTTTTAGCTATGAAGTCAATCAGATTATCCCTGGAACATTGATCCGAATTGATTTTCATCTCGGATTTAAAATCGAGCCCCGCATAAACCTTTACTTTAAAGAAGTACTGAAAGATATGGTCGCCAGCGGTGAAATAAAACTCTCAAGTTCGTATGAATCACTGAAAAAGCATCATCTCCCTGCCGATTTCCTGTTTGTCAACCTCGACCGGATCATGACCCAGGATTACAAATTATCGCCCTGGGAAACAATGGTCATGGGGCTACATGCTTTTACCAGGCTTTTTAGTATCAACGATGTGAAAGCGCTTGGATTGGATTCCAGCAGTGTGATTGAAGAGAAGGTGCCGATTTCGATTGAACGGCCTCTTAACAGGAAAATCAAGAGAATTGGATAAAAAGTGGTCAGTCTCAGTGGTCAGTCTCAGTGGTCAGTCTCAGTGGTCAGTTCTTCCTTTGAAAGTAATTACCCGCTCTTTTTTTGTGGAAAACAACACCAATTGAAATGAAACAAATGGGGATTTTGTAAAATCACAACAATACTTGGCTTTTCCCATCATCTCCAAAAAGAGCAATCTGACTACTGCGACCGACCACTGTGACTGACCACTGAACACTGAGACTGAACACTGAACACTGAGACTGAACACNNTGAACACTGAGACTGAACACTTTTTACTTTTTCTCCGGAATGAGATTCACTCCTACCCTCACTAACAGAATAAGAATCAGGAAATAAACTCCAGGATTGAATGTTTGACCTGTAAAAAGGGAAAGGAATAAAACAGATCCTGCCAGCCAGAAATAATACCTCAATATCGGTCGCCATTTTTTTATTGCCCATAATCCTGCAAAAATCAGGTTAGGGGGGAAAGCCCACAACAGGTTATAATTGGGGCTCATGGCAGGGTGCTCCGAAAATAAAGTGAACCAGCCAATGATGAGACCGGCAAATCCACTCAATGCAAACAGCAAATAGTCGAGCCAATCTGTTTTCTTTTTCAGGAGATATGAACGGATAGTAATTGCAGCCACCAGCAGAAAGAAAAGGGCGAATACAATTGCCGGCCATGGAAGATCACTTCTCAATTTGGAATTGGGATATTCGAGTAAAGTGCGGGTTTCATGCACTAAAGGCTGAGCTTTGCCATCGAAGTTAATTTCAGCCCTTGCAAACTGATTCATCAGGTATTCGGGCAAAAACATTTGCCCGTATGCTGAAACCGGTTCTTCTGCTTTCTTGCCAATTAACAGATCAATGCCCAAATCAGTCCAACGAAATGAATGATGAAATTTTTTAATCAGATCGCGGTAACTTTCTGTCGGATGATTATCGGTAAAACGAACCGGCGAACCTGCATTGCGTTCAATCATATCCCGAACACGGGTCGCGCAATTGTCAATAAAAAAGTTGTAGCGGTAAATGCGGTTCTCTGGTTTATAATTCTCCATTAACGCCTGAAACAACTTATTTCTTTCTTCAGTAGTCAGGTTTAAGACCTGTTCATAAACACTTCTTTTTTCTTCCTGATATTCAGGCAAAAAACTACTGAATTTCTGACCATACATGGTGTAATCAGTTTGCCCTTTGGCAAACCGGTACAAAAAATTGGGCGATTCGAAACTGAATACCCCATAATTGAACACCAAATCGAGGTTCAGTACAGGATCATTAATACGAATAGCCGTGTGCCCATACATCGAATAAACCGCTTCGCCGGGGTTACAGGTTAAAATACTGAAAGTGGCTTCCTGACTCAACTGCTGAGCCTGAATTTTAGGCAGAAATATCAGAAATAAGAGGAATATCAGGATAAACAAACGCGCATACATAGACAGAGTTTTCGATTTTTAAGAAAGTCCTTTCCCAAATTGAGAATACCAAAATAATTCTCAATGCTTTTATGAAACCAGAGGTTTCAAATGTTTATAGGAGTACCTGAATTCAACAGATATTCGACCCCGGATGGGGTCGTACTATCTATAATCACAATCCTTTTCTAGAAACATTTGACCTCTCTGAGGTCAGAAAAGCACTTTTTGAAGTTGTCTCAAAGATACAGTTTTTGAATTTATCCTTAATGACTAAAAAATCTGATTTCAGGATAAATAAAAAGTGGCCGAAAGCATAATATCCCAACCAAATAAAAGACTCGCAAATCCTTTATCAAGCAATTAGACCAGATAATAATAGTAAGTCTGCCCAAAATTTGANNGCCATGCTTGGCACTTACGACTGGCTAAACGATATACCTGACACCACCAACGAATCGAACATTGTAGAAATACGTTTTAAAGGTACGCGAAAAGAGTTTTTCAGGAATGAAGACGGGATACAACTTAAACGCGACGAACTGGTGGTAGTAGCCTGTTCTCCGGGACATGACGTTGGTGCAGTTTCGCTTACGGGCAAACTGGCCGAACTTCAGTTTAAAAGAAAAGTAAAAAAACCTGAACGTTACGAGTGGAATAAAATATACCGTAAAGCCACCCCTGCCGATGTAATCAAATGGGAAGAAGCCAAGGCGCGCGAAAACAAGGTCATGATACGTGCCCGACAAATTGCCAACGAACTTCAGTTGAACATGAAAATTGGAGATGTGGAGTTTCGGGGCGATAACAACAAGGCCATTTTCTATTACATTGCCGACGACCGGGTTGATTTCCGTGACCTGATAAAGTTATATGCCCGCGAATTCTTCATCAAAATTGAGATGAAGCAAATCGGCGCCAGGCAGGAGGCAGGTCGCATTGGCGGGATTGGATCATGCGGGCGCGCTTTATGCTGCTCAACCTGGCGGACCGATTTTACAAGTGTGACCTCGGATGCTGCCGTAAAACAGGGATTGTCGCCCAATGCCGAAAAAATGGCNNGGACGATGCGGCAAACTGAAATGCTGCCTTACCTATGAACTTGATCATTATCTTGAAGCGCTGGAAGATTTTCCACATGAACTTCTGACGATTGAAACCGACAAAGGAATTGCCCGGCATTTCAAAACCGATATCCTGCAGAAAAAAATCTGGTACATGTACGATAAATCTGACGGACGAACATTTGTACTAGATCTTGAAGACGTTAAAAAATTCCTGAACCTGAACAAAAGGGGGCAAAAACCTTCGATTGACGGTTATTATACTGATGCCGAACCCAAAAAGGAGAATATGATGAACGTTGGCGAACTGGATCAGAAATTCTTTACCAAACCTGATTCAGGAGAAAAACGAAATAGAAAAAGAAGAAGGCCGCAGGGGAACCGGCCGCAGGGAAATCGCCCTGAGGTGAACATGCCAACGGTGAAGCTTGCACCAAAAGCATAAAAAACTGTTTAAAATCCAAACAGTTTCTATGAAACTAGAAAATCTACAGAAATAAGGCTATGTCCCTATTCAACGAAATTCTGATATTTATGGCGGCCATGGCGGCTGGCTTCATAAATGCCATGGCAGGCGGCGGAACCCTGATTAGCTTCCCGGTTTTGCTGGCTGTGGGAATTTCGCCGGTGGTGGCCAATGTCACCAATACCGTTGCTCTGGTACCCGGAACTATTGGAGGAATGTGGTCGCAGCGAAAAGATTTTAAGTCGCAATACCAGCGTTTGCTGAAATTGCTTCCGGTTGCCATTGTTGGTGGTATCGCTGGCGGACTACTCATCTTAAACACCAGCGAAGACGCGTTCCGAAGTATTATTCCCTATCTCATTTTAGTGGCTACTTTGCTGCTGGCCGCTCAGGTTCGCATTAAAAACTGGGTCGTGGCGCGTATCGGTCATGCACATACCGAACATCACAATCCGGTGGTCATGATGGGCCTGGTATTTATGGCAGCTATTTATGGCGGTTATTTTGGCGCCGGTCTGGGTGTAATCCTGATGGCCGTACTCGGATTGGTAACCGACGAAACGATGACCCGACTAAACTTTCTGAAACAGGCGCTCGGATTTGCCATCAACCTGGCTGCGGCTATTTATTTTGCCTTCTCCGGAAAAGTGGACTGGATGGTTGCCCTGGTCATGATTTTTGGATCGCTGCTGGGCGGATTGATTGGTGGTAAACTGGCAGGCAAGATGAAACCTGAAATCCTCCGCTGGATTGTGGTTACTGCCGGACTAATTGCCACTGTGATTTTCTTTTTGAAAGAATAATTACGAACCTACGTATAACTAAACTTTCGACAGGTATTTGATAACGCCAAGCATCACAATTAACGCAAGAATCCTTATTTTTAGGGATTGACTTGTCAGCAAATCAGCCGTAAATTTGTAACTTCATTAAAAAAGTTCACTATGAGCGAGTTAATAAACAATTCAACCGAACGAAAAAAGAAGCTGAAAGAATTAATCCTGAAGCTTCACAGCGGAGAATCGGAACAAAAAGTCAGGCAGGAATTGCTTGTCAGTCTGAGCCAGATTCCGTATGGCGAAGTGGTGGAAGTTGAACAGGAACTAATCAGCGAAGGATTGCCCGAACAGGAAATACTAAAACTTTGCGACGCGCATTCGGCGGTTTTGGAGGGCAATGTTGATTTATCGGCCATCAAACAGTATCCCGATGGGCATCCGGTTGATGTGCTGGTCCACGAAAACAAAGAATTAATCAAGGTTGCCGACAATATCAAAGAACTTGTTACCGACATTGCCAACAGCAATGAACCTGTGGGCGAAACAAACATTTTTAAACTTCGGGGACTGTTTAACAGTCTGTTTGATGTTGACAAGCATTATCAGCGAAAAGAATATCTGCTTTTCCCATTCCTCGAAAAGCTGGGAATAACCGGCCCTCCCAAGGTGATGTGGGGCAAACATGACGAAATCAGGGAATTGATCAAAGGGAGTATCGAACTGCTGCAAACCCCTGAAATAACCAAAGACGAGCTGCTGGCTTCGGCAGAACTGATCCTGCTGCCGGCAATCAAAGGCGTGGTAGATATGACCCGGAAAGAGGAAGAAATTTTGCTGCCCATGTCGCTCGATGCCCTAACCGAAGCCGATTGGTACGAAATTCACAAACAGTCGCTCGAGATTGGCTTCTGCCTGTACGACCCTCAAATAGACTGGCAGCCCGAATGGATTCAGAACAGCCGCTTGCACGAACTAAACAAAACTTCAGAAAATATACAGTTGCCTTCAGGAAGCTTTTCGGTAGAAGAACTGCTCGCAATTTTAAACACGCTGCCTATTGACATGACTTTTGTGGATAAGTCGGATAAAGTGAAATACTTCTCGCAGGGGGAAGAACGGATATTTCAGCGGAACAGGGCCATTTTGAACCGCGACGTGCGGCATTGCCACCCACCGGCAAGCGCTCACATTGTTGATAAAATTATCGATGATTTCAGGACCGGCAAAGCATCACGGGCCCCCTTCCGGATCAGCAAAGACGGAAAAATGATTCATATTGAATACTTTGCCTTGCGTAACGACAAAGGCGAATACCTGGGCACATTGGAAGTTTCGCACAATGTGACGGTTTACCGGGATTTGGAAGGCGAACAACGTATTTTATCTTATTCGAAATAATTATGGAACCAAATACTTTAATCATTAGCCCCAAAACAAAGGTTTTACAACTGATCGAAGCTTATCCGCAACTGGAAGAGGTACTGATCAATTATGTCCCGGCTTTCAGCAAATTGCGAAATCCGATTTTGCGAAGGACAGTGGCTAAAATTGCCACGCTGCAACAGGCCGCAATCATTGGCAATGTAAAAATTGAAGACCTGATAAACCTGCTTCGGAAAGAAGTTGGTCAGGATTTTGTGTCAATTTCTTCAGAAACCAATTATGTAACCACACAGCCAGGCTGGTTCGATGCAAATGCCGTCAAACACGAAATTGACATCCGAAAAATGCTTGATGCAGGTGAGCAGCCTGTAAACCTGGTGCTGGCCGATTTAAACCAGTTGCCTGCCGGAGAAATTTACCGGGTAATTGCTCCGTTTCTTCCTGCCCCGCTTATCGATAAAGCCACAAGCCTTAACATCAATCATTGGATTAATAAGGAAGCCGACGATCAATATACCATCTGCTTCATGAAGAAATAATTACTGGCAAAAAACTGATCGGACGACCCCATGTTATCCGATCAAGTTATTGAAACCTTTTTCACTCCCGGCTTTTTCCTGAATATAAACCAGCAGCCGGTAAAAGTGAGCAGTAGCAGTTGAAATCCACTAAAAGCAATCCAGAACGGCGAAAGCTTTTTTCCGACAATTGCCTCTCCGGTATGTAAATCCATAACCAGCTTGTGTAAAGTTTGGGGCTGGTTTTGTTTCGTACCTGCAAGTTTTGCGGCAATCTCTTTTACTATCTGATTATCTTTGATTTCTGCTCCGTTTCGATCGAGCAGAAAAATCCCTTTTCGTCCTGCGCTAACCATAAGCTGATTGTTTGGAGTCAGACTGACATGAAATACATCCTTGTCATTCAATCGGATGATTGAGTTACCGGCCAGTCTCCACAAGCCTTGTTTGCTGGCAATATAGAGCGTGTCATTTACCAGCAGCAGCGAGCGAACATCGCCTCCTGTCAATTCAGGAACTGAAAGAACCTCACTCCCATCAACGATATAAAGTCCGTTTTTGGAACCAACATATTGCCGGTTGGCGCCAAAAACCACCGACTTCATTTCATTGTCAGCGTAGCTGTCAGTTGTGGATAAGAAGTTAATTTTTACCCTGTCCATGTGCAACACTCCGTCAAGCGACAACAAAATAGCAGTGATACTGATCAGGAAAGCGGGAAACAGGAAAAGTATTCCCGGCCATTTGTGAAGTGTGCGAATTTGTTTAAATGAGAACATCGTTATCGTTTTAAAATTTCCAGCTTAATCCTACTAAAAATACCTGCCCCAAACCGTACTCGGTTTCGTCAGTCGTCGATTTGTCGGTGCGTTCGGTTTTGCGTTTCACAAGGCTGTCGAACACATCAGTCATTCTGAAAGTCAATGCACCGTTGGTCAGGAAGCGTTTTTCAACGCCCAGATCGGCAAACCAAATGGTGCTTTCTTCTTTGGAGTCCGAAATTTTAGGGCCAACAGCGTTGAACGAAACTTGCCCCGACCAGCCCTTCGGCAGGGTAAAATCGGTGATTGCTTTTCCTGACCATTTGTACTGATCAGACAAGGCATCGCCGGAATAAGCGCCGCTGGTAATTTCAGACTTAAACCGTGAAAAACTCAAAGCCAGTTGCCAGAAATCGAATGGCTTGATGGTTGACATCAGTTCGTAACCAGCCACATAAGCGCGACCGGTATTTTGCGGTTGTTCGGTCACAATGCCGTTTTCGTCTTCAGTAATCGTCTTTTGGATCACGTCAGTTATATCGCGGTAAAACAGGTTAGCGCCCACATTAAATTTGCTGAAGTTTTTCAGGTATCCCAACTCGTAAGCCCAGGCTTTTTCGGGTTTCAACTCCGGATTCCCTTTGGCATATTTGGTGGGTTCTTTTTGCTCAGTGAATGGATTGAGGTCTTTAAACCCGGGGCGGCGAATGCGGCGACCGACATTCACGGTCAGGTACTGAGTTTTGTCTATGTTAATTGTAGCAGTTGCCGAAGGAAGCAACAAACTGTATGATTTAGAGGCATTCAGATCGGTTGTTTGTGCGTTGCCATCAGTTTTGGTTGTCTCAAAGCGCAATCCGGCTTTCAGTTTTAGGAAAGCTAGTTTGTATTCGTCGGTTACAAAAAAGGCATGAGTTGTTTCGTTCACCTTAAAGTTATCGAACCCATTGCTTGACTTGGTCCAGGTGGTATCTTTATAGTTGAACTTGTCAGTTGTATTGTTGAAAGTCCTGGAATCGGCTTCGCCAGCATATCCAACATTTAGCAGGCTTTTTCCAAGTTTAATTTTCGAAAGTGTGGCATTCCAGAGGAGTTTCTCCCCATTCTGATTTTCGTATTTATTTTCCAGCGCAGGCTGAAAATTGGCCCATTTCCCTTTCTGTGTCAACGCGTAAGTCGCTTTTTCTTCTGTTTTCTTTTGCGATTCAGTTTGGTAGCTGGCATTAATTAACAGTTTGGCCTGCCTAACAAATGTGTGCTCGAATGCGCCATAAACCTGATGGTAGGTATTGGGTTTGTACTCGGTTTTTAATTCCCGGGCTGCCGATTTAAATTTTCCCGCGCCGTCGGTTCGGGTATATTCCAGTGAGCGGTCTTTGTCTTCGAGCTGATACCCAAAAATGTACTCAGCGCTTAGTTTTGTTTTTGGGTTCAGTAAGTAATCAATTCCGGTACGCAGGTTGTGGTTGGTGAAATTCTTGCTTTCCAATTCGTATGAATCTTCCACCTGAGTAACTTTTCCGTTACTGAAATCGGTTTTCAGTTTATCTTTTGGTTTCGGTAAATTCCGGTGCAAAAAATCGTAATTGGCAAACAGGTTCAGCTTTTCGGTTTTATTCGAAATCGAAAAACCGCCCGATGTTCCGTTGTGGTTTCCACCCATTGCCTCGGCTTTTCCATGAAGTCCGAAATTCGCATTGTCTTTCAGCACGATGTTTACAATCCCGTTAATTCCTTCGCCCTGATATTCTGCACCCGGAACGGCCATAATTTCGATGTGACTGATGCTGGCAGCCGGAATCTGATCCAGCACTGTTTCGCGGTTGTTCCCGCTAAGTCCGGATTCCCGGCCATTGATCAGTACTTTGGTATAAGCATTGCCGAGGCCGCGAAAACGGATGTCGCGGTTATGCCCCGGACTTCCGCCCATGGCTACCGAAGGCATATTTTTCAGGATATCGCCAGCCGTACCGCCGCTTTGCGAAATAAGCGAACTGGTTTTGTATTTGATCATTGAAGGTTTGATCTCGCTGATGTGGGAAGTGCCAGTTATTAGTACTTCAGCTAAATTGGTGACAGAAACTTTCATTGTAATATCAGGAAGATTAACGGATGTAGCATCATCAGTTACAGTGATTGACCCCGTCCAGATTTCAAAACCAAGCATCGTTGCATTTAGCTGATACATTCCCTTTTGAATATTTTTCAGGCAGAAATAACCTTTATCATCCGACAACGTGGCCACTGAAAACTTATCGCCAATTCGGGTAAGCACGACATTGGCAAAGGGCACGGCTTCATTTCCTTCATCAATCAGGTTGCCGGTAATTTGACACTGGCCCATTACAAATGAAAACGCCGAAAACATGACTCCGACAACTAAAAACAAAAACTTCTTCATCGCTCGCACATTTAATTGATTTTACAGTGGCAAAACTACAGTGAGAGAAACACTGCCACAATCCCAACAAATGGGGATATTTGTGATGAATCCGAGCCAGGCAGGTGGATTTCCAACCTGAAAATATCAATTCATGAAATTCTTAAAAATAGCGTCATTGGTTATCTGTTTTGAATATCTTTGAAAACAGATTGTTAACCTGTTCAACATTCATGAAGATCATTACCATATACTTTTTAATCTTTATCCCCTTCATCACCTTTGGGCAACTATTCCCGAAGGTGCCCGAATTCAGGGGAAATATTAAAAAAGTGGTAGAAAAAAGGTACGGCAAAGAACTGACAACTTTCAGAAAAGATTCAGGGGTTTTTAAACCGGGAAAGTTCTCGGGTTGGAAATACACCTACCTGTTCGACGAAAACTCCATACTGACCAAACGAACAGTAACTTTCAAGGGAAAAGTCCGCAACGAATGCTGGTATCGGACCGAACCGACCGGAAACAGAATACTGAAAAACGAAATCATCAGGGATTATAGTTCAGGACTGAGAGAATATACCATTGAATATGAAAATTTTACTGATTCGGAAGGGCGTATCCAAAAAGTTAATTTCTGGTCTAAAAATGATCTGGAAAGCCAAAAAGAACTATTTCTATTTGAGACTAATGCAGAGTACAAGCAGGAGAAGTTAACTGCATTTATCCGTCACATCATCCTGATAAACGGCGATACGGCTTCAGGCGAAAAATGCAGTTTGGAATACGATGCGTTAGACAGGCTCGTACGGATTGACCGGAAAGATATTTCTTCAGGGTTCAGCACTTCCATCCAATATTACTACAACGAAAAAGGACTGGTTGACCATTATTCCATTGACCTTTTATCCGAAATACAGGAATACGGAAGGGGACAAATTCAGGATATTTATTTCAAATACGATAGCAGGGGGAACTGGACCAGCATGTACTGGAAGTCGGGCAGGAAAGACCGTTTGGAAGCCAAACGGACGATCAAATACCTAAACCAACCATGATCAAACTAAATATTCTGAGTGTTTTCACTTTACTGACGGCATCGGAAAACGGCCTGAAAATAACAATACTGCTCAGGAATAGATTTTTACACCGGTAGTACACGTTTCGTTTATTTCTATGCAATGAACTTTTATTCGGGAGTCCTCAAATAGCTGGCAAGCTTTCTGTAAAATAATTTCGGCCAGATGCTCCGATGTTGGGTTCTTCCTGGTCAGAAACACCTTATTGCCTGTTTCTTCCAGATATTTGACCAAAGGATCTTCATCCCAAAGCATGGTAACATGATCGAGGGTATCGTCAACCCATGATTTTAAAGCTTTAGTTTCCTTAAAATCAATCAGCATATCCTTTTCGTCCAACTCCGATCCTTCAAGTGATAATTTCACCCTGAATGAATGCCCATGATTGTTGGAGCATTTGCCCGAGTAATTTCTCAATAAACGGTGAGCCGCTTCAAAAGTAAATTCTTTGTGAATGATGTATTTCATAATTGCAGCTTAAAATTCTGTTCTTTTATTTTCCATGCACGTTACGCCAAATCATCACGTGCAGCCGTGGTGAAAAATTAAATCCAAAGTTAATGATGTCATCAACCAATTCAGGCTTAATCTGCGATGCCAGGGTTGTACCTTCGATACCAACAAATACCTTTTTTCTGGCGATGGCATACTTATCAGCAAAGGCATTTATTTCGATCAGATCCTTTCTGTTCCTGGCAATAAATTTAAATATACACCAATCATTATTAGCCCAGAAAGCAATGGCTTCCTCATTGATTTCCTGAAAAGAATTCGAAAGTTTTGGTGAAATGACCCAATTAAATTCCGAGATGACCTTTTCATCCATAGCCATGCGCGAAAAAACCGAACCATCCTCCATTTGGATATTTAATGCCTGATTAGGGATTATGGTTCCATTACTTTCAACATGAAACTTCATATCAGAAACTACCAGTTGATCCAATCGGTATAAAGTTGGTTCGCCTCCCGTAAAGATTACATTCGTGCCCATATTCCCGGTTATAATCTCTTTAAGCTCAGTTTGGGTAAAAAGTTTGTATGCCCCCGAATGTTTGTTCCAGGTGTATTTGGTGTCGCACCAGCTACAACGCAGGTTGCAATGTTGAAACCTAATAAACAGGCTGTTCACTCCTGAATAATTTCCTTCACCCTGAATAGACTGAAAATATTCTGAAACATAGTAGGTGTCATCTGTTAACATCTTAAAATCAGGATTAATCGTCGCAAAAACGAAATTTTTGAGTGATGCAAAGATACTCAAAAAAAAATTGGAGATGTTTTCAACGAATAATCTATACTTTTGTCACTCAAATTTGAACCAAACATGATAAAACTAAATATTCTGAGTGTTTCCATTTTTCTGATAATTCTTGCCGGAAATTCGCTTACTGCCCAGAACACTAAAAACAACAATGCCACTATTCCACCAATAGTGGTTGTACTTTCGGTTGATCAGATGCGTACCGATTATCTGTCGCGGTTCTGGAATAAATTTCAGGAAGGTGGATTTAAACGATTGGTAAACGAGGGGGCCGTTTTCTCAAATGCCCAACTCGATTTGCATGTTCAGAAAATATCAACCGGAACGGCAACCCTTTTCACAGGTGTTTATCCGGCAACACATGGAATTGTGAACGACAGTTGGTATGACCGGTTGAAAAAAAAGGAAATCAACTGCATTGACGATGATTATTTCATCACGGTTGGAAGCGATTCGAAGGAAGGCGAGCGTTCAGCGGCCAAATTGCTCTCGCCAACTATTGGCGACCTCATCAAAATCAATACCCGCAACAAATCGAAAGTATTCAGTGTGGCCATGAACGATGTCAGTGCAGTGCTCTCGGCCGGACATGCTGCCAACGGGGCATATTGGTTCGACACCCAGAACGGGAACATGATCTCGAGTTCGTATTATGTTGATATTTTTCCGGAATGGGTGCGCCAGTTCAACGAAAAACAATTTGCCAAAACATATACCCAACGCGACTGGACGACCCTTTTGCCTGTTAAAAGCTACGAGGAAAGCCTGGCCGATGATTATATTCTTGAAAAAGGGTATTACGACAAATGGAACACTTTTCCGTACGATCTGAAAAAAATTAAAGATAAAGCCGGAAACTTTAAATTCCTGAAAACGACACCTTACGGGAATACTATGGTGAAAGATTTTGCGGTCAATCTGATCCATGCTGAAAAGCTTGGTACCGACGAGTATCCTGATTTTCTGACGGTCACCTTTACCTCAATGGACTATGAAAACAGTTCCTTTGGTCCTGCATCGGTCGAAATGGAAGACATCTATCTGCGACTTGATCAGGACATTGCTTTGTTATTGGGTTTTCTTGATAAATCATTGGGTAAAGGAAACTCATTGGTGGTGCTCACTTCAGGTTGCTCATCGGTTTATCCGGTTGAATATCTGAAAGAAGAATTCAACATGCCAGTTGGTACTTTCTCTCCCGAAAGCGCCATTGCACTGCTAAAGTCCTTCCTGAATATTACTTATGGACAGGGCGACTGGATTGAGGTTGCCGGCGACCAGCAACTCTATTTCGACCGCGACCTGCTCGAAAAGAAGAACATTCAACTTGAGGATATCCAGACCAAAACAGCCAATTTTATCAATCAGTTTGAAGGGGTAAAAATCGCCTTACCTTCCGTATCTTTTGAGCAGGGCGATTATACCAAAGGACAGCTTGCAGTAATTGCCAATTCATACAATTTCAAACGATCGGGCGATGTGTTGTACCAGCTCGAAGACGGATGGCAACCGGTGTATAAATATCAGCGCACCATTTATAACGACAATGCGAACATTCCGTTTATTATGCATGGAAATTCAGTAAAAAACACGCACATCAGAGGCCAGATTAAAGGCGAAGATATGTTGCCTACCATTTTAGAGATTTTAAAAATACCTATTCCCGATTATTGTGCCGGAAAAATTCTGGAAGAAGTTTTGTGGTAAAAAAAATAATCATTTTTAAAATCTGCTATCTTTGACCGCAAATTTCAGGAAAAATGGCTAACGACTGGAAAGAAAGGCTGGGGATGGTTTACTCTACAAATCCTGATTTCCGATTCGAAAGTACTGCCGGGGATGAATCGGAAACGCTGCCACCAAACAGGCAGGATTTGCATGTTCAGCTCGACAAAAAGCAACGTAACGGTAAAAAAGCAACGCTAATTACTGGTTTTATTGGTACCGACGACGATTTAAAAGCATTAGCTAAAAAATTGAAGACCAAATGTGGAGTTGGCGGTTCGTCCAAAGATGGAGAAATCCTGATTCAGGGTGATTTTTGTAACAAAGTAATTGAAATTCTGAAAAGCGAAAATTACCAGGTCAAACGTTCAGGGGGTTAGAAGATAAAAAGAACAACTTTCATTTACGCTCAATAAACTGTTTCGAGTATGCTAAAACAAGTAAAAACCATTGGAATGATTGGGGGAATTGCCCCGGCATCAACTGTTGATTACTACCAGCGAATCATTTCCCGTTTTCAGGAACGCACCGGACAACGTGAATATCCGTCCATCATCATCAACAGTATTAATATGACGCATATGTTGAGCCTGATTTCGAACGATCAACTGGATGAATTGGTTGATTATCTGTCAGAAGAAATATTCGTTCTTGAAAAAGCCGGGGCCAAAGTGATTTTTATGGCTTCAAATACACCGCACCTGGTTTACGAAGCTTTGGAAAAACGTGTAAAGACCAAGATGGTCAGCATTGTTGATTCTACCATTGCCTATGCACAATCCAAGGGTTATTGCAGACTGGGATTATTTGGTACCATCTCGACCATGGAAGGAGAGTTTTTTCAGGACGGATTTGAATCATCGGGAATGGAAATTATTACCCCCATGCCCGACGAGCGAAAATACATACATAAAATATACATGGAAGAACTTGTCCGGGGCCGTTTCCTTCCTGAATCGAAAAGCCGGTTGTTGTCTATAGCCAACCGGATGTATAATGAAGGCCAGATAGATAGCCTGATTCTTGGTGGAACTGAGCTGCCACTGTTGCTGAAAACCAGCGATATGGAAGACATTGAATTGCTTAATACCACCAAAATTCATGTTGAGCGTATTCTGGATGCCGCGATTGGCTAATTCGGGTCAACAGATTTGTGATCAGCTTTGATGCAGCTTACGGATCAGCCCCGCACAGGCATCTTCCAGAATATCTAAAACCAATCCGAAATCCGCGTCGCTGCCATAATACGGATCAGGTACTGAATCGTATTTATCGGTAAAACAAAAATCAGTCATCAGGAAAATTTTCTTCCGGTCAGTTTTATTTCGGGCCATTGTTTTCAAATCGCGTACGTTTTGGCTGTCCATGCCAATGATATTGTCAAAACTGTCGAAATCAACCTTCGGATTAAAAGGCCTTGAAATGCTGGTCAGTTGGTACCCCCTTTTCTTTGCAAACAGTCTCATCCTGTAATCGGCAGGTTCGCCCGCATGATAGGCCGCAGTACCAGCCGAATCGCACTGTAACTCGCTTCCGAGTCCATTCTTCTCAATCAAAGTATTAAAAACTGCTTCCGCACTGGGACTCCTGCAAATATTGCCCAGACATACAAACAATACTTTTATCATTGAATGGGAATTTTTCAGGAAACAAAAGTAGAGGAATTTAATCATGACTCCATTTGCCCTGAACGAAAAATTGGAGTAATATTGCAATAAATAGATCTAATATTATATTACTTAAATGAGTTGGAAAGAATATATACCTGAAGACTTACAAGACCTTTATGAAGTACATGATTTTAAACATGCTTCAACAATTCTAGCTAAGGATTTTCCTATTGAGTTTGAAGAAATTTGTACTGCGTTGAGAAGTTTCCGTTTTTCCATGAAAGATATTTTAGCTTCTGGAGGAAACGAGAGTCAAATACCTAAATTATTTTCTGATATTCTACGTCCAATGGGGTGGAATGAAAAAAATTTAGAGGCAAAACTCGAAGTATTCGAGATTAAAGGAAAATCAAGAGAATTAAAAAGTTCAATCAGCCATGGTTCTCATTTAGTTGACTACTTAAAACATCGTGTAGCATTTGATCTCGAATGGAATAGTAAAGATCAGACGTTTGACAGAGATTTATATGCTTTTAGAGCCTTTTTTGAATACAATGCAATTAGCGTCGGTGTCCTTGTAACGAGAAGTAATGAGTTGGATCCACTTTTTAAAGAATTAGGAATAAATCATAAATATGGTGCAAGCACGACTCATATGGGAAAATTGCTTCCAAGGCTTGAAGCAGGTCGGAATGGAGGGTGTCCGGTTTTAGTTTTTGGAATAAAAACAAAATTAATGACAAATAATGAATAAAATTATTTCTGTTGCAGATGATTTTAAAGTGCGCTTAGTTGGGAAGAAATTTGCGACCATTCTTGCCGATCCACCTTGGCAATTTCAAAATAGAACTGGGAAAATGGCTCCAGAACACAAGAGGTTATCAAGATACACAACGTTATCACTTGATGAAATAAAAAGCATTCCAGTTAAAGATTTTGCAACGGATTCTGCTAATTTGTATTTATGGGTTCCTAATGCCTTGCTAAAAGAAGGATTAGAAGTCATGGCCGCATGGGGATTTACATATAAAACAAACTTGATTTGGTATAAAATAAGAAAAGACGGAGGACCAGATAGACGGGGTGTTGGCTTCTATTTTAGAAATGTAACTGAAATAATCCTATTTGGAACACGAGGGAAAAACGCGAGAACTCTCGATCCTGGAAGATCTCAGGAAAATATGATTGTAAAACAGAAAAGAGAACATAGTAGAAAACCTGATGAGCAATATGAATTGATAGAATCATGTAGTAAGGGTCCATTTCTTGAAATGTTCGCCAGAGGATCAAGACCCGGATGGGAGTGTTGGGGAAATCAGGCAGAAGATTATTTTCCTGAGTGGGAAACGTATAAAAATCACTCGCAAAATCAAAATGAACAATTAATAGCTGCAAAAAAAATCTTCAAGAATGCAGAAATAGCAGAACAACTCGTATTGTTGGAAAACTCAGCCAATTATTTTTGTTCAGACTAATAATCCAATGATTTTCAATATTACTGATCATCTTTAAGGTTTTACAGCCAATGATTATTTAAACAAACATGGATCAGTTCGGTGATATTGTGTGTTGAAGTTTTGTCCATGCAGTGGCGCTTATGATTTTTAACGGTATGAATGCTCAGGTTCAGTTCTTCTGCTATCATTTTGCTGCTCAGCCCTTCATGGCAAAGCCTGATAATCTCTATCTCCCGTTGCGTTAAAAGTGAGTTGTTATACCTTCCATACTCTTTGGTAAAAACTTTCTGATAACCCTGATCCGGAGTGTACTGGAAAATAGTCAGTACAATAGTTTCATCAGTTTTGATATCAGTTATTTCAAAAAATACCTTCAGGTTCAGAACCGGCAACAACTGATCTTCGGGAAAGACTATGGAACCCTCATGCATAAACTGGGTAATGCTCCCATCCTTCCGGATATACCGGTGATTGAAAACAAACCGGTAATCCGGAAAATCCCAGGACGATACCGAATCAAAAAACTTCATCAGATCCGGAAAAGCTTCCTCGCACCAAAGCATCCTATCCTCAGCATGAAAATGAAGTTCATGGAAATCAAGACTTTCCTGCAGGCGGCCATTCTTAAAACAAACACTATGCTTTTGGCAATTTCCGTGGGTACACGAGAACTGCCTTCCTGAATAATCAATCAGACAAATGTCAAAAAATGGATTTGGGTTATTGACGGGCAATTCACGGACTCTTCTTTTCCTGTTTGGAAAAGTTTTTCTGTCATCAGTATGGTCATTGATCACACCATGATCCAAGTCTGAAAAAGTCAGGGTTTTATTTTTACCCATATTTATGAAATGCTTTAACTAATCCTAAAAAAACTATAGAATGCAATCCGAACCGTTTACATCTATTAATCCTTAAAATACGGTATAAGTAACCCTAAATTCCACAAGAATTGATTTTCATGCTGAAAATAAATTCCAGTCCACTACAATTTGGCATTCCGGATTCAAATATTTATAGCCAATACTCGTCTGGTTTGCCCGTCTGAAATTCTGATAGCCCTGAAATCTGCTGCCCGTTATATGACACTTTCGTGCTATTGCGCCAGAGTACATTAAGGACGTAACTTTATACGAAGCTGAAGAACAATTATTTACCAATTGAAATTCAGTACAGGACTTATTCGTCAGTATATTTTTTAGAATAACTTTTTAAAAGGAGGTAATTATGGGAATATTTATGCGCAGGAGATTAGCCATGGGCTGGTTGCCTGATTATCCCGATTTCAGGGACATGACTGTTGAGAATGATACTATATCTGATCGTCTGAAAAAATTGGGACAAGAAGATTCAGTAAAACAAATGCTTGAGAAAACAGGCTTTGAAAAACAGAACAAGGCTTCTTTACCTGCATCAGTTAAGCTAACCAGTTGGTTTTCGCCTGTCGAAGATCAGGGTGATCTGGGATCATGCACGGCCAATGCCGGAGTTGGACTGGTTGAGTATTTCGAACGCCGGGCGTTTGGAAAGCATACCGATGCTTCAAGGCTCTTCCTTTATAAAACGACCCGAAACCTTATGCACGAATCTGGTGATAACGGAGCTTTTCTTCGCAGTACAATGGGCGCAATGGTACTTTTTGGTATTCCGCCTGAAGAATACTGGCCTTATAATATTGCTGATTTTGACATTGAACCTTCGGCCTTCTGTTATGCTTTTGCCCAAAATTATCAATCAATCAGCTATTACAGGCTCGACCCACCCGGTATAAAGGCATCAGATTTGCTTACCCAAATCAAAAACACTTTAGCAGTAGGACTCCCATCCATGTTCGGATTTACAGTTTACAGTTCAATTAATCAGGCTTCCGATTCGGGAGGAAAAATCCCTTATCCGGTTAAAGGAGATAAAATTTTGGGGGGTCACGCGATTATCGCAGCCGGATATGACGATAAAATGAAAATTAAAAATAATGCGGTGGGGGCAAAAGAAACCGTCGGGGCATTGCTAATCCGGAACTCCTGGGGTACAGACTGGGGCGACAATGGTTACGGCTGGCTTCCGTATGAATATGTATTAAAAGGTCTTGCCGAAGACTGGTGGTCGGTGATCAAAAATGAGTGGATCAATACCGGGAATTTTATGCCCTGATTGAGAGAAGCTGATTGAATAAGTTGACCATACAAAAAAACGAACTGAAAAATGGATTATAAGACAAGTCCCCGAACAAGAAAGGAGATTATTATTGATGACCTGACAACTTTCAAAGAATGGACAAATTCATTACGAAAGATTCAATTCGATAATGAACTGAGAACTTACATCTTTAACCTGTCAGAATTTTCACCTGACGAGAACCAGAAGATAAGCGATCAGGTAAATGGTTTTCACAACGCATGCGGTTGTGAAACCGGAAGCATTTTTATGAACCTGACTTTAGTAATAATGGTGGCTGGTTATTTTATTTCCGGAGGAAAAATTACGGCCATTACATTGCATGAGATTGTATGGTGTGCCGGCATTACACTTTTTGCAGCTTTAACCGGAAAAGGAATAGGCTTATTTCGCGCCCGCCGGAAGCTCATTAATCTTTCGCGTCATTTACATGAAAGATTAAATATCAATACTTTGAAACAAATAAGATCATATTAACTAATCAAAAAAACATACAATATGGGACGAGTATGTCGTGAAGTTCAGGAATGGATTGAAGAACAAGTTGAACAACCAATTGAGGAATGGGAAAACAGGCAGGAAAGGCGATGCCGCGAACAAGATTGCAACTGGTGGTGTCTTTGTTGCAATAAATGGTTTTGCTGGCTGGTATGGGTTCTTGTCAAAGTAATCCGATGGGTAATAGTAACTGTTGGCAAATGGGTGACACGAATTGTTTGTGAGGTTGTTAATGTCATTCTGGATGTTATTGGCTTTATTGTCAATTTAGTACTGAGCATTCCCATAATTGGAGGTATTCTGCGGACCATATTGAATTGGGTAACAGAAATCATTTGGCGCATAGTAGGGCTGATTGACTTTTTAGGATCCCTGTTAGGTATCCGTCCACGCAAAAAAATGTACTTTGGAGTGGTTGTCCCTTCGGTGGGGGGAGTGCAGATAGTACCCGATGTTGATATTATGAGGCAGGTAAATTCAGCAATTACATTTTATGATACTACCTGTAACATCAATCTGATTTTTACAGGGATCTGTAAAACAGGAATTACCCCACCAGCAGCAGGATTGTCTGTAGGTTGCGATGCAGGTGGATTTTTTAATGACTGGTGGCTTGCTGGCTCTTATTTTGAAATAGCATCCGCTACCTGTAAGTTCACCGATAGTTTCAGGCGTGTTATTGGTTTGGGAGCCGAAATATTAGTGTTCATCGTGCAGGATGTCACACCTGTTAATACAAATGGATGCAGTTTTACGTCAACGCACAATTATGTGGTCATAGAAGCAAAACCCACCGACCAGGCTTTTGTTGCAGCTCACGAAATGGGCCATGCCTGTTGGTTGACTCATGATTCAGACACCAATAACCTGATGAACGGATCCACTCCTGTTGCAAATCCGGTTCTTACCAGTTTGCAGATTTCGGTAGTTCGCTGGAGCAAACATTGTGTTTATATCTAAACTAACTCAAAATGGAAAATACAGATAAGAATCGGATGACCAGAAATGGACAGGATATAAAAAACTCCTGCAATGTGAATTCTACTTTCAATTTTAGTGTTGGTGCGGTAGCAATCGCCTTGGCTGTATTGATTGGATACCTTTTATTCCATTTCTTATAATGGATTGATGTGATTTTCATTTTAAATGAGAACATAAAAAAAACAATAACAACGGAAGCAACCGAAAATCCGAAAAAAGAGTAGGCGAAACACAAAAACACGAGAATTATGAAATATTATCTTAGAGGAAAGCTCTGCGGTCATCTTTGTGAAGAATGTTTTGAACCCCTTGCCAACAACGAAGTGCGCCTTTACCTTCCCTGGCAAAAAGAAAATGTAATAAGCCACGTCGTTGCTGATACAAAAGACACATTCCGTCTCGTTACAAAAGAAGAAGCCGCAGCCAGAAAAGATTTGCTGATAGCAACTGCCAAAACCGATGAAAAAGGCAATTACACATTTGAGCTGGATGAAAAGTACAGCAAAACAGCCTTTGATATTGATTTTGTCTGCGGAACTGTACCTCGCATTCCACCCAAACCACCCATCAAAGAGCCTCTCCAAATTCATCTGACAACTGTTTTTCCGGAGTGGAGAATAGATAAACAACGGGAAAATTATTTTTTCCAATGGGAATATTGTATCCCAACCAAATGGTGGTGCTTAATCAGGGGCAAATATTTTGATGCCTGGGTAATTTGTGGCCGCATGGTTGATTGTCGCACTAAAACCCCTATTCCTGATGTTACAATAACAGCCTGGGATGCCGATTTCATTACCGATGATAACCTGGGAAGCGCCGTCACAGATTCAAACGGACATTTCAGGATTGATTATACATCAGTTGATTTCAAAAAAACATTTTTATCGCCCTTTATCAATGTTGAAACGGATAAGGGTTTGCCACTTACCTTCCACAGCGGGCCTGATGTATATTTCAAATATGAATACAACGGTGTAGCCATACAAGGAGAAACAGCCGCCAACCGGAGAAAAAATGTTGGTTATTGTCTTTGTGTCGAATTATGCCTGAAGGATATTAAGATTCCTGATCCCGGAATTCCTGCTTCGTTTACAAAAATCGGGAACAATGGCAATCATTTTATCAACGCAGTAGTTGCAGGCGCTGATCCCAATGTAATTTCGCTTTTAACAGGAAAAACCCCTTCAGGACAGGCATTTTTCAGTTGCATTAAATTACGGGGAAACCTCAGCAAAACATTAAACGGAGTGGCAATGGAGTACAGTTTTGAAACCATTGAAACAGTTGGCCCGGGTGGCGCTGAAATCGGTGCATGGAAAAAAGTGCTAGCCCCGCAAATGTGCGAAGCCGAAATTGGCTCTTTCTTCACTTTGACAGGTGATGTGATGAATCCGGTTTCAATTGTACCCTACAAAGTTGGCAATGTCAGCGGAGGAGTAGATGCAGCAGGATGGATCGCCGTACCGCAGGCAGCTAATTTTGCCCCAAATATTAACGGCGAACTGTTAAGCCTGAATACAGCTTCGCTAAATGGCGCAACTGTAAATATGGCCGGGCTGGTACAAGGCCAATCCACAACTACAATAGCCCCTCTTAGGCAAAACAGGTATTTCAAAATACGGATGGTCAAGCGGGAAGTGGGCAATGCCGCTTCTGAAGTTTTTGCCGGTGTATCCGTTCCGGTTGCCATGTTCAACACCGTGTATCAGAATGTTCCTCAATTTGGTTCCTGGATGCCTCAGGTTTCGAACGAAATGGGCGTTGCCTGTATTGATCTTCAGGAATTGATAGGCGGAGGCGCTGGTTGCACACCCATCACCAATGCAATTCACGTAAATTATACGGCAGCGAACCCAAATATGGGAGCAGTGAGCCTGACTTTATACGGACCTGGCGGGCCTTATTCGATTGAGAACATTGCACCAGTCGGGTCGGTAGCTGAAACCTTTGGAACAGCGACAGAGTTGCACAATCCGGCCTTAGTCCCGGTAGATACATTAAGAAGATGTGCTTACACCGTTTGGCTTTCAGTTGAACTAAAACTTACAGATGGTGAAAATCAGCATGACAATATTGAAGATTGGTTGTCATTCTGTAAAGGTTGATGATTGATTTTAAAATCAATATTTTTTGTTAGTAATCCTGCAAGGCTCAAGAAACTGTTTGAAAATTTCCCGTAGGGAAAATCGGTCGGTAAAAAAGCTGAATCCCAGTCAAGGGATTGTCCCGTTCGGGACAAAAGAAAGTCTTTTTTGCATTCATTTTACCGACCGTTGGTTCCTTTGGAACGATAAAAATTAAATTTCAGAAGTCTCTTGAAACCTTGCAGGGTTTAACTCTCAAAAATGAAGCGATATTTTCTGAAATCAGAAAAGAATAAGCAAAAAAAACTCATTAAAAACCCAAACAACTATGAAATACATTGCTAATTTAAAAATGATTGCCAGCCTCCTGATGATGCTGGCAATTGCTGGTTCGGCTGCCTTTGCACAACAAGCTGTCGAATCTCCTTATAAAATCAAACAGGTATATGTTCCTGAAGAAAAAAGACCCGCAGTGGAATACAGGATGGAACAACTGCCGTTCAAAAATGCAGGCGGACAGCTTCCTACGCATGAAGGAGAGAATTTTCAGATCAATATCAGCGGACAAAATGTAAAAGCGCCCGATGATGCAAAACGAATGGTTTCCACTTTCCTTGAATCGCTGAAAAGCCCCTTACGTGTAGATAAGGATATCCGGTTGGGCATTAATGCAACAACGGCCAAATCGGATGCCACCTACATTGACGAGCAGATCAGGCTAGGCAAGCAAACCACAATGGAGAGACTAAAAAAAGAAATGAAAGATGTAAGCACATCTTCAGATAATATGCTGAACGAATTGGGCAATGAGTTAAAGCAGCAGTCGAACCTTACTATTTCCATTTTCCGCTTTGACCAATATTTTGAAGATATTATCATTGACAATACTGCTATTAGTATTAATAACCGAAACCAAAATGAATTTGTGTCCCTTCTTGGCAAGTTTTACAACACCGTAAAACCAACAAACAGAAAAGCTCTGTCTTTAAAGGAGGCCACTGTAAAAGCTATGGCCCAAATCAGGAAAGAAAATAAATTGGAAGAGCTGAAAGCCACCAACAAAGGCGAAATTGTTTTGCTTCCTTATGCCGACGGGTTTAAATTTACATGGAAAACAGAAGTTTCCTCTGATGGACCATACCAGGTTTGGATAGATGCTGAAACCGGGAAAGTGCTACAATTGTTGCCATTATTCTTTTTCGACAGAGCAAAAGGATTAGTTTTCAATCCCGACCCCAATTCGCCAACCAGGGAATTGACTTTTGAGGTGGATGCGCCAGCCGGTGGCGTTTATACCTTGAGATTGACCGGCGTGCTTACCCTGACCAATGACGGGACAGATGGTACTGCAGGGGTTGTTACTGTAGCTGACGATGGTTCGGGTACCGCTAATTTTAACGTAGCGCCGATTAACGGCACCACCATTGAAAGAACCAGTCAGGCTGGTTATAATGGTCAATTTCAGCAGGTAAACGCTTTTGCCAACATTTCTTTTGAACGGCAAATATATATGCTTTTGGGAAGTGAAGTGTTTCCGGCATTAACGGTTTCGGTCAATGATAATAATCCATGCGGTTTTGGCATCAACAATGCCTGTTCGAGCATGGCATTTGGCATTGGTGGAGCTACTACAGGCAACAGCGTAGCTTGCAGTCAATTATTCAATTCGGCGATTGATGGAACTGTTATTGCTCATGAATTTGGTCACGGATTAAATGGTCTGCAGTATGGTGTTGGAGGTGGCACAATAACCGGATCAATGAACGAAGGACTTGCAGATTTCTGGGCATGTACCAATTTTAATACAGATATTTTTGGGGGATGGTGGGCACACAATTGTCCGGCACCGGTTCAAAGCGGATTTGTTCCCCGACAGGCAGAGGCGACTGACATTTTTCCAGACCGAAATTCAGGAGGCGGATCAAATCAGATTCATTCGGCCGGTCAAATAACCGCCTGGGCACAGTGGAGTTCGCGCCAGGGAATGAACGATGCCACCAGCTTTGGGACATTGGGCATTAACATGAATACAATTAAAGCCATGACTACCGCCGGTGTCGGTATTCTGAATGATGGTTCATCGAAAGCCATTCATGATTCCAATCAGGATTTATTAAAACAATTGGCGCCACTTTATCAATCATCGCGCCTGATTCATAAATTACTTGCAGGTTATGCCCGTGCAGGAATTTTTCTCTCCCCCAAAGATGCCATCATTGATATTGATCATTCCTATTTAAACCGCGCCAGTGCAGCCGGTCCTGTTTTTACAGTATGGACGGGCGATGACTATACATTTGCAGGAAATAATGTGGTCACATCCGGCGCCCTGCCTTTCAACACCCAATTTCAGATCGAGCTTGCCAATGACGAAGCTTTTGCAGTCAATCATATAACCAGCGCATGGCTGGGCGGAGTAGCATCAGCAGCAGGAGGTACAGCGACTTATACCATGCCCGTTGCAGATTGGAATACCCTGAAGGCTGGAACTGATATTTATTACAGAGTCACTACCCGAGATGGCGCCGGAGGAAATAGCCGCAGCTCGGTACAGCCTGGGAATAATTTTCTGGGAGTTGATGTTCCGGTGGGCCGGGCAGCCATAAACGGTACGGGAACCAAAGATTGTTCCTGTTCGGCTTCAGCATCTACCTCCTCTTCTACAATGGCTTTGGTGCCACTTTTGCCGCTGGTTGGATTAATTGTTTACAGGAGAAGGAAGACTAAAAAAGTATAACAACTAAATTGAACCATGCGTCCAAGGCTCATTGAGTACTTTAATAATCTTTTCCATACCGATATATTCAGCTATCTGATTCCCGATCCGGCAGTGGTGTATGCCATCATGCTCGGATTGGGAATTATTTTTCTTCTGAAGCGGTGTAAAGCTTCCGGTTTAGATACCCGGCATGCGGCAGGAATTGCGATTTGGGGATCGGCTGCGGCATTGCTCGGTGCACGGATATTTTATCTGGTCCAGAATATCAGTTACACCTGGCATCATCCTGAAATATTACTGGAGCTTAACGGTGCAACGGTTTCGTTCGGAGTTTACCTTGGTGGAATTTCAGGTATTGTTTTATATGGTCTCTTCTATCACATTTCGCTTTGGAAATATCTGGATGTAATCGCTTCGGTTCTCGGCATTGGGCCTATGGTCGGGCGTTTTGCGTGCTTATTAAATGGTTGCGATTACGGCACTTTGAGCAACTCGATCTGGGCAGTTCAATATCCAAAAGGCAGTTATGCATATTTCGATCATCTGGATCAAGGATTGATTGGTTCGGCAGATATACTGTCCCTGCCGGTTCATCCGGTTCAGCTTTTTTGTGTGCTGAAAGGGATGATCTTATTTATCCTCTTTTCGGTGTTATGGCGAAAAGATTTATTCAAACCTGGCGTTTTGTTCTTTCTGTTTTGGATGAGTTATGCCATTTTCCGGTTCCTGATCGAGTTTTTCAGGGGCGATGAAAACAGGGGATGGGTTGGCAATTTTTCAACCGGCCAATTTATGTCATGCATCATTTTTCTGGTTTCGCTTGGCTTCATTGCTGTAAAATACAAATGGAAAATAAGAAAGGATACTCCGATAAGAGAAGCTCATGTATATGCTGAAATTCTTCCGTCTTAGATAATGAGAAATTCTTAGCTGAGTACACCAAAGAAGAGCTTACTTCAAATAAAGCACTTCATAATAAACAATTGGAAGATTCATTGGTTCTGGTAAATTACCAGTACATGCTGGCCAGAAGAGATACCTTAATCAAACGAGCAGATCCGATGATAAAAAATGACATCAAAAAAGGCAATGGCCTTCCTGGATTAGGGCCTGATTCTTATGAAGGCATTACTCGTGAGTTGGGAATATTCGTCAGCGCTCTTATAGGCTGGATAATTACAGCATTGGCGCTCTCGCCAGGCGCCCCATTCTGGTTCGACCTCCTGAATAAAATGATGAAGTTGAGGGGTTCAGTTGCTACTCCTACTTCAGATGACAGGGAAAAGAAACAAGGTTAACCATAGCTCCAAACTATAAATAATAACTTAAGTATTTTATAGCTTATTGAAATTTAATTTAAGATATTAAGATGTGTTTTTATTTTTATAAACCGAACATTGTATTAAATGCAATAATATATAGTCCATTATAATTTTTTACTGTAAACCGCATTAACTTATGCCGAATCATACGTTTGATATTATTCCTTTTAAAGCCTGTGATGGTTTTGAATGTAATTTGTGGCGGTTAAAACACGATCGCTCCAAACATCGGGGACCGGTAATGCTGGTGCATGGGGCCGGAGTGCGTGCCAACATTTTCAATCCCCCCAATGAAGTTAACCTGCTGGATATGCTTGCCGATGCCGGTTATGATGTATTTCTCGAAAACTGGCGGGCAAGTACCGAATTTCAGGCCAATAAATGGGATTTGGATATAGTAGCGAAAAATGACCATCCGGCTGCTATTCAAAAAGTATGTGAAGTTAGCGGCGCCGACCAATGCAAAGCCATAATTCATTGCCAGGGTTCGACCAGCTTCATGATTTCGGCAGTCAAAGGTTTGGTGCCCCAGGTTACAACCATTGTTTCCAATGCAGTTTCGCTTCATCCTGTTGTGCCTTCATGGTCACGTGTAAAACTGGATGTGATTCTTGAAATAGCAGGACTTATAACTGATTACCTCAATCCTAGATGGGGTGACGAGGCTCCGGATTTACGTTCGAAATTTTTTAAGGCATTGGTTCTTGCCACCCATTTCGAAAAAGATACCCGGGTGGGCAAATTTGTGAGTTTTACTTATGGCGCAGGATTTCCGGCATTGTGGGAACTGGAAAATCTCAGCAATGAAACCAAAAACTGGATTCGTAATGAATTTGGTCCGGTGCCCATCCATTTTTTCAGGCATATCCGGAAAGGCGTACATAACGGATCATTGGTTTCGGTTGATGGTGCGAAACACTATGCTGACACAAAACCGGCGACCGATGCGCGTTTTGTCTTTTTTGCCGGAAAGCTCAACAAATGTTTCAGGAGTAAAAGCCAGGTTAATTCGTTTGAATATTTCAATGCCCTGAAACCCGGATTTCACAAAATCCATGTGTATGACACTTATAGTCACCTGGATATCTTTCTGGGAAAGAATGCACACAAAGATATTTTCCCAGTGATGATTGATGAATTAAATGTATAAAACAGATCATTATGTCAGTATCGAAACGAATTAAAAATTACGAAGGCCGCTATTCGATGGTTGATGGAATCACCTTTAAGCTGCCTGTGGGTGCAACAAAATCGCCGGCAATAATGGCCGGTTTTTTATGCGACTACGAAAAAGCAAAAGCCATTTTACCCGGAAATGAGCTGCATCCGGTTAAAGCATTTGGAAAGGCTGTATTTATGGTGACGGTCATAGATTACCGTTTTACCACCATTGGCAAATACATTGAATACAGTATCGCGCTGGCTGTAACCAGAGGCAGAGAACCTGCTCCGGCCATGCTTCCGGCCATGATGATGAAAACTTATAAAACCGGTCAGTTCATTCTTGATCTTCCGGTCAGTTCCGAAGTTTCGGTGAAAGGCGGAAAAGGAATCTGGGGAATGCCCAAACATAAAGCAAACCTCGATTTTATTATTACCGATAGTCAGGTCAGTTCGCAATACGAAAAAGACGGACAGTTTGCTTTCAGGATTGAAATAGATAAACCACAAAAGAACAATTTCCCGATCAACCTCAGTGCGATCAACTACAGCCATTTCAGGAATATGCTGATGGCCTCGTACGTTCATTTTAAATCGAAAGCCGGAATCAGGCTTGGGAAAAAGGCAACTGGCCGGATTTTCATCGGCGACCATCCCCGAACTAAATTTTTAAAGGAACTGAAAATTGAAAGCAAACCATTTTTCACGATGTACATGCCAGAAACCACTGGTATTCTGGACGATCATTTCGAATGCTGGTTTATGACCTACGAAAATAAGCCACAGAAAGTCACTCCCGAAGGATTTGAAAGTGTATTCAATTTGGGATTAAATGAAGATTGGCTGGAAGCGCCTTCCATTACCGATTACGAAAAATTTAAAATTTAAAACGACCTCATCATGAAAATTAAACAGACCCTACTCGACATCAACAATGCTTACATCTTTTTTTGTTCGTCAATCTACCTCGGTATGTTCTGGACACTTCATTTTTTCTTTTTCCCAAACTATCCGACGAAATTAAATGTGAGTAATTACTATGATGCAATTATTCCGCAAACCGATACAGCAACTAAGTTTTTCTTTATTTCCATTCCGATCATGGCGGTTGCTCTGATAATCATGCTGATTACCGAATGGAAAACCAAATTCCGCTGGATCCCGCTGGCATGGATTCCTGGCTTGCTTGTTCCGGTGGTAACCCAACAAAAGTTTATTGAAGATATCAACGACCAATTTAAGGCTGGTGTAACTGATCAGGCTGTCCTTCAGGAATTATTGAAAGACTGGATGTTTTTCAATGATGTGCGTTTTTATATCCTGGCAGTGATGTGGGGAATTACGATGTATTATTTCATTGCCAAAGCGCGTAAACGGTAACCTATGAAAAAATATATCCGGCTCATCATTCTATTGATTTCAATTGCCACATTGTTTTCAGGCGCCATGCAAGCAATAGCGCCAGCCTTTGTCCTGAATTTTGTGGGTGCCGAAATTGACACGACCACCACGCAATTATTTGCCACCATCGGTATGTTTATGTTCCTGTTTGGAGGAATGATGATTCACGCCCTGTACAACGAAGAGAACAACCGGGTTACGATAATCTGGTCGGGCTTACAAAAATTAGGCGCTTCGGCGGCCGTTTTTATCGGAATTTTTAATGGGGTATTTGTTCCGCTTGCGGCCGGAGTAGCCATTTTTGATTTATTATCTGGCTTACTGTTTTTCTATTATCTCAAAACAATCAAAAGCGATGCGGTCGGCTAATTACTTTTTCTATTATTCCTACATCGGATTGGTAATCGTTGCAGGTTTCTGGGGCGCATTTATCAATCCTGAATTCGATCACCGGCTGTTATTCAATTTAGATACAGTCACTTTAACCGATTATCAACGCATCAACCTATTGAGCCAATATCGGTTTCTCCGGGCCATTGAATTGGGATTTGGCATTTTTGCCATCCTGTATGTGAAAAATATATTCAGTGAAAAGAAATTCAACAGGCTTTTCATTTTTATTATGAGCGCTGGCGTTCTTTCAAGAATTGTGTCAATAATATTGGATGGCACTCCAAGTTTCATGATGCTTTTCTTCCTTGCTTTTGAATTAGCGGGAGTGGTGGTCATTTATTTTTATTCACGAAAACTGGCTATGCAAAATGTTATCACCTAAAAATATCATAGCTGGAGTAAATTCTGCCGGTATCAAACGTTCACTGATACTCGCCGGTGGCGGCGCGCGCCTCGCCTACCAGGCAGGCGTAATCACGGCGCTGGAAGAAGAAGGTTTAAGCTTCAGTCATTTTGACGGCACTTCAGGAGGAATTTTTAATACGGCCATGTTGAGTTCAGGAATTGTAGCTAAAGACATGGGCAGGCGCTGGCGAAAGGTAAACGTGATGAATTTTTCGTCACTGCTGCCTTTTAAAAGTTATTTCTCGAAAAAAACATTTGCCGCCTTTGGCGACGCCGATGGAATGATCAATAAAGTTTACCCAACCCTGGGGATTGACGTGGCCAGAATGAATTCAAACACTTCGATTGATGCCACTTTTAATGTGTGCAACTTTTCGAAGAAAACAGTTGAAGTCTTCTCGAATAGAAATGTAACACTTCAACATCTGGTGGCAGGAATGTCGTTGCCCATATTTATGCCTGCAATTAAGATTAACGGCGATTGGTACACCGATGCGGTATGGATTAAAGATGCAAATATCACCGAAGCCATCAAACGGAATGTGAACGAAATATGGTTAGTTTGGGCAATTGGCAACTCGCACGAATATTTAAATGGCACATTTAATCAGTATGTGCACATGATCGAAATAAGCGCCAATGGAGGTTTGCTGCTTGAGTTTGAACAATTGGAAAAGCTGAACAGTGAAAAAACTGCGAGTGAAAAGATCATTTTACATGTTATTAAACCTGAGTTCCCACTACCACTCGATCCTGATTTAATGTTCAATAAAATCAATGCAGACGAATTAATCAACCGGGGATATGCCGATGCAAAAAGTTATCTGCAACGAAAATCAGAAGGGGGGGTAGCGCCCGACTATCGGGCATCGCAGATGAATGAACCGGGAGCGGCATTGATCTTCAGGTCACTGTTTTCAGGTAAAATTAAATGGAAACAGCAGCCTGCTGAATTTTCGCTAAACATCAATTTCAATTTCAGAAGTGTAAACAATGAGTTGGTTTTACGTGCTTTTGCATCCGTTTCAATTGATAACAGCGAATACCGGATTTCAACATTCGACAATAAAGTGACCGTAAATCATGCCGAAAGAACATTGACTTTTGAATGCGATTTCGTTTTTGAAGATGAGATTATTCACATGCAATGTCAGCTCAGTTTGATCAGTCAATATGATTTATTGCTCGGAATGGAATTTAGAAAAGTCGATTGCACCATCACCAGCGAAAAATGGCCGAAGCCAATTTCGTTCATATTAAAACAGAAAGCATGGAGCCGCATAAAAAATGTTCCATTCATTCATGTGAGCAGTTCAAGCGGCTGGTTCGGCAAATGGAAAGAAAAATTCAGGATTTTGGAGGAAGTCTATGGAAAATAAAAACCAATAATATTCAGGCAGTAAAAAAATACAATATGAATCTGACGGAAAAATATAAACAGCCAACCATGGTTAACTGGTACGATCCGCGCCAGTTATATGCTACAGCGCTCAAGGCTATGGTTTCAGGAACTTTCGCAAGTTATGCCGACAACCGTGAATTGCAGGCCGCGCTCGACCCTGAGAAAAAATCGATTGATTGCAGTACTGATGCGGAAAGCAAGCAGAAACTGGACGAAATTTGGATTGACTATGTTTCTGACACCGGAGACGGTTTTAATTCAACCTATACAGTTGCCGACCTGGTAGCGCAATCGTTAAAAGTGACCTTAAATTCAGATTATTCGGGTGACCGGATTGCAGATTCCGCAAACTGGGATTTACCCGCCGGACAATTGCTGATACTCGGCGGCGACCAGGTTTATCCTACCCCATCAATGAATGAGTATGATACACGATTTAAAATTCCGTTCAGCGCGGCTTCAAAAAAACATCAGCCCGATGATAAAATTAACCGAAAAATGTTTGCCATCCCCGGTAACCATGACTGGTATGACGGGCTTGGAAATTTTATCAAATTATTCTGTCAGAAAAGAAGAATTGGCAACTGGCAAACCTTACAGAAAAGGAGTTATTACGCGCTCCAACTTCCACAAAACTATTGGTTGTGGGCCATTGACGTGCAATTGAATTCTGACATTGACCAGCCGCAGAAAGATTATTTTCAGGAAATTGCTTTCAAACACATGAAGCATGGCGATCAAGTAATTTTGTGTACTTCCGAACCGGCATGGGTGTATAAAGTGATACACCGAAAAGATGAATCGTATAAACGTCTCAAATTTTTCGAGCAGATTTTTATTACCGAGGACAGGTATGGATGTACCGGAGGAAAAAAATTCAAATTAGTAGCAACGCTTACAGGCGATTTGCATCATTACTCACGCTACGAAGAACATAAAAAAACAAGCGAAGGAATCGAGTACATCAATCATCTAATTACAGCAGGCGGTGGAGGTGCATTTCTGCACCCCACTCATAATCTTCCGCAAACGTTGACCGGACTGGATGAAAAGAATGATCCCATTCTACGTAATACCCAGTTTAAAGATCCTGAAATGAAAGCCTGTTTCCCCACTAAAAAGAAATCGCGAAAAATTGCAAACCAAATTTTACGCTTTCCATTCAATAACGTCGTTTTCTGGGTTACCATGACTGCCATTCAATTATTGCTTGCCTGGATGCTGCAAAGCACAACCCAGTATCAGGAACTGAACTTTATGCAACAGTTGGCAGATGTTCATAGCTTCGGAGGATTGTTTTCGGTTGTGTTTGATCATCTTTTCCTGAATCCCCCGGTGCTAGTGATCTGCCTGGCAGTAATTGCAGGCATGACAGTTTTTACCGACAGCAATTCCGGAAAAAGGAATTATCAATGGTTCGGGGCATTGCATGGTCTGATACAATTGTTTAGTATGTTTTTGTTCATCTGGCTATTTTCATGGATTAATATTTCCATACTGGCCATTAAAAGCGATCTTGTCTTCTTCCTGGTGTATGTGGTTGAAACTCTTTTGATCGGAGGTTTAGCAGGCAGCTTTATTTTCGGCTTGTATCTTTGGTTCAGCAGCTTGTTTTTAGATATTCATATCAACGAGAGTTTCTCATCTTTTGGAAACCCTCATTTCAAGAATTTTCTTCGCATCCACATTACTCCGGATGGAAACATTGCCATTTATCCAATTGGAATCGAAAAAGTAGTCACCAACTGGAAACAAGAAGGCAATGGTGAAAACCTGACGTTTAATTCGGTTGACAAAGCTCAGTATTACTTAATAGAACCGCCAATTATCATTAAAAACATATCAAAATGAAACGTTTATCAAAATCCATTACTGCGATTAAATCGCACTATCCATTTGTTATTATTGGATCAGGCTATGGCGGAAGCATTGCCGCATCACGCCTTTCACGTGCTGGTTTTCAGGTGTGCCTGCTCGAAAAAGGCAAGGAATTCCAGCCGGGCGAATATCCCTGGGATTTGGACGATGCAGCAAAAGAAATGCAGATAAGTAACGACAAAAAGCACATTGGGAGCAAAACCGGACTGTACGAATTTTACATGGGCAAAGAAATGACCGTGTTTAAAGGATGCGGCCTGGGCGGAACATCCAATGTGAATGCCAATGTTTCCATCGAACCCGAACCGCGCGTATTTGATGACCTGCGATGGCCAACAGCGATAAGAAATAACATGCAATCGTTAAAAGATGGATTTGAAAAAGCGCGGAAAATGCTGAAGCCGACTCCTTATCCCGAAGGTAAATCCGGTTATCCGCTGCTTGAAAAGACCAAAGGGATGAAAACTTCGGCAGCAGCCATGAAAGAAGAATTCAGGTATCTGGATATCAATGTGAATTTCGAATACGACAATCAGCCGAACCATGTAGGCGTGGAGCAAAAGAAATGCAATAACTGCGGCGATTGTGTCACCGGCTGTAACCATCATGCAAAAAATACGCTGATCATGAACTACCTGCCTGATGCGGTGAATCATGGCGCTGAAATTTTTTGTGAAGCCGGTGTGGAATACATTGAACGGAAAGACAACAAATGGCTGGTTTACTTTCACCTGTATAATGTTGGCCGCGAGAAATTTGATGCTCCTCCGCTCTTCATTACTGCCGACAATGTGATTATATCGGCAGGCGCTTTAGGAAGTACCGAAATACTTTTGCGTTCAAAAGCAAAAGGTTTGAATATTTCGCCTTCGTTGGGGAAGCGCTTTACCGGAAATGGCGATGTACTTGGCTTTGGATATAACAACGATGTCAAAATGAATGGCATCGGCTTAGGAAAACACTATGACGATAAGGATAAGGAACCTGTTGGGCCTTGCATTACTTCGATCATTGACATGCGTAAAAAAGATGTGCTCGAAGATGGAATGACTATGGAAGAAGGAAGTATTCCGGCGCCGATTGCTCCGTTACTTTCCGCTGCATTTATTTCGCTCTCCAGGTTGATGGGCAGCGATACCGATGATGGTCACCAGGATTGGGTTGCAGAGAAAAAGCGCGAGGCAGTGAGTTTACTGAAAGGTCCGTATCATGGCGCTTTGAATCATACACAGGTTTATTTAGTGATGACACACGACGATGGGAACGGTTCGATGCATCTCGATAACGACCGTTTGGAAATTAGCTGGCCTGATGTGGGCAAACAGAGTATCTTTAAGAAGGTAAATGGTAAACTTCAGGAAGCAACAAAAGCTTTAGGCGGAACTTACCTGCCAAATCCACAATGGAATAAGCTCATGAATTATGACATGGTGACTGTACATCCGTTAGGCGGCTGCGTAATGGGCGATGATGCAACGACAAGCGTGACCAATCATGTCGGTCAGGTTTACAGCAACACTGCCGGGACTGATTTGTACGATGGTTTATATGTAATGGATGGCGCCATTATTCCGCGACCGCTGGGCACCAATCCGCTGCTGACTATTTCGGCGCTGGCTGAGCGGAACAGTAAGCTGATCATAGAAGCCAATCAGAAAACCCTGAACTACGATTTAAAGGCGGTAGCAAAATCACCATTGAAAGAGAATGAAGCAGGCGTTTCCTTTACTGAAACCATGCGTGGCTATATTTCCCTGAATGAAAAATCGGATTATAAAAAGGGATATGACGAAGGACAGAAAAACAATTCGCCCTTTGATTTTACCTTGACCATCCAATCGCAGGATGTGGAAGCCTTTGATGCAGACAGCAATCACAAGGCTGAAATGATCGGAACAGTGAATTGTCCGGCTTTGTCGAAATACCCGATTACCGCCATTGATGGAGTGTTTAACCTTTTTGTCAAAGATGATCCGAAAGGAAAAGTCAAGTTGATGAAATACGGGATGAAGCTGAAAACGAATGAAGGCGCAACTTTTTACTTCAACGGATTTAAAGAAATCAAAGACGACAAAGGTTTCGATATGTGGAGCGATACTACTACACTTTTTATAACTATTTATGAAGGTGCGGATGATCAAAGTCTCGTGAAAGGGAAAGGAATTCTGAAAATTGCCATAGGCGATTTTATTAAGCAACTGCAAACCATGAAAGCTATTCATGCTGATAACACCGGGGAATCGTTACGCGCTGTTTCTAAATTCGGAAAACTGTTCGCTGGCGAAGTTTGGGAGACTTATTTTTAAAACACATGAACCGACCACCCAATTCAGAAGAAAATAAATCAATTCCTCCTCACCGGATGCCTGTTTCAGGATACAGCATTCTTGCCGGTATCGGATTTGTCATTTCTTTTTTGCTGATCTATTATTACCTGCAATATATTCAGGGTAAAGTTTCGGATGAAGTTGACCAGCGCATCTTTTACCTGATCCTGATTTGCTTTGGGATTTCGGTAAGCGCCCTTGTTTTTGGCGTGATGAACACTTACGCCGTTTTAACAGGAAAACAGCAAAATGTTACTCTTAAAATGACCGGACCGGGCGTTGGGGTAATTCTGGTGGTATTGGGCGGGTTATACCTTCCCCAAAAGTCTCCTGAAAAAAATGTCACGATCCGCGTGTTCGACTGGAAAAAGTATCCGGTGACCGATGGCGATGTAAAAATATACCTGAAAGAGTACATCCGTACCCAATCCATTGATAAAATGGGACAGGCTCTTTTTAGCGGAATTCCTTCAGAAATGATGAAAAACAAGATGAAGATTGAAGTTTCGAGCCCAGGCTATGCCACCAAAAACTATGATACGCTTGTTACCAGTTCAGCCCCACTGGAACTCACCTTGCCACTTACAACAGTTGTTTTTATTTCAGGCAAAGTAAAGACCGCTGCCGAAATACCCATCAGAGGGGTTGAGATCAATGTAGATGGAACCCGGTATTTTGCCATTTCGATTACCGATGGCAGTTACAAACTGCGCCTGGAAGAATATACGCTTGGCGACGAAATCACATTGACAACTTCGCACAAAGATTTTGAAGACAAAACCTTTTCGGTCAGAATTAATTCTCCGGATATCGAGAACCGGGATATCTTTTTGAACCCAATTACTCATTAAAAACCTCAGTCACATGAAAATAATTGCCATTTGCGTTGGGTTGCTAATAATACTTGGTAATAATGTCCGAAGCCAGGAATTCATTCTCAAAGGAAGGATCAGATGCATCAATTCAACAGAGAATTCAACCAAAGGGGCCGAAAACATTATCGTGGTTCCCGCTTTTAGACCGGCCATAGCGACAATCACTGCTTCCCAGCCTTCAGGATATTTTGAGATTAATACCGGAGTACCACTTTCGAAATTACAGGACAAGTTGGTAAGTATTTATGTTGTTTCCAGATGTGCAAACTGCAGGGAAATCACAAAAAGGGTTTTTATTTCAGAAGATCAGGATAGGCAAAACCGGAACGACACCAAACAATACGTGACCATAAAAGACTGGATGCTTAATACCAATTGCCAATTGGCTGAGTTAAAACCCTTCGCGGCCGACAGTGTATTAAATCTGGTTATTAAACAGCCGGGTCAAAATCTGGATAATGTATCGGCAGCAACCGCGCTGACCGGCGCCCCGGTGTTTTTGAACTTTTTAACCACTATTACTCCTGTACTTGGATTGTTACCCAACGCCGGATCTTTCCAGTTACAAACCCTTGAACCGGGAAAAATGAGTTACGGTCAATTTTTATTGTCGTCCCCGATTAGCCATTCCGCCAATACAGGCTTCAATTTTTCCCCGTCACGCGACATGTCAGAGGCCGCATTCTGGAACCCTTCAGCTATTGCATTCAGTAAAACCCCGAACAATCTGAGTTTACTCACCAATGTGAAGAACAATGTTAAGCTGGGAGGTTTTTTAAAGGTAAATGAGAAAATTTCGATATCAGCCGGAGGGATTTATACGGTTCAGGATGAGCGCCGAAAGTCAGTTTTTAAAGGGTTGCTTCCCGATAATAACCCCAACAATACGATGGATGTAGATTCCCTAAAAATGAAACTCAAGGAATACGCGGCGTTTATTAGTCCGGTTTATAAGGTGAGTAATCAGTTCAGCATGGGGGTAACGCTAAAATCGGTATGGCAGGATTTTAATATTCCATATAAGGTATTTATAGAGGATGCCGGTAATGGCGCTATCGGGACTTTTACCGACAGCATCATCCGCAATCAGCATTTTGATGTGGATATTTCTGCTACTTATAAGCTATCCAATTCCTTGCAACTTGGTGTTAACCTGATGAACCTGGCTGGTAACGAATTGTATGCTGACGCGTTTGTTCCGGGACAGTCGCAGTCGTACAATTCAGAAATCCCGATGCAAAACCTGCGATCATTGGGATTAGGCCTGACTTACAAATGGCAACGCTTAAATGTTGGGGCCGATGTGCTTTTTACCCAAGATGAGTTTTATGACGCGGCAATCGGGGTAAACTATGTGCCCTTCAACAATGCTTTGCTTTCAGGAGGTTTCGCGGTGAAACAAATGAGCTACTCATTGGCCTTCCGCATAAAGAATTTCAGGATCGCATACATCAACGATAATGACTGGATGGTAAACGAAAGACGGACAGGCAAGTCTGCAATTTTTAATGGTAAAATTTATGGCGGGTTTATTTTTGACCTGAAATGATTTAAAATCTCAAAAATGAAAAAAAATTCAATCAAATTATTTGCATTGTTGCTTGTATTTGGACTGACACATCGTGTTGTTTTAGCTCAACCGAATAGAGAATCAGAAATCAGAAATCTGGAAAATATGGAAAGACAAGCTGTATTAAAACGCGACACCACTCTATTATTTAATAATCTATGGTCACCTGAAATGGTTGTAAACACACCGGCAAACAGGGTTGGAACTGTAGAAGGCACAAAGGCATCGGTAAGAATGGGCAAACTTGACTATGCAACATTTGACAGATTTATTGAGAAAATAACGTTTACTGAAAATATAGCCATTGTAATGGGGAAAGAAATACTTCAACCACAAGGGCTAAGCGACCATGTCGGAAAAATTGTGACACGACGCTTTACCAATGTTTGGATGATTACCAAAGAGGGCTGGCAGATGGTGGCACGGCATGCCACTATCATCAATGTGGAATAACCATTTTATAGAATGACACGTTCGTGCTATTGCTTATGGTAAATTATGGGTGTAATTTTATTTGACAATCAGCATGTTTGTTCAATATTGGAGTTGCCGAAAATCCGTATTAAAGAGTAGGCGTAATAAATATCTGCAATGAATCTTCATTTTTTAATGGTCTTGTGGCTAATCGTTTATTTCCTGATTATTGCATACTTAGACATGAAGTTCCAGTTACTTCGTGATACAAGTACAGCCGACAAAAAACCATACAGTCTTTCGAGGGTACAATTAGCCTGGTGGATGGGTTTTGTTTTATGTGCATTCGTTGCCCTGGTCTTTGATAAGAACAATCCCGATTTTTCAATTCCGACCTTTTCAGATGGAATTTTAATCATATTGGGAATTAGTACCGGAACAACAGCAGCAGCTTCCTTAACTGATGTTTCTGATGAAACAAACGATCAGGTCACCCGCCATCAAAATTCTAACGGGACTAATTTAATCCTGGATATATTATCAGATAAAGGCGGCGCCAGTGTACACCGGTTACAGGCAGTATTCTTCAATTTAATTTTCGCCGTTTGGTTTTTTTTAAAGGTATGGAACGAAAAAATTATACCTGACCTGGAACCCAATGCACTAATCCTGTTGGGATTAAGCTCCGGAACTTATGCGGCGTTAAAAACTCAGGAAAATAAAGATACTTCGGGAAGTAATCCTGATTTCAAAGCTGAAAAGGCTGATGACAAAAATGAGAATGATATACCTCCCGTTGGATAAAATTAAAAGCTATGGCATTCAAAGAAAAATATTCCGTCGCCCCAATTTATCTGACAGCTCCTTCTAAGCGCAGAAGCGGATTGCTGATGTCGCCCGGGGTGAAATTTATTGTAGCCCATGATACAGGCAACCCAAAATCCACAGCGCGTGGAAACCGAAACTATTACGAAAATTCGCGTGATGAGATGAGCGCATCGGCACATATTTTTGTGGACGATAAAGAGATTATCGAATGTATTCCGGCGCTCACTAACCTCAAACCTGAAAAAGCCTGGCATGTACTTTATGGCGTGCCAACCGACAACCAACTATTTGGATATAATGCGAATGATGCTGCAATTGGCGTTGAATATTGTTACGGGGATAATATCAATGCCGACGAAGCCTACCGGAAATACATCTGGGTAATGGCTAAAATATGCTCTGTTTATGGATTAGATCCTGCCACCAGCATCATAGGTCATTGCTTCCTCGATCCAAAAAGAAAGACAGATCCGGTGACTGGCCTTTTACAAAGCAGGAGGACTTACGATCAGTTCCTGAAAGATATTGTCTCTGAATTCAATGATTGTACCGGAGTAGTTGCCGATAAATATATATTCACTGCAATACCAGGTTCCGGAAAAGTATTACACCGGCTTAACATCAGAAAAGGGGCGCCAACCACCAAAGCAGATGTCATAGAAATCGCCAGCCCGGGAGCAACCGTAGCATATACAGGCTTTATTAAAAATGGAGAGCCGGTAAACGGAAATGCCAAATGGTTCAAAAATGAGGCAGGTAATTATTTCTGGAGTGGAGCAATCGGGTGAAAGACAAAGAATTGTTAAATGTCTTGCTGATAGTTATTATTCATTTATAGAAATGAAAGGACTCAAAATATATGTTTGTTGTATAACTTCAAGCTATAAAACCAGAAGCGTATGAAAAATGATTCAAAAACACAAATATTTGGGTACACGATGATTTTTACTGGTGTATTAGCAATTATTTTTTTCGGATTTGGAGATAATTCGTCTTTAATTGCTATTTCCTTTTTTATAATAATGCTTGGTGTAGCATTAGCTTTCCCCAAATTATTGGAAGGCAATGATGGACTTAGTACCATGCGTATTGTGGTATTTATGATGACAAATGTGATATGCCTTTTACTACTAAAAATAGGATGGGGAGCTCATTCATTAAAAGAAATTGAACTTGATGAATGGTGGATGGGAGTAATCGCTTTTGTTTTTGGTGCAAAGGCAACACAATCTTATTTTGATAATAAGTTTGGTACACCAAAAACTCCAACTGAAAAAACTGGGGAAGCTGTAAATCCAGATCAAGATCCTTTTAAGCAGTTATCTGCAGATGAACAAAAAAGAATTATTAATGAATACATCAAGTTGGAATCAAAAAACCTAAAGAATAAATATCCTGAAATTCAAGGATTATCTGTACGTCAAAAAGAAAAGGCAGGTAACAAAGAAGATTTCTATTCTCTACATTTTAACATTATTAAAAAGGAAAATAAGTTAAGTAGTAACTTGCTTATTCCCGAATACTTTTCACATAGAACATCAAATGGAACAATTTACAATATCCCAACAGATATTACTGGAATAGGAGAAATTACCTTCTCATATTATACTGGGAATAGAGAGATGCCAAAAAAACTTGGATTAAGTTGTTCTAGACAGATACCAAAGGAAAATGGAGTAGTTGAAGTTGGTACTATCGGATTGAAAGTTCTTAAGAATGGAGAACCTTATCTATTAAGCTGTTACCATGTGTTATGTGCTCCAGAGCTTTCACAAGGAATTACAACTTTCTCGTCAAGTTCAAATGATAAAATTATTTCGCCAGGAGATAAAGATCGCAATGGAGACGATCCTGAAGTAATTGCTCGGGTCACTGAAGGTAAATTTACTAATTACATTGACGTTGCAATTGCAAAATTAATACCTAAAGACTCCCTAATTAGCTCATATTATAATGATAATGGTAAGCCCAATGGCATTTTGAGGCTTATGGAAAGTCATGCCAAGGAATCATATAAAGTAAAATTAGTAGGGCGCACCTCAGGTCTTCGATCTGGCTATATCATTGACAATTATGAAGCAACAACTTATGTTGGGAAACACACTTTTAATGAATTAATTGTATGTTCCAAAATGTCAGATGGAGGTGATTCCGGTGGTACAGTGACTGATTATGAGAATAATTTGATCGGGATGCTTGTTGCAGACAGTATTGATAGATCATATATAATACCAATTGAAGCAATTCTAAATACTTTACAAATTACAATCGATTACTAAAATATACAGCCATGAAAATTTTAAATATTCAAGTATTTCTTTATACATTTTTGTCAGTAACCGCATTTGGTCAAGTTTCTTTAGACTGGAAGAATACTCCCAAAGGAACTATTGTACTTAAGGAGATTACAGGGGATCGCACCAACAAAAATTTGGAGCTAAGTATTTCTGGATTAATTGGCGAACAAATAAAATCACTAGATTTCGAATATAATTCAAAAACTTATCAAAATGTCAATAAAGGAACTCCCTTTTTGCCCGATCAAGATGGCAATCTTATCATTGATATAAAAGGACTGCTACAAAGTGTAGGTATATATGCAACATTTGATTCAAACAAAAAAGAAGAATTTCATATAAAATTGACCGACAACAATAGTAGTAAAGGTGGAGGACAAACCGACAACATTGTTAAATTAACTTATATTTTAAGAGCCATAGAAGATGATGTCCATAAGGATGATCTTCAAATTGACAAACAAGCAGAAATTTCGCAATTTATAAAATTGAAATATGGAACATTCGCAAATATTTATACAGACAAAAAGAACAATATTATAAAAGCTGGGAATACCGTTCATATTTTTCTTGATGAATATGGTAAAACTTATTTCACTTCCTTGCCCACCACAGCAAGAGAAGATTTCAACTATCAATTTCATGTTTTTTATTATCCAGATAGCATAAAAGGTATAATACTCGATTATGATGGTACATACGATCCAAGTTTTGACATATACGGTACCAAACCTAAGATCAGCCTATCAGGCACTGATAAAGATGTAAAAGATGGAGAAAAAATTATAGGACCTCAAGAAATTGCCTTTGGCAAAATTGGACCTTTTTCAAATACATTTACTTTTACAATAAAAAAAACAGTTCACAATCCTGAGACTAACAAATATGGAAAAGCTACTATAATTGCTGGAAAAACAATTAGAGTAGCAAAAGTGCATCACATAAGTATTACAGCAGGGCTAATAAGCTCCTCCCTTAGCAATCCAACAGATTTTGAAAAATACCCTCTTGCTTATGGGGATACAACAATAATAGCAAATGATCCTTTAGACAGAGGTCTAATCACTCTTATGGTTACCTTTTATCCAATGCCTCGAAATCTATTATTTGCCCCAACGAATTGGAAAGAGAGAATTGGTTTTGTTGTGGGAACCAGAATTGATAAAAATTATAATGAAAACTTTCTATGTGGAGTTTCCTTTGACATAGCCAGAGGGGCAAGTCTAACCGGTGGCCTACATTATGGTCGAGTAAACAGATTGGCTAGTCATAGCGATTTCAACTACGGTAAAGACAAATTTGTTGGAGAATTGAAAACAAAAATGCAATGGGAATTAGGAACATATATTGGTGTAAATATTGATCTTAGAGTTTTCGAATTGTTATTCAACCCTCAAAAAGTTAATTAACATGCAAACCAAAATCAAAATATTTTTTGTTTGCCTAACATTCATTACTTTACTTAGTAATTGCACACATTGCATTTATAAGTCTAATATTCGACAGATTGAACGCAAGATCGATAGAATTAGTAATGAATTTAAACCTGAAAACACTTTAAAAAAGGAAAAAACAATTCAAAAAATTGAAATAATAAAGGAACTTGCTTTAGAGCTTGATATTTACACTGCAAAAATAATAAAAAGAGAGCTGAAGGACATAATTAAAGACAAGCAGTCTAAGAATCCTGATCAAAACGAATCAATTTATGAAAGACTTGATTCGTTAGAGAATAAAATATCCAAAATGCAATCAAAAAGTCACTGAAGCTTTTATTTCACAACAAATTCTTTCTCTTTAACTTCTTTTAGCTTGTAACTCATGTAGCTTTGTTTTTTTTTCTTTCCTATTCCCCCATCTCCTTTGTTGATAATAACCCGCAGGCTGCATAAATATCCTGTTAAAATTGACATAGCAACTCTGCTATTGTGATTGCAGTATTTTTAGTTTTATACCACAACAAACCATCAAAAGATTACATAAAAAATGACACGTTCGTGCTATTGAACTTTGGAAAGCAATGGGTTAATTTTATATAAACCTGAAAGTAAAGCTCAGTAAGTTATTAAAAAACAGATGAGTTTTCAAGGCATTGGTGTAATTGAAGTTATCAAATGAGCAAAATTAGATTGCGTAATCTACATTCGAATTAATGCGATAATTGTTTTAGGGGAATATAATTACATGAAATGTTCGTTCATGTAATAAGCAAAATTGGCTTTGTTTAAATAACTGTAAGTTCATTTAGTCATAAATACCTTTTGGGCGGCGAACCAATTGAAATATTACACTTCCTGAATGTTGTTTTCATGAAAAAGTTCAAATAGTTGAAAATAATATCAACAACTAAAAATAAATATAATGGGAAATCTTGAAAAAATCTATTTCGTAAATATCAGTGCTAACGGAACATTTGCGGATTCTGGACAAGTCCACTCATCGCCTTCTGACGTTGATGATATTTTTAATTACTTAAATGAAAAAGATATTGAGAAACTTGTGATTTACTTTCACGGTGGTTTAGTGAGCGAAAAAAATGGAATGAATGCAGCAGAATTAATGAAAAATTATTTTGCCGATGCCAATTCAAAAAGACATGTTGTTTCATTTGTTTGGGAAACAGGTCCCATAGAAACAGTAGTTCAAAACATAAAAGACTTAAAGGAACTAACAGGTAAGGACTTGTTTGAAGAAGCTACAAAATTCGTAATTAAACTTGTAGCAAAAAAATTAGGAATTGCGGAGGCAAAAGGCGGAGGTGAATATTTAAGCGATGAGACTATCTCCGATGAGAAACATAAAGTTGCTCCCTTTGAAAAATTGGATAAAACATTCGATGCACGAGGTGCTACAGGTTTTCAAATAGATGACGAGGATCAAAACTACAGTCAATTTTATGCACAACTTGAAGCAGAAAGTAAAAACTTAATCCGAGCGGAAGGTTCGGACGAAATAAAAAATCTGAAAGAAGATAATGAAGAAGTTGCAAAAGGTGGATTCCTGGTTATAGCTAAAACTGTTGCACAAATAGCTTTTGCTGTTTTAAAACGCTACTTGAAGAAAAACCATCATGACTTCTATCCTACAGTAATGGAAGAATCATTCAGGAAAATTTATCTTGATAAAGTTGGACAATGGGGATGGAAACAAATGAAAGACAAATCAGTTGAAATGTTTGAAAGTAATTCTGGTTTGGCTGGAGACAATCAGCACGCTGGAACGTATTTTCTTTCCCTGCTTAATACTCACGTTCAAAATCGTGTTTCGGCTGGAAAAACAATTGAGATAGAACTTATTGGTCATAGTGCTGGTTCAATTGCGATTTGCAATTTATTGGCATCAACCGCCAAATATTTTAACTCTATTAAATACAACAATGTATTTTTCTTAGCACCTGCATGCAGAACCGATTTATTTCTTGAAAAAGGAAAATCAGCAATGGATAATGGATTGTTTAAGAATTTTAAAATGTTTACAATGGAAGAAAGTAATGAGAAAAAAGATCATTGTATTCCCTACATTTATACTCATTCGTTATTGTATATGGTTTCAGGATTGTTTGAAGACGAAGTTGATGCCAAGATTATGGGCTTGCACGAACAATTTAGAATTGAAGGTCGTTATTCCGATTTTGACGAATTAATAAAACTCAATTCTTTCGTTAGCAGCAATAAACTTGTGTTATCTGTTGACACAACCAATTTTGATGAAAGTATGCGTTCAAATTCATTGAAACATGGAGATTTTGACAACGATATTGATACTCTAAGGTCTATACTAAAATCAATTTAGAAAATGGAATATGCTATTGTAATTGGTATTAACCATTATGAGGAAAGACCACTTTCGGGAGCAGTTGCCGATGCTGATGCTTTTGCACAGTTTCTGATTAATAAAAAACTTGTAAGCAAATCTGCAAATTTGAAGTTATTAAAATCAGATGAAGGTAATTCAATGGTACTCGGACCTGAAATTGATAAGGCCCTGGAAGAAATTGTAAAAGATGCAAGGAGTAGGAAAACGGAAAGCAACCGTCTTTACTTTTACTTCTCAGGTCACGGTATAGGAAATACTTTTATGAATACCGCATTGTGTTTGCGATATTGGAATTCTGTTTACATCAATCATTGCATATCTAGCTTGGATTACACTACTGGTATGGTTAACAAAGGTGCGTTTGATGAGATTCTCATTTTCCTTGATTGTTGTAGAGAACACGACACTACCATAAAAGGCAACTCTCCTATTGGCGATTGGCAAAATAAAGTTGGAATTAGAACTCCAAAAATATTTGTCTGTAACTCTACTATTTACGGAAAACTTAGTTATGAAATCGCAATTAATTCAGACCAGAAAAGAGGTGCCTTTACATCCTTTTTAATTGAAAGTTTGAGTGGTGATGCAGATTTAAGCGGAAGTGGAAAAGTAACAGCCCTTGATTTAAAGAAACACATTGAAGATAATTTTTTAAGTTATGCTCAAAGATTTAATAAAATTCAGCAAGGATCAGTATTTACTGACACAGGAGGTGATTCAATTGTTATCTGTGGTGTTGAGAAATTAAATACAGAATTGAATTATGAAATAACTTTTAATAGAAACTCTAACGTCACATTAAGAGGAAGAGATACAAAGGTTATTAAAAGCGGAGATGTTTCTATTGGCGAAAAATGGAGCTGTAAGCTTGAACAAGGATTTAATATGATCATTGATAATAATAGTGGAGAGCAGAAACTAATTGCAAATTATTCTGAAAATACAATGAGTTATGATGAATTCTGAAAATAAATTTCTCATATCGATTTCCTTTAATCAACGCATTGAAGGTATGCATTTAACAATTGTTGATGCAACTTTTGAAACAATCTACAATGGAGATTCCGAACATTTGAATTTGGAATTGTTTCAAGGAATTTATCAATTAAAAGCAAATTTCATTGACTATTATCAAGAGTATCTTTTACTTGTTGATAGTGATAAAAACTTTACATTTGATTTCAATTACCCTTCAGTTGCTCCAATCCTATCATTCATCACAACGCATGAATATTTTAGTGGCAATTCTGAATACTACAGCCATAAATCAACTATTGAAGGTGTCACTGACAAGCCAAATTTTTTAGTCTTCGGTGCAAAATATGATAAAGATTTATTCAAAGAAGTACTTCCAGAAAACTGCTTAACTGAATATTATATTTTAGATATGAACAATGAATTGTTATTCCAATTAAATAGCCAGAACTCAAAATTTGATAATGATTTTGGTTGGTTTGCTTTTTCAAACAAGTTTGAAAATGGCTTATATTTTTTGAAATGGACGAATAATGCTTCCAATCGAATTTTTCCTTTTTATATTTACAATGATTACCAAACTCAATTTTTTATCAGGTATAGTCAAAACCCAGACTTTGACAATTCTTTTTTCTTTTACTCAAGCCGAATGGAATTCAGGCAAGATGCGGAGGAATATTTAGTACTTGATAAAGTTCTTTATGCATACAAGGATTATAAAAACTACGAACTACTTACTGAAAAAGACCGTTCAATTATTCAGCAACATCCTTATTTGGTAACGCTTGTACTCATTTTACAACTCACACTAAAAATAAAAGAACCTGATTATTTAAATGATGAAAAGTTACTACTACCAGACTTAAATTTAGTAACACAATCCAAAGATGACTTAAATACTGATGACCTTTTGCCTGTGATTTCTTCTATAATGAGTATGTATGCAGTGAGACAAAAGAACGACACTTTAACTTTTAAACTTGCTTCACTCATTGACAGAACTATTGACCATTTGAATTTTGACATTTTTTGGAACAATTTTTCCAAGGTGGACGACACTGCCGAATTGAATGATATTTATACTCAGTTTCTTCAAAAATCAAAGCCATATTCTATTAATATAAACGACAACCAAATAATTAAACTAAGCAAAGTTGTTGCAAACATGTTTGGAAAGGCAGGCAAAGAAACTATACGAGAAAGACTAAACTCATTAATGGGCAATCTTCAATCAGAAGATTTTGAAGCCAAGATTAATGATGCCATTGACAGCATTGGTGACATTTCGCAAATTGCAAACAAACTTAATCTTCCTCCAACTAAAGTTTTAAGAAATTACAAAACCTACAAGGATATTTATAACAAGTTAAAATAAAATAAAAAAACCGCACACCCTTACAATTTACAGATCGAACTTTTTGCATCTTGGAATTACTACTATCCCCCCATCTCCTTCGTACTCAACAATCCGCAGGCGGCATAAATATCCTGGCCACGGCTGGCACGGATAGTGGTTAAAATACCTTTATCGTTGAGATGATCTTTGAATTTCTGAAGGGTAATTTCGTCGGTTGCTTCGAGTGGTGTGCCCGGAATGGGATGAAACCGGATGAGGTTGATGCGGCACCGGATGCCATTCAGGATTTTACTCAATTCCTGAACATGCCGGGGCGAATCGTTCAGACCCTTAAAAACAATGTACTCGAAGGAAACGCGTCGCTGACGTCCAAAGTCCCAGCTTTTAATTTCATGGATGACCTCGGCCAACGGATAGGCAATCTGCACGGGCATGAGCCGTTGGCGTTCATCGTCAAACGGAGTGTGCAAACTAACAGCCAGATGTGCTTCCGATTGGTTCAGAAAAGTGATCATTCCGGGAACAATTCCAATTGTTGAAACCGTAATCCGGCGCGGGCTCATGGCAAAACCCCAATCCGAAGTCAGTATTTCGAGGCTTTTTAATACTTCGTCCAGATTGTCGAAAGGTTCGCCCATTCCCATGTAAACGATATTGGAAACCTCGTGCCATTCAGGAATGTTGCGGATTTGGTTCACTATTTCTCCGGCAGATAACTGTCCCTGGAAACCTTGTTTGCCTGTCATGCAAAACAAACAGCCCATTTTACATCCAACCTGCGACGAAACACACACCGTTTTTCGGTCATCATCAGGGATCATGGCCGTTTCTATATATTTACCATTGGCTGTTGGGAAAAGATATTTTTTGGTCCCGTCAATGCTTTCCTGAACTTTGGTAGAACCAATCAACCCGAAAACGTATTTACTGCTCAGCAACTCCCTGTTTTTTTTTGAAAGGTTGGTCATTTCTTCAATCGAACTAATATCTTTCTGGTACAGCCATTCTGCCATTTGTTTGCCGGTAAATCTGGGCAATCCAATTTCAATCGCCAGAGCGGTGAGTTCATTGAGCGTTTTTCCGAATAAAGAATCTTTCATTTCAAAAATAAATTTCAGCCAGAATGTTTTCGTACGGAACGCCACGTGAAATCAGTAAATCGCGTACTTCAACAACCATCAAAGCCTTGCCGCAAAGATAATAGTTAATGTGGGTTGGCAGTTCATTTAATTCTTGCAGATACGTTGTAATCCTTCCGGGAAAAACATTGCACGATTGTTCCTGCGAGCAGCAGCGAATATACCGGTCGCCCATAGCCCATTCAAGTTCATCTTCAAAATAGAATTGGCTGAGCTGCCGTACCCCATGTATCAAGGTTTTATTTTCTGAAATTCCGGAGCAGAACATGCTGTAAAACGGGGCGATTCCCGTTCCGGTGGCAATCCACCATGCCGGGCTCTTGTCGTCTTTAAAACTACCATACGGTTTGGTAGCCCAAATTTTCATTCCGGGAATTACATCCGACAACCGCGGTGTCAAAACACCATCTTTCTTAATATTGAATAGAACACTTATTTCAGGTTCATCACTTCCGCTGCAAACACTATAGATGCGGGAAGGAATAGCCGGGTCGAGCGTAATTTTCACCACCTGACCCGCCTGAAACTGGTGCATCCGATTCCATGAAATCAAATGAACCCCGGGCGATATTTCCCGATTTTGGGTAAGGATAACTTCAGTAAGTTCGATTAGTTTACTCCTGTATTCTTCAGCCTTGGCCATCGGGAACTGTTTTTGCCACTTAAAACAAGTTCATCACGAATAGGTTTATTCGGGTTTAATGTAAACTTTTCGTTCAAACCGGAGGATTAGAAGATTCAAATAAAAGCGAAGAAACAGGAAATGACTATTTTTGTACATCCATTGAAACGAATATCACATCCATTGAAAACTAAGATATTAAGCGAAGATGCCCAGTCGGCAGGAAATATTTTACTGGAAACCGGGGCAATGTTAATGAGTTCGGGGGCCAGTACTCACCGAACCAGACTTACCCTGGAACGAATTGCACATGGACTTGGTTACGGTGTTGAATTGCTGATTACACAGCGGGCGCTAATGCTTACCATCATTGAAAAAGATCAGCAACATTTTTTCAGCAGGTTGAAACGGATTTCGCCACACGGTGTTAATTTCCGCATTGTTAGTGGAATCAGTCATTTAAGCTGGAATGTATTGGAGGATAATTGGACCATCGCGCAAATTTCGGACGAATTAAAACGCCTGAAATCGCTTCCCCACTACCCACGGTTGGTGGTTTTAGGGCTGGTTGGATTGGCTGGCGCTGCTTTTTGCCGCATTTTCGGAGGTGGTTATACCGAAATGGCAGTTGCTTTTATAGCTACTGTTGTTGGACTGTTCGTCAGGCAGGAAACCTTGCGCGTTAAATTCAATCCGTATCTTTGTGTTTTTTTTGCAGCCTTCGCAGCATCGCTGATTGCCGGGTTGGCCGAACATTTCCAAATTGACATAGACTCTGACACAGCGTTTGCAACCTCTGTGCTTTTTCTGGTTCCGGGCGTTCCTCTTATCAATTCGGTAACCGACCTCATGGATGGAAACATCCAAAATGGAATTGTCAGGGCTATGAATGGACTGATGATTTCCTTCTCAATTGCCATGGGACTTTTTGCAGCTAAAATGATTTTAAACTTCTGACATGATGATACTCGAAATACTATTACAAAGCTTTTGGGCAGGTATAGCAGCTATCGGTTTTGCTGTTCTTTTTAATGTTCCACGCCGGGTCATCTTTTCAATATGGACGCTTGGGGCATTGGGCGGATTGATCAAATTCACGGCCATTCAGTTTGAATCGGGAATTGTATTTGCTTCCTTTTTGGGCGCAACAGTTATCGGGATCGTTAGTATTCAAATGGCCCACATGCGGCACAGTCCCCCGCTGGTTTTTTCAATTCCATCAGTAATTCCAATGGTCCCTGGGTTTTTTGCCTATAAAATGATGCTCGGGTTAATTGCTTTAACCAGTATTGAAAATACAGATGCTTACCTGCAAACCCTGATCGAAACGGTTAATAACGGGGCAAAAATGACCTTTGTTTTAATTGCGCTAGGCATTGGTGTTGCGCTTCCAATGCTAATCACCCGTAAGGAATCGATAAAAAAATCGCCTTTTAATAAACGGAAAAAAGCAAACGTTTTATCATGAGCAATAAAAAGAGCCGCCCCAAACCGGAACAGCTCATTTAGAAGTCATTTTTTGTGTGATACTGAATAAAATAGCTCTGTTGGATCAGTTCACAACAAGTTTGCCCTGCAAATACTCGTCTTTGTATTTTACCCGGACAAAGTAAATTCCAGTTTTCCAGCCTGTTGTTTTAATTTTAAGTTCCTTTCCCTTCAACTTTGTTGTTTGTTCTTTTAAACCCTGAACCTGATCAAATATTTCAACTTCCCACTCGGCATTTTCATCAAAAACAACATCTTCTGAGGTTGTTTCAATGGCCAATGTGGCCTCGCCGTTTGAAGGGTTTGGAGACAAACTCATTGCATAAGAACCGCCACAATATCCACTAGCCAAATAGTCTGTTTTTACTTTGGTATAAACGCTACAGCAGGTAGTTGCATTAACTTCAACCATTCCGCCAGGTGATGAATTGGTATAAACCGAAATCATGTTGGCAGAGGTGTAATTGATTGACCATGCTGCTGGCACCGACTAGGTGTAATTGGATAGCGAACAGCCAGAACTATTGTTCAGGAAAATGTGGTAATGGGTATTGGCACACATATACGAAACGGGCGTGCCATCGGAGGTAAAAAGGCTATAGGATAAATCCTCAGACTTAGGCATATTTACCCCAACACTTATCTGGGACGAAGCAGACATTCCTGAAGGGGAACTAACCGTTAAATATACATAGCCATATCCATTGCCCGAGGTACCACTAACCGTGTAATTGGGGGTCCAATCTCCGCTAACCTGGGTTAAATAACCGGCAGCATTCCAATCGTAACCCCAACCTGATGCTGTAAATCCATTATTAACTGTTCTTTGGCTGCTTGTACATACTACTCCAGTAGCATTATTGATTGAAGGACTCTTCAATGTGTAGTAAGTTAAAGAAGCAGAACTGAAAGGACATTGTGCCGTTGAATGTTCATATAGACCCCATCACCCCCATTTCGACCAAACTTTTCCTGTTGTAGCCGTTGTCACTGCGGAGTGGTCATCTGCACCGTAAAATACTTTTTCGTGATCAGCAGCATATTGAGTAGAAGTGTAAGCATCATTCGTCCAATATTTTGATAAATTTGAATTCCCGTCAACCAATTGGTCTAACCACTTATCACTACTACTTCCCCCTTCAACAACATTCCAAGCATAGGAGTGGCAATTGTAATGTGAGGTCGCAGGTCCTTTTTTTTGTGCATCTGAAGTATGATCTATTATCCATTGCGCTGCTGCTGATTCCCAAGCTGCAATAAGTGGAGCAGTATCCCAATTGTTCCGAACTGAAACAGTCTGCCCCATGGGCGTTTGTATGGTTCCCTGGCTATTTGCTGTTATAGCTGTCAACAACAGAAACAGTATGAAAATCAGGTTTCTAAATATATAATTATTCGTTTTCATTTTATTTGTTTTTTAAAATTTTTGAATAGTCTTCCGATAAACTCATAGTTTTGTTTACTACATCTGAGTCTAAGATTAAGATATAAGCAACATTTAATACCATTAATTCATTGTTAGTGTATTCTTCAATCAAAGGTTTATACTTGTCGAGGTACATAATCCTGGATAAAATAGCACAAGTTGTCATCATTCCAGCAATGCCCCAGATTTGATGTGCGAACTCGTACTTTTTCTTTTGATTATCAAGCGCCAATTGAAACAGTTCTATTTTCTCACGGGCGGTCAGATCAATCAGGATTTCATATTGGGCAATTATGAGTTCATGCCTGATGATGTTATCTATGTACATTCCGTTTTCAAGATCGGTATAGGATTGCCAATCCCTATTAAAATCCAACTGTTTGTATAGATAAATTAAACTCTGAACCTTATCGCCCCTTCCCCACAACTCATCAAAACCGTTACACATGGCATAAACCTTGTCGAATCCACTTTGCAGGTCAGACATGGTCCACATCAACCTCATTTCCGGATAACTGATGCAAGATTTAATCAATGCAACGGTTGAAAGGCAATGCAAGGTTTGTTCGGGAATCTTGAACATTTCAGTCCGTTCCTCAGAAGATTTACCTTTTGCTGCTTCAATGGGATAAACGTAAACCTGATCGATAACTTCTTCGCATTTTTTTTTTGTACAACCAATTGCAAAGAAGAAAAAACACAATAACAATGAAATTTTTCTATAACCCATCTGAAAGGATTTTGTCATTTTCCATTACGAGATCATCCAACAAACCAATATCGTCAAAAGTAAGGCTGTTGATGAACGCATTGATTTTTTGGTCACCATGTTTTATTTTTGCGTTTATCAGCTTTTTGCTTTGTTGTCTGGCTATTATCAAGGCAGTTGTTTGCAATCCAATTCCGCCATAGTATTTTTGCCGGTCTTTTTTCACTTTGTATTTCTGGCTGCACATGGTCATCAATTCCTTTGAATCGGCGGGATTCAATTTGTTAAGGATTTCGGTTTGGGCCATCAAAATTTCGATATATGTAATTTTACATATAAAGTTACCGATCTCCAGGTCAGTCGCATTTAAATCAAAACCATCAGGTTTATATCCGGCGTATACCTTCACAAGTTCTTTCCCCGCATCCGGTCTGCTTTCTAACTCCACAAAACCATTAAACGATGATCGAATAAAGTTATAGCCTGATTGTAAATCATTTCGGGTAAAAATTAACCGATATTCAGGATAATTTAAACATGATTTTACCAACTCTTCAGTGCTCATCTTTTTTAGTAGGGGGGCAGGAATATTGAGGAGTTCAAGCCTTTTTGAAAAGTCTGAAACTGCTAACCATTCTTTACTGCCCGGTTTTATGGGGTAATCCCATGTTACTTTCTCGTTTTGGGCAAAAGAGAAAAATGGCATAACAATTAAAAGAAATAAGATTATTTTTTTCATGATTGGATCTTTTTTTTTTTGTAATTTTGATTAAAGCCAATGAGCAATGCGTATCGTATCTTGATGAAATTTTTACTTTTGTGCAGCATCGTTCATAATTACCACATAAAGGCTGGCCCTTTTGTAAAGAAGGAAAAGCATCCAACTTCTTGGCCGCACCGGCGGGCCGTAACCCAGCATAGTTTTCGACGACTATGGCAGGGGGGACATAACCCGGTGCGGCCTACTTCACGAATTTATTATGGCTCATTTTTGGCATCTTTGTGACCTGTTATGGTAATTAAAAACGTTATCGTTTTACAAACTTGATCAATTTCAATTGGCAAGCAATACCGATAGTTGCCCAATTTGTCCCTGAACTGGCGTTCTTCCTGATTTTCAAAATAAGGCAACGAAAACGGACGGTTTACTGAGCTAATATATGAAGTAAATTATGAACAAAAAAATATTTTTTATCTGTTTTTTTTTTTTTCAAAATGCATATAATTGATATTCAGTGATATGAAAATATTATATAAAATATATTATATAACATACCAATCTGGACCAAAACGGGGGTTACCATTGGTGGTTTTGAGGAATTAATTAACTGGAGCAAATGAGAAAATAGCGGATATAGATGTAAAATGTGGGTTCCCGAAGTCCATATCTCCGAAAACCTTATAGGATAAGTAATTGGGTATAAGCTAATAAAAAGAGCCGCTCCAAACCGGAACAGCTCATTTAGATGTCATTTTTTTGAGTAAGAATTTATTCAGCGACATATTCTTCGATTTCCTTTTCGAATTCAATATCTGAAAATGCCCTGGCTGAATAAACAACCGCTTTTTCTGTCAGGATATTTTCCTCAGGAAGAATTTGCTCCGTTTCAAATATTTCGATTTCATACGCAACATCCCTGTTCGAAAATGCTTCGGCCGAGTAAACGATTGACGTTTCCGTCATCCATGATTCAATGGCCATTAATTCAGCCTTCTCGGTGTTAACTTCACTATTAACTGCCTTTTTTTTGTCTGCAATTGCATTGATGTTGGTTAAACCTATCGTTCCTAATGCGAAAATTGCAATGATTGTTGTGGTTTTCGTTTTCATAATTTTCATCTTTTAATTGTTTATTTCTCCGGACTGTTTCGCCGGTTGTTTTCTGTTTCTGTTTGTTTTCACTATTAAGACTGGCGAAGAACCTAAAAGTTACTTCCGAAACAGTTAATTAAAAGATAAACTTGTCTTAAAAATATGTTAATGGATTTCTATTTTTTGGCTGAATGTTAAGAATGGCGCGGGAAACAGGCTTGTGTAGTCGTCAGGAAGCTCGTTGAAAAGACCATAAACACACGATCCGCTGCCCGACATGGATGCGTAAACCGCCCCCAAATCATAAAGCTTTTCCCTGATGGCCCCAAGCTCGGGATACTGTTGGAAAACAGATGGTTCAAATTGATTAACTACTTTATCTTTCCATTCCTGAACCGGAAGTCGCAGCAATTCGGGCAACGAAACTGATGATTTTTGCGGAACCACAAATTGAAACGCTTTTGCAGTGGAAACTTCAACCTGAGGCTTGACCAGCAATATGAACATATCGTTAAGACAAACATCTGTTTCCTGCATTATTTCGCCTCTTCCGGTAGCATAAACAGGTTTATTCAGGATAAAAAACGGACAATCACTTCCTAACCCGACTGCATAATTCAATAATGTTTCTTCTGACAAACCTAAATTAAAGGTCTTGTTGAGCATCCGAAGCATAAATGCTGCATCCGACGAACCTCCTCCAAGACCGGCCCCAAACGGAATTTGCTTGTGCAGGTGTATTTTTATTGCCGGCAGATCAAAATCTTTTTGCAGCAACCGGTATGCCCTGACAACTATATTTACTTCCGGGTCACCGGAAATTTGGATTCCGGTCGCTGTGAATTGAAACTTTTCGGCTATCACAAATTCAAGCGCATCGCACCAACTAACCGGAAAGAAAACAGTTTCAAGGTTATGAAACCCATCCGGTCGTTTTTCGGTCACGTGTAACCCGAGGTTTATTTTGGCGTTTGGAAAAGTAATCATTCAACAAAAATAAGAAAATCGTTGATGGAATTCCAAAGTAGTCTTTTCATTAAGTATGCCGTCAAATGATTTTTCACATATAATTTGGATTGAAAAGGGCGTTTTTTTGCGGCTCAATATAAAATTCCTATTTTGTATGGCATTAAATCTGCAAAAAATGGTCAAAGCAAAAAAGCCCAATATCCGTTTGGTTATTAAGGACTATGTGATTATGCTTTTGGGATTAATCCTTTTTGCATTTTCCTGGACACTCTTTTTGGTTCCGGCACAGATTACAGGTGGTGGAATCAGTGGTTTGGCAGCGGTAATTTTTTACAGTACCAAAATCCCGATCGGGTTAACCTTCTTTGCCATTAACGTTGTTTTGGTAGCCATTGCCATGAAAGTTCTGGGGGCAAGCTTCGGCATAAAAACCATTTTCAGTATGAGTGTGCTATCTGTTTTATTCTCAATTCCTCAAGACTTGTTTCCCGGGGCAATTATCAATGACAATTTTCTTTCGGCAGTATTGGGGGGTATGTTGGGTGGCGTTGGAATCGGCCTGGTTTTTTCGAGGGGTGGAAGCACGGGCGGAACCGATATTATTGCCATGATCATTAACAAGTACCGCAATATTAGTCCCGGTCGCATCATTATGTATTGCGATGTCATCATTATTGGTTCATCATATTTTCTGGTGCATTCGCTCGATAAAATGGTTTACGGATTTGTGTCCATGGCTGTAGTTTCCTACTCGCTCGATGCCTTTCTGAGTGGTTCGAATGCCTCGGCCCAAATATTTATTTTCTCTCCCAAATACGAAGAAATTGCCGATTATATCAAAAACGAGACCATGCGCGGCGTAACAGTTCTTAACGGAACGGGCTGGTTTACACAGCAAGACGTTAAGGTTTTAATGACCATTGTGCGCAAAAAGGAAACCAGCATGCTTTTCAGAAAAGTAAAAGAAATTGACCCGGAGGCCTTTATCTCGATGGCCAGTGTAATGGGCGTATATGGACAGGGATTCGATAAAATAAAAGGATGACCGTAACGTTTTTAAATGAAATCAGAAAACCATGAAGATTTATATTCCACAGAAATATCAGCGATTAAAAAGGATACTTATTTGGATCGTTTCATTCATCCTGCTGTTACAAGTTGCTTATTTCGTTTACGATCAATATGAAACGAAGCGCATTATGAAGGAATTAACCCAGGAAAAAGAGGTTGTACGACCTGAACCTGTCATGCTTTTCAATCTTCCCATCGATTCATTCACAGTAGTTCCAGGTCAGGTCCGATCGGGTCAAAACCTTTCAGATATCCTGATGAAACAAGGAATTCCGATGACTGAAATAGATGCGATTTCAAAGAAATCAGTCCTGACTTTTGATGTCAGAAAAATGAAAATTAACAATCCCTTCTATTTTTTCATGAGTAAAACCCAGCCTTCGAAGGTGGAATACTTTATTTATGAAATCAATCCGGTGGACTATGTGGTTTACGATTTGAGCGACAGCCTCCGGATTTACAGGGAGAAAAAACCAATCGTTACCCAGATTAAAACGGCAAGCGGGGTAATTACTTCTTCACTTTGGAATACGATGAAAGCACAGGCATTGAACCCGGTTTTGGCCATGGATCTGTCTGAAATTTATGCATGGAGCATCGACTTCTTTGGAATTCAGAAAGGTGATAAATTCAGGGTTATTTATGAAGAAAATTTCGTGTCAGGAAAATCAATTGGTATCGGACGAATTTTTGCTGCCCAATTTGTTCATGCAAAAGAAGATTTTTATGCTTTCCGTTTCACTCAGAACAATGAGGAAAGCTATTTCGACGATAAAGGTAAGAGTCTGAAAAAAGCATTTTTAAAAGCGCCTCTGACATTCAACCGGATCAGTTCCAAGTTTTCAAATTCAAGGTTTCATCCGGTGCTTAAAATTTACCGGCCACACCATGGCATTGACTATGCTGCACCCACAGGTACGCCTGTAGTTTCAATCGGAGAAGGGACAGTTATCACTAAAGCATATCAGGCTGGAGGTGGCGGTAATTATTTAAAAATCAAACACAATTCGGTATATACAACTAGTTACATGCATTTGAGTAAATTTGGTGCAGGTATTGCCGCAGGAAGCAGGGTTAAACAAGGACAGGTAATAGGGTATGTTGGCACTACCGGACTTTCATCAGGGCCACATCTTGATTTCCGGGTATTCATGAATGGATCACCGGTTAATCCACTCACCATTAAATCGCCTCCAACAGAACCAGTTTTTGAAAAGAATATGAAAGATTATACCGTTCACCGCGATTCGATGATGACCAAATTGGCAGCGATTAAGAACTTTTAAAACAGGATTTAGTCGGAAGACCGAAGTCCGGAGACGGGAGAAAAGTGAACTTCCATCTTCTGACTTCGGTCTTCTGTCTATTTTCGAAGTTTATAAACCAAATCCCATAAAACAATTCCGGCGCTCACCGAAATATTGAACGAATGTTTGGTTCCGTATTGCGGAATTTCAATGGCCCCGTCGCACATATTGATCACCGATTGCTGAACACCTTTCACTTCATTTCCAAAAATTAAGGCAAGCTTTTGATCTTTTTCGGGAGTAAAATCAGGCAGCATGATGCTGTTTTCAACCTGCTCGACGGAAAAAACCCTATAACCACTCTGTTTCAGCTTTAAAATAGCGGCTTCTGTTTCAGCAAAATACTCCCAGGGGACTGATTTCTCGGCATCGAGCGCTGTTTTGTGAATTTCTTTATTTGGAGGGGTAGCTGTAATTCCACACAGAACCACCTTTTCGATCAGCAGAGCATCCGAAGTCCGAAATACAGAACCTATGTTGTTGCAGCTCCGCAGGTTATCCAAAACCACAGTTATCGGTGTTTTTTCAACCTCCTTATATTCATCAACCGACAGGCGGTCGAGTTCGCTATTCTTTAATTTACGCATATTATAAATTTACGATTAGACAATTTACGATTTACAAATAACTCTGGCAAAGTTTTATACGACGTAGAAAACTTTGCCAGAGTTCAACAAAATAGTCAATCGTAAATAACTAAATCGTAAATAATTAGACTTTTTTTCTCCGGATTGGCATTGACATACACCTTGCGCCACCGCCGCCACGGGCAAGTTCTGATCCGGGGATAGTAATAACACATTTTCCGTCCGGAATTTCACATCGCCCACTCAGAAGATCCCGGGCAGTAATAATCTGAAATCCTTTTTGACTGAGTTGTTCGATGGTGTGAATATTGCGTTCGTAACCTATGACCTTACCCGGTGCAAATGCCAGAAAATTAGCCCCGCTGTGCCATTGTTCGCGCTCCTGTGTCCAACTGTCAATTCCTCCTCCGCATTGAATCGGATCCATATCAATGCCAAGTTTTTTGAGCGCTTTGGGCAGGTTTTTCTGTTCGCGAATATCTATTACTTTTCCATTTTCAACCCGGATATGAATCGTGTGAAAGCGGTTGGTACCCATAATCAGCGGCTCATAAACCATGCAGGCATCCATATCCATAAATGTAAAAACCATATCCAGATGGATGAACGATTCGGGTGCATCGGGTAATTCCTGGATCAGGATGTGTTGCATCCCGCTTTTTTTAGCCTTAATGTTTTCAAGAATAAAGTCAATGCCATGCGTGCTGGTACGAATTCCGGTCCCGACAACCAGAACATCCTCACGGCCAACCTGAAAATCGCCTCCTTCGATGGAAATACCGGGGAAATTCAGAATATTTTCCGGGGTATTGGGATTGATCGTGGTTGTTTCGAGTAATGGATGATTGTTGAATATAGCATTCATAATTACGGCCTCGCGGTCGCGAACTTTACTCGCCATTTTTCCAATCAGCACTTCATTTCCAAACGTCATGGAAGCATCGCGGGTAAACAGAAAGTTATGCAGTGGCCGAAGACTGAAGCGTTCCTGGCTTAAAAATCGGGTGAGGTTGTTCCTTTCGAGAAAAACACCCTGAATAAGCTGCCGTGAAAGATCTGCGGCATGTTGTTCCATCAGCGCCGGGAAAATATCCATTGCCCCTTCGCTAAAACAGATTTCTTTCAGTAAAGATGATTTTACCTCGTCATTCTGAAGTATATCCGAAAGCAAATCTTTGACTTCAAAAGTTTGGGAAACCTTATTTAGCACACCCTTAAAAGTTGAATACTCACCAGCGGCAACCGATAAGTTCAGAATGTCGCTGTATAGCGCCCGTTCTGCATTTTCAGGAGTCATTTCTTCCACTTCCTGCCCAGGCGTATGAATAATGACCCCCTCTAACTGGCCAAATTCCGAACAAACATCAATTTTAATTTTTTGATTGGTCAGCATATTTTTTCTTTTTTGCCCTGCAAAGATACAAACATTGAACGTCAGGGAATCGTAAACTGTTTTTTAATCGTATCAGTTTTATAACATATCCGTATCTTTACCGAAGATTGCAGAGCTTATGAAACATTCGCTGATATTAATTCTGATCTGTTTCGCTTCTGCTTTTGCGTCAAGGGCACAAAAGCCAATTTTCTCACATCGCGATTCCATTGTGGTGGTTAACGGTGATACTTTGCCACATTTTAACCTTTCAACTACAAACATTTACAACGAAAAAAATAACCGAAGAAGGCATGAAGACCAGCAATACTGGAGGATGGTAATGCGGGTCAAGAAAGTATTGCCTTATGCCAAAGAAGCTGCCGCATTATTGAGAAAATACGAACTGGAAGTACCGCCTGATGCAAGAGGAAGGGATCGTCGGGTTTATATCAGAAGGGCAGAGGATGAATTGATGGAGAAGTATGGTCCAACATTGAAAAAAATGTCAATCAATGATGGACGTATCCTCATTAAATTGATTGACCGTGAAACCAGTAAAGTATCGTATGATCTTATCCATGAATTAAAGGGCGATGTTTCGGCAGTATTCTGGCAAGGGGTTGCCCGCATTTTTGGCAATAATTTGAAAGCTAAATACGATCCCTGGGGAGAAGATCGCCAGATCGAACAGATAATCATGTATATTGAAGCAGGGCTGATTTAGTGCTGAAGGACTGAATTACTGAAGGATTGAATTACTGAAGGATTGAATTACTGAAGGATTGAATTGCTGAAGGACTGATTGTTTGAATTTATTCATCTGACCACTGCGACTGACCACTGTGACTGAACTCTGCGACTTTTATATCCCTTTCCCTTTCACACACTCCATGATCGTATAAATCAGAATTTTGAAATCAACGTACAGGGAGATATTTTTGAGATAAACCATGTCGTACTGTAACCGTTCGACCATCTCATCAACATTCGACGCATATCCGTATTTGACCTGCCCCCATGAAGTAATGCCAGGTCTTACTTTCTGCAAATGAGTGATGTAAGGCGCTTTCACCGAAATTTGATCAATATAGTATTTTCGCTCCGGGCGTGGCCCAACCAACGACATTTCGCCCTTAATAACATTGAGAAACTGAGGAATTTCGTCTAAATGAGTCCGGCGCATAAACTGTCCAATTGAAGTAATCCGGTTATCATCAGTACTTGAAAGAAGTGGGCCGTTTGTTTCGGCATCACTGATCATTGTCCGCAATTTGTATATGGTAAACGGTTTCCCAAACTTTCCGACCCGTTCCTGATTGTAAAAAACCGGGCCCTTCGAATTCATTCTTATAGCAATTGCCAATCCGATAAAAACCGGGAAAAAGATAATTAATGCCAAAATAGAAACGATCACATCGAGCAATCGTTTAACGTTTTCCTGCCAGACTGGCATTAGTCCATTCGATATTTTGAGTAGGGTGCTGCCGAAAATGGTGTTGGTTTTAGCCTGATTGCTAAGAATATCAAATAAATCGGGGATTCCCCAAACGGTATGCGTACGGTTTTCCAGCAAAATCAGGATCTCGCTCAATAGCTTATGCTCCGAGGATTCGATGGCAATGATGATTTCCTCCACTTCATAATCATTGATTACCTTTTGAAGGTTTTTATATGATCCAAGATTGGGGGCATATTTCCCAAGTGGATAAGTTTCAAGTTCATCTACCGTTAGAAAACCGATAATTTTATTTCCTGCCGTCCGTTTTTGAGTCATCATATCTTCGACCAAACGAACAGCTTTTTCGTTTGCCCCAATCACAATCGTGTTAAATCCAATAATACGCCGGTGAATACGATGAATGGTGCGTGTGGTAATAATCAGCCTGAACAGATAGGTAAAACTGAAATGCAAAATGAGTAATGCAAAATACAGGTTATAATACTTCCGGTAATCAGGAACCCAGTCGTTAAGGAGCAAAAGAAAAAAGATAATGGTTACTCCGGCAATAGATGTAATCGCTGTTTTTCCTAATTCAAGCAGACGCGATTTACGATAGATATATGAATATTGACCGGTAATATAATAAAGGGTAATCCAGAATGCAGGGATAAAAATCAAGGCCAGATAAAATTGCCGGGTAAATTCCAGCGGAATATCGTATCCAAATTTGATGGGTTCGATGTAAAGTTTTCGGTAAGAATAAAATAAAGTCCAGCTAATTAAGGCCGCAATAATATCGAAAACCAGATACCTGGCAACTTGTAAATTTTTATGCATAAGAAAGGTTTGGTCCTGATTACGTCTGTAATCAACGAACGCATCAATTCTAAAAATATTGCGGCAAAAATAGATTTAAATTGTTAAAAATCGATCTCCTTAAAACGCAGATGCGCCCTTATTTCATGCACAATCTGAACGCCATTGAGGAGGTTGTCGAAGGAACTGCCCTTTTTATCCTGATCTTGAATCATCCGGATGAAATTACCGATAGCTGCATATTCCTGATTTAAATAGGGGTATAAAATATACAGAGGCGTTTGGAATTCGAATTTGGTTCTTTTTGCTGGCTCAAAAATTTCGCAATTACCCGGTATCATTTCCTGAGTAATGGTCAGATTTATTACACTCCCGTTCTCGTATTCGATACGAAGGTTTAAAATAACCGGCGAACCTGAATCTTTCATTCCGAAAATTTCCACCTTTTTGAAATTGCTTTGAACAACACGGTTCAAGGCGGTTATCAGAAGCAACAATTCGTGTGAAGGCTTTATAGAAGCGCCTTCGAAACACGTTCTCAAATTAATCAGAAGTGGTTTTTCAAATTTATTGCTGAAGGGATCAAAGTAAGGAATGTAATTGAATGGATTATAAATGAAAGTAACTATCCCGGCTTCTTTTTCCAGATCAATCAGATCTTTAATTTCTTTGATATTCAGGTTCGGAATTGTTTTCAGGTACATGTGTTTGCTCTTGCGTAATATGAGTCTGATCAGTTCACAACTGATAGTTTTATCACTCTGGATCAGAATGGCATCCGAAATGTCCATCAATCCGATTGGACTTGGCAGTTCAGCAAAGCCATCGGGCACGGTTGCATTTCCAGAGTAATATACACCGGCAACTTCCGTTCCGCGCAGTGTTTTCAACTGTTCCAGAAGTTCCGGACTGGTAGTTTCATCACCAAAAATTCCAAGTTTAATCATACCTGCAAAATAGGAATAAATTAAAAGTTGTAATATTAACGATCAAATTACTTTTCAACTTCGATTGTTAATATTGAGTGTCTCAGGAAATCGTTTCGAATCTATATTTGGCTAATTTTGAAAAAAAGGATTTTACATGGATTTTCAGGATACATTACGACATCAGGGTTTACGAAAAATATTGGTGGAGGGTATTCGTATCAAAGGTATCAGAGACGAAAAAGTTCTGGCAGCAATGGGCAAAGTGCCCCGGCACCTGTTTATGGACAGTAGTTTTACCCAGTTCGCTTACAAAGATCAGGCATTTCCGATCGGGGCAGGGCAAACAATCAGCCAGCCCTATACAGTAGCTGTTCAAACTCAGTTATTGCAGGTTGAGCGGTTTGATAAAATTCTGGAAGTTGGTACCGGTTCAGGCTATCAGGCTGCCATTCTACTTGAAATGGGAGCCAGTGTTTATACCATCGAGCGTCAGCGCGAATTGTATCTGAAAACTCAGTCAATCCTGCCCCAAATTGGCTATCATCCTAAATTTTTCTATGGCGATGGATACAAAGGTCTTCCAACTTATGGCCCATTCGATAAAATCATTATAACCGCCGGGGCGCCTGCTGTTCCTGAAGAACTGCTCGCCCAGCTCAAAGTTGGCGGACGGATGGTGATCCCTATGGGCCCACGCGAAAAACAAACCATGTACGTGGTGGTAAAGACCAGCGAAACCGAATATTACAAGGAATCTCACGGAACATTTGTGTTTGTTCCGATGTTAAAAGGTACAGATAAATAAGTTCGGAGTGCGCTAAAGTTCGGAGTGCCTAAAGTACTTATGGCATTTTCAACTCTAGGCACTCTAGGCACTCAAAACTTTAGGCACTTACTTTATGCAGATCAAAAAATTCACTTTCAACCCGGTTCAGGAAAACACGTTTGTTGTTTTTGATGAAACGAACGAATGCGTCATCATTGATGCCGGTTGCTACTTCGAAAACGAACGGCAGGAACTCGATCGATTTATTTCTGAAAAGCAATTAAAACCTGTCCGGCTAATTAATACCCACTGTCATTTCGACCATATTATGGGTGTAACCCATTGCCGCGCCAAATACCATCTTCAGTTCGAAACGCATCCGGATGAAGCAATCCTGGTTGAACAGGCCGCAGAACATGGTGATTTGTTTGCTATTCCGGTTGAACCGATTGATGCTCCCGACGCATTTTTAAAAGAAGGCGACCGAATCACATTCGGAAATTCATTCCTTGAAGTCATTGAAGCTCCCGGCCATTCGCCTGGTGGTGTGGTTTTTTTTAATCCTGAGCAAAAAATTTTGATTGCCGGTGATGTTTTATTCTACGGAAGTATTGGCCGTACTGATCTTCCGGGCGGAAGCTTTGAAAAACTGACAGACAATATCAAAACGAAATTACTTATCCTTCCTACGGAAACCGTTGTTTATTGCGGCCACGGTCCTGAAACAACCATTGGGTTCGAAAAGAAGAACAATCCATTTTTGACTTAGGAGCCCCATCCCCAGCCCTTCCCCAAAATAGGGAAGGGAGTTTGGGAAATGACTATTCGGGATGGTTGACTAATAATCAACAGTTCTGGACTTGTTTGCGGTTTATGGGGCTTTGGTAACAAAAATCATTATATAGAGTACCATTTATTCATAAGTTTGCGCCTTCAATTAAACAAGAATAAGTTAGAAGATATTTTACAAATACCGATTCTCAAAGCCCCCTCTTTCGGAGGGGGTTGGGGGAGGCTCTAAAATCTTATATAAAAATATGGAAAGCGATAAATTTGTAATGCGCCACATCGGTCCACGCGAACACGAAATTCAGGAAATGCTAAATATCCTTGGAGTTTCAACGCTCGACGAATTGATGAACCAGACTGTTCCTGAAAACATCAGGCTGAAACAGCCCCTGAAATTGGAAGACGGTTTGACCGAACGTCAGTATTTCCGCAAAATCCTGGCCCTGGCCGCCCAAAACAAAGTATATAACACTTACATCGGGATGGGTTATTACGATACCATTACCCCGGCAGTAATTCTCCGGAATGTGTTGGAAAACCCGGTTTGGTACACCAGTTATACGCCTTATCAGGCCGAAATTTCTCAGGGGCGACTCGAAGCGCTCCTGAATTTCCAGACGATGGTTTGTGATTTGACCGGCATGGAATTGGCTAATGCGGGCCTGCTCGATGAAGCAACTGCTGCCGCCGAAACCATGATCATGATGCACAACTCCCGTTCACGCGCCAAAGCAAAAGCTGGCACCAACGTGGTTTGGGTTGACGAAAAAATATGGCCGCAAACATTGGATGTATTGATTACCCGCGCCAATCCTCTGGGCATCGAACTGAAAGTGGCCGACTGGAAAAACTTCGTTTTAGACGAAAATACGTTCGGAATCATTGTACAATATCCCAATTCTGACGGACAAATCGTTGATTATTCCTCACTGGTAAAAGCTGCTCACGAAAAAGAAATATTTGTTTCAGTAGCTGCCGATCTGTTAAGTTTGTCAATCCTGACTCCTCCGGGAGAATGGGGTGCTGATATTGTATTCGGAAGTGCACAGCGATTTGGCGTGCCTATGGGCTATGGCGGTCCGCATGCTGCCTTCTTTACCACCAAAGACGAATATAAAAGAGCTATGCCTGGACGGATTATCGGTGTCAGCAAAGATGTGCATGGCAAACGCGCCTTGCGCATGGCCCTGCAAACCCGAGAGCAGCATATCAAACGAGAAAAAGCAACCTCAAATATTTGTACTTCGCAGGCTTTGCTGGCCAACATGGCTGGATTCTATGCCGTTTATCACGGACCGGAAGGCATAACACAAATTGCCACCCGCATCCATTGCATTGCCTCACTTCTTGAAAAAGAAATTACGGCTTTGGGATATCCTCAATTGAATAACAACTATTTCGACACGATTCGCTTTGAACTACCGCGCCACGTGAAACGCGAAGATATTGAATGGTTGTCGCTCGAACTGGAAATGAATTTCCGCTATTTCGAAAATGGCGAAGTTGGCCTGAGTATCGACGAAACCACCAACCTCGACGACATTAACTGGATTATCGAAGTATTTGCCAAAGCTGCGAATAAACCGCTGGTTAAGATTATTGAATATCCATCAGTTTGTACCATTCAGCCTGAATTTCTGAGAACTTCGGCTTTTATGCAGCAGGAAGTATTCAATAAATACCGCTCGGAAACAGAGATGGTGCGCTACATCAAAAAGCTCGAACACAAAGATATCTCGCTTACCCATTCCATGATTCCACTTGGATCGTGCACCATGAAGCTGAACGCTGCTACCGAAATGCTGCCTTTGAGCTGGATTGAATTTGGCGGAATTCACCCGTTTGTTCCGAAGAATCAGGCACGCGGATACCACGAAATGATGGAAGAACTTCGTCGCGACCTGTCCGAAATCACTGGTTTTGCCGATGTAAGCCTTCAACCCAATTCAGGAGCAGCAGGCGAATATGCCGGGTTGATGGTTATCCGTCAATACCACATCAGCCGGGGCGAAGGTCACCGCGATGTGGTTTTGATTCCGTCGTCGGCTCACGGAACCAACCCTGCCAGCGCCGTAATGGCCGGCATGAAAGTGGTGGTTACGCCTTGCGACGAACGCGGAAACATTGATGTGGAAGCTTTGCGCCAGAAAGCTGAAGAATTTAAAGATACTTTGTCGTGTTTCATGGTGACTTATCCATCCACACATGGGGTTTACGAATCGTCAATTACCGAATTGTGCGAAATTATTCACTCGCATGGCGGGCAGGTTTACATGGACGGTGCCAACATGAATGCACAGGTTGGGCTGACCAATCCGAGCCGCATCGGGGCCGATGTTTGCCACCTGAATTTGCACAAAACATTCGCCATTCCTCACGGAGGTGGTGGTCCTGGTGTTGGACCGATTGCCGTTGCCGCTCATTTGGTTGAGTTCCTGCCATCGCATCCGGTCATGAATAACGGACACGTTGGAATCACAGCTGTTTCTGCCGCACCCTGGGGAAGCGCCTCGGTGCTGCCGATTACCTATGGATACATTAAAATGCTGGGTGCCGACGGACTGAAACGTGCTTCGGAAATCGCCATTTTGAATGCCAACTACATTGCAAATGCCTTAAAAGACAACTACGGAATTTTATATACCGGAGAAAATGGCCGCTGCGCCCACGAAATGATCCTGGAGTGCCGCCACCTGAAAGCCACTTCGGGCATTACTGAAGGCGACATTGCCAAACGTCTAATGGATTATGGCTTCCACGCTCCTACCCTTTCATTTCCCGTTCATGGCACGCTGATGGTTGAACCTACCGAAAGCGAATCGAAACAGGAACTGGACCGGTTTATCGAAGTCATGAACAGCATTTATAATGAGATACAGGCTGTTGCTTCGGGCGAACTCGACATGGAAGATAACCCACTTAAAAATGCGCCACACACTTCGGATGTAGTTACAGGCGATGAATGGAACCATTCGTACAGCCGCCAGACAGCAGTGTTCCCACTGGCCTGGCTGAAAGAAAATAAATACTGGCCACCGGTTGGCCGCGTTGACGATGCCTTTGGCGACCGCAACCTGGTTTGCACCTGCGAACCGATTGAAAGCTACAAATAAGAAAAGATTGTTTTGAGATAGTACCCCTGTCAGGATTTACTTCGAACATCGGCATAACCAAAATTAAAAGCGCAGAACTCTCATCCTGCGCTTTTAATGATTTCAAAACTTATTTCTTTTTGTTCATTGGCTTTTGCCTGTTATCGTAAAAATTCAAAAGAACGATAGAATCATTTTTTCGGATATAAAATACGGTGACCTGTTTGATTAGAACAAAACCGCGAATTTGCTTTTCTGGATTTTCCAATGACCCAATTTCTGGAAATTCAGCCAGTAAATCCAAAAATTCATAGGTTCTGCGAACAAAAGCACGGGTAACAGTCTCACCCCATTCTGACTGTAGATATTCCAAAAATCCGGTCAAAGCTCTGATCGGCATATTTTGACCATTTGACCTTTAAAGCCATTTCTGATGCTTGGTTTGCATTTGTTGGTTCGGAATCAAATTTTGATCAGACTGAACTTCTCCTTCAATCCTTAATAATTCGATCTGTTCAGATTCAGATAACCTGTTCCACAATTGTCCATCAGGAGTTGAACTTGCCTGTTCCATGATGCGATAAAGCTTAATCAATAACTGATCATTATTGATCTGATCAATCAGTTGATGAAAATTGATTTTGATTTCTAATGCATTCATATTACCAGCTTTTCCACAAATGTAACCAAAAACTATTCTTTCTAAATCTAGATTTTCTCCAGACCTCTTAGCCTATTTATTCTTTTTGTGCTTCTTTCCCTGTCCATTCTGTTTTTTGACTTGCCCCGGTGCATACTGTTTTGCACTCTTTGCACCAGTTGCTTTTTTCATATGTCCCGGCGGCATTTTTCCATTAGGGTTCGTTTGAAGAATCACCGTTCTTGTGGGATGATAATATCCTACACGGGCGATCTTACAGCTGGCTCCTAAAATCAGGAATACTGAGATAAGCAAAAGGATTAGAAATTGTTTTTTTGTTTTCATGGAATTACCTTTCATTTTAATTACATCAAAAGTACATGTTTAAAATTCCATTTGCCGAATATTTTGATTTCTTATTTTATGTCTCACTCAGTGAATATAGAAATCAAACAATTTCTGTTTTGTTACTGATTATAAAATGATTAGCAACATAATCGTGAATTATTAAAAATTCCCAAAACTGAATTGTCTATCCCCTATCTTCTTTTGTATTTTTTCTTATGTCTGGGCTCAAATGGTTTTCTGGTCTTTTCTGCTGACTTTTTACTCTTAACTATCGGCTCTTTATTTCTTTCTGAATCTTTTTCTTTCTTCTTCGCTGGCATTCCATTCCTTTCTCCTGACATATTATCTATCTCCCCTGCAGCTAACCGGCCATGGGGTTCTGTATTAATGATCACACCAGTTGAACGACGGTGATGTTGAAAGACTTTACAGCCTGATTCAACTATTAAAAAGACAGTAAAAAGAAGAAGTATTCGGAATAGTTTTAATGCTTTCATGATAGGTCTGTTTACCATTTCTGTTCCATTTAAACGCTGCTAATGATTTCTTATTTTCTGAATCGCTTAATTCTTTAATTCTATGTTATAAACGAAAAAAGCGCAAAACTCTCATCCTACGCTTTTCCTTTTTCCTTATTTCTTTTTCCTTATTTTTCTATATCACGATATTCACAATTTTATTCGGAACCACGATTACCTTTTTCGGAGTTTTGCCTTCGAGCCATTTGATGGAAGTTTCGTGTGCAAGAATTGCCGCTTCGATTTCAGCATTGGGCGTACCAACCGGAAATTCCATCTTGAAGCGAACTTTGCCGTTGAACGAAACCGGATATTCAATAACGTCTTCAGTCAACATGGCCGGGTCAACTTCGGGCCATGGCACATAAGCGAGCGTTTCAGCATTTCCAAACATTTGCCACAATTCTTCGGCAAGGTGTGGTGCATACGGCGATAGAATCTTTATAAATGTTTCAGCGGTTTGTTTGTTTACTTTTCCCTTCTTCATGGCCAGGTTGTTGAAAATCATCAGCGCCGAAATTCCGGTATTGAATTTCATGTTTTCGATGTCGAAAGCCACTTTATTAATAGTCTGGTGTAACAGCTTCAGCGTTTCTTTGTCGTCGGCTTCCTCCACCATGTTTTCCAGGTTGCCGAAGAAACGGGCGGCACGGTTCAGAAAGCCAAAAACTCCTTTCACGCCATTTTCAGCCCAGGGTTTGGTATCATCGAGCGGCCCCATAAACATTTCGTACAAACGAAGCGAATCGGCTCCAAACTTCGAAACCACGTCATCAGGATTGATCACGTTTTTCAGCGATTTCGACATTTTGGCCACAATCTGCTTTAATTCTTCGCCGGTTTCGAGGTGGAAATATTTGTCTTCTTTTTCTTCGACCAAATCGCTGGCCACTTTAGCCCCGGTGGCGGTTTCGTAAGCAAAAGCAAGGATCATTCCCTGATTGAAAAGCTTCTGAAAAGGCTCGGATGTCGAAACAATGCCCAGATCGAACAATACTTTGTGCCAGAAACGTGAATATAATAAGTGAAGCACCGCATGTTCGGCGCCACCCACATAAAGATCAACAGGCATCCAGTAATTTTCAAGTATTTTATCGAAGATCGCTTCATCGTTTTTCGGATCAATGTAGCGCAAATAGTACCAGCATGAGCCGGCCCACTGCGGCATGGTGTTGGTTTCGCGGCGGCCTTTGCGACCATTTTTGTCGGTTACGTACAGCCAGTCGGTTGCGTTGGCTAACGGCGATTCGCCACCTTCGCCCGGTTCGTATTTTTCCATCTCCGGAAGTTCGACCGGAAGGTTATCTTCAACCAGGGTCACTTCTCCATCTTCCCAGTGAATGACCGGAAATGGCTCGCCCCAGTAACGCTGACGGCTAAACAACCAGTCACGCAACCTGAAATTGACGGTGGCTTTACCGATTCCATTTTCGCCTAACCATTCGACTACTTTCGCAATGCCCAGTTTTTTATTCAGGCCATTCAGGTCGAGACCAATGGCAGGATTGGCTGAATTAATGTATGTCCCGTCTTCGGTCCAGCAAGCTTCGCAAGCCAGCACTTTTGCACGGGTCTCCTTGTCGGCACTCTTCGGATCAAGAATGCAAACAATTGGAATATTGAATTTTTTGGCGAACTCGAAATCACGGTTATCGTGAGCCGGAACAGCCATGATAGCGCCGGTTCCGTAACCCATCAGCACATAGTCGGCCACCCAGATTGGGATTGGCAAACCGGTAATCGGGTTGATGGCATTGCGTCCGGTGAAAACGCCGGTTTTGTCTTTGGCCAACTCGGTGCGGTCGAGATCAGACTTAAGTGAAGCAGCTTGGATGTATTGTTTGAATTGTTCCTTATTTTCAGGAGTGACGAGGGTTTCCAGGATCGGATGTTCAGGAGAAACAACCATATAAGTTGCACCAAACAAGGTATCTGGACGGGTTGTGTAAACCCGAAGTTTTTCGCTCATGCCTTCGATGGCAAAATCCACCTCGGCGCCTGTTGATTTTCCGATCCAGTTTTTTTGCATGTCTTTCACGCCTTCCGGCCAGTCCAGGTTGTCCAATCCTTCCAGTAAACGTTCAGCATAATGCGGAATCCGTAGCAGCCATTGTTTCAGGTTTTTTCGGGTCACCTGGTTGCCGCATTTTTCGTGTGAACCATCGGTTAAAACCTCTTCGTTGGCACAAACCGTTTTGCACGACTGGCACCACCAAACCTGCGCGTTGTCGTAATATGCCAGACGTTTTTCGCCGATATATTTGTTGATTGCAACTTGTCCCAGGGCCTGAATGTCGGCAGGGATTGATAGCTCGCTGATTGGGCGGCCTTTCCCTTTTTCCGGATCGAACCAGCAATTGTATAGTTTGGTGAAAATCCACTGTGTCCAGCGAAAATATTTCGGGTCGGTGGTATTGATTTCGCGGTCCCAATCGTAGCTCAAACCCAGCGATTTAATTTGTCGGCGGAAAGTATCGCAGTTTATATTGGTTATAATGGCAGGATGTGTTCCGGTTTGAATGGCATACTGTTCGGCTGGCAATCCGAAAGCGTCCCAACCCATCGGGTGCAGTACGTTGAAACCTTTCATGCGTTTGTAACGGCATACGATATCGGTTGCTGTGTAGCCTTCGGGATGTCCCACGTGCAATCCCGCTCCGGAAGGATACGGGAACATATCGAGCACGTAATATTTTGGTTTCGAGAAATCGTTTTCGGTTTTGAAGGTTTTATTTTCCTCCCAGTATTGCTGCCATTTCGGCTCAATTTCCCAGAATTTATATTCCATTTTTATGCGTGTGATAAAGGTTTCTGATTATGAGCGGCAAAGATAGAAAGAAAGTTGCAAGATGAAAGGCAAGGTTTGGGGATTTGTTGTTAACTATTCACAGGGTTTCGCTACGCTTCACCCTGTGCCTTGAGTTTGGCTAATTTCTCATTCACAGGGTTTCGTTTCACTCCACCCGGTGCTGTTACAAGTCGGTCTTTCAGACCTTTGGGACATTGCGCATGTAATAGCAATCGCAAGGGGCAAAGCTCCGACATGTAAAAGCATAGCCCGAAATGAAATGGAGGGCTATGTAATAATACCCGATGAACTTTTTGCACCGAATCAATGTTCAAGCAATAAACATTTAAAACAAAAACTATGAAATTCGTTGTAACAGGTTCATTGGGAAACATCAGCAAGCCACTTGCTGAAAAATTAGTTGCTGCCGGGCACAATGTGACTGTTGTGAGCAGCAAGTCTGAAAAAGTGGCACAAATTGAAGCTTTGGGCGCCAAGGCAGCTATCGGATCGGTTGAAGATATTGCTTTTCTGACTAAGATTTTTACCGGCGCTGATGCCATTTATACCATGGTTCCACCAAATCTTGGTGCAGGCGACTGGAAAAAATACATAGCCGGAATTGGAGAAAATTATGCTGAAGCAATCCACGCTTCAGGAGTGAAAAATGTGGTTAATCTGAGCAGCTTAGGCGCTCACATGCCCGAAGGTTGCGGACCGGTGAGTGGTTTATACTTTGTTGAAAAGGCTTTAAATAATCTGGAAGGAGTGAATGTAAAACACCTTCGTCCCGGATTTTTCTATCCTAATTTTTTGGCCAATGTCGGAATGGTGAAACATGCCGGTATCATGGGTGGAAATTATGGTGAAGGCACAACTTTGGTCATTGTTCATCCGGATGATATCGCGGAAGTTGCAGCCGAAGAACTACTTGGACTTTCTTTTAAAGGGAAAAGCGTTCGTTATATTGCCAGTGACGAAAAAACCACTCACGAAGTAGCTGCCATCTTAGGCAAAGCTATCGGAAAACCTGAACTTCCGTGGGTAAACTTTAACGATGAAGAAACTTTAGCAGGTTTGTTGCAAGCCGGATTACCCGAAGAGATTGCCAAAAATTATGCTGAAATGGGCTCCGCGATGCGAAGTGGCGAAATGGCATCTGCCTATCTGAAGAACAAACCAACAGCATTTGGAAAAACAAAACTTGAAGCATTTGCTCCGGTATTTGCCGCTGTTTTTGCACAGTCCTGATGGATTATTCACGGGGTGACTTGAAGTCACCCCGTGAATAATAACAATTACTTTTTATTAACGATAAAGCTGGTGGTTTCAAAGCAAATTTTACCATTTTTGCTGATTCCTTCGATAAAAACATCATAATTGGCGGTCTCGTCAGAAGTAAAAAACCCGAGATTTGCCTTACCATTTATCAAACTCACATCCGGATTCCAGTATAAGGTAGGTCTGAAATCGGGTAGATCTGAATTAATATTTTCGAGGGTATATTTGGGCGAATAGAATTTCCCGATTCGCTGGTAACCATTGATGCGTTCCGTAATTCGCCCCCACACATAATGCTCCTTGTTTAAGGTGTAATCGCCGGTTGTACGATAAATGGCTATGACCCCATCGGCGCCCTTCGATCCGAACGAAGCGAGGTTTCCGCCGCTTTTCAGAATATCAATTTTATCAATTTCCTTCATTCGCAGGGCCCTGATTTCTTTCAGGACATTTCCTGATCCCGGCGGAAAATCGGATATTTCAATACCATCAATCAGAAAAAGTGGCATTCCTCCACCCCTGATCGAAATCTGTTCACCGGTGACAATTAATCCGGCTACTTTGCCGTCCAGATAATCAAAAATATTGTTGTACTGGTAATCGTTTGGTGTAATTTTGAGTGATTTATCCGCATTCTGGTAAATCCTGAATTGGGTGGCTTCTTTCGGTATCCGCTGTTCAATCACATCAATTCCTGTTAAAAGAATACTCCCTTTCTCCGGATTATAACCCATTTCCTTCATTCTCCGGTAATAATTTTCCATTGCAAACTTACGGTGGGGTTCGATATTAAAAGTAGTATGATTTAATGAATCAAGCTGGATGACCGAATCTTTCTGAAATGCCGGATCGAGAATAATCCTGGTATTTCGTCCACCGTTTTTCGTTTTGGCATTAATCATCACCTGAGTCGAATCGCGCAAGTAAATCTGCTTAAATTCAAATCGTCCATTTTCGTCAGAAGTAGTTTCTATCATAAGAAAATTTCCTCCGGCAGGGCCCAGTACAACTTTAGCTTCAGGAACGGGAGCTTCCCAGAAGAGCTTTTTCACCACTCCTTTAATATTGATCCCGGCATCGTTCCATTCAACGATTGGAGGAGTTTCTGTTTGTTCGATATCGTCCCAGAAATACGATTTCCATCCCTGAACCATCATCAGTAAATCAAGTTTTTCGGCTGACGAAATATGCCCGTCGTTTACGAAATAGGAAGCTGCCGATTCGATGGCGCCATTCAGATCGGTGTCGAGCAGCAAATAACTTTTTATGTTTTGACTATTTCCTGAAGTTCCCAAATAATTCCGGTTCACAACTGCCACAGAAAGTGTAGATTTTATGGAATCGGCTGATGCCAGTAGCGCTTCAATATTGATCTTAACTTCTTCACGGGGTTTGAATTCCTTTTTGTTTAGCTGTAAGTTTATCAAATCGCCTTTTCCGTCATCCACGAAAATCAGACGTTCAGCCAACGGATTGAGCAGAGTATCGAGCAATGATATTTTCGATATTCCTTTAGGGAATCTGCTTTTACTCAGCTTGAATGACTCCGCAAAATCGTTCATTTTAATCTTTTCATAAAACAAAACAAATCCTTTGTGGGAAGCCACAAAATAAAAGGCAGGCTTATTTTCCAGTTTCATATTTGCTGATACTCCAAACAAGAGAGACTCCCCGCTCTCCTTAAAATTCAGGCAAATACCTTTTGGATTTGCGGGTTCAAACCGGACTTTCATTCCCGGAACCTGATCAATGGTAGCCAGATAGTTATCCCCTTCCCTGGGCATCATGATCAATTTACCCATTCCCAAAAAACTTGTACTGAACGAAGAAATGGTATCGCCCTGATCGTTCAGAATTTTACCGCTCACATAAATTCCTTTCCCTTTTGCATCAATGGCTTTAAATGCAACTGTATTAACGGCATTTAGAACCAGATTTCCGCTTTCGGGGAAGAAGGAGACATCAATTTTTGAATAATCGGCCTGATTGTTATCAAACAGATTCGCCGGATTCATAGTCCTGGAAATCCAAATTCTTTTGTGAAAACAAGCCTCTTCGCCAAAATTTTGGAGATACCTGGTATATGCCCTGATGGTATATATTCCGCTTTCCAGATTTTCGGTATTGATTTCACCATGGGCCTGTCCATTGATCGAAAACAAAACATGCTCAGTAACGACCTTTCCTGTTTCCGAAACCAGTTGAACGAATACATTCCTGAAATTTGAATTCAGCTTATGTGTGATTCCGTTTACCTGATAAACTTTTATCCAGATCTTATCGCCGGGCGAATAAAACTCACGGTCAACATGAAGATAAAGTTTTTCGAAAAGGATTGGTTTTTTAGAGTCAATCCATTTCTCAATATTCTGGGCTGAAAGATGGATAAAAAGGAATAAATTAAACAGAAAGAATGTGGCAAGTTTCCTCATTAGGTTGGGCAATTATCGAAACAATCAACTAACCAAATATATTGAATATAAAACAACAAACGCCCCTGGACCGGAGCGTTTGTTCTATAATTGTTACGAATGAACGTTATTTTTTATCCTTTGAATCCCAGAGCACCAGTTTCGATGGGAAAAAGTTGATGTTCATGGCTTTCATCCGTTCGCCGTGACTGGCCAGACGGATTTTATAATTATCCCAATTCCGGAGTTCAACCGGAGTCCAGCCAATTTCGGCATATCCTGACAGACGCGGGAAAATCAGGTATTCAGCTTCTTTCAGGTTTGAAATGGTTTCGGACCAAAGCGGCGCTTCAATACCCATGATGTTTTCTTTTTTGATTTCAGGAACCAGATTGGCAGGATCCCAGTTGTAGCCTTTGTCCACTTCGATGTAGGCAGCCCAATGCATTCCGAAGACGCTGGTTGAATCGTATTGCATATCGAGATAGGCATTTTGTGCAGGCGACATCAATACTTTTGCACCCTGCGCCACACCTTTGATTGCATTTTCGGCTTTGGCCCAGTACTGCACAACAGTATTTGGTTTTAGGGTTGCCAAAGCGATTTCATCCCATGCCAATACCTTTTTCCCATGGGCGATAACCATATCCTGAACACGGTTCATAAAAGGAATGTAATCTTCAATTTTGGTGGCATGAGACTCATCTCCTCCAATATGCAAATACTCGCCGGGAGTTAAAGCGGCCAGTTCGCGAATCACATCATCAATAAATTTATAAGTAACTTCTTTATTCGTACAAAAAGTGCTGAATCCAACTTCGGTACCAGTATATAATTCAGTGGCTTTTCCACTGCAATTCAATTCGGCATACGAAGCCAAAGCAGCATTGGTGTGTCCTGGCATATCAATTTCAGGTACAATAGTGATGTAGCGATCCTGGGCATATTTCACGATATCTGAATATTGCTCCTGAGTATAAAAACCACCTTCGCCACCACCTACTTCGGTTTTGCCGCCATGTGCGGTCAGGTTTGGCCACGATTTGATCTCGATGCGCCAGCCCTGGTCGTCAGACAAATGCAAATGCAGCACATTCATTTTATAATAGGCCAGTTTATCGATCAAACTTTTTACCTCATCAACGGTAAAGAAATGACGGGCTACATCGAGCATCGAACCCCGGTATCCATATGCCGGGTAATCACGAATAACTCCAGTTGCCAACTTCCACGGGCCTTTCTGTTTGTCACCCATTTCAACCTTTGCAGGTAAAAGCTGACGAATGGTTTGAACGCCACGGAAAAGTCCGGCAGGTTTGTTGGCTACCAGATTCACCGTTTTGCCGGTAATAGTGAGTTCGTAGCCTTCTTCTCCCAGTTCGGCATCGCTGCCTGACAGTGACAAAAAAATGTTCCCGGGAACAGGAGCATCAACGGTTGTTTTTACTTCGATGCCCAGTGCGGTTGAAGGATTCAACTTATCGGCCAGATACTGGCCAATCTGTTTTAATTCAACAGACTCACCCTGAATGAAAATATCAGTCTGGTCGGTTAGGTCAAATGAACTTCCGGTTGCTGATACCGAAACTGGCCTGGGTATCAGGTTTTCTTTTGAAAGGTCGGAAGGTTTACAGGCAGTTTGTACCAGAATTACAGTCATTACAAGTCCTCCGAAAGCAAGGCGTTTTAATTTTGTTTTTTTCATGATTATAAATTTATATGGATTTAGTTTTTATTCAACCAATTTCAAAATCCGGGTCTTTTTACCAACGCTGAAATTAATAATAACCAGCGCAAAACAAGAACCGACAATTACAAAAGCTCCAAGCATTTCGATGAAGCTGAACTGCTCATGAAAAATCAGCCAGCCCGATATCAGGTTAAAAACCGGCACCATAGATTGGAGCAGTGAACCTGTGGCCACATTGACATATTTATACCCTTCTGTCATGAACAACTGACCGATAGTAGCTACAACACCCACCAAAACCAATAAAAGCAATTCGGTCATATTTCCATCGGCCTGGGTTGCCCCCGATGGCACCAAAAACATCCAGAACCCGACTATACATTGCGAGAAAAAAATGGCATACGAATTATCACTGTCGTGCAGTTTTTTCACAAAAACCACAGCCAATCCGGTAATGACCGATCCTGCAATGGCAATCAGTTCATAAAAACCCATTCCGTCCAGTGATCCTTTTCCTCCTCCAACCGAAAGCAATACCAAACCGGCAAACGAAATAAAAATAACAACAAATTTGATAGGTTCAACCTTTTCCTTCAGGATTAACATGCTAAACAGTGTGGCAAAAATCGGATACGAATATATGTACACCGATCCCTTGCCTACTCCCAATTTCAGAATGGCCAGATAGAAAAGGTAAACCGCTGCCCCGCCAACTAAGCCGCGCCAAAATAGATTTTTCCGGTCGTTGAATTTAAGGTGAATAACCCCGAAAAGCGCTAAAATGCCAATAATTCCCAACCCGATTGCAAAACGAAAAAAGGTTGTCTGGTAGCTCGATACATTGGGGATTGCCTTCACCAAAACAGCCATCAGTGCAAAAAATACCACCGATCCCAATGTTAAAAGTACCCCTTTTGAATTATCCGACATGTATTATATAATTACAATCTTTTCGATTAAATCGCCCTGCCGGATGGCATCAATTACTTCGAGGCCTTCGTAAACCTTTCCGAAACAAGTATGCTTACGGTCTAGATGTGCCGTATTCCTGCGGCTATGGCAAATAAAAAACTGCGAGCCCCCGGTATTTCGCCCGGCGTGTGCCATTGATAAAACGCCACGATCGTGGAACTGGTTTTCGCCATCCAGCTCGCAAGGGATTTTATAGCCAGGGCCACCTGCGCCTGTTCCGTTGGGGCAGCCGCCCTGAATTACAAAATCGGGAATCACACGATGGAAGGTGAGGCCATCATAGAAACCACTTTTCGAAAGTTTAGTGAAGTTTTCGACCGTTCCCGGCGCGTCTTCATCGTAAAAATTCACTTTCATAACCCCTTTACTGGTATAAATTTCTGCTTTGCTCATTGTTCAAATTTTAAATGATTGGCTGCAAAAGTACAATTTTTGAAATGAATCAAAAATTGGTTTGGCAATTCGGATTTGTTTAATGATTTTTGACATTTAGTAACTCTTAACTAATTGACGGATGAAACAAGCAAAAAAAGGTCTCTTTACTACTGAAGACGGACGGAACCACACCTTTATTTTCTTTCTGGTTGCACTTCTGTTTACTTTGTGGGCAGTTGGCAACAGCCTGATAGATACCATGGACAAGCATTTTCAGGATTTCTACCACCTCACAAAAGCCGATTCGGCCAATGTTCAGTTTTCGCATTACCTGGGGTATTTTTTCATGGCATTGCCTGCCGGTTGGTTCATTCATAAACTGGGTTATAAATGGGGGATTGTTTTAGGTCTGAGTTTAGCTGCTCTGGGCTGTTTGTGGTTTTATCCGGCCACCAAAATTGATGGGTTCTGGGCGGTACTGCTGGGCGTCTGCCTGGTAGCCATGGGTTTTTCGTTCCTCGAAACTGTTGCCAATCCCTATACCACTGTTTTAGGAAATCCAAAATATGCTGCTTCGCGCATTAATCTGGCGCAATCGTTCAATGCCATTGGCTGGCCGATTGCCCCCTATATCGGCGGCTTGTATTTTTATCATTCCGACGATTCACTTTCAGCCCAGCAAAATGCCGAAATTGCCCATGAAACCATGTGGATTCCTTATGTAGCGCTTGCTGTTATTATTTTGGTACTCATTGTAGCTTTCATCAAAAGCAAAATGCCCGATGTTAAAGAAGATGATAATCACCATTCAGGAACTGAAACTGCCAAAGTTGATGTATTTGGACAGCAAGGCCTGCTTTCGACCATACTCCTGTATGTTTGTGCCATTTTGTTCAGTTTTGCCCTGGGAATGATTGTCAGGTTCTTTGTCCAGGTATTTTATATGGACAGGGAAACGCTTGCCAATCCCGAAGCTATGGCAGTATTAAACATTATTTTTACCCGGGTATTCTATATTGTTACTGCGATTGTTGGTATAGCTTCAATTGCTTTTATCACGTTAAAAAGGGAAAAACTGATCCACCGAAACAGCTTATGGTCGGCCCCGCACTTTACCGGTGCAACTATTGCGCAGTTCCTTTATGTTGCGGCTCAGGCTGGCATTTTCAGCTTCTTTATCAATTATATGGTTGAAGAAATTCCCTCAATTGGAGAAAGCTTGAAATCGAACTTCTTTATTGGGGGCGAAAATGGTTCAATTCTTCGGAACGGATCTTATTTTCTTACCGAAAAAGGAGCTACTTCGCTCATGTCGTGGTTGGCTTTCCCTTTATTCCTTGTAGGTCGATTTACCGGTTCGTTTATTTTAAGGGTTACTAAAGCACATAACATGCTTGGTCTATATGCATTTATTAATGTAATACTGATGTTTGTAATTGTAGCCAAAATAGGCTGGATATCGGTAGCTGCTGTGTTCCTCAGCTTTTTCTTCATGTCTATCATGTTCCCTACAATTTTTTCGCTGGGCATTTTTGGGTTGGGTGAAAAATCGAAGCTGGCCTCTTCGTTCATTGTCATGGCCATTATGGGTGGCGCTGTGTTGCCTAAAGTAATGGGAGCGATTGGCGACGCAGAAGGCATGTCGGCAGGATATGTTGTCCCGGCTGTTTGCTTTATGGCTATTGCACTTTATGGGTTCTTCTGGACTAAACTCAGTGGTTCGGAAGGTTTAAATAATGTAAAGATTGGAACAGGTCATTGATTAAAAAGCAATACAATGGAACACGCTGAAAAAACCCAACTTTCTCCTTTCAGGCGATATTGCAAAACATTATCGCTGAAAGATGATGCTCAACTCATTAAAGATTACAAAAAAGTACATGCTCCCGGAGCAGCCTGGCCCGAAATTACCCAAGGGATGAAAGAAGTGGGTATTATCGATATGGAAATCTATATACTAGGAACCCGATTGTTTATGATTATGGATACAGTTGCCGGTTTCGATCACGATAAGGCAATGGCCGAACTGGCTATAAAACCAAGACAAAGTGAATGGGAAGCCTATGTTTCACAGTTTCAGCAAAGCTCAGCTGAAGCCACTGCCGATGAAAAATGGCAATTGATGGAGCGCATTTATAAATTAGACAAATAAATCAGGCACTATTTTCTGTGATACAATTGAATCCCGGCATATTAACAATTCCGGGATTTATTTTCTCCCCGATCACCCGATAATCTACAAAACCCTAATCCTATGAAAAGAAGAGACCTCTTAAAAACAGCAGCAGCTTTTGCGGCCACTCCACTGTTTTCGTCATTGGTGGGAGCGATAAATCTTCCAGAACAAACAAACACAAACGAGAAGTCAGAAAATAATTCAGCCGGAATAAAACGTTTTGGCGATGGTCGCGACTGGTTTTTTGAAAACCGCTATGGAATGTTTGTGCATTGGGGATTGTATTCCATTCCGGGTTGGCATGAGCAGCACCAATGGCGGGGAAGAGTGACCCGAAATGAATATGTGAAGCTGGCACAACAGTGGAATCCAAAATATTTTAATCCTGAACAATGGCTCGATCTTCTGGAAGATGCCGGAATGAAATACATCACCATAACCACCAAGCATCACGATGGATTCTGTTTGTGGGATAGCAAACAAACCAATTTTAATACGATGAATACACCTTATAAGAAGGATGTCATTGGAATGTTGTCGGAGGCCTGTCATAATCGCAAAATTCCACTCTGCCTCTATTATTCCATTGCCGACTGGAATCAACCCAATTATCCCAACGAAGGCCGCCACCACGAATTGCCACCACAACCCCAGGATTCACCTGATTGGAATAAATACCTTGAATTTCTGAAAGAGCAGGTTCGCGAACTCTGCACCAACTACGGCGAAATTCATGGCTTCTGGTGGGACATGAATGTTCCTGTTCACAAAGATCCATCAATAAATAACAGAATCCGGAAGCTCCAACCCAATGCTGTAATTAATAATCGTGGATTTGACGAAGGTGATTTTGGCACTCCCGAACGTGATTACGACAATGCATCAGCCGAGGCTAAAGGATTTGACCGGCTAACCGAAGCCTGTCAGTCTGTAGGAATGGAAAGCTGGGGATACAAAAAAGATGAAGATTATTATACCGATCGGCACCTGATCAGCAGCATAGACCGCTACCTGGCACGCGAAGCCAATTACTTACTGAATGTCGGTCCAACCGGCGAAGGAATAATTCCGAAAGAAGCAGCCGATATTTTAATACGAATTGGTAAATGGAAAAAGTCAGTAGACGAATCATTTTTACAAGTTCAGGCCGATACTTCCCTTGTAAATATACCAGGAGTAATGGTCACCAAACGTAATCAAACTATTTTTATCCATCTGAATAAAGTACCGGTAGGAAACGGATTAAAACTTAAGCCGATTAATGTATTACCTACCAAAGCTACCCTATTAAATACAGGTACTCCGATCGATTGTGTCGTGAATTTATGTCCGAGTGACCATGTCAGCCAGGAATCCTATCTCCGTCTCAGAAATTTGCCTGCAGATGAATTGGCAAATACGGTTATGATAGCGAAACTTGAGTTTAACGTCCCGCTCAATGAAATTTCAAAAAATCACAAAAAGGAAACAAACATCGAACTAACGAAATAACACCGAAAAGTTCACTTTAGTTAAGAAATACAATTTTTAACAGAGCTTGACAGAAAGATTATCTGACCAGGCTCTTTTTTTGCTTTAATCTGTCAATTTACCTGCTGATTTTCAGCACAAAAGACCATTTTTCGGATTTTATCAATTAATTGACGTCCAAAATACTGACGAAAGTCAATCAGTGTTTTTAAACATTCAGACCAGTTGAATTAAACATTTAAATATCTGCAACATAGAATTATTACCGTTTTTAATAATTCCTGATTTCTGACCTTCGAAAGTCATAACTTTGGCTAAAATAAAAAATTCAAAACCACATGAAGGCAGACATCAACGAATTTATGGAAGCGCTAAAAACCCGGACACCGGGTGAACGTGAATTTCATCAGGCAGTTCAGGAAGTAATAGAATCCATTTGGGATGTATATCAGAAAAATCCCAGATACCAGAAAGCCAAAATTCTGGAACGCATAGTTGAACCAGAACGCACCATTATTTTCAGGGTACCATGGATCGATGACCGTGGTGATGTGCAAGTAAACCGGGGATACCGGGTCGAATTTAATTCGGCCATTGGACCCTATAAGGGTGGCCTCCGTTTTCACCCGACAGTTACATTAAGTGTCCTTAAATTTTTAGGCTTCGAACAGACCTTCAAAAATAGCCTGACAACTCTTCCAATGGGTGGAGGAAAAGGCGGATCGGATTTTAGTCCGAAAGGAAAATCAGATAACGAAATCATGCGTTTCTGCCAATCTTTTATGACTGAACTGGCCCGGCATATTGGTCCGAATACCGACGTTCCTGCTGGTGATATCGGCGTTGGTGGCCGCGAAATCGGATTCCTGTTTGGCCAGTACAAACGTATCCGTAACGAATTTACCGGTGTTTTAACGGGAAAGGGAATTGGCTGGGGCGGAAGTTTAATTCGTCCTGAAGCAACCGGATTTGGAGCTGTTTACTTTGTTCAGCATATGCTAAGCAATATGGGTAAAGAAATTGAAGGCAAAACTTTCAGCGTCTCAGGGTTCGGTAATGTAGCCTGGGGAGCTATTGTCAAGATAAATGAATTAGGAGGTAAAGTGGTCACTATTTCCGGACCTGACGGTTACATTTATGATGCAGAAGGAATAACAGGTGATAAAGTTGATTATCTTCTCGAACTTCGCGCTTCGAACAATGACGTGGTTCAGCCATACGCTGCCGAATTTGGAGCACAGTTTATTCCGGCGAAAAAACCTTGGGAATGCACGGTTGATATAGCAATGCCATGCGCCTGCGAAAATGAAGTAAACCTTGAAGATGCACAAACGCTGGTTAAAAACGGGTGTTTCCTTGTTGCCGAAACTTCCAATATGGGTTGCACAGCCGAAGCCGTGGAATATCTGACCGAAGCTATTACTTATGCACCGGGCAAAGCCGTAAATGCTGGAGGAGTTGCAGTTTCGGGACTGGAAATGTCGCAAAACTCGATCCGTATGAACTGGCCAAAAGAAGAAGTGGACAAATACCTGCACCGCATTATGAAAGACATTCATGAAACGTGCGTGAAATACGGTCGAAAAGGGAATAAAGTAAATTATGTGATTGGCGCCAATGTGGGTGGTTTTGTGAAAGTAGCCGATGCCATGCTTGCACAGGGAATCGTATAAATCATTGAATTCCCAATAAAATAATATTCGCTTCATATTTGGCTGCTTTATTTTTCCTTATTTTGGCCAAATTTTGCGGTAAATGCTGATTGATACTCATTCTCATATTTATTCTACTGACTTCATTCACGATCTGGATGAGGTTATTCAACGAGCGTATTCAAACGATGTCAGGAAGATTATCCTGCCCAACATAGACAGTTCTTCAGTAAAAAATCTGCTGAATCTGGTTGATACGTATCCCCATATCTGTTTTCCGCTTATGGGCCTACACCCAACTTCGGTTAACCACGATTATCAGGAGGAATTGCAGGTAGTTGAATACTGGTTGAAAAAACGAAAGTTTTATGGAATTGGTGAAATTGGCATTGATTTATACTGGGATAAATCATTTTTAGACGAGCAGACTCATGCTTTTCGTTTTCAGCTTGAACTGGCCCGGCAATATCAGTTACCAGTTGTCATTCATGTCCGCGATTCGTTCGACGAAGTATATCATGTTCTAAGTGAAATAATAGACGATAACCTGACGGGAGTTTTTCACAGTTTTTCAGGTACTGCCGAACAGGCCGATATGATTATCAATCTGGGGTTTAAAATTGGAGTTAATGGAATAATTACCTTCAAAAAGAGTGGATTAGACGAAATAATCAAACGAATAGATCCATCGAACCTGATCATAGAAACCGATTCGCCCTATTTGACTCCTTCCCCGTTTCGCGGAAAACGAAATGAAAGTTCATACCTTGTTTATATTGCGCAAAAAATAGCCGATCTTCACCAAATGACAGTTGGTGATATTGCCAGGATCACCACAGAGAATGCCCGGAATCTCTTCGGAATATAAGTATTCATCAGAAACAAGTAAAATTCAAGTGGAAAATAAGCCCTCTATCCTTATCATTTATACAGGTGGCACCATCGGGATGGTTCAAAAATCAGCCAACGGTATTCTGGTTCCCGTAAAATTTGATCAGATACAGGAAGAAGTCCCCGAACTCGATCGGTTGGGATATAACCTTCAGGTTTTTACCTTCACACCGCCGATTGATTCTTCAAATATGACACCTGCCATCTGGGTGAAAATAGCCAATACCATCGAACGTAACTACAGCAAGTATGATGGATTTGTCATTTTGCATGGTACTGATACCATGGCATACACCGCTTCAGCTCTTAGTTACATGTTTGAAAATCTGGACAAACCAATAGTTTTAACCGGATCACAACTTCCGATTGGAATACTTCGGACCGATGGAAAGGAAAACCTGATCACCTCCATACAAATTGCTGCTGCCCGGATCAATGGACAGGCTGTAGTTCCTGAAGTTTGTGTTTACTTCAACTCTAAACTTTTCAGGGGAAACCGAATTTCAAAAAGACATGCCGATGATTTCAGGGCATTTTCATCACCAAATTATCCCGAATTAGCCAATGCCGGGGTCGAAATCAAATACTTTCAGGAGAATATTCACCGGTCGGTAAACAAGGGAATTTTAAAAGTCAGGACAAACTTTGATGAAAACGTGGTTATCCTGAAGATATTTCCGGGAATCGGACGAATGGTCTTCGAGAATATTTTAAATATACCCGGACTAAAAGGCGTAGTGCTCGAATCATTCGGATCAGGAAATATTCCTACCGCCCGGTGGATGATCAGTCAGATAAAAATTGCCATCAAACGCAGAATAATATTTCTGAATGTTACTCAATGCCAGGGCGGGGCAGTAAATATGGGACAGTACGAAACCAGCGCTGAACTGTTGAATGCCGGAGTAGTTAGCGGAAAAGATATGACCACTGAAGCTGCCATAACCAAACTTATGTTTCTGCTGGGTCAGGGTTTGGAACAGGAAGAAATCAAGCTGCACCTGAACAAAAGTTTGATTGGAGAAATAAGTGAGTAGCTTTTGGGTGGTATTTTTCGTACCTTGCAGCCCGAAAAATTAAGGCCAAATAACATCAGGAGAGATGCAGGAGTGGCTTAACTGGCACGCCTGGAAAGCGTGTGTACCTCAAAAGGGTACCGAGGGTTCGAATCCCTCTCTCTCCGCTCTGTTAAGTACAGTACGAAACATTTTCAATAATTCTGACTTTTGTTAAAATTAATTTAATAGTTTTACGCCTCAAATTGGCCAAAATATTTTCGCATGATTTTTGCAGTGATACTATTTGCATACTAATTTTATTGATCGGTGAATATATTCCATCGATACAAAAAATAAGGAGGATAAACAATGAACCATTTAAAATTAATAATCAGCATATCTTTATTTGGGGTGATTGCCTTATTTTTTTCATGCAAAATGACCCCAAAAAAATTTACTGACGAGACACCTACACGGGGAAATATAAAAATCGCAGTTGACGAATCATATCAATTGCTTGCTGATACTGAGCTTTACACCTTTCTTTCTCTCTATAAAGATGCACAAGTTGCCCCTGTCTATTTGTCCGGAGACAGCATATTGAAATTATTCCTGGATGACTCAGTAAGAGTTATTATTACAAGCAGCAAGCTAACCGATAACGAAGTAGCTTACCTCAGAGGGAAATCAATCATTCCCCGAACAACCAAGATTGCTTACGACGCTCTGGCTTTCATCGTTAATAAATCGAATACCGATTCATTAATCCGGTACAATACTCTAAAAGATATTTTCACAGGCAAAACTTCGAAATGGGAACAGATTAACCCCCAATCGAAATTAAATGATATCAAAGTTGTATTTGATAACGCGGGGTCAAACAATGTTAAGACGATCATGAATAAATTTGGAATAACCGGCTCATTACCTAACTATTGTTTTTCCGCCACAAAAAATTCTGAAGTTATAAGTTTTGTTGAGAGCCACCCTGAAGCCCTGGGTATCATCAGTGTGAACTGGATAAGTGATCCACGTGATTCAATCAGTCATTCTTTTTTAAGTAAAATCAATGTAGTTTCAGTAACTTCGGAATATGATTCGGATGGAAGTGAATTCTATTCACCACATCCGGCCTATATTGCCAATCAAAGTTATCCGTTTATCAGGGAAGTTTATACCATTAACCGGGAATCTTTCGCAGGATTGGGAACAGGTTTCACCTCATTTGTGGCGGGAGATGCAGGTCAGCGAATTATCTTAAAAATGGGAATGTTGCCGGCTACAATGCCAATAAGACTAGTAGAAGTTAAGAAAAATTAATTTATTTGTAATTATATATCTAATCAAAATGAAACTGATCATAGTAATACTGTTCTCGTTGCTCACTGCTACAGCATTTAGCCAGAACAAAAAATCAAAAATTGCACCTCCTCCGTCAGCATTTGAAGTAAAATTAAATGAAGCATTAAAACTTGCTTCCAGTGAGCAGTATGAAGAAGCCGGACAAGCATTCGACGAATTAATATTGAAAGAGCCTGCTAACGGCGATGGATATTATTATTACGGAGAAACAGTAATTAAGGAGTTTTTATCTGATACGTTGTCTAATTCCTTGGAAGAAATGGCTGCAAAAGCTGAAGGACTTTTTCAGAAAGGTATTCAGCAAGATCCAACGAATGTCCTAAACGAAATTGGCTTGGGTTCTATTAGTCTGCTTCGTACATGCGATACAATTGCAGCAGACAAACATTTTGCAAAAGCTGAAGCATCATTACCACTTAAAGCAAAACTCTTATCTACAAGAGATGCCCGTATACTGACAAAACTTGGAACTGTACAACTTTTAGGTTCAGTGGTAAGGTATAATAAAGCACTGAATTATTTGAACAGAGCCAAAGAAATAGATCCCAACAACGCCTTAATATACCTTGCAATAGGAAATGTTTACATGCAGAAAAACGATGGGAAAAATGCACTTGCAAACTACAATAGGGCTTTAAGTCTTGATCCGAAATCTCCAATCCCAAAAATTAAAATTGGTAATATTTATGTGCGTGCCACCAATTTAAATGCCGCCCGTCCATACTTTGATGAAGCCAGAGATATTGATTCTACCTATGCACCTGTTTATCGTGAACTTGGGGAGTTATATACTATGGCAGGACAATTCCAGCTTGCAAAAACTAACTTTCGTAAATTCCTTGATTTGTCAGGTGATAATATTCCTGCCAAAATTCAATATGCAAAAGCCCTGTTTAGATCAAAAGATTTTGGTACAGCCCTGGAAACTATAGAAGAAATTTTGGCTGTAGATAAATCACGTAACTACCTGTACCGGTTGGCAGCCTACTCCTGCTACGATAAAAGGCCACCCGAACTTGAAAAAGGCAGATTATATATGGAGAAGTTTTTTGAAAATGCTAATTCCGCAAGTATTATTCCAAGAGACTACCTATATTATAGCCGGATCCTGTTTAAAGTTGCTAAAAACGATTCTTTAACGTTATCAAATGCCTTTGATGCATTTGAAAAAGCATACGCCATGGATACAAACAATGTGAGCCTGGTATCAGAAATAGCTTTCAATTATTATTATTCACGTATTTACAAGAAAGCTATTACCTGGTTAAATTTTAAAAACAGGAAAGGTAAATCGGATAAAGATGATTTGATGTTAATCGGTAAATCATATTACCAACTCGGGGAATTTACAAATGCAGATAGTATTTTCAGCAAAATCATTATAGATCAACCTGATAATATGCAGGCATATTTATATCTTGCAAGGACTGCTTCAAGCATGGATCCGACTAGCGAACTAGGATTGGCCTATCCAAAATTTGAATCTCTCGTTGAAAAAATCGGAAGCGATACCGTAAAATATGCCAAAGAATTGCAGGAATCTTATACATATCTTGGGTATTATAACATTCAAAAGGAAGACTACAAAGCTGCTAAATTATGGTATAAAAATTTATACAATCTAGATCCGTCAAATAAACAATGGCAGATCCAGTCTCTCAAATCACAGGCTTTGATTGCTTATAAAGAAAAAAACTATATGGAAGCCAGAGATTTATACAGCGAAATTAAAAAGCTTGACCCTGCCGATCTTGAAGCTGCGAAAGCGATACAGGATTTGACCAAGGCCATTAATGCTCTTCAAAAACTCAATAAAAAATAGAGTTGTTTTTCTAATAAAACCTGAAATAATTTTGAACATTTTTTAAAACCGGAATGAAAGTATAAAAAAATATTGCTTTCTTTGAACCCGATAAAATTAAAACCATTGTTTTTATATTTACTTTAAATAAAATTGAAAATGAAAGGACAAACTTTAAAAGAAGCATTAAAATCGACTTTCGTACTGGCGGTTATTTTGCTATGTGCATTGGCTGGCTACCTGATTTATTCATTAATTATGGGTAATCCTGTTAACTTTGAAGGTATGAATCCAAAAGGTCATCCACTTCCAGGAAACTATTTAGCGATCATTTACAAGGGTGGCTTTATTGTACCTATACTTATTGCTGTTAACCTGATTCTTCTCACTTTTGTTGTAGAGCGTATTATTATGCTTGGGGTTGCCAGTGGTAAAGGGAACCTAAATACTTTTGTACGTACACTGCAAACTTATCTAAACGATGACAAAATTGAGGAAGCTTCTCAATTGTGCGACGAGCAAAGAGGATCGATCGCAAATGTGATGAAAGCAGGTTTACATCGGTACAGGACTTTACAAGCTGACAAAACCCTTATGAACGACCAAAAAGTAATTGCCCTACAGAAAGACCTTGAAGAAGCTACTGCCCTTGAGTTACCTGTTCTATCTCAAAACCTGATTATTCTTTCTACGATTGCCTCAATCTCAGTGCTTATCGGACTTATTGGAACAGTACTTGGTATGATCCGCGCATTCGGCGCTTTAGCAACTGCAGGTGCTCCAGATTCTTTAGCTTTGGCAAATGGTATTTCAGAAGCCCTAGTTAATACAGCATTTGGTATTACAGGATCAACACTGGCAATCATAGCTTATAACTATTTTTCAGCCAGGATCGACGCTACTACATACAAAATGGATGAGTGCAGTTTCAGTGTCACTCAAACATTTGCTTCAACTTTGAAGTAATTTTTTTTAATTTTTCTTCAACTGACATTGAAGAAAAAACAAATTGAAAAATAATGGGAAAAATTAAATTAGCTGTAAAAACACCACGAATCGACATGACGCCGATGGTGGACTTGTTTTTCCTTCTACTCGTCTTTTTTATTTTGACGGCTACATTTCGTCCGGAAGAAGCTGCACCAATTTCTACTCCAAAATCAACTTCATCAGTACCAATCCCGGACAGCCATCTGGTAACCATTGAGATTTCAAAGGATGATAAGGTCTTTTTTAATGTTGATAATGGTATAGATACATCAGAGCATATTCGCGCAAAAGTATTACAGGCTATAGGTAGTAATTACCACATCAAATTCACTCCTAAGGAAATTAAAAAATTCGAGGGTTTAGCATCGTTTGGGTTACCGGCAGTAAAACTCAAAGACTTTCTTAATGCTCCGGATTCAAAAACACGTGAAGCTATGCAGGTAGGAATTCCTATTGACTCTGTCGATAATCAACTGATGATGTGGATTAGGTTTGCACGTACTTACAATAACGAACTGCAGTTTACCTTAAAGGGTGATGCCAACGCTAATTATCCTGTAGTTAAAAAAGTGATCGCTGTATTGCAGGACAATAATGTAAATAAGTTCAATTTAACCACCGACCTCAAAGCGGTTGAGTTGCCAGAAGAGTTTATTATTAAGTAATTTTTTAAAGACATTCCAAAATGGCTGAAATAGTTCAAGAAGAGGGTCACAAAGGTAAAGGCAAAAGGAAAGTTAAGAAACACGGAACGCATATTGATATGACTCCGATGGTTGACCTTGCATGTTTGCTCCTTACTTTTTTCATGCTTACTACGGC
>DMSQ01000019.1 GCA_003457135.1 Prolixibacteraceae bacterium
TGTCCATGTAAAACAGTTGTCTGGGGTGTTCCGCGGAAAATTTACCGACGGGCTGATCAAACTCCAGCAAAATGGCATTATTGAGCTTGAAGGCGGGCCGTTGGTTGCCAAAAAGAAATACCTGCACCCGTTGTACCGAACCAAATGGGTGGTGTACGCAAAAAAACCTCTCCCTACAAGCGACAAGGTGATCGAATATATAAGCCGATACTCGCACCGGGTAGCCATCAGCAACCACCGCATCAAGTCGTTTTCCGATGGAAAGGTGACCTTCTCTTGGATAGACTACCGTACCTCCAAACAGGGGCTGATGCCCCTGAAGGCCACCGACTTCCTGCAACGATTCATCAGCCATGTGCTGCCCGTGGGGTTTATGAAGATAAGGCATTTCGGCATTTTGTCTTCGCGCAATAAAGCCGGGTGCATCGAATCGGTAAGGGAACAGTTTGATGTTGCGCCCATTGCCAAACCCGCAAAAGGCCGTAACTGGATGGAAACATTCGAGGCTATTTACGGGCACCACCCAAAGCAGTGCCCCTGTTGTGGAAAAGGCATTCTGCTGGTGGTGGCAACCATTGAACCGAGCTACCGCATCCGACAGCGCGACGGGCCTAAACGAACGGCCAACCCTGGCTTCAGCAAACAGCCGTGCATGAAATAGCCAAAACGAAAGTATGCCCCAAATAACCGGGGCTGGAATCGTATGGCCCAAACTGCCGGAAAATGACCGGTTTTACACCGGAAACCTGGGAAACAGGCTGAAAAAAAGTTCGGATAAATAAAAAAAAGCCATTCTGAAATAAAATGGCGCATCGGGGGAAACTAAATCCCCACTCTTCAAAACACAAAATCCCAATTCAATTCCTATAAGAGGCTCGGCTGCCGGAGGTAACGTTCAACACCGTTCATAATCAAACTGCGTTCCTGGTTTGGATTATGATCTAAAAGTTATCACCAGTATCAACCTTTAACCAAACGCGGCAACAACGATATCGGTGGCGGATTTAACGATGACCCGATGTGGCTCATTCTAGGAACCATCAGCTATATTAAGGAATCAGGAGATTTCACCATTCTGGATGAAATGGTTCCGTTCGACAATGACATGAGCGTAGCCCGCAGCTTGTTCGATCATCTCACCGTTTCGTTCGACCATGTAGTGAATAACCTCGGGCCTCATGGTTTGCCTTTGATTGGCCGGGCCGACTGGAACGACTGCCTAAACCTGAACTGTTTCTCGAACGACCCCAATGAATCCTTCCAGACTACCGAAAACAAAATGGAAGGTACACAAGCTGAATCACTGATGATTGCCGGATTGTTTGTGGTTTATGGCCGCGATTATACGGAGCTTTGCCTGAAACTGGATAAGACCGAAGAGGCTGCACGCGCCCAAAAAGAAGTTGACAGCATGATTTCTGCCATCAAACAGCATGGCTGGGATGGTGCATGGTTCCTGCGTGCTTACGATTACTACGGACGAAAAATTGGCAGCAACGAAAACGAAGAAGGCAAAATCTTCATCGAATCTAACGGATGGTGCACCATGGCCGGAATTGGGATGGAAGAAGGCCTTTGCGAAAAAGCGCTTGACTCGGTAAAAGAAAGAATAGATACCGAATTTGGAATCGTTTTGAATAACCCGGCCTTCACGAAATACTACATCGAATACGGTGAAATCTCCAGTTATCCGGCAGGCTACAAGGAAAATGCAGGTGTCTTCTGCCACAACAACCCCTGGATCATGATTGGCGAAACGGTACTTGGACGTGGCGATCAGGCCTGGGAATATTATAAAAAGATATGCCCTTCGTACCTCGAAGACATCAGTGAACTACACAAAACCGAACCTTACGTTTATGCCCAAATGGTTGCCGGAAAAGATTCGTTTAAACCCGGCGAAGCGAAGAATTCATGGCTAACCGGAACCGCGTCATGGAATTTCTATGCAATTAGTCAGTTCATTCTGGGTATTCAGCCCGATTATGATGGCTTGAAGGTTGACCCGTGTATTCCTTCAAAATGGGATGGATTTGAAATTACCCGAAAGTTCAGGGGCTCAACTTACCTGATTAAGGTTGAAAATCCGAACCATGTAAGTAAAGGAATAAAAAGGGTCTTGATTGATGGGAATATTTATCAGTCAAAAGTCTTACCCATATTCAATGATGGAAAAACCCACCATATTTTAGTTGAGTTAGGATAAAAAATCATGAAAGCACAAATCATCCAATCTTTTTTTCTCTTCCTGATTTTACTTATTTCAGAATTTAGCCTAGCGCAAACACCCAAACGCTTTTTTTCTGACGACAGTTTCTGGAACCAGCCACTTCCTGAAAATCCGGTTGTGCACCCCAATTCTGACAAGTGGATTCGGGTGCTGGCGCAGGAGCCAGGGGGTGCATACTTCGGAATTAACACCGATACCTATACCGTTCCGGTTTACGAGGCCGACAATAATACTCCCACTTACAAGATTTTCCATCGTCCGGTAAACGAGAAATTCAGGCAGGTTCATGGATTCCGAAACAAATGGTTCGAAACGCATGAGTTTTACGGGCATGGCAAAGGTTTTGGCAAAAAAGTGCCCATTCCGGCAAATGCAGTGAGCGACCCTGAAGAAGATTCGCACATCGTGGTGGTTGACTGGAAAAAGAATCTGGTTTGGGACGTCTGGGGCCTCGAAATTATTGACGGTAAATACACCTCGTTTACGGGGATGAAATACAAAGCCAACGGAAGCGGGGTTTTCAATCCGAAAGATTTCAAAGTAAAGAATGGCGAAAGCATTCATTTTCATGGTCCGGGCCGTGCATCCGGAGTTCCTGTGGTTGCCGGCTTAATCCTGTATGATGAGGCTATGAGCAGCGAAATCAGGCATAAACTGGCCGCTGCCACCCGGTTCAATGCTTATCAGGAATATGTATTTCCGGCAACCTGGACCGACGGTATGGTGGAAGGAAGTATTCCGGAAGGTTCAGTTATTCAGCTTGATCCCAAACTCGATTTGTCGCAGTTCGACCTTACGCCACAAGAAAAAGCAGTTGCAATTGCCGCGCAAAAATATGGGATGGTTACGGTTGACAATGCAGGTGGAAACGTAATTTACGCACAAGGTTTGTACAAAAACTCGCCGGTCAACTGGGAAGGCAAACTGCGGGGCTGGAAGGCCGGGATCATTGGAATTCCCATCCGGCATTACCGCGTTATCCAAACCGGAAAACCAATGAAAGGCGGCCTCTATTCAGAAGAACTCGACAAAGTTTATCTGAAGATTGACCACCCGAAAATGAAGGAAATTTTGAAGTAAAAACCTGAAACCGAAAATGATTAAATTAAATCAAATAAAAGTTATCGGATTTGATGCCGATGATACACTCTGGGTAAACGAACCTTTTTACCAGGATGTTGAAAAGGAGTTCTGCCAAATCATGAAACCATATCTGAACGAAGCCGAAACGTCGAAAGAATTGTTTAAAACTGAAATGCAGAATCTGGAAATATATGGTTACGGAGCCAAAGGTTTCATTTTATCAATGGTTGAAACTGCTCTTCGTGAAACAGGCGGTAGAATAAGCCCGGAAGAAATCAGCCAAATTATCGAAACCGGGAAATCACTGCTGACCATGCCCATTCAACTCCTCGACGGCGTTGAAAATGTGCTTCAGAAACTTCAGGGGAAATACAAACTAATCCTTGTCACCAAGGGCGATCTGCTCGATCAGGAGCAAAAATTGAAGCGATCGGGATTAATCGGTTATTTCCATCACATCGAAATTATGAGCGACAAGCACGAGAACAACTACCGAAAGCTCCTCTCCCACCTCGACATCGAACCTTTTGAATTTTTGATGATTGGCAATTCGGTAAAATCCGATATTTTGCCGGTAATCAACATTGGGGCAAAAGCCATTCATGTCCCGTTTGAAGTCATGTGGCAACACGAAACGCACCACGAACCAACCGAAGAAATTGATTTCATAACCGTTTCGGCTATTTCAGAAATTGTAAGATTTGTTTAAAACTATTTTCGTGCGGCAAGAAATCAAACTTAAGAACTCATCTATGAAAACCATCATCGTTTCCCTCCTTGGCATTATGTTCGTTTTATCAAGCTTTGGTCAAAAGCAAAAAGTATGGCTCGATGCAGATACCGGTAACGAAATGGACGATTTGTATGCCATTGTACGTTTGGTAAAAGAACCTTTGGTCGAATTGGTTGGCTTAAGTTCGGCGCATTTCAACAATCCAGATTTGCTGGTATTCGAAAAATGGAATGCCAACGATACGAAAGGCCTGAATACTGTTGTCGAAAGCCAGAGGCTGAATGAGCAAATTTTAAAGTCGTTGAACAGGATGGATATTCTCCACCCCATTGGCGCCGACCGTCAGATTGGCCGTGCCTGGGGACAGAAGGATTCGCGTAATTCGGAAGCTGCGCAAGCCATCATAAAAACAGTAAAAGCCCTTCCTGAAAGTGAAAAACTCGACATCCTGACGATTGGCGCCATGACCAACCTGGCTTCGGCCCTGATTCTTGCTCCCGAAATAAAATCCCGAATACGCTGTTTTGCATTGGGCGCACAATACGACCCGAAAACCAGGATCTGGAACAAAAACGAATTCAACATCCGCAACGACCTGAATGCCTTCGATTATCTGCTCAACCTGGAAGGATTAGATCTGACCATGATGTGCCTCCAGGCTGCTTTGCCACTTCAGTTTAAGCGGGAAGAAACTTACAGCAAACTTGATGAATCAAATGAGACAGAGAAAATTCTTGAAAACCGATGGAGAGAGCAAAATCCACAGGATGAAAACCGTGTGATGTGGGATTTGGCACTTGTTGAAGCTTACCTGAAACCTGCTTTTGCTCAATTGGAAGCAGCTACAACTCCGCCTGAAAACGAGCAACGAAAAATCAGGGCATACATTAAAATTGACGAAAAAGCTTTGGCTGATGATTTTTGGAAAGCGCTGAAAGGAAAATTATAAATACGATTATAACATTTGTGTAATTTGGCAGAAGTTATAAGTATGATTTTAACTTCAACTACTTTTTCAAAATGTTATAAGTATAATTCAAACCAGACATAAATAATCACACTTATGAAAAACCTAACCAACTTTCTATTGGCCATCCTTATAATTTTCTTTATTTGTTGCCAACCCAAATTACCTGCGAATCAAAAAGTAATCAGCCTGCATCCTGAAAATCCCAATTATTTTCTGTTACAGGGCAAACCGACTATTCTGCTCACTTCCGGCGAACATTACGGATCGGTAATGAACAGCGCTTTCGATTTCGAAATGTATCTGAACACATTGAAATCAGAAGGGTTCAATTACACCCGGATTTTTATCGGCCCATACTCCGAAACTGGCGGAAACAACTTTGGCATTACCAACAACACCATGAATCCGGAGCCTGACAACTGGTTAACACCGTGGGTAAAAGATTCAAAATCAATGAAATACGATCTGTCAAAATGGAATACTGATCTTTTCATCCGGCTGAAAACGTTTATTGCAAAAGCTTCGGAAAACGGAATTGTGGTTGAAGTAACCCTGTTTACTTCATATTACACCAATCATCAATGGTCAACCAGTCCGTTTAACCCGAAAAACAACATTCAGCAATTCGATTCTATTTCTTTCAAACAGGTAAATACTTTGAATAATGGCCAGTTGATGGACATTCAGGAAAAGTACGTGCGGAAAGTGGTTCAGGAACTGAATACTTTCGGAAACATCTTTTTCGAAATTCAGAATGAACCCTGGTCGGATAATCCACATTTTATGGAAACGATTGCCGAAACGGATACTTTAACCCATCCGTTTGCCTGGCAAAAACTGGTTGAAACTGGAAATACTGAATCGCTTGCCTGGCAAAAGCATATTGCCCAAATCATTACCAACGAAGAAACACAGCTTCCCAATAAACATCTGATTGCACAGAATATCAGCAATTTCAGGAATAAGATTGAGAATCCTGATTCTGATATTTCAATTTTTAATTTTCATTATGCTTATCCTGAAGCTGCTTCACAAAACCTTGGTTTGAACAAAGTAATTGCACTTGATGAAACCGGATTTATGCCGCACCAAGATTTTCATTACCGCTCGCAAGCCTGGAAATTTATACTGGCGGGTGGCGCTTTGTACAACAATCTCGACTATTCGTTCACGGTTGGTTCAGAAAACGGAACATCTGCCATTGACAACGAAACTCCCGGCTGGGGCGGTGTTGCTTACCGGAACCAGCTCCAGATACTGAAGAAATTCATAGAGAAATTCGACTTTATCCAAATGAAACCAAACAATTCCATCCTGAAATTGACCAGAGGAAATTTAAACGAATACCAGGTTTTTGCTGAAGCCGGAAAGCAATATGCCGTTTACCTTGAAAAAGCAACCGGTGCTTCCATCGAATTGACAATTCCTGATGGCATATACCAATTGGAATGGTTAAATTCTATTACCGGAGACACTGAAAAAGCCGAAAAAATAACAGCCCGTGACGGAAAGCTGGAATTGGATTGCCCTTATTTCGGAGAAGATGCCGCATTGCGTCTGGATTTGCTTCCTCACTAAAAAACAGTTAACTATAAGCTTGACTTGAAATCCTATTTTCCTTAACTTTGAGAAAAGCAAAACACAAAATCCCGAAAAATGTATCAAACTACCTTTGCGAGATTCCCCGAAAAATCTATATCAATTTATTTTCAAACGGGTAATCGGTTCGGATAAAACAAAAACACAGGCCATTGGCAGGTTAACAACCATTCGTACCTTGCGATCGGCTCTGACCAACTTTCGCAATTTTAACAAACTTTAACATCAAATTAACTTGCTTTTTTGTATCTTTAAGAAGGCAAAATGATTATGGAATCACCTTTTCTTCAATACTATAACTGTTGTTCAGATTTGGATTTGTTTTTTACGTTTGTAAATCATCTACCATGAAACCTTTAATCTTATTCTTCATTGTACTGGGCATCCTTTCCTGCAATCAACCTAAAAAACCAACAGATGCTGATGCCGCCAAATTTATCTTTCGGGCAACTGTTGAAAGAATTCGTGCTGCTACTCTTCCTGAGATTTCAGATGTCAGTAATTGCATTGTTGTTAAAGTTAAAGAGGTTATTTATGCACCTCCCGACTTTGGAGACTGGACGGGTAAGTCAATCACAGTTTCAGTAAAGGAAATAGGCAGACAGAAGCCCGATTTAGAACAGGTTTTCTACACCAATGGCTGGTTATATGGCAAAAGTCTTGCGGTGGTTGAACGTGCAAGCCGGGACTCTCGCAAAATAACCAATAAACAGGTACTGGATGGAATAACCGCTTACCAGGACCAAAAGGTACGCGACCGGCTTAAGTCTTCTGAACTCGTGGTTTCCGGCAAAATCATTAAAGTGAGTGAAGAAGACAAACAAAAAACAGATTCAGAACATGATCCGTACTGGATGACAGCTGTAATAGAAGTGGATAGTTTTGAAAAAGGCAAGTCCGAGGATCATACAGTCATCTTCAGGTTTGCTTTAAGTTATGATGTAATGTGGGAAGGATCTCCCAAATTTAAGGTTGGGGATATTGGAATCTGGTTATTCAGGCGAAATCCTGACAAGGAAAAATATTTTACTATTACTGAAAGCGAAGACTTCTTTCCGATTGAAAGATTATCATACATCCGATCGCTCCTGAAATGAAATATCTTTTTTCATTTATTAACCATTAACCCACATATTATGAAAGAGATAAAACGAATTTTCGTATGGGTAATTTTAACCCTGCCTGTTTTACCAGTGTGGAGTCAGCAGGTTCAGATTGTGAACATGATACCCAATGCCCAGAGCAATGAAACTGCACAGGATAGAGAACCCAACCTCGCTATAAATCCTGCAACGCCAAATCAACTTGTCGGCACTGCTTTTACTCCCAATCCGCTTGGCGCCACTGTCCCTCCTTCTGCACCTATTTTTTTCAGTCTTGATGGCGGCCAGACCTGGGTGTTGAATTCTATAGTTCCCAGCGGCAGCCTGACAAGCGGAACCGGTGATATTACCGCAAAATTTGGAACAACTACCAACTGGCTGTATTCAGGTATTCTGAGAAGCCCTGCCAATGCGGGTGCAGCCAGAACGATGGATATCCTCAGGACCGACAGTATAACCGGCATTGGGTTAATGCAATTATTATCAACAAGAGATCAGCCGGATCAACCTTATGTGTATGCGGCAACTCCTGATGATGGTGTTGACAGAATGTATGTTGGCAATAACGACCTCGGTGTTGCCCCGCCATCTGCAATGGTTGACATGTCTTTGAACGGATCTGCGGCAGTTCCTGTTTTAACGTCAATCGTAGTTGAAAGAAGAACGCCTTCAGGTCAGGATGGTCCTCCGGTACGACTTGCCATCCATCCTGACGGAACCATTTATGGAATATATGTCCAAAGAACAGCATCAGCCGGTATCATCAGGACTGCCAATATTGTTGTGATCCGTGACGATAACTGGGCAAGCGGAGCAAATCCGTTTTCTGCATTAACTGATCCTGGCGATGGAATTGCAGGAAGAATTGTGATTTCCGGAATTCAATTTACATTTTCAGGGAATAATACCGCGCTGGGTCAGGAGCGGATAGGTGATAAAGTTACGATTGCCGTTGATCCGAATAACAACAGAAATGTTTATATCGCCTGGGTTGATAATACACCCACAGGCGGCGCTGCTAACAATATCCACATCAGAAGATCAACCGATGCAGGAGCAAACTGGTCAGCAAATGATTTATACCAGGTTAACAATGCCATAAACCCCGACATCGCGATAAACTCTTTAGGTGAAGTTGCTTTTTCATACCAGCAATTAACCGGAGGAAACTGGTTAAGTATGATTGAGCGTACCACCAATGACTTTGTGACAAGAGCAACAAATACTTTGAATACCTTTCCTGATAATACTCCGGCGGGTGGCACATTTTTTCCATACCTCGGCGATTATGCATACATGACAGCAATGCCAACCGGTAAAGATTTTTGCGGAGTTTTCTCTGCGAGCAACGATCCAACTCCGGCACGTTTCCCCACTGTGCAACCAACCTGGCAACGAAATATCAATGTTGCGACCAACCAGCTACGCAATCTTACGAATACTGCAAATGTGGCTGTATCAATCGATCCTTATTTTTACAGGGTATCTCCTATAGCGACCAATGATGATTTTTACGTGCGGGATTGGACAACAACTGCGGCGAGTAAAGATCTTGGGGAAGAACCTTCCACCAACCCTGTGTTCTATCACACAAGTGACATTTGGAACCGGAGAAGCAATACAACGGGTACATTTAATGCCAATGACCAACCGGAAAACCAGGATCCCCGGCCAATCGCTGCAGGACATAATTTTGTGTTTGCCCGGGTTCATCGAAAAGCCATGGGAAATGCAGCCACTGTAAATATGCTGTTCTTAAAATCAGAATTTGGAACAGGAAGTAATTACCAACTGATTAATGGTGTATCCTCTTTTTCTTCGCTTGCCTTTGCTGCCGCCGATGTCCAGCAAACGATGACATCAGGCGTTCAATGGGATTTAATTGATCCGGCTGCAGTGACAGCAAATCACGTCTGTATCGCTGTTGAGATTGCGGGGCCAAATGATCCCAGCGGGAACCCTACCTTATTAGGACGGGCGCCAGGATGGTCAAACGGAACTGACTTACTGGTTATTTCAGATAATAACAAAGCACAAAGAAATTTACAGGTTTATACCGGAGTGGATGGAAATAGTGACGGCATGACTATGTATGCGGTAGCTCACAACGCTGCCTTGTTTGAAAGAGATATGCATATTTTGCTTAATCCTTATGGTAGAAAGAACAGCAGGGATAAATTTAATGTGACGGTGGTAGGAGGAAAGGAATCTGGACGAAACAGCGTACATGGCGATACACTTATACTGTCAGGTATGAAACCCTGTGAAAATCGCTGGATTGAACTTTCAGTTTATACACTTCCGGCTTTGAACGCAGGACCTGTATCTTATCTTTTTGAAGAAAGAGTAAATAAAATGAAAATCAATGGTTTTGATATTAATGTCAAATCCGGAAAGCTTGCTGAAGTCGGTGAAGAGAATCTTGGAGAACATGCATTTGCATTTCAAAGGCTTCTGAAGGAGTTTGGAGTTTCTGATGCAGAAACTCAGGCAAGGATTTCACTTCAACTACTCCAGGGCGGATTAAATGAATCTGCCTATACTTCTTTCCTGACAAAAAATGGAGCTGAATCAGTAAAAATAATTAACGACTTTATTAATAAGCAAGGAAGCGATCCATTTGCCGTAGTTGCAGCAGGCAATAATCTTTCGGATAAAATCCGGATTAAGAACTGGAACCAGGCCGCTATGGCTCACGGGAATTTTGTGAGAAGAGTAAATGCATGTTTAAGCTATCTTGATAAATCGGGTGGTGATAGAGCTGACATTATTCAGACAATCCGATGGTTTAAAGATATTGTCAGAAGAAGTGATACTTTTAAACATTCCAAAATAGCTGAAAAAAGCATTGAACAGGCAGGCAATTTTATAACCCGATTTTCGGAAAGGAAACTTTCTTCTAAAGACTATCCTTCATTTATTGAGAAAAATCAGCCGATGTGGGAGGAATTGGTTAAAAAGCATATTCCGAACCATAATTTTGACAAGTTCTTTTCAGCCATGAAACAGAATCTGAAAGATCCAAAACGTCTTCAAAAAAGTCATTGTGAATTTACAATGGAATTGTCACGAAATGTGAAATTTTAAAAATTGAGGCCGCACCGAGAAGTCATCCGATGAATGTTTTTTGCAAAAGACTTAAATATTTTCAGTTTGTTAATCAGTTAATTAAGAATTCATCAGATGACTAAATTACTGTTCTTTTATTTTTAGGAGTTCGTTTAAAATGCAATAATTTATTTTAGGCAATAAAAAATGTTTTAGTTGGGCAAAAGATTCCTTACATCATTTAGGTATAGCCAGTGGCGAAAAGCTGGATTTGGTTTACCCTGATATTTTGGAAAGATGCCGTAATGCTGCTGGGTTTGCTTTCACGCTAAAAACAGTTAACCAAAAGCTAGACTGCAAACAATGTTTTTCATAACTTTGAGAAAACCAAACCACTAAATCCCGAAAAATGCAACAAACCACATCCTTGCCTTTGGTTTGACGGACAAGCCAAAGCAGTAGCCGACTTCCATTGTTCAATTTAAATCTCAAATCCCATGAACGAAATCGTTTACAAACTGGCAAAAATGATTGACCATTCCATTCTTCATCCAACAATGACCGATGAAGATTTAGCCAGGGAATGTGGAGTAGCCCTGAAATATGACGTAGCATCCGTTTGTGTCAAACCTTATGCGGTTATACAAGCCGCTGATATTCTGAAAGGAAGCGATGTGCTGGTTGGCTGTGTGATTGGTTTTCCTGCCGGAAATTCAGCCATTCCCGTCAAAGTATTTGAAGCCGAAACTGCCTGTAATGACGGCGCAGTGGAAATAGACATGGTCATTAACATTGGCAAGGCATTACAAGGTGATTGGGCTTACATCACCAAAGAAATTAAATCAGTGACCGATATTTGCCATTGGTACCATGCTGTTGTAAAAGTTATTTTTGAAACCGACTACATAACCAAAGAATCTGATGTGGTTAAACTTTGCCTGATTTGTACCGAAGTGGGAGCCGACTATGTAAAAACATCCTCTGGTTTTGGCTTTGTGAAACAGGCCAGCGGCGATTACAATTATGTGGGAGCGACTATTCCGGTTCTGGAACTGATGAAAAAAAGTGTTGGCCCGAAGGTAAAAGTGAAAGCTGCCGGTGGAGTTCGCACGCTTGACCAACTTATCGCCGTTCGAGAAGCCGGATGTTCAAGATGCGGCGCTACTGCTACAATCACGATAATGGAAGACGCGATCAAACGCTTCGGAAACGGCTAAGAATTACTATATTTACCATTACAAATGCTGTTTCTGCTGAAAAAAGTATCAAAAAAAACAAAGGAGAATCACTATGAAAACCTCATCGGTCTGGATCGCTTCAATTGCTCTGGTTGTAAGTTTTGGAATAAATGCCTTACTGATCGGGAGGTCGCTTCAACGCTTCAGGAATGAAGACCGCAGTGTCAGTGTCAAAGGATTTTCTGAAAGAGAAGTAAAATCTGACCTGGCTGTGTGGATCATCCAGACACGAATGGCAGACAACGATTTGATGGAAGGGAGCAGAGCTGTTGAAGCTGCAAAAAATAAAGTGATTGATTTTTTGCTTCAGAACCAGATTAAACAAGACGAAATTATTGTTGAAGGTGTTGGAGTACTTGACAAAAAGGCCCAGCAATACGATAATTTTCAGCAGGGAAGCGCTTTCCGATACCTGATAACGCAAAAATTGCAGATCAGAAGTAGTAATGTTGATTTGATACAGAAAGTCAGCAGGATGACCGGAGAACTCCTTCAGGTTGGGGTATTTCTTTCGAGTAGTGATTACGGAAACCCACTTCAGTTTTATTTTACCAAACTGAACGATATTAAACCGGAAATGATTACCGAAGCCACTCAAAATGCGCGAAAAGCAGCCGAACAATTTGCAGTCGAAAACAATTCAAAACTGGGTCAGCTAAAGAAAGCTAATCAGGGATTATTTACCATTGTTGACCGTACAGCCTCACTTTCGGGTGGCGAAGGTGGTTATGCTTCAGGGACAAATGATTTGTACAAAAAAGTAAGGGTAGTCATTTCTGCCGAATACTCCATTGATTAGGAAGCGGAATACTCACGGGGTAATTTGAAATCACCCCGTGAGTAACCCAACTCAATTACTGAACACTGCGACTGCAAACTTATTCCTCCTCCACATACAACTGAGCAGTTTCAACCCGCGTGACCACAATGCGTGTTCCTTTTTCAATCATTCCCGATTCGGCAAGGGCATCGTAGTTTTTACCTTCGATACTGATTTTTCCGGATGGACGTAAAGTGGTGACAGCGATTCCTTTTTTCCCTTTCAGGAACATTAGTTCAGGATCAACTCCCACGTAGCCTTCTTTTATACTCATCACTTCTTTGAGCGAAAGGTGCGAAAACTGACCCTTTTCTGTGGTGAACAGCTTTTGACTAAGATAAATGGCCAGGCCAATTCCAGCAACAGAACCTATAAATACAGTTCCGACCGCTGTAAGTAAATCGGCCATATTCACGTGCTCAAAAGTGAAGTCAACATTTTTGATCAGGCTAAGGACCAAACCTGTAAAAGCGAGCGTAATTCCTGAAATGCCGGTTATCCCAAAACCGGGAACAACAAAAATTTCAAGCGCTATCAGAATCAGTCCAATTACAAAAAGCAGGATTTCCCAGTTGGCAGCTAATCCTTCAAGGTAAAGGGGCGAGAAATACAAAACAGCTCCAACAATGGCAACCCCTAAAGCAAATCCGATTCCCGGCGACTGCATTTCGAAATAGATTCCGCCCAGAATCATCATGATCAGAATCCCCGAAACGATTGGATTCACCATAAAACCGATAAACTTCTCGAGAGCAGTCGGTTTATATTCCACGATCCGGGCATTTTCCATTTCATTAAGTTTGAGCACTTCGTCAACACTTTCGCAAATACCTTCACAAAAGCCGTTTTTCACAGCTTCGGCAGGTGTAAAAGTCAGTATTTTGCCCGAATCAATTACATTCGGAATAAAAATCCGGTCGTCCACCATCGCCTCAGCAATCTGTGGGTCGCGTTTCCACTTGTAAGTCGTATCCTGGCCGGCAATTATGGTGTCGCGTCCGTGTGCTTCGGCAGTAGCCCGCATAGTTGAACGCATGTACGATTGGTATTTATCCGGCATTTTTTCGCCAGTCTGGTTAACTACCGTTGCAGCGCCAATCGAAGAGCCAGTTCGCATGTAAATGCGGTCGCAGGCAATCGAAATTAATGCGCCAGCCGATGCCGCATTGTTGTCTATAAACACAACCACCGGAATTTTGCTGTTCAGGATACGGGTCCGGATCGAATCGGCATCAACTACCGTTCCACCGTAAGTATTCATGTGGATCAGGAACAGATCGGCTTTCAGGCTGTCGGCAGCTTCAAAAGCCTGTTTCGTTTGCCGCCAGATGGCCGGGGCAATGTTTTCTTTGATGTTGAACTTGTAAACCAGTTTATCAGTTTTTAATATTTTATCCTGAGAAAAAGAGTCAGAAATTCCGAATAACAGACATAAAATAAAGATGATTATTTGTGATTTCATGCGCTCAATTTTTAAATGTCAAATTTACTAATTGTGTATTACTTTATTCTGTATGTTATGCATTTTATAGGGGCAAATTAATACATTTTCTTGATTTTCATGCTACTGAAAATTATTGAAATTGAGTCTTCACAACGAGGGGATAAAAAAGGCCACCCATTTCACAATGAGCAGCCTTTGATATATCATTAAAATGAAAGTTTAAATCTATTTCGCATAGCTGATGGCACGCATTTCGCGTATCACGGTGATTTTGATTTGGCCCGGATAGGTCATTTCATCCTGAATGCGTTTGGCAATATCGAACGATAACTGTTCCGATTCTTTATCGCCGATTTTATCGCTTCCAACAATTACCCGTAATTCGCGTCCGGCCTGAATGGCGTAGGTTTTCAGTACTCCCGGATATGAAAGTGCCAGTTCTTCCAGTGTTTTTAAACGTTTGATGTACGATTCAACCACTTCGCGGCGGGCGCCGGGGCGGGCTCCTGAAATAGCATCGCAAACCTGGACAATCGGAGCCAGCAAGGTCGTCATTTCAACTTCGTCGTGATGCGCTCCGATTGCGTTGCAAATATCAGGTTTTTCCTTAAAGCGTTCGGCCAGCTTCATTCCCAGAACTGCGTGTGGTAATTCAGGTTCGTCATCGGGCACTTTACCAATATCGTGTAATAATCCGGCACGCTTGGCAGCTTTGGCATTCAGGCCTAATTCGGTTGCCATGATGGCACAAAGATTGGCCACTTCGCGTGAGTGCTGTAGTAAATTCTGGCCGTACGATGAGCGGTATTTCATTTTACCAATCATGCGGATCAGTTCAGGATGCAAGCCGTGAACTCCCAAATCAATGGTGGTACGTTTACCGGTTTCAATAATTTCTTCTTCAACCTGTTTGCGTACTTTTTCGACCACTTCCTCGATACGGGCCGGATGGATTCGTCCGTCGGTTACCAGTTGATGTAACGCAAGGCGGGCAATCTCGCGGCGAACCGGATCAAATCCTGAAAGTACAATGGCTTCAGGAGTATCGTCCACAATAATTTCCACTCCGGTTGCAGCTTCCAGAGCACGGATGTTTCGGCCCTCGCGACCAATGATACGGCCTTTGATTTCGTCGCTTTCGATGTGAAAAATGGTCACCGAATTCTCGATGGCGGTTTCGGTAGCAACACGCTGTATGGTTTTAACCACCACTTTCTTGGCTTCTTTATTGGCCGAAAGTTTAGCTTCTTCCATAATCTCGTTGATGTACGACATGGCTTCCGTTTTCGCCTCGTTTTTCAACGATTCAACAAGCTGGGCTTTCGCTTCATCGGCTGAAAGGCCCGACAAAACTTCAAGTTTTTCCAAATGTTTCCGGTGAAGGATCTCCACTTCATTTTCTTTCTTTTCCAGAATTTCGAGCTGATTGTTCAGGTTTTCGCGGATAACATCAACTTCATGTTTCGAAGTTTCAAAGTCCCTGATTTCCCTGTTAAGCTCATCCCTGCGCTGATTAATTGAAGCTTCGCGCTGTTTAATTTTAGCCTCGAAACTGTTGATCTTGTTGTTCTTTTCATTGATGTACTCTTCGTGTTCAGATTTTAACTGAAGGAATTTTTCTTTCGCCTGAAGCATTTTATCTTTTTTGATCACTTCACCTTCAGATTCAGCTTCTGAAACAATTTTGTTTTTTTTGCTTTTCAATGCCTTGTCCCACATAAAGTAGGAAAGCACTCCGCCGCCTAAAAAACCAGCTATAACATATATAAAAATCTCCATTGGTAATTTATTAAACTTGTTAAAACTATAAACCCGCATTCCCATTCAAAAGCCGGGTATTCTTTAGAATTCCGGAATTTAAATAAAAAATGCGGGTTTTCGAACTATGATAAAATTTATTCCCTCAATGATAAATAATCGCCCAATTCTTCGTCGAGTTTTTTGAGCTCATCAAATAAAGGCGACTGGTTGACTTTTTCTTCCAAATCAATATTTTTCACAACAAATTGAAAAGCAGCCATTGCTATAAAATCCTGCGAATCGCTATTGACGTACTTTTGACGGTACTGGAGAACAATGTCATTTATTATTTTGGCAGCTTTCCGGAATTTCTCTTCGTTTTCTTTTTCAACTTTCAACGGATAATTTCGTCCGTCAATTTTAATATTTATGGAAAGCTTCTCTGTCATTTATCTTTGTATTACTTGTTTAATAGAGCAATACATTTATCAATTTCCCGCACTAATTTTTGTATCTTGTTTTTTGCGTCTTTGTTCTCATCGTCTGACGCATTTAACATTCTGGCTATTTTCAAATTCCCGTATTTCTGTTCAATGATACTATTTTCCTGACGAAGTCGAAGTATTGTTTCTTCCAGATTACCAATTTTTTCAAGTAGCTGACTTTTTTCCTTTTTAAGCAAATCATGTTTTGCAATAATCTGCGTAATCTTCAACTTGAAATCTACCAGTAAATTTTTCTCCTGATCAGTCATTTCGTTTCACTTTCACTCGAATACAAATTCATAAATGGCCAAAGACACGTTTTAATCAAAATCTTCACAACGATTTGTGACTCATTCTCCGACAAAATTAACATTTTTGCCCAATACCCGAAATTTGGCGCCATATTATTTTGTTTTTCAGCAAACCGGACATTCTGCGCTTCGTTTTAATAAGTTTTATATTTTCGCCATCCAAATCAAACATGATGAAACATTTCCTGAAAACAATACTATTTCTGGTCATCGGATTTTCAGTCCGTTCCCAGCCACCCGAATCAATTGATCGCAGCTATTATGCCGCTCCGCTAAAAATCCCTTTTTTTCTGGCCGGAAATTTTGCCGAATTACGCCCCAATCATTTTCACGCCGGAATTGACATCAAAACTCAGGGCCGGACCGGGTTATCTGTTTTTGCAGCAGCCGACGGATTTGTCGCCAGAATTGTTATTTCTCCAACCGGATACGGGAAAGTCCTGTACATCAACCATCCGAATGGAACCACCACGGTTTATGGCCATCTCGAAGGTTTCTCCAATCTGATTGATGATTACATACGCACTATACAGTATGAAAAAGAATTATTTGCTGTTGATCAGCAAGTTCCTGAAGGCCGGTTGCCTGTTAAAAAAGGAGAATTAATAGCCAGAAGCGGAAACTCCGGCAGTTCGGGCGGTCCACACTTACATTTCGAAATCAGGAAGACTAAAGAAGAAGTGTATTTGAATCCATTGTTGTTTCATATGCCAGTTAAAGACAAAACCAAACCGGTCATTCAGGCAATAATGGTTTATCCGGTATCTGACGATGCCAGTGTTTCAGGAAAACAGTCACCACAAAGATTCGAAACGGTTTTGGCCGGAAAAGCTTATCAATTAAAAGTAAAACAAACGATCCAGGTATCCGGAAAAATTGGATTTGGAATCCAGGCCGTTGATTTACTGGATGGAAGCCCCAATAAATGTGGCATTTACTCGATCAAACTCTCGATAGACAACGAACTGATTTATTCGTTTACCATGGACGATTTGGTAATTAATGAATCGAGGTATGTCAATTCGCACATTGATTATGAACGGGCCATCCGGTCGGGACTACGTGTTTACCGTACCTGGCTCGAACCGGGCAATAAACTGAATATTTACGATGTTATTGAGAAACATGGAATTATTAAGGCAAAGGATGACCAGTTGTATCAGGTAAAATATGAAATTACTGATGCGTACGGTAACGAAACCAGCCTGGCAATTCAAATTCAATCGAAAGTAATTAAGACTACGCCAAAAGAACCCAAAGGAGAAGAATTTAAATACAATCGCAACAATCGGATACGAAACGAGGAACTTGAATTTTCTGTTCCTGAAGGAGCGCTTTACAATGATGTTGATTTCTTGTATGTCAGGAAGTCAGCCTTTCCAAAGTTTTATTCTTCGGTTTTTCAATTGCACAATCCATATTTAGCTTTGCATTTTGCTTGCCCGCTACGGATAAAAGCCACCAATCTTCCTCCTCATCTTCAGGGAAAAGCTTTACTTGCCCAGATTGATCCTGCAACTGGAAAAATCTTGTCGGCCACAGGCAAATATGTTGATGGTTGGGTGGAAGGAAATATCAGGGTATTGGGGAACTACACATTGGCAGTTGATACGATAGCCCCAAAAATTACTCCCTTAACTATTGCCGATAAAAAAACCGGAAAGGTTGCAGATAAAATACAATTTAAAATTTCGGATAATCTTTCCGGAATTGAATCATACCGGGGCACTATTGATGGCCTTTGGGTTCTCTTTGAATACGATTCGAAAAACAATTTGCTTAGCTATACGTTTGATAAAAAGAGGTTTCAGTTCAATAAAAACCATACTTTGAATCTTGAAATTTCTGACTATAAAGGCAACACGAAAACTTACAAAACAAACTTCTTTAAGTAATGGAAACTTATTTGAGCGTAGGATGTATGTCAGGAACTTCGTTGGACGGACTTGATTTGGTAGCCTGCCGTTTCACGGCCGACAAGGAATGGAAATTTGAAATCCTGAAGGCAGTAACCATCTTCTATTCACATAAATGGGTACATAAACTTTCCAATGCAGCCGGATTAAACGCACTCGAATTTGCTTTACTGCATAATGAATTTGGAAAATTCATCGGGAAACAGGTTGCCGACTTTTGCACCGATCTGCCTGAAAATCCAGATCTGGTTTCATCTCACGGGCATACTATTTTTCACCAGCCACAGGAAAGGCTAACGCTTCAGATTGGAAATGGGGCTTTTATTGCCGCGTATTCAGGATTGCCAACCGCCTGTGATTTCAGATCGTTGGATGTTGCCTTAAAAGGACAGGGAGCGCCTTTGGTGCCGATTGGTGATGAACTTCTATTTGGCAAATACGAAATCTGCCTGAATCTGGGAGGTATTGCCAATGTTTCATTCCGCGAAGAAGACCAACGCAAGGCTTTTGACATTTGTCCGGTAAATATGGCATTAAACCATTTCATCAAAGAATTGGGATACGAATACGATTTGGATGGAAATTTGGGACGAACCGGAAAAGTACAGGAAGAATTGCTTGCATTGTTGAATGAGCTGGAATTTTATCAGCAAAAAGGCCCTAAATCGCTGGGCAGGGAATGGTTTGAAGAAGAATTCCTACCACTAATTTCGTCATTTCAACTGGCTCCGGAAGATATTCTCCGTACACTTTACGAACACATTTCTGATCAGCTTAGTTTTGCAGTTGACCAATATCCAAAAGGTCAGATTCTGATTACAGGAGGCGGCGCCCACAATGTTTTCCTGATCGAATTGTTCAGCGAAAAGACCAAGCACAAAACAATTATTCCTTCAGCACAAATCATTGATTTTAAAGAAGCAATCATCTTCGCATTTCTGGGAGTTCTCAGGCTCAGAGAAGATGTCAACTGCCTGAAATCGGTTACCGGTGCAAGCCGCGATCATTCAGGAGGAGTAATATATCGCCCCTGATTTTTTCTCCGGATGTGTCTTCTTTTTTGCCCATAGGGCATCAATGTCAATAGAAAACATCATCCATTCAATCAGTTGTCCGTTAGGACATCAACCGGGAATAATTGATTTCCAGCAGGATAAGGATTGTCAAAACCTAAAAAAATCCCGTAGGGAAAACAGGTCGGTAGAAAGTAGAAATAATCGGATTTGTATTGTCCCGGACGGGACAAAAGACATTCACATTTTCATTATTTCTACCGACCTTTGGTTCCTATAGGAACCAGAAAACGAATTTTAATAGCCAAACATTTTAAAATGAATTAAATCATTTCTTTCCTGTTACCGGAAGCCTAACTTTCCGAAGAATTAAAACATGATACCATGAGCTTCGATCCTGCTTCAAACATCCAGCATTTAAAACAATTCGGCGAATTCGGCGACGTCAATCCTTCCATCACCGACTCATCAACTTACACCTTTTTAAAGGCCGGCGATATGGAAGAAACCTTTCTGGGGCATACCGAAGGTTGTTTTCTGTACTCCCGGCACTGGAATCCAACCAATAAATATCTGGCAGATGCCCTGGCAGCCATGGAAGATACAGAATCGGCCTGGATTACGGCTTCAGGAATGGCTGCAATTACCTGTGCTTTGCTCCAGTTGTGCAGCAGTGGCGACCACATTATTACTTCAGTAACCACTTACGGTGGCACTTATGCCTTTCTGAAAAATTACCTTCCAAAGTTCAATATTGAAGTTAGTTTTGTTGATATTACAAACCTGTCGCAAGTTGAAAACGCAATAAGACCAAACACCAGAGTTATTTATACTGAAAGTGTGACCAACCCGCTTCTACAGGTTTCTGATATCCCGAAGCTGGCAGAAATAGCGCATAAAAACAATGCTTTATTGATGGTTGACAATACCTTTACACCCATGATTATGTCGCCGGCCCGTTTGGGCGCCGACATCGTGGTTTACAGCATGACCAAATTCATCAACGGGAAAAACGATTGCGTAGCAGGCGCCATTTGCGGAAGCCGTCAATTTGTTGACGATCTTTCGAATGTAAACAATGGCACAGCCATGCTACTTGGGCCGGTTCTCGATCCGCTCCGTTCGTCGTCTATTCTTAAAAATCTGCATACCTTGCATTTGCGTATCAAACAGCACAGCAAAAATGCGATGTTTCTGGCAAAAGAATTATCCAAAGCCGGACTGAAACTTTCTTATCCGGGCCTTGAAAATCATCCACAGCACAATCTGCACAAACAAATCATGAATGAAGAGTTTGGTTTTGGAGGAATGATTGCCATTGATTTTGGTACGGTTGCCATAGCCAATCAGGTGATGCAAAAAATGCAGCAAGCCGATGTCGGCTATCTGGCTGTCAGCCTGGGGTATTTTAAAACGCTTTTCAGTTGCTCCGGAAAAAGCACTTCATCCGAAATTCCTGATTCGGTTCAGCACGACATGGGATTATCGCAAGGACTGGTGCGTTTTTCAGTAGGTATCGACAACAACATTGAAGTTAGCCTGAAGGCGATTCTGGAAATTTGCCGCGAAGAAGGGGTGATTGGGTAAAAGGATTAAAAGGGTTATCATTGTTGTAATTGTTGTAATTGTTGTCGGGGAACATTACATGGTCAATGAATATTTCCGAGAGACACATTCCATATCTGGAGCGTGTCGTTGCCAAATGCCTTATTTACTTTAGAAACGAAAATTTCCACTTCCATTTTTGCAGGTTCAATAATCAAAGTATCGGTTGAGGTTTCGGCTTTCAGAAATCGGGAAAATCTAAGTCTTCCGGCGTAATTCATTTCATTAATTCTGTGCAACGACTCAGAAATCCTAATGGAATAGAATTTTAAATCTATGGAATTATAACCTGATTTTTTATTCAGAAAATCGTTTATCAGGAAGCCTTTTCTGTCAGACTCATTCAGCAACAAACCATTTAACCGGACATTTTCCGAAGCGAACAAATCCCGGATCATCTGTCGGGCCTGGGTTCTGAAAGATTCATCAATAGTTTTTGCTGTATAAATTACAAGATAGTCAGAAAGATCAACAAGCTTTTGTTTTGCCTTTATTTCAAAAGCATTCAGAGATTTTTCGGTTAGCTCATCCGACTCGAATTCATTTTTCAAATCCTCCATATCCCGCATCAATTCAGTCTCGTGCATGGCAGCACTGTTTTGTTGACCAGAATCGCACGATTTTGAACTTAATAGCAGATAACCGATGATAACAACCAATATGTATGAAAATTTTCTCATTTATCAGTCTCCTTTTGCCTGAAACGGATCAGCGAAATTTTATCTTTCTCGTATTTGGTATCCAATATTTCGATTTGTTTCAAACCGGTTGACGGAAATGTCAGTTTATTGATGAACTCCGATTTGTTGTATAGCTCCACTCCTATTTTTTCTTTGTCGAATACCTGGTAAATCATAGCGCTGTCGGCGATAATCCGGTTCAGTTGATTTCGTCTTTTCTGCCAGTCTTTCACATTCATGGTCGAAAAATATTGGATCATCATGGCATAATTATCAGGCCGAAGCTGGACACTTTCGTTGCGGTTGAATTTATCCAGAAGACGAAAAATGGTATCCGTTTGATAATACGGCGATTTCACCACAAAACGAATATTCACTTTAGCCGTTTTAGCCGTAAAACTGCCATCCGGTCCGCATAAATAATTCACTGGTGATTCACCGTCATGGAGAACCTGAACTTCAATAATATTGTTGACGACAGGTTGTCGGGTATCGGCATCATAAAATTGAAATCTGTAATCTCCTGAACTCATCATTTTAAAAAGAGCGATAAAAACGCCAAGAATAACAACTACAACTAACGGGATGTAAATGAAATACTTGTTCGCTTCTTTGGTGGTATCAGCCGCTTTAACCGGGATTGTATTTTTAAATTTGAAATCATCCCAATTGGCATATCCTACATATTTGCTCAGCAAGTTAAGAATGTCAATGCGCGGCAGTGTTTCCTTACCCGATTTCAAATGGGTATAAAACCATTTCTCGCTGATATGGGCATTTACCTTATGCAGCAATTCTTCCTGAAAGTCAACAATATCCTGTCCTTTCCACTCAGATATTACAGGATTAATTCCCGGAAATGATTGCTGCATCCGCTCTGCAATCTTCTGTTTCAGTATGTCAAATGACTGGATTTCCTTGTCCTTCACAAAATTGTGCAATTGTTTTGTTTGCCAGTTGAAATTCACTTGTAAAATATATACAAATCTTTTACAAGCCACGTACAAAAGAAAAATCCCACACAAGTCTAATTTCGACATCTAAATTAGAAATTATTTTGTGTATAATTTAAAATCCAAAAACTATGAAAAAGTTGATTTTATTACCGGTTCTTGTTATCGGAATGCTGGCAATCAGCTTGTTTGCCGGCAATGCTCCTGATAAGGAAGTACAAAAAGCCTTTGAACTGAGGATGAGCGGGAAAGTTGACGAGGCGAAAGCATTGCTTGAGAATATTCTACTAAAAGATTCGGCCAATGCCCTGGCCCAATTTGAGAAAGCCCGTTTACAGCATTATTTGCTTACCGGAGGAGGCGAAATGAATATGGATAAAATCCTCGCCCCTATCAATAAGGCCGTCAGCCTGGATCCAAAAAATGTAACTTTTGTCTATTACAAAGCTATTACCAGCTTCCTGAACGCATTCATGGCCATGCAGATGGGAACCGGAGAGGTTAAAAACAAAATCGCAGAAACCTGCACACATTTTGAAAAAGTTCTGTCCCTGAAACCTGATTATTATGAAGCCAGTCTATACCTGGTCGAAATTTATGGAATGCTTCCAAAAGACATGGGTGGTGACAGTTTAAAAGCACTGGCGTATGCAAAGAAATTAGCATCGGCAAACGCCTATTTTGGTGCAAAAGCCAATTCTGTTGTGGCTCCTGAAATGACTGATCAGGTGAAATTCTGGGAAGAACAACTTGCCAAAGATGAAAAGAATCCTGAAATACTAATGGAAATTGGTCGGGCATATTTATATAAAGATGATCCGCAAAATGCCGAAAAATATTTTGATCAGGCCATGAAAATTAATCCTGCAAAAAATATTCTGATTCTTGATCTGGCGCGGTATCACATGATGAATGCGATGCAAAACAAAGATTTGACCAGCTCCGAATTAACCAAGTCAAAGACATTTCTTGAAAAATATCTGAAATCTGTTCCTGAGCCAGTTATTCCGTTGAAAGCATATACACTGGGATTGCTGACACGAACCGAAATGATACTTGGCAATAAGGCAGAATCCGAGAAACTGATGGAAGAAGCTAAAAAGCTTGATCCATATTTCTCAAGGGCTTCGGGTGTTCCAACTTTGTTGTTGTTTGATCCGCCAACGCAAATCAGCCACCATTTCTTCTCTTTTTTCAAACCATTCTAATCTGTCAAAATGAAAAAACACTTCCTTTCTCTCTTTGATCCGCAACACCGTTGGCTGACAATGTTATTAATTTCTGCTTCTATATTGTTGATCATCGCGTCTCAAATAATTGGAACAAACGACAATATACCCGGCATTATAGTACTTTTATTCGGAATAGTATGTTTTTTCTTTGCCATCTTGCACCCCTGGAGAAAATCGAATTATTATGGCATTCTGGCCGGAGTATCTTTTGGATTAATTTTGCTAACCTTCCTGATCATCTATATTCTAATGCTTTTGAAAAAGACAGAATATATCTCTGAAGGAGTTGTCATGGTCTTCATTGGCCTCATTTGCGTTCCCGGGATAGTTGCAGGCATATTAGGCGCTATCTTTTGGGGCAGCAAGAGAAAGTAATTGCCAAATCCTACAGCTAATGTTACAGGTAGATTGAAATATCTGTTGGTTGGGTGCTATAAAAAAACGACTAATGAACATTTTGAAGTTACATACCATGAAAAATTCAATAAAAAAAAACAGTTTCTTTATCTTGACACTTGTTATAATGGTCACAGTCTTTTTGAATAGTTGTGATCAAATGAGTGAATCAATTATTGACAAAAGTATTGGCACGAATGGTAGTTTTGAACACGCAAAAAATGGATTACCTGTAAATTGGTTCCTTTATACACCAAAAACAGTCCAAACAGGAAGTTTTGATATAATTACCGATACTACTGAATTCAAGGATGGTAAACAATCATTGAAATTCTTAGTTCGTGAATGCTCTGCTATGGGTGGGCGGCTTTCACCTGGATTCTTCCAGGAATTTCATGAAACAAAACCTGGTGAAACATACAAGGTAAGTTTCTGGATTAAAAATAGAGGAAGTGAGTTTATTGTCAAAATTTATGGAGTGAGTGATATGAAAGGAGAAGATGGACATGTGCTAAAATCAAAAGAAACATTTGACACATGGCGACTTTTTGAATATTTATACACAATTCCCCCTAAAGTATGGATTAGGTTTGAAATGAATATATTACAACCTGGAAGTTTTTGGATTGACGATATAAAAATTGAAAGAGTCAAGAATAATTAAGAACTGAGTCTATATTAAAAACAGCACCCAACAGCCGTTTGGAAATACGTTTGACACTGATTGTCAAGTAAAGAATATTGCTATTTTTAATTCATTATTTATTAAATACCGGAGGACAAAATTATGCTAGAACACGTTCACAAACACATCATTTCTGAGTTGCAGCAAAGTGCAAAAACAGACATCATTTTTATCCTTTCTTCAATCGTACTCAACCTGATAACACTTGCAATCAATTCAGGTTCGGTTGAAAAATCACGTACAGATGAAACTATTCTGGTGGTTATGTTCATTTTTGTTGGACTGGTCATATTAATCAATGTCGTTGCCATTATTGGTTTGTTGAAAGGAAAGCAAACCCGAACAAAACTGTTAAACGGGATTATTACCATGTACAAAGATCAACACGTTGACAAATATTACGATGAGTCACTGCTTAGCAGCTATAGTGTGAGGTATAATTTGTTTATCATGGTTGTGGTTTGTACCGGCATTATCGCCATCATTGTACCTTTTGTGATGAGATAAAGATTAATATTATATTTGCCGCCTGTAAATTTAATACACGACAAATGAAAGCATACGTATTTCCAGGGCAGGGCGCCCAGTACGCCGGAATGGGCAAAGATTTGTATGAAAAATCGCCTTTGGCTAAAGAGCTTTTCGAAAAAGCCAATGAAATTTTAGGCTTCCGCATCACTGACATCATGTTCGATGGTACTGAAGAAGACCTGAAACAAACCAAAGTAACTCAACCAGCTATCTTTTTGCATTCGGTATTATTGGCAAAAACATTGGAAAATTTTCAGCCTGAAATGGTTGCCGGTCATTCATTGGGTGAATTTTCAGCCCTGGTTGCCAACGGCGCATTGAGCTTCGAAGATGGTTTGCGCCTGGTTTCGAAACGCGCTCAGGCTATGCAAAAAGCTTGTGAAGCTGAACCTTCTACTATGGCCGCCATTGTAGGTTTGGAAGACGTAATCGTGGAAGAAGTTTGTGCTTCAATTGACGATGTGGTGGTTCCGGCCAACTACAACTGCCCCGGTCAATTGGTAATTTCCGGCTCGTTTGCTGGTATTGATAAAGCCTGCGAAGCGATGACTGCCCGTGGCGCCAAACGTGCTTTAAAGCTACCTGTTGGCGGCGCTTTCCACTCCCCACTGATGGAACCTGCCCGCGAAGAACTGGCTGCTGCCATTGAAGCAACACCATTTTCAACGCCTGTTTGCCCGATTTACCAGAATGTAAATGCAGCTCCAACCTCTGACCCTGTCGTTATCAAACAAAACCTGATTTCGCAGTTGACTGCACCGGTTCGCTGGACACAGACTGCTAAAAACATGATTGCTGATGGCGCCACTTTATTTACTGAAATTGGTCCCGGCAAAGTTCTTCAGGGATTGATTAAAAAAGTGGATAAAAATGCTGAAGTTGCGGGGGTGCAAAGTTTTGAATAATCAAAAGAGAGAAAATAAGAAAATAGGAAACTGCTGGTGAAATACCGGCAGTTTTTGTTTTCTGTCCTCATTTCAAAGGAAATCGTGCAAATTGAAAGATTTCATTTGTAAGACCTTCGTTTTCGTATCCAGCATCAATCAGTACAAACTGCTTTTTCTGGTAGTTCCATTTTTTAATTTTGTGGTTAAACAATAACCACAGTCTATTTTCCAAATCAAGGGTGATATCCGTACTTTGCTCATCTTCTAATTCTAAAAAGCGAATAAAGTTTTCATTTTTACGGTCATATAAAGAAAGGCCTGTTCCGGCCGACATTATCCAAACCTGATTGGCAAAATCTACCAATACTTGCTCTGCTGTAAAATAAAGTAATGAAGTCGAATCCTTAGGATTATGGTAATAATTCCTGAATTCATAACCATTCCAACGACTTAAACCGTCCCAAGTGGCAATCCAAAGGAAACCGCTCTGATCCTGAGCAATTTCAAAGACATGGTTATGTGGCAAGCCCTGGTCGGTGGTAAAAGTTTTGACGGCAAAGTTTTCCTGCCCGACTGACAAATCAGGAAAAAGGAAATAGAATAAAATGAAAAGTATAAAACCAAATTTGCCCATCGCTCAGGTTACTTTGGTATAAAAATAAAGGATAAGTTGAATGATTGCCAACAATTTGCACAACACGGCTATTTTATTTGTTCAAAGCGTGTTTTCAGCTAACAGAAAAGGATAAAATCCATAGTCAGAGTTTGACTTTAAGTCAAGCCCTGACTAAAAAATCTTCCTTACGATTTCATCACCTCCATCTTAAACTCCTCCAAAATCTGCAAATGGTCAAATGCCATTTCCGGAAGCTGGCTCAGCGAAAACCATTGTGCATTGGCAGCATCGTCGCTGGCGCATGCGGTTAATTCTTCCTCAGTAAAAGCATAAAAAATTACGGAAATGGTGCGGTGGCGCGGATCACGGTTAACACCGCCATAGGCTTTAAATTGTTTCAACTCCCCTACCCTGATACCTGTTTCTTCTTCCAGTTCGCGGTGGCAGGCAGTTTCTAATTCTTCGTTCATATCTATGAATCCGCCCGGAAGCGCCCATTTGCTTTTGAAAGGTTCGCGACCTCGTTCAATCAATAATACAGAATTCTGCTTACTTATCAGGATAGCATCAACAGTAACTGCAGGACGGGGATATGGATAGGTGTGAGTCATAGCGTTGCGGGTTGCGGGTACAGGCTACAGAGTCATTTATGGTCATTAGGTCATTGATTGTCATTCGATAGTCATTCAATAGTCATTCAATTGTCTGTTTTGATAAAATTAATGGCGCGAAGCGAATACCACAAATGACGCGAAGCGAATGACCACCAATGACTTTACTGAACACTGCGACTGAATACTGATCACTTTCTTCAGTCTTTGATAATCCGTTTCATCACCCTCATCTGGTGGGTGTATTGTTTAGTTTCCAAATTGTAAATGCCAAATTGGTCAACGTTGTCAATGCGCACTTTTCCGGAGGCATGGATGATTTTATTCTTTTCCCAAATAATGCCGACATGTACAATACGGCCTTCATCGTCATCAAAAAATGCCAGGTCGCCGGGTTTGGTTTCTTCCACAAAACTCAACGCTGTTCCGTAATGTACCTGCTGGCTGGCATCACGCGGAATCACTATTCCGGCCATTTTATAAATAATTTGAGTCAGACCGGAACAATCTATTCCCATTGGAGAACGGCCGCCCCACAAATAGGGTGCATTAAAATATTTTAACGCCTGGTCAATGATTGTTTTCCGAACATTTGCCGGTTTTTTATAAGTAAAATTTCCGGCAAAACCAAAGACATCATATTGAATCGAGAACTCCTTCAGGTAAGGCCGCCAGCAAGGCAAGGTACTTCCGGCCACAATCATCATGGTTTGTTCGGCATTTACCGGAATAATATTAAAAATGTCGGCGCTAACGGCAAAAGGCGAATGTACAATTTTCAGGTACGACTTTTCAGGCAGTGGAGTAATCATTTTCACATCAATCCAGCCAGCACAACCATCAAAAGCAAGTTTAACACGGGCCCATCCCATCATGATTTCATTCACGATGAAATGTTCACCATATAAAATCTGGGTAATCATTTCACTTTGTTCAGATGGATCCCTGCGTACAGGAATAATACTTAAACCAGAAATGCCGTAGTTCATAACGGAATAAATAATTTTAGTCTTTCAAAGATAAAACTTCGCGCTTACTTTCTAAATTGCAAAGGTTTTCAAAATACAGAACTTATGAAAAAGTTATTAACCCAACTTAACCACTCCTATCATTTATTTTATCTGGCGATGGTTTTTATTGCCGGGATTGGTTTGATTTTTCTGGTATTTCCGGGTGAAAGCCGCTTTAAGTACGAATTTCAGAAAGGGAGCCCCTGGCAGCACGAAACGCTGATTGCCCCATTTAATTTTGCAATCCTGAAGACCGAAGCCGAAGTAAAGTTCGAAAATGATTCCATACTAAAAACGTATATCCCCTATTTTATCCTTGATTCGTTGGTTGAAAATACCAAAGTCAAAGAGTTTGAGAGTGTTTTAACGAAATGGATTGAAACAAATTCATCGAATAAGCCGGTTGAAAACATTCAACAACTTCCCGGCATTTTGCAGGGAATTTACAAAGCCGGTATCGTATCACAAGCGATTAACTCTTACGAAGAGTTACAAGGCAAAGCGGAAGTTATGCGGGTCAGAGGAAATAAGGCGGTAAAAATTGCAGTAAACAGCATCTATTCTATCAAATCTGCTTATCAGGAATTGAACGATACCATCCGAAAAATATCGGGAAGCCATTATGCTGAAATCATCCAAAAAATAAATCTGAGCGATTATATTGCGGACAACTTGTACTATGATGCAAAACTCAATCAACAGGAAAAGAAACAATTGCTCGGGAAACTTTCGGCGACCAAAGGAATGATACAGGCAGGTGAACGGATTATTTTTCAGGGCGATTTGGTTGGATCGGAAAAATACCTGATCCTGGAATCACTGAAGCAAGCCTATGAATCAAAACGTGGCGGTAATATGGAATATTTTCTGGTCATCGCCGGCCGTTTGGTTATTATTTCGAGCTTTATCGTGCTGATGTTCCTTTACTTATTATTTTACAGAAGGGAGCTTTTTAATCACAGAAGAAAACTTGCGTTTATTGTCATGATGATCGTTTTGATGGTTTTTATGGCCGGATTTGCCACCAAAGTGAAATTGCTGAACATTTATATGGTTCCCATGGCCATTTTGCCCATTCTGGTCCGGATTTTCTTTGATTCACGCACGGCCATCTTTTCGCTGATGGTTACTACTTTGCTTATTGGATATTTTGCCCCGAATAGTTACGAATACATTATCCTGCAAATGATTGCCGGAATAATGGCCGTGTTTACCATGAACAAACTTCATAAACGTTCGCATCTGGTTATTTCAGCATTTGCGATATTTATCAGCTATTCGGTGATTTATATTGCCATGGCGTTGGTTCAGGAAGGCAGCCTCGAAACAATAAACTGGAAAACCATTGAATGGTTTGGGATCAGCAGCTTTTTTATCTTTATGGCGTATCCGCTCATTGATATTTTCGAACGGATATTTGGTTTCGTGTCGGATGTTACCCTGATTGAACTATCGAATACCAACCAGCCGTTGCTCCGTAAACTGGCCGAAGAAGCTCCCGGAACTTTTCAGCACTCACTTCAGGTAGCAAACATGGCCGAAGCTGTAATCCACCGGATTGGCGGAAACCCGTTTCTGGTTTATGCGGGAGCATTGTATCACGACATCGGAAAGATTAATAAATCAGAATATTTTATCGAAAATCAGGCCGTTGGGATGAATCCGCATGATAGCCTTGACTATCTGAAAAGTGCGGAGATAATTATTGATCATGTTACAAATGGAGTTGAGCTTGCCCGAAAATATAAATTGCCTGAAGTCCTGATTTCGTTCATCACCACCCATCATGGCACATCGCAATCGAATTATTTTTACAAAAAGTATCAAATTGAAAATCCTGGCGTTGAAGTTGATCCCACCCGGTTTTCATATCCCGGACCTTTACCGCATAACAAAGAAATGGCTGTACTGATGCTTACCGATGGGATTGAAGCAACTGCACATAGTTTAAAAGATAAATCGGCAAACACATTTAGCGAAATGATTGAATATTTGGTTGAACAAAAAATCAGGTCGAACCAATTGATTGATGCCGACCTGACCTTGCATGAAATTACAATCCTGAAAAGCATCTTGCTCGAAAAACTGGTCAGTATTTACCATGTTCGGATTGAATATCCAAAATGAGAAGCTTTCAGGAATTGAAAAACGTTTGATAAAACCGGAAAGAGGACATTAAAAGCGGAATCCCCATTATTATATATATCAGCGAAAGGTTTTCGGCAGAAACAAAACCCGATTTGCGAAGCATCACACCGAGTGTAATCATGGAGAACATCATCAGGTAACTTCTGATATCAAAAAAGGAGAATAAGCATGGCTGACCGATAGGTAAGTTCTGAATGCGAAGTACATGCTTTGCCGAAATGCGGTTAAATAAAAGCCTGAAAAACAATAAACCAGCCAAAAGTCCGGTGAAGAGTTTCAGAAACAAATGAGATGGTTGGGAATCCAAAAAGGTTAATCCCCGAAACAACAACATTCCTCCTGCAAAAGTCCAGACCAGTGCAGCTATGAATAACAAATAATGCTTCGAAACCCGTGGCGTAAAAAAATCAATCTTCATCATTTAAATTTCTGACCATAAAGAAATGAATTTTTCGTGTCAATAAAAAAACAGGTGAAAGAATCGTTTATCTATAAAAAACAAGGTGTTTTTTTAACCAAACAGAACATCATACATTCTTGAGGTAATCCATGTCAAATGATATATAAGTTTGTGCATTTTTTCAAAAAAAAAGTTCATGAATTAAATAAAATTCTGATATTTGTCATGCTTTTAACATGAAAAAACCATAATCACAAATAACCTTAATATCATACAACATGTTTAAAATCCAAACTTTAAATAAGATTGATCCGGAAGGATTGAAGATTTTCCCTCTTGACAAATACGAAATTGCCAGTGAATTCGTCTCTCCTGATGCAATCATAGTTCGTAGTCAGGCCATGCACGACATGGAATTTTCATCAAGCCTGCTTTCGATTGCACGTGCCGGGGCAGGTGTTAACAATATCCCGATCGAAAAATGCACAGAAAAGGGGATTGTGGTTTTCAACACTCCAGGCGCCAACGCTCATGGAGTAAAAGAAATTGTAATTGCCGGCATGCTGCTTGCTTCGCGCGATATTGCCGGATCAATCGAATGGGCCAAAACCCTGAAAGGCAAAGGCAGCGAGGTTCCCGGATTGGTTGAAAAAGGCAAAACCAATTTTGGAGGAACTGAAATCCGTGGAAAAACACTGGCTGTCATTGGATTGGGCGCTATCGGCGTCCTTGTTGCCAATGCGGCCCAGGCGCTTGGTATGAATGTCCTGGGTTACGACCCTTATATTTCTGTCACTCACGCATGGAAATTAAGCCGTAATGTAAAAAAAGCTGAAGGACTTGAATCACTCCTCGCCAATGCCGACTTTGTTACCCTTCAGATTCCGCAAATGCCCGAAACAAAAGGCTTCATCAACAAAGACAAACTGAAGATGATGAAGAACGGGGTTAAAATCATGAACTTTGCCCGTGGCGGACTTGTCAGTAACCAGGATTTGATTGAGGCCATCGAATCGGGAAAAGTAGGCAAATATGTCACTGATTTTCCTGAAGATGAATTGATCGGCGTAAAAAATATCATTGCCATTCCTCACCTGGGCGCCTCAACCGAAGAATCGGAAACCAATTGTGCAATTATGGCTGTGAACCAAACCATCGAATATCTTGAAAATGGCAACATCGTCAATTCCGTAAATTTCCCCGTCGCGGAAATGGAACGAAATGGCGGAACCCGCATCGTTGTTGCAAATATGAATATTCCGAAAATGGTTAGCCAGATATCAGCGCTTTTAGCTCAGGAAGGACTTAATATCTCCAATATGCTGAACAGGAACAAAGATGAAATTGCCTATAATATTATTGATATTGACGGTTCTGTTCCTGAAACAATTAAAGGAATGATTTCATCAATTGCCGGAGTAATCATGGTGAGAGTTCTTCCTCCAAAATAACTTAAACCCCATCCTCATTCAACTATAAGTTGATTTACTAATTTGTGATATGTAACACTTATTTCTCAGAACCCGTAAGATACATGATAAAAAAGCAACATTTTTTTTCATTTTCTTATGGGCAAGACAGATAACTACCTATTCATTAAAATTTTATTGGCAGCATTTTTTCTGCTGGTGCTAAACTCATGGCTCAATTACCACATTGGCAAAGGTTTTCTCGAAACCTATTTCGTCAATGGGATTTTGGTCTTTTTTGCATTCGTAAGCTTTTTCCTGAAATATTTAAAGAAAGGTGAAGCAGAAAAGATTAACCAATTATCCTCAAGGTGGGTTACCGGAATTTTGAGTTTTCAGGTAATAGCAGGATTCTACATTTTATTCTTCATGGCAGGTTGTTTCATTTCCTCCATTCAAATTTCGAGTAATAGAATTAAAACAAATACATCACTAAGTTTAATTCATACTGGTAGTTCTGATTCAACTACTTTAAAATTTGAAATCTCTGAGAAGAATCCTGTTGCCAAAGTGACTGTTTTAACCATTCCATTTGGAAAATCATTCATTTTGGCTGCCAAAGGTTATCAACAGTTGAAATTTCAGGTATATCCGTGGATCGGGAAAAGAATCATCCTGGAAAACGAAATGAAGGTTTCACCGACTATTCTGGCAAGGGTCCCTGCCGGCGATTTAAAGCTGCGCTCAAAGGCAAAACTAATTGTACAACACAACCACCAATATATTGATACCTTCGATCTGAAAGGCCGTGCCACCATAGTTATCGGACAAATTCCGGAAATTCCGGAGGAATACTTTGAAAAATGGCATACTGAACTTAGGGGACTGTACAATGATGAGAGGACCATATACAGTAAACTGAATATATGGAGAGAAGAACCTTTGTATATTCCGTTTGTTTTACTCGCTGATGACAGTCTTAAACTGGAATTGACCTACGATTATGGAGAAAAGTTTGCCTTTTGTAAGGGCATAGTTGATTCAGGCAGATATAAGGAACTAAAATTTAAATCTTTGAACCAATGAAAAAATGGATAGGGATTATTTTCGGTATCTTGTTGCTTTCAGTGAATCTGTCTGCAGAAGGGAAAAAAACCATTCAGGTCAGGTTCACGATTGCTGAGAAGCAGTATGAAAAACATTTCAAACTGGACAAAGGCCTGATTGAAAACAGATGTTCTTCGTTAATGGCTGATTTTCTGGACGAAACCTTTGGCTTTTTTAATTTTACCACTGAGGAAAATGAACATGTCCTTCATATTGATTTGATTGATAAAGAACAAAACCTCAGCGCTCACTCTGGTTTAAAAGAAGTAGGTTTTAAAGTATTTGTAAAACAAAAGGAGAATTTAGGCATCGCACAACCGGTTTTTTGGGTACTTCGATCCGCTGACCAGGACGATGAAATGCTACCTGATGATAAGGACATATTTATTAATGAGATCATTCAATCTTTTAAAAGAGGCGTTTCTAACAATAAGGAAGCGCTGGTAAAAAACATATTAAGTAAGGTGGAGGTTGCCGACGATTTTTATTTCATTCAGGAAAAAAAGTGGTTTATACTACCGCTTGGTGAAAGAGACAGCAACATTGCTGATTCGAGTCAATTTCTGATCATGACCCTGGTTTTGGATGATCTGATTGGTTTAAAAGTTTCGGATAAAGTAACAACAGTGGTACTGGGACCCATTAAATATTGGGAGGTAGCTAAACAAAAATATAATCTGCCGGATTCTTACCCTGAAGGTAGCCTTGCCCTGGAAAGACTTCCAGACGGAACGATAGAATTACCTGCTGATTTTTCACAGGTTGGTACCAAAATAAAGAAAATTTTCATTCTTAAACATTTGCCTGTTGACAAAACTGAGAATGAAATAATTTCTCCGGGAACTTTTCTAAGTACACAAAATCCTGAATAAGATGAAAGCAATAATTTCACAACTCGTGACTATTTTGGCGTTGTCTTTTTGTCTGAATTCAATTGTTCAGGCACAGAACAGAAGTATGGCAGAAATTGATACCATATGCAAAACCGCTTTAAAATTGCCATTTGACAGAGGTATTACACTCATTACAAGTAGCTTTGAAAAATGCCGCAATATGGATCAGTCTTCGACTTGCTTGTTGAAATTGAATTTTACAGCCGGGTATTTATATCAGATGGAATCAAATAATTCACCCGACAAACAACAATCCCAATTGGAAAAATCTTTGGCATATTATCAAAAGGCAAATCAGATAGATTCGACCGATATTTCAATTTTAAACAACATGTTTCTGGTGAGTAAATCATTGGGAAATACACAGGCTGCATTCAATATTCTGGATAAGGCCATAAAAGTTGATAAAAAGAACAGGGCAAAATACGAGATCAATAAAGGCGACATTTATTATGAAAGCAAGAATTTTAAAAGAGCCATTGAATATTATAAACCTGCTTTTTTTGCTGACCTCGATAATGAAGGACTTGTTTGGAAAATATTTTATTCATATTCGCAATTTCCCAATCAGACAGAAGCTTTCAAAGGTTTGTATTCTTTTTCGGGCGAGTTGTTTGATCGGGAGTTATATGATTTTGCCCGGAGTGGATTTATATTCGCATTAAAAAATTCCTTGTCGGTCAATGATAATGAAAAAGCAGAACTGGCCTGCACCAGATGGGCAGAAACAATTTCCAGGAAAAAAGCAGTTGCCGGAAACTATGCTGACGAATTACCAGATATAAAAACTTGGCCGTCAGTATGCAATAAGGAACTTCAAATGCTGCTGAATTCCTTTAAGAATGTCGAAAATTTAAGATGGTGGACCGCAAATTATTACCGTCGGCATATTACAGCCACCATTTTACTGAGGATGGAATCATCATCACTGCTTGACGGAAACGTAAAGAATGCTGTTAGGATGCTTGAAACAGCGTTGAGAATTGCTCCCGAGTTTTATGAGCATGATCGCGACCCCATGTTGAAAATATATTTTCCGGTTAAAATGGATATTTCAATTGAACTGGCAAGATTATACAACCGATATCCTGAACTGGATTTGAACCATACAAAGTTTGATCAGCTCATCTTTGATTTATTCAATGAAAAGAGTGAGCACTACCTGCAAAACGATCTCGAATCAATCCAAAAATCACATACCATGCTGGGAATGATCTATGCTGACCGGAATGTGTGGAAATCATCATGGGGTCCGGCAAATGCGATTTTTCAACTTGAACATGCCATCAGTATTCAAAAAAAGATTGAGACTAAAAATCCGGAAAAATTTAAACCAATTCCGGCCTTGTATCAAATGCTTGCAAAAGGTTATAAACAAATGAACCAGCCTGAAATGGAATACAGGGCATTGATAGATGCCGCGGCTGGATATCTGGATATAGACAACCTGTCAACAGCAGACTCGATCCTTCAGAAAGCGAAAAATATCCCGCCTCAGGATGTTGAATATTACCAGAAATATAAGGAGCTTGGATTAATTAAAACCATCAGGCTAGATATCCGGAACGGGAACTATGACTTTAAAAACAATGATGCAAAATCTCTCGAAAAAAACCTAAGCGGGAATGACCTTTTTAAGATGACAAATTCGAAAATTGACAATTCGTTCCTGAACAGGCAAAAATTTAAAATTCTTGCCGACATGGGCTCCAAATTTTCTGAATTAAATCCAAACTATAAATACCCATTATTTGAAATTAAAGCGCTCGACTATATCAATAAAGAAAAAGCGCTTGGAAACTATCAGGATATTAACCGGTTGAACCAAATCGAAGGTAAATTTATCAAAAACCTTGATAACAAAGATGGCATAAAGATTAACCGGAACAGAAATGCTGTGGATGTGAAAGATCAGTCAAAATCGTGGTCATTAAATGCCGGCGGATCACAAAGCCGGATTGAAGCAAGTAAGGATTTATTCATTGCCGGAAAAGTTTATGAAAATATTTCAAAAGGCAACAACGATAAAGAAGTTGACGGGTTAGACCAGGTGCAAATCAGGCAGGGCGAAGTGATTATCCCAAAAGATTTACGCGATAAGGAAACCATTGATGAAAAGAAAGTCCAACAAGTTACTGGAGTAAAAAAAGTACAGGTAGTGGATAAATTGCTTATTAAGAAGGTTAATCCCCCGTTTTAGGTACGTTTAAGGTATTCTTCAATCATTTGATCATACATATTCATTAGTTTTTGTACCGATGGCAATTGTGTTTTGAATTTCTGATTTCCAATTGATCTGATGGGCAAAACCTTGGGTGAAGTTCCGGTCAGAAAAGCAGCTTCAAACTGGCTAATTTCTGAAGCTGCCACCGCAACTTCGATGACCTCGAAACCCAACTTTTTAAGACATACAATTATTTTTTGCCGGGTAATCCCAGGCAAAACCTGCGTATCATGGGCGGTATAAAATACTTCATCTTTTACGAAAAACACATTCGAACGGCTTCCTTCTGTAATTTTATGATGCCGGTCAACCAGCAAAATTTCGTACAGATTCCGTTCAGCAATCATTTGGTCAGCCTCGAAACGCACCGAGTTTTGTATCAGTTTGGCATTCGGATTTTCGCGCTCTATAAAAAGCAGATCAGTGTTAACGCCATGCAGATAGGCTTCCGAAGTTGGGTAATTGTGTGGAATGAAAGAAAATACCCAATAATTCTGATGTTCAGTTTCCGAGAAAAGAAACTTCACATTGCCGTTCAACTTTTGATTTTGGCTGATGAGTTCTGAAATATGAGTCTGGAATTCAGAAAATTCCATTCTGAAATTAAAGTTTCCGAGTTGAGATGAAACTAACAATCGTTCAAAATGATCTTCACAAAATAGTGCGGTTCCATTTATTATCCGGATGACTTCGTAAACCGAATGACCTGTTTCAAAAATTTCATTCCAAAATTCCTTTTCGCCGACAACACCTGCATTTGACACCACTTTTTCCATCAGTAAAAACAAATTTTTGAATCTAAACTCCCGCAACCGTTCCGGTAAAATTCAATGCACTAAGGACCCCATTCTTATAACTTCGGCCAATTGGCAATTCTTTTCCATGAACTTTGATAGTGTCAACAATTTACCAATTCGTTGATGGGTCCAATTTGCATTTCAAAATTAGATTTCGTTGTAATATGCCGGCAAAGTAAAATAAAACGCTGAACCCTTACCTTCCCGATAGCTATCGGGATCAGACTCCAGCCAAATCTTTCCGCCCATTAACTCAACCAATTTTTTGCAAATAGCTAATCCAAGGCCATTTCCACCGTATTTTCGAGTGTTCGAAGTATCAACCTGCCTGAAGCGTTCAAATATGGTATCATGATATTCTGCCGGAATACCAATGCCGGTATCCTTAACGAAAAATTCCACCATTTCACCTTTAGGTTGAAATCCAATTTCAATACTGCCATTCGAAGTAAATTTAATGGCATTACTCATCAGATTATTGAATATTTGTTTGAGTCTTTCAGCATCAGCAATAATTACTGTTTTTTCAACATTGTCAGGAAGGATAAGTTTAAGTTCAAGTTTTTTATCTTCGGCCTGGATAACAAATTGATCCAATACGGTTGATATAAATTTTTGAGCATTGATCTGACTTTTACGGATTTTAATTTCGTCCGATTCTATCTTCGAGATATCCATAATGTCACTGATAACGGATAAGAGGTTACGCCCATTAGAGACGATATGCTGAATAAATTCATTCTTCTGATCCTCATCAAAATATGGATCAGCAAGTAATTCAGAAAATCCGATGATGCTGTTTAACGGAGTGCGGACTTCGTGCGACATATTGGCCAGGAAAGCTGACTTTAAACGGTCGCTTTCTTCGGCTTTTTCTTTTGCGAGGATTAATTCATCTGCCCGTTTCACTTTCTCTTCGTTTTGAAAAGCAAGTTCCTTGTTCGCAATGATTAATTCTGCTGCCCGTTTTTCTTTTTCATTGTTTTGAAAAGTAAGTTCTTTGTTGGCAATGGTTAACTCGTCTGCCCGTTTTTCTTTCTCATTGTTTTGAAAAGTAAGTTCTTCATTCGCAATGATTAATTCTGCTGCCCGTTTTTCTTTCTCTTCATTCTGAAAAGCAAGCTCTTTGTTGGCAATGATTAATTCTGCCGCCCGTTTTTCTTTCTCTTCATTCTGAAAAGCAAGCTCTTTGTTGGCAATGACTAACTCTGCCGCCCGTTTCACTTTCTCTTCGTTTTGAAAAGTAAGTTCTTTGTTGGCAATGGTTAACTCGTCTGCCCGTTTTTCTTTCTCATTGTTTTGAAAAGTAAGTTCTTTGTTGGCAATGGTTAGCTCATCTGACCGTTTTTCTTTCTCTTCATTCTGAAAAGCAAGTTCTTCATTCGCAATGATTAATTTTTCTTCGGCACGTTTACGCTCAGTAATGTCTTGAATAAACGCAATAAGTCCATTTACTTCGCCGTCGTTTCCAAAAATAGGGAACTTGTTGGTATGCACCCATCGAATTACACCGGTGGCAGTATTAGTTTGTTCGTCAATTCCAAATTTAGGTTTGCGGGAATTAAATACTTCGAGGTCATCTTTAAAATATTGTTGTGCAAATGAAGGAAATAATTCTTCCGCTGAGCGCCCTTCAATCTGATCATTTGACAATCCAATATCTTTGCAGACCTGTTGGTTAACTCGAATGAAGTTGTTATGAGTATCCTTGTACCATATCTGAGCCGGAACAAGATTAAAGATAGTTTCAAACTCATCCTTTTGTTTCTTTAAGGATTCTTCCGCCTGCTTTCGGGTGGTAATGTTGCGCCCTATGCCCAGCACACCGATAAGCGTTCCATCAAAATCGTACATGGGGGTTTTGATGGTATCCAGGTAAGCACGATGGCCATCATCTGCAAAAGTAACCCATTCTTCGTTACTGGTTGGCTTTCCTGCTTCCATGGCCTTACGATCATTCTCTCGGAAAAAGTCGGCCAGTTCCCGGTCAACAAAGTCATAATCAGTTTTTCCGATGATGTCAGCTTCCCTGGCACCGATAAAACATTCGAACATGGTGTTGCATGAGAGATACACGCCATCCGGATCTTTCAGCCAGATCAGGTCGGGGATAGTTTGCACAAGTGTACGCAGGTGGATTTCACTGTTGCGCAGAGCCGACTCTGCCAGTTTTCGTTCAGTGATGTCCATGATCAAAGCCAGGAATATCTGATGACCTTCGTGTTCGACCAGTTGCAGATAAACCTCAACCGGATAAAGACTGCCATCAGCACGGCGGTGAACCGTGTTAAAGAAAAGTTGCGACTGCTCGTGACGAAGTAATGGAGCAATAGCGTTACGGAAGGATTCCTCTGTGAATTCAGGCTTCAAATCCACAGGTGTCATCCCTAGCATAGCTTCCATGGTATAGCCCAGATTACACAATGCCCCCAGATTGACGTAATCAAAGACCAAACTTACTGAGTCGAAAACGTAAATCTCGTTCAAACTGGACTCCAATATATGTAACAACTGTGCCCGTGTCATCTCCTGCTGCTTTCGTAAGCTGATATCAACCACGTTTGCAAGGCATTCAGATTCCTTTTCGGCAGTAAGCCTTTCTGCCTTTTCTTTGGCCAGTACGAGTTCTTCGTTCCATAATTGCAGCTCTATTTGATTCACCTCAAGCTCTTGAATGAGCTTCAGCATTTCAGCTTCAGAAAGATGTAACCCTGATTTTGATGGTTTCTTTATTAGTATCTCTTTCGCCTTTTGTCGAAGAATTGCAGCTTCTGATTTGCTTGCTTTTATCATCGCAATAATATTAATTGAATAAGTTCATATTCTCTGCCTGATCGCAGCAAGTTAAAAGTATTTCACCCATAAGAGTTATATAATTTTTGAAAAGAGTTACATGATTCACACCTATTAACAATCTGACCAATGTGATAAAAAGAAAAGGCCGGGAAGTTCCATCTGACTTTCCGGCCCATTACTTTGTATATTTAAAGAAATAGTGTTTCTGCCCGGCGATTATATTGATTTATAGATTTTGATGCCGGCTTCCGGTTTTTGATTCAAAACTGATTGATTTATGTGAAAATTAGATTTCGCCATTATATGCCGGTAAAGTAAAATAAAACGCTGTACCCTTACTTTCCCGATGGCCATCGGGATCAGACTCCAGCCAAATCTTCCCACCCATTAACTCAACCAATTTTTTGGAAATAGCTAATCCAAGTTCGTTTCCGCCATATTTTCGAGTGTTCGAATTTTCAACCTGCCGGAAGCGTTCAAATATAGTATCATGATATTCTGCCGGAATACCAATGCCAGTATCCTTCACGAAAAATTCCACCATTTCACCTTTAGGTTGAAATCCAATTTCAATACTGCCATGCGCCGTAAACTTAATTGCATTACTCATCAGATTATTGAATATTTGCCTTAGTCTTTCAGCATCTGCAAAAATTACTGTTTCTTTATAATTGTCAGGAAGGGTAAGTTTAAGTTCAAGTTTTTTATCTTCGGACTGAACAGCAAATTCTTTCTTAACGGTTGAAATAAATTTTTGAGCATTGATCTGACTTTTACGGATTTTAATTTCGTCCGATTCTATCTTCGAGATATCCATAATGTCACTGATAACGGATAAGAGGTTACGCCCATTAGAGACGATATGCTGAATAAATTCAACTTTCTGATCCTCATCAAAATATGGATCAGCCAGTAATTCAGAAAACCCGACGATACTATTTAACGGAGTACGGATCTCGTGCGACATATTGGCCAGAAAAGCTGACTTTAAACGGTCGCTTTCTTCGGCTTTTTCTTTGGCTGTGATTAATTCTTTCTCGGCAAGTTTGCGTTCAGTAATATCTGTTGCTACACCAATCAACCCTAAAATACTGTTCTCTTTATCCTTAATAACTGTAGTGGAAAGATAAATGGGAAATTCACTTCCGTCCTTTCTTCTATTCAACAACTCACCTTTCCATTCCCCAAGAATTGTGGCCGATAAAATTTCATCACTTTGTACCTGTACATTTTGAGTGTTAACTTTACTTATATTTTCCCCCAAAAGCTCATTTTCCCCGTATCCATATGTATTTAAAAATGATTCGTTAACGAAAAGAATTTTATTCTCCAAATCCGTGATACTAACACATTCATTAATGCTTTTCAGGGAGTGGGCAAGCATTGTAATTTCATCTTCGGCACGTTTGTGCTCAGTAATGTCTTGAACAAATGCAATAAGTCCATTTACTTCACCATTGTTTCCAAATACAGGAATCTTATCCGAATGCACCCAACGTATTTCACCTTTGGCAGTATTGATTTGTTCTGTGATTCCCAATTTTGGTTTGCGAGAATTAAACACTTCAAGGTCATCCTTAAAATATTGTTGCGCAAAAGAAGGGAATAATTCTTCCGCTGAGTGGCCTTCAATTTGATCCTCTGTCATTCCAATATCTTTGCAGACCTGTTGGTTAACACGAATGTGGTGGTTATGAGTATCCTTGTACCATATCTGAGCCGGAACAAGATTAAAGATAGTTTCAAACTCATCCTTTTGTTTCTTTAAGGATTCGACCGCCTGCATTCGGATTGTAATGTCGCGCCCGATACCCAGCACGCCTATGAGCGTTCCATCAGAATCGTACATGGGGGTTTTGATGGTATCCAGATAGGCACGATAGCCATCATCTGCAAAAGTAACCCATTCTTCGTTACTGGTTGGCTTTCCTGCTTCCATGGCTTTACAATCATTCTCACGAAAAAAGTCTGCAAGTTCCCGGTCAACAAAGTCATAATCAGTTTTTCCGATGATGTCAGCTTCCCTGGCACCGATAAAACGTTCGAACATGGTGTTGCATGAGAGATACACGCCATCCGGATCTTTCAGCCAGATCAGGTCGGGGATAGTTTGCACAAGTGTACGCAGGTGGATTTCACTGTTGCGTAGAGACAACTCCACCTTCTTCTGTTTGGTGGATTCACCTAAGTAGTCATAATTTTTCGTTGAATTTTCTATAGCATTTTTTATTAAGAGATTAAATAATTATTTGTTTTTCAGATTAAACAATAAGGCTATTGGAATAATCTCATTAAATCTTTTTACGCTGTTCGATTTCGCAAAGGGGGCTTGCAATACCTGTGCCAATAGTAAAATCATAGTATAACGATTTGTTTATTAATATTTTGCATATAATGAGTATGCGTGTATTTTTATCAAATTGATCAAATCAAGTCCTGAAATAATAAAATTGAGTGGAAAGATGTTCAATTCCTTCATAACCTCCTTCAACATTCGTATTAAGCGAATATGCGCACTACTTATGCAATAATAAATTTTGATCGGTGGAAGATATGGTTGTGTAAGAACAAAAGTGTTATATAATTTTTGAAAGGAGTTACATGATTTCCACTTATTAACCTAACTGGCCAATGGCAAAAAAAGTAGTAAAGTTCTGCTGAACCTTACTACCTTTTCATTAACTTTTTTTTGATTAGTTAATAAAATAAAACATTCATGATCATTCCCTGTGTAACATTTCCTGTGTTGTAGTCGAGTTGTGAGCCAAACATGCTGTGAGGAATGGTAAAAATCAACAGTAGCACAACTGCTGCAACAATGGTGTAAACGGGTCGTTCCTTTTTCCGGTTCATAACAACAGCCAGAATCCAGAATAAAAAAGCTATCAGTGTTTTGTTATCGGTCAAATCCCAGCCAAACGGAATACCTGTCCACAGATCGCCAAAGGCGTAAAGCTGGACTACCGGCCCCAATATCATGCCACCAACCAATAAACATCCGAAAGTCCACATCGTATATTTCCTGAACGAAGGTACTTTGAACACCGCCAAAATAGCTGAAAGATTGGAGAAAAGCATGGCAATAAACATGAACAAAATATGCGGAATCAGAATATACGCCGGAACGCCACCTTTAAAACGAATGACAACAGGCGTCTCTTTCAGGTAATTTTTTACTCCTGACTGATCGGTAATTTCCAGATAGTACTCAATCTTTCCGGCTGCCGGTTGCTGTGGAACTTCAGCAAAAAATCCTTCGTCTTTGGTAACACCGAATACCTTATTCATGACAAACGACTGAATTGGCTTGCTCCTAAACTGAAAATCAGCCGACTGAAATTCGTCTTTCGAAAGGTATCTTCGGAAATAAATTTTTGCACGGGCAGTGGTATCACTTATTTTCAGCTTAACAACCGGATCTTCATCAAGACCCAGACTTCGCACCAGTTTTAGCGGATATTCAACCCCATTAACCGAAATGGTGTGTTTTTTCGGGTAAGTAGGTCCTGTTGCCCGCTGATAAATTGCCGCTGAAATGGTAATTAAAAAAGCCAGAAACCAAAAGAGAAATGTTTTCATAAATTAGAGTTGTATAAGTAAAACTTCCTTTTTCCCATTGCGCAAAACCTCTACACTGATGGTTTCACCATGTTTGAGCTGTCCCATACGGAACATATAATCCTGAATATTATTGACTGGCTTTCCATTGATGGAAGTAATGATATCACCTTTTTTCATGCCGCCAATAGCGGCTGGCCTGCCCGGAGTAATCAGGTCTGCCCGTAAACCGTTTTTCACATTTCCGGCAAAATCGGGCATAATCCCCAGCGTAACTCCTTTACGGCGGGTAAGTCCACGTCCCGAAGCCAATTTGGGGCCAGCTTCCTTAAAGATCAGTTTCGTGTCCGAATTGGCCAGATCTGAAATAATCCGGTACGTCACATCCGAAATTTTTACTATTCCCTCATAATTGATTTTTTTCCAGGTATCGGCCGTGGTATGGTAATCCAAATGTGCACCGGATGTTAAAAACAAGACTGGAATGTCTTTGCCATAAAATGAAGCATGATCGGAAGGCCCGTAACCTTCGTCCGAAAGTGCAAGTTTCATTTTAGTGGTATCGCACGAATTATAAATTATTTTTCTGAAAGGTTCTGCTGTGCCTACTCCGCCAATTTGCAATCTGGTGCTGTCGGTCAACCGGCCTACCATATCGAGGTTTATCATGGCATCAACCATTTTTAGTTCGATTCCCGGATTTTCGACATAATTCTTCGATCCCAGCAGTCCCATTTCTTCTCCTGAAAAAGCGATAACTACAATGCTACGTTTATGACTCTTTGGATTGGCAGCCAACTTTTCGGCCAGTTCAAGCATCATTCCAACTCCTGAAGCGTTGTCGTCTGCGCCATAATGCACGGCAACCGTATCGGGCACGCGACTTCCGGAGCCAGGTCCGCCCATTCCCAAATGATCGAAATGAGCACCCAAAACCACATATTCATTTTTTAAAACCTGATCGCTGCCTGGAAGAATCATCACCACATTTCGGGTTGGAACCGTAGTCTGAACAACATCAGAATGTCCTGAAACACTAACACCGGTAGTGAAACTATCTGGTTTTCGTTGTTCATTCAATTTTTTCTCCAGGTCGTCTATATTCAGTTTTTTAGGTTCCAAAATCAAATCGGCTATTTTTCTTGAAATCCGGAATGCCGGCAAACCAACCGACTGATCGCCTTTTGCAAGTGGCTCAAATTTATCTTCCGGATCGAAAACTTTACCAGAAACCAACAGTACGGCCACAGCTCCCATATCTTTTGCCTGAAGGACTTTATCACGGTCCCTGCTGTATTTCATAAAAGGGCTCATATTCTTTTCGATTTCAGGATCAGCCCGCAGGATCATTACAATTTTCCCCTTCACATCTATTCCGGCATAATCGCTCCATTTCAGGCTGTCTTCGTTAATTTCGAAACCATATCCGGCAAAAACAACTTCCCCGTTAAACGAAGCATTCTCAGAAAAAGCAAACGGGGCAAAATCAACATCCAATTTAAGCGATTCACCATTTAGCATCAAGCTGTTTGCAGGTCCCGTAATTATTTTATCGGTTACCCTGAAACTCTGGAAACCCTGATCAGACAATGGAACCAGTCCATCCTCCTTCAATTCCTTCCGGATGTATTCGGCAGCCAGGCTATCACCTTCAGTTCCGGTCTTACGCCCTTTCAATTCGTCGGAAGCAAGATAGCTTATGTGTTTTTTCAGCTCAGCTACAGTTACTTCCGGCGATTTAATTTTGTCTTTTGAAAACGAAAACGCAACAATAAGGAGAAGAACGACACCAAATTTTCCAAATATTCGCATAACTATCAGTTTAAAATCTATTTCGTTGTAGCAATCACCCCTCTGAAATAACCGATTGATTCTGCAATTCCCATAAAAGGATCGGTCATATCTTTCTCGTGTTCGAGACTGCAAACTCCTGAATATCCGACTTTACGCAACATTTTTACAAACGCCGGAAAGTCAATTACTCCGCGTCCAACTTCGAGCGAGTACCCCAGTTTGGTGGTTCCGGTAACATCTTTAATATGAATATCGAAAACCCGCGTATGGTATTTTTTCAGGTCAGCCACCGGGTCTTTTCCATTACGGGTATCGTGTCCAATATCGAGGCACATTCCTATGCGCGGATCAAGGTCTTTAACATGATTCCAAACATCTTCAGCATCAGGATAAGTAGCGATATCAGGTCCGTGCAGATGAATGGCAAAGTTGAAGCCGTATTCCTTCACTTTTTTGTCAACATACGGAAGAAGCTCATAGTTGGGCACGCCAACAATCAGCTTCACTCCTACCCTTTTGGCGTATTCAAAGGCATTGTCAATATCAGCTTCGCTTTTCATGTAAATCGGGCCAACAGCATAACCAGTTACACCTTTTTCTTTCAGTTTGGCATGAAAAGCAGCAATTTCGGCATCGGTACTTTTAAATGGTAAGTGGAAATCTTTGATACAGAGGTAATGGACATCGGCACGCTGCATGGTTGCCAGCGATTTATCCAAATCGTTTAACCTGACAAATGAATAGCCGGCCATTCCGATCCTGAATTTTTCGCCGGTTTCAGGTACAGGTTGCTGGCCAGGACGCTGCTGCTCCTGGGCGATAACTGATGCACCTGTCATTGTGAGAAATGACAGGAGAATAAAGAATAGTTTCTTCATGATAAATCAAAGTTTTAAAATATTGTTGGTAAACAAAACTAGGAAAATTTAATTTGAAATCACTACTACTTTTACCCAAACAGGCAAATGATCTGAAGCAACGGGTTCATCTTCGACAGAACTTTCGATTACCTTAAATTGAAATCTTTCCGTCTTTTTTGACATGATAAAATCAATGCACTCCACCGGCTTGTTGGCAGGAAAAGTTGGATAGAAATGGTCGTTCAAAATCTGCCAGTCTCCGGAAAGTTTTAGTATTTCCGGCGAATTGGCTTCCGCATTTAAATCGCCGGCCAGAAAAACCGGTTTTTCATATTTTGATACGAGATGGTTTATAATGTTGACAGATTCTCCCCGATCATGCTGAGTCAAAGAAAAGTGGGAACAGCACACCAAGTAATTTTTCATTTCAACAAGCAATACACTTCTTTTTTCTTCACTTCCAGGAAGTGGAAGCGCTTCTGAAGAAATTGGTTTTTCAAGTGTTAAAAAGCCGATACCATAAGCTCCACCCTGAAATTTGATCGAAGAATTGTAGGTAGGAAACATCCCGGTCTTTTTAGCCAGTTCAGCCAACACATCCTTTCCGTTGCTTCGTACAGTTGCGCTGTCCAATTCCTGAATGGCCACCACATCAGCATTAATCCGGCTGATTACCCTGGCAACCCGTTCGTAATCGGTTACATTGTCCATCCCTTTACAATTACGGACATTGTAGGTTAAAATCTTCAATGTATCAATCGCTCCAGATTTTTCGGAAGCAAAACTTTCACTATTAACGAACAGCAAAATAAGCAAACCTGCAATAAAAGCCAGATATACTTTAATTCTCATTTGACAAGCATTTGGGTAGTAAATATTTAAGTTAGTTTTCTTAATTCACCTCATTTAAAAAGTTGAGTTGTTCCTGATAAGGAAGCGGACCAGCTTTTACCTCGTCGCCCAATTCAATCACTTCGGGTCTGCTGTCATTAAATACTGGCCAAACAGGTAACCCTTCGCCATTGGGATTGCCGGTTCTGGCAAAGTTAACCCAATAACTGCTCATTGCCTCTTCAAGTTTGAAATCAACCTCAGTAAACGGCCGATTCCACAACTTCATGGTATGTAAAGCATAGCCAAATTCAGCGGAATGGAAAGCGCCATAGTTCGGTTCGCCGGGAGGAACACGCTTGAAATAATAGAGATAGGCTTTGCCTGTTCCGTGACTGGATTGCATTCTTGCCCAGGCATAGTTGTTCCATCCAAAGAAAAGCTGGGTCACCAGTTTTTGTGATCTTCCTGCTTCTTCATCGTTGCCTACAGGAAAGAGCTTCAGGAAAGTATCAGCCTTGTCTCCAAATTGACTTTTAGCATTGGCTTTAAATTGTTTCGCTGTAGGCGGCGGTCCGAACGAAACGCCATCATCGGCATTCCAACCGGAAATAACCGGAACATCATGGTGTTTTCCTTCAGCAAATGTTTTGTAAACCGGAGGAATTACCACATCGTCAATCACAAGGCCAAAACGTCCGGGAATTTTCAAAAGTGAGTCAGCCGGAATAGCACGAAGTTCAGCAATTGAAGTTATTTTCATTTTTTCAGTTAGCTGTGTGCCAGACTCTTCGGCGGCCTTCAAAGTTTTGCCCAACGAAAGTTCTTTTCCAAACATACCGCCACTTTGAGCAATAGCTTTATGAAATAACCCTTTGGACATTGGCGATACCACGAGCATATTTACGCTGAATGCTCCTGCTGATTGTCCTGCGATGGTTACATTGTTCGGATCGCCTCCAAATGCCGCAATGTTTTCCTTCACCCATTTCAAAGCGGCAATCTGGTCGAGAATGCCATAATTACCAGATGTTTTCAGGTCGGATTCAGCCGAAAGTCCGGGATGGGCCAAAAAACCAAAAATACCCAGGCGGTAGTTGATTGTTACAAACACTACCCCCTTGCGCGACATTGCTTCTCCATCATAAAGCGGAACTGTACCTGAACCACCGGTAAATGCCCCGCCGTGAATCCAAACCATCACCGGAAGTTTATCCTGAACTGTTTTAGCAGCAGTCCAGACATTCAGGTAAAGACAGTCTTCGCTAAGCGGATTCTCCGGAGCCATAAACTCTTTCGACCAGCACATAAATGGTTTGGGTGGCGCCTGCATGGCCGATGGTGGAGGAGTAACACATGCGCGAACGCCTTCCCAGGAAGCAACGGGCTGTGGTGCTTTCCAACGCAAATCGCCCACAGGTGGCGCAGCAAACGGAACGCCCATAAAGATTTTTACAAGCTGATCATCAGAGGTTTTTCCGGATAATTTCCCGGTTTTAAGCTGAACAGAATTCACATTAAGGATACCAGTTTTCGGAGCCGTGGTACAGGCAAAGAAAAAAGCAACCAGCAATAAGGCAATCAAACGGTTCATTTTGTGTGTTTTAGATAGTTTTAGATTCGGTTGTTTAATTAACGGAACAACATCGGGGCAAACTCAGCTAAGTTATGCCTCCAGGTAATGAAGGTATGACCAGCCGGATAGCTGTTGGTAGTGTATTTAATCCCGAATTTATCAAAAATGGCTTTGGTATTTTCTCCGTTTTTAAAAGCGATATCTTTTTCACCGCCCATCGCAATCCAAAAAAGTTTGAGTTTATTGATCTCCGGATTTTTCAGGTTGGATACATATTTTTCTTCCAGAACTTTCAGGTTATCAGGAAAGAAACCGGTACTTAACGGCAGAACGAATGCAAACTTTTCAGGAAAGAATAAAGCCATGTTTAGGGCCTGTAATCCTCCCATCGAGAGACCGGCATAAGCACGGTTTTCGCGCGATGCATTTACATTGTAATGCGATTCAATGTATGGAACCATATCTTTGAAGAAATAGCTGTAATACGGATCGCTATCAATACCCACTCCTGAAAAGAATCCACCTCCGGGATTACCGAAAGGCATTACCACAAGCATTGGCTTTATCTTTCCTTCAGCCAGCAAATTATCGAGAATGAAATTGGCTCTTCCGGCTGTAGCCCACGAAGCATCGTTATCGCCACCACCATGTTGCAGGTATAGCACCGGTAGTTTATCTTTCATTTTTTCGTAACCCGGAGGAGTGTAAACATGAACCCTGCTTGTTTTTCCTAACGATTCGGCATAAAACCAAACTTTCTCCAACTTTCCGTGAGGCACATTTTTAATTGCAAGGTAATCGGCTTCTTTTCCCGGAATTTCCATAAGATTTGAATATCCGCCGGCTCCTTCTTTTACCTGCGTATTTTTGGGGTCGACAATCTTCATTCCGTCCACCGAAAAATCATAGGTATAAAGATCCGGGGCAACAGGCCCAACGGTAACCGACCAGATACCCAACTCGTCTTTCTGCAATTTCTGGCCGCTGTAACTCTGCAAAAAGTCGCCGGAAACAGTTACTTCCGTCGCTTTTGGAGCATAAATACTGAAAGTAATTTTCTTATCAACCGAAATACGAACCGACTTTAAGGTATCTCCAGGTGTGGGTTTATAACCCTGGAACTGTGCAAAAGAAACGATTGCAACACTCAAAAAGATGAGGATTAAATTTAACTTTCTGGTCATTTCAGGAATAATTTGAGGATTCATGATTTAAATAATAGTAGCTATACCAGTTGCTAAAATTGTCAGGGTTTCGCATCTGACTGAAGCTTTTTGATATAAAATGACTTTTTCCTATTTAAAAAGTAACGGAACAAATTCAGAAAGGTAAACGCGCCAGTTAGTCCACGTATGTCCACCTTCACTTTCACGGTAAATGTACTTCATTCCCAGTTTGTCGAGTTTATCACGGTATTCGCTTACATTTTTAAAGAGGAAATCGGTTTTTCCAATTCCAATCCAGTAAAGTTTGTAGCCGTTTTTCATTTGAGTTTCCAAGGTTTTGTCAATGTTTTCATAAACTTTTGAAGTGATTTTATCGTTAGCAATAATTGCGGCTGAAAACAATCCTACATAATCAAAAGTGTTGGGATAATAACTTGAAATATGCAACGAATGAAATCCTCCCATGGATAAACCTGCGATTGCCCGCCCTGATTTTTCAGCTTTCACCCGATAGTTGCTTTCAACAAATTTGATCACATCCGTAAAAGTTTCTTCAAATTTACCATCCATCGTATGGGGCAATTCGAAAGTGGGCTTGTACATTCCCAGGCTCGATTCTCCGGGAGCTGCCTCCTGAGCCACATTTCCGTTAGTCATCACCACAATCATGGGTTTGGCTTTTCCCTGAGCAATCAGATTATCAAGAATCTGTGAAGTACGTCCTAGTGCAATCCAGGCTTCTTCATCGCCACCCATCCCATGTAATAAATACAGAACCGGATACTTCTCTTTGCCGGATTCGTATCCTGCCGGTGTGTAAATGGTTACACGTCGTGTCATGTTGTTTCCCGGAGAATCGTACCAGCGCCGGGCAACTGTTCCGTGAGGAACTTTATTCACCTTGTACAAATCACCTTTACCTCCTCCAACTATGAAAACATTGGTCACTGAGGCCACATCCCGGATGAGATAAACGTTGTTCGGATCAGTGGTTTTTAATCCTTCAACAAGAAAATAATAGCTGTATAAATCAGACGGTAATTTTATTGTAGTGTAAGTCCACAATCCTTTTTCATCCCTGGTCATGGCTTCCGAACCGGGAGTCCATCCCTGAGCAGGCATCCAGTCTCCCGATATTTTAACCTCTTTGGCATGGGGAGCCAGATACCGGAAGGTCACTGTATTATCTGCTTTTACTTCAGGAGAAACAATAGATGTTGCGCCTCCTATAGCCTGTTGTGCTATTACATTTAAGTTGGTCATTATTAAAAATGCAAGAATAAATATACATCGTTTTTTCATTGCTATCGGTTTTAAGTTATAAGAATGATATAATGTCTCATATAAAAATGTTTTAATAACTTGACTCACCCCATCGCATCTGCGATGCTCTGCCCCTCTACGCGTAGAGAGGGGTGAAGACCGAGCCTTCGGTCTTCGGGGTGAGTGAATTATAAAACACGACATTAAATTTGTTTAAATACTTATTAGATTGTGTGATGGAATAACTAATTTAAATTGAGAATTAGTAGATCAGGTATTTTTAAAAATTGGAAGAGAGGAGCCATAAAAAAACAGTTCCTCTCCTCCATATTAAAAAATAAGATTCAGTTAACCTATTTGACAAAAGCTGAATTGTTCAGGTAATCGAAACAGGCCTTAACTCCATCAAACTGGGTCATATTGGCTTTAATTTTTTCAATCTCGACATAGTATTCCACAAGGCCGTTTGCATAAGCCTTTTTGAAGATGTTTTCGAAATTCATCATTCCCGACTGGCCTAAAACCGAACGGTCTTTGATGTGCAAAACCGGGAATCGGGTTGGATATTTCTCGAAATATTCCAACGGGTCATTCTGACCCATCACGGTCCAGTAAACATCCATTTCAAAGAATACAAGGTTCGGATCAGTCCCTGCCAAAAGGAGGTCGTAAATTACATCGCCAAACGGCATGAAGGAAGCAAATGGGCCTGTTGGCGGTTTTTCGCCGGGTTTTGCAATCCGTTTGAATTCCATGTTGTGGTTGTGATAACCCCATTTAATACCGGCTGCTTTCGCGATTTCACCAGCTTTATTGAATACTTCGCAAACGAGTTTGGCATCATCATGTGTTTCAATACTTGGCATCATGGGCTGAACCAAGGTACGTACACCCAGCTTAACATGATCTTCAACGGCTAGTTTCCAGAATTCATAAATACTGGCCACATTTTCGCGGGTGAAATTCCGCGTTGCCGGATTTACATGGGAACTTGTAATTTTCAACCCGGCATCGTCAACTATTTTACGATAGGCATCTACTTCGTACTGACCCATTTTGCGGTTTCCGTAACCAGCTAATTCAATCGTGCTGTATCCTATTTCAGCAATTTTTTTCATTCCGGCCGGAACATTGTCGGTCAGTTCTTTTCCCAGGGAATAGATCTGCAAACCGATCATTTTCTTTCCGGCAACAGTTGGGATATTTTTGGTAGAAGCAATGACTGGCGCTATACTGCCGGCCATCAGTCCACCAACGGTCATCAGTGATAACTTTTTTAGAAATTCACGTTTTGTTTCCATCATTTTTGGTATTAAGATTTATTGGTTCTGAAGTATCTAAGTTTCAGGAATGAATAAATGTCGTATTTCTAATTGTTCAAATATTTTGACTCACCCCGTCGCATCGTTCGACTGAACTCACGCCGAAGTCTGCGATGCTTTTCCCCTCTCTTATAAAAGAGAGGGGGGAAGGCCGCTTGCGGACTTCGGGGTGAGTGAATTTAAAACACAACAATAAATTGGTTTAAATACCTATTATTTATACAAACAATAAGGATTTCTGTATTCATAACTATACAAACGGTGTTCTGCTGCTTCTTTGTCGTCGCCGAAGCTCAGTGTTGCCGGATTCCAGCTTACCGGCCTGCCTAGTTCAGTTGCAATATTTCCGAGGCAACAGACCGTATTGGTGCTGCAACCCACCTCGATTGGAGCAATGGTATCTTTGCGTGAACGAACAGAATCAACAAAATTCTGCATATGCGGAGAACTGATTTCAAAACTACCGCCACCTTTAGCGGCATTTTTCTGCATTTCTTCAAACCTTTTTTTACGTTCTTCCGGAGTCATACTTTTCGGACGTCTGCCAGCCAGTTCTGCCGGAACAAGCGATGCATCGGAACAAGCCAGGTAACCACGGGCAACTTCAATCCAGCCTTTGGTACCAATAAACTTGATTCCCTGAGCGCCCGGCATATCTTCCAGATAAGGTTGCTCGGTCATTTCAATTCCGTTCAGGTATTTAAAAGTCAGGTATTTTTGACCGTTATAACCTTTTGGAGTAATCAAAGTCGGGCCGGACCCATCCATACCAATGGCGGCTTGTGAAATGTCGAACATGTGGGCGCCCCAATCGGCGGTAAATCCATTGCCGGTTTCGCGGTACCAGCGCCATGCACCCCAAAGTTTTTCCCGTTCTTCCGGTTCGAGAGAAATCGGAGGGCAAAGATCGGGATGATAATGGATTTTTGAATCATTAAGCGGTCCCATCCACAGGTTAAAATTCAGGTTTCCCGGAATAGGCATTTCCGGCAAATCGAGTGGTTTTGGTGGATCACCCACTTTAGCATATACCTTTTCAATGTGTCCAATAGCACCAGACTGAACCAATTGGATGGCTTTCTGGAATTCCTTACTTGAGCGTTGCTGGCTACCAACCTGAACGATCCTTTTGTTTCCGCGGGCCACTTTTACCATCTGAAGGCCTTCAGAAATGGTGAAAGCCAACGGTTTTTGCACATATACATCTTTTCCGGCCTGGCAGGCATGGATCGTCATCAAGGCATGCCAGTGGTCAGGTGAAGCAACTTCAATTGCATCAATATCTTTACGTTCAAGCAGTTCTTCGTATTGTTCGTACATATCGCAGCGGGTTGACTTCGATTTGGTTGCCTGCCAATCCTCCACGCGCTTTTTGAAACGTTGTTGTTTCATGTTGTCAACATCGCAGCAGGCTGCCACCTGAATGCCGGGGACACTTCCAAATCCAGCAAAATCGGATAAAGCCTGTTGTCCCAGACCAATAAAGCCCATGACCACTCTGTCACTTGGTGCAATACGGACTCCATTTATAGTCCAGCTTGGAAGAATAGTAAGGCCGGTTAAGCCTAATGCTGAAAGTCCCAGAAAATTACGTCTGTTCATTCCATTGTTTGAGTTTTCATTCATCGGTAAAATAGATTTAGTTTGTATTTTATGTTAGCTGTTTATCACAAAAGCAGAAAATGTATTCCCTTTTTATTAAACATGAAAGATAATAATTCATGCTTTTGAATCAAAGTGTGTCATATTGACGCAATGATAGTTTTTTTATTCCGAAATAGGATAAAATTTGTTTTTGTTATAAAACATATACAGGGATAAATTCGGGCCTTTAATTGTATTGTTCCTGAAGTTGATCTCCACTGATTTTAAGTTTTTTAGCCTTATGAATAGAACATCAGTGAAATATAAAACCCCCATGCTATTGCTAGCAAAGGGGGTAGACTTAAAATTTCATTCATTGATTAAGTTTGGGATTGAAAATCCATATCAAAGCGGTGCAGATTTCACATCTACTCCAGCCGCGCTGAATAACATCGGGCATATCCGAAAGGGCTTGTTTGCAGGCCGCAGATTATTGCAGCCTTAATAAGTTTTTCGGGTTCATTTTGATTTATTTTCTGATGACAATTTCAGTCGGCAAACCATTGTCCTGCCATTTTACCCAACAGATGTTCGTCTGTTTATCCAAACTCCAGACAGCTTTTTCTGAAATTTCATACCACCCCTTTTCGAGTTTATCAAGACTGGTCAATTTCAGTTTGACCGAATTCAAAACGACCGATTGCGGAGCCTGTTCCAGATGTATTTTGAATCCAATATTCCGGTCAGTTTCAGGATTACGTCCGTTTTCGTTGTGACGAAGAACACTTACTTTCCATTCTTCTTTGGCTGATACCCATTTCACTTCGGTTTTACTGCAAATGTCCTTTTTATAATTATTCGTTTCACCATCATCTTCATACAGTGTAAAAGTTGCAGAACGACCTTCTTTTGCAGGAAAAACCTCGAACCAAACGGGTGCATTCTTCTTTTCTCCGATGTACTGCATCACTGGCATTTGCGGAATAATTGATCCTTGTTTCACGAAAAGCGGAGTGGTTTCCAACGATACAGGATAATCAATCCACTGTTTGCCCTGATAGCTTTTTTGCGGATGATTAAAATCGATCCATTCGCCTTCGGGCAAATATATTTTCTTTGAAATAGCGCTTTGTTCCATTACCGGAGCCACCAGCAATTCTTTACCAAACAGAAATTGCGAATTCAGGTTGAACGTTTCCGGATCGTCCTGATATTCGAGCATCAGCGCACGCATCAATGGTAATCCGGTTTCATAGGCTTGTCGGGCATAAGTATAAATGTATGGGAACAACTGATATTTCATCTCAATCGCTTTTTTACAAATAGCTTCAGTTTCAGTTCCAAAGAGCCAGGGTTCAACGGCATTGTTTCCTTCGTGATGAATCCGGCTCAACGGATTAAAAGCGCCAAATTGCAACCACCGGACATAGAGTTCGCTCATCGCCTCATAATCTTTGATATCGCCGCAATAGCCTGAAATGTCGCAGCTCCAGAACGGGATTCCGCCCATACCAGCCGAAAGTGCCAACGGTATCTGATTTTCCAGCTTTTCCCAGCCATCCAATACATTGTTCCCATCGCCTGCATCGCCAGACCAGCCAAAGGTGTAGCGCTGCATTCCAGCAAAAGCTGCGCGGGTCATTTGAAAAATACGGGTATTGGGATTTCGTTTTTCAAATTGTTCGGTAACCACTTTGTCCCAGGTCAGGCCATACACATTGTGAATCTCGTTGTGCATACCTAAATGATGCTTCATAAACAACCGATCAGTACTTTCTTCGTTGGTCCAGGCTGGTTCGCCCATGTCAGTCCAAAAACCCCGAACACCATCATCCAGTACTTTTTGCTGATAAGTACCCCACCAGTCCGCCACTTCAGGATTGGTAAAATCGACCACCCCACAATTGCCACCCCACGGCCAAGGCATATCGTAAGTCTTTCCGGTGCGGATATCTTTGGCAAAATAGCCCAGCGAATCGGCTTCCTGCCACTGGTTCTTTGCGTTTGGAGTAATTGCTGAGTGCCAGTCTAACGAATTGCCTTTTGAGACTACCGGATCCTGGGAAACGATTACTTTAAAGCCTATGTCAGCCAGATCAGCCACCATCGCCCGTGGATTTTCATAAGCCCCGGGATTCCATTTAAAATCCTGAAGATGCTCAGTCCAGCCAATATCCTGAAAAATAATGTCGCAAGGGATTTGGCGGTCGCGGTAACCTTTGGCAATTTCGCGGGTTAACTTTTCGTTGGTGAGCATTCCGCGGCATTGCGAGAATCCCATCGCCCAGGCCGGTGGCATGATCGGTTTTCCGGTCAGTTCCATGTACCGGCCAATTATTTGCTTATAAGTTGGGCCAAAAATGAAATAATAAACCATTTCGCCTCCGGGTGCCGAAAACGAAAAATAATTTTTGTCTTCCAAGCCAAAGTCAAAATCAGTTTTAAACGTATTATCGAAGAAAATTCCATAACCCGCACTGCTCATGAAGAACGGGATACTTTTATAGAGTGGATCTTGATTTAGCTCATAACACGGATTATCGCTGTTCCACATTTTGAAACGGCTCCCAATACGGTTGATTGGCCCGTTTTTTTCTCCGAGTCCATAGATTCGTTCACCCGGGCGCAAAGTTTTATAACTGGACATTTTCGATGAGTCCTTCTCAAAACCTCGATTTTGGAAATCTTCCATCAGCAGTTTCTGGTACTTGTCGAAAATACGAATCTGAAACGGTGATTTATTGATCCGGACAATGAGATCGCCGGTATAAATTTCGAAGCTCTGTGGCAGTTCCGAAATATTCAATTTATCTGTTGAATTTCCGTCTTTGATCACTGCAAATGATTCATTGTTTCGCTTTAAACTATCCTGATCGTACCAGATTTTCAGTATTCCGGAATCAATCTGTTCCAACTGAACTTTTATTTGGTTTTCGCAATTGAAAACGGCTTTATTGCCTTTCGTTTCATAGGAAAGGCAGTTGCCAATCTGCAATTTCCCCTGAGCATAAATTTCTGTGGAGAAAAGCATTGAAAGAATTAAAAATCTAAATATCAGCTTGTTCATCGGACTTGTTATTTAAAGTTATAGAGGCGAAAAATGCCGGGAAGACATTTTTTTTGCCTTCTTAATTTTCAGAATGGATGAATGAAAATGTTTAATATTCAACCACAATCATGACCCAATATTGAAGTTCGGGCAGGGTAAAACTTACTTTATTTCCGGTTTGCACAAAGTTCAGAGAGCGCGATGCCCCACCAATAATATCGGGAGAAGCCATCCACATCTTCTTAACGGCGGCATTGCTGGTTAACATGAGCCGGGCATCTTTGATCAGGACCGGCGCTGCCTGAATACCCGTGTTATCGCGCCAATTCTGAGTGGTCGAATTTGTAAAATTGATCAGGTGAATGACCTGAGTGTTTTCTACCTTTTTCCCGAAGGCGGCAACAGTTCCCTGAGATACAGGCCAGACGCCAATCAGCATTTTATGATCTGAAGAAGTGAGTGTTACATTATTGAAAGCGCCTCCATCGCGAAGTAAATTTTGGTATGCCACCAAAAAGTCGTAATAATTAACCAAAGCGCTTTTGAGATCATCCTTCATACTCAAGTTGCTATTCGGAAAATATTCTTTTCCCAGCATGTGCTCACCCAATTCCAAATGCGCACCGCCAAAGGCGAAAATGACAGCATTGGCCATCAACACGGAAGGAGTATTAAAATAGCCATTGTTATTGGCCAGATCGTAATTCATATAAGCGGCTAAAACCGTATTCTTCGTATTGTTGCTGTACACATTATTCTGCTGAATCAGGTTTGAAAGATCGCTGTAACTGTCAAAAGGCCCCCAGACTTCGGTGTAAAGAAAATCTGCTGAAGATTCGGCAATACCTTTCTGACCGTATTGAGACACGGCATTCATTACGATATCCTTTTGTGGCTCATCTGCTTTTACTGCATCTATAAACGGTTTGTAGGTTTGTGAAAGATTCAGAAAAGTACCATCGTATCTGTAACGGGCGCCCCTGTCGCCCAACTGGTCCATGTGAAAACCATCGAAATCAAGAAACTGGAATACCTTTCTGTTTTCATTTTCAAGGTACTGCTGCCATGCCTGATTCGAAGGATCGAGCAAATAAATATTGCTCAGAAACGGTGATGAAAGCGGATGAAAATCCCGGTTCGCATGTGTGTTATCGGTAAAAACATACCATTCTTTCTGCACCCCGTCGGCTTCAGCATTGTCCCAGGCCCCATAAACCAGATTGTAGAACATCGCTTTCATATTTCGACTGTGAGCAGCGCTGATATATTTTTGCACCGTCCTGAAAAAAATATCCCTGTTAATGATGTCTTTCCAGGCGCTTGCAGGAGTTGAACCGATCAATGGCAGTGGTTTATGGTGTTTGTTGTGCCAATCGTAAAACTGCAGACCGTTGATGTGGAACCTGTTCAGATTGTTGATTACGCCATTTATTTCCGTATCGCTTAACTGAGGAAATTTGGATAAAAACCCGTATCTCGGAAATTTTTTCCAGTTGGAAGAAACATCAACGGCGATGGTCGAATAAATAGTTTCTTTTCCATCAGACGTAGAATAAACTTCGGCCATATAACCGCTGTAATCTGTCGCCGGTGTTGTCCATTTCCAGCTTGAGCCAGCTACTGAAGACTCAGATAAAACAGAGTTCTGGTATTTGTACCTCACCTTTGCAGAAGAAGGAAGTGCGGAATTATCAATCGTAAAAGTCACCTCATCGCCAGGGCTGTAAGCTGCTTTATTTGTTGCAATTGTAATGTTGCTGTATGATGGTGTAGCCGTATTTGCAAGGACATCCGGAGGCGTATCCACTGAATCCTTATTTTTATCACAGGAAAAACATCCAATTGCAACCGATACTATTAAATAAATCCTTCTCAACCTCATCTCTCAAAAAATTATACTATTGAATTCTCCTGAATATGGTAAAATTAGGAGGCTGTCTCAAAAGCGACGCTGTCAGGTCCAATGACGCTGACAGGTCAAACAGAAGTTGCTTACGAACAACCTGTCAGCGTTTGAAAAACCTGACAACGTTGAACAGAGAACAACCCTTGAGACAACCTCCTAAATTTTTCATCCTTATTGCTTCTGAAAACTTAATGAAAGCGTCTCTACATTAGCCTTGATCACATAGTTTCCATCTGCGGTAATGTTCCATTTATTATCATCGGAAGCTCCTCCTTTATGCAGGTACATATGGGTATTATCGGTTTTCATGTACATATCCTGCCCCCAGTCACTGTTGCGGTTTACCGGGAATTTAAACTCACCGGCAACCATAGGCCCGGCATAAGTAAAAATACACCCGTCAATAGCATCTTCAGTCATCTCAATTGCTTTATCGATGCTCCAGCCAACCGGGGTGGCGCTTCCTACCATGTACAATTTCAACCGGTTGATAGATATGGTATTGTCCAACAGGTTGAGGGTAATGGTGTAGTAACCTTTCTTTTCGATGGTCCATTTATTGTCGTCAGAAGCTCCGCCTTTGTGCAGATACATGTGCGAATCGTCTGTTTTCATAAACATATCCTGCCCCCAGTCACTGTTGCGGTTCACCGGAAATTTGAATTCACCGGCCTTCATTGCTCCCGAATAGGAGAATAAATATGGATTGTCCGGATTTTGTACTAACTGCGTGGCATTCGAGATATCCCAACCATTTGGAGCTGAACTGCCAACCAGATAAATCGCGCTGTAGGCCGGCAAGTCCACTTTCTTGATTGTTATTGTAAGATCCAGCAAGCTTACGGTTATTTTGTAAACGGCTGTTTCGCTGATAGTAAACTTGTTATCCGGTTGGCTGGACAAGGTACGGTAAACCAGATGCGAATCGTCAGCACCTTTCTGATAAGAAGGAAGCAATTGCCCTAAAGCAGTGATAAATTTCAGGTCACCGGCATTCAAAGCTCCCTGATAAACAAAAACAGTAGGATCACTTTGAGGGCTCAATGCCAATGCAGTTCCTGCATCCCAGCCATTGGGAGAAGCATCTCCAAACAGATATAAGGTTTTGCTTACCGGCTGATAAGGAGTTACTGAAAAACTATAGTCGGCTGATATGTCTTTTGTTTCCGGATTGGTCGAAATTGTTGCGACCACCCGTGCATCAAGCTGGGTTACCGTATTGGGCGCTGCTTTCCATGTATTCAGCAGGTAATTATTCAAATCCTCCACTTTTAAACTTTTTGCATATACCCCTTTACCCATTTCAAAATTCACCGGGCTGGCAAAACCATTCCCTTTTTTATCAACCTGAAGGAGATAAGAAATTGAGGCTCCTGTTCCCTGATTGGTTCCGGTGGTCCAGATGAAATTTACAGCACTGTTAGCAGCTTCTTTCTGAGTTAAAACCAGCTCACTTTTTGTGGCAGTAAGAGCCAGTGGTTCTGCCAAAGGAATTTTGAATTCGTCATATTGTTCACAAGATGTGACCAATATCAATAAGGCAGCTATCAATCCAATCCCGGAGTATAATTGTCTGGCATTTTGCATGAAAATGCGCTTTATATTTAGATTTTTCATTTTTTCTATGTTTTAAATAGCGTTAATCAGGAATTAATAACCGGTATTTTGTGTCAGGTTCGGATTGGCATCCCGTTCTTTTTGCGGAACCGGGAACAATAAGAATTTCGAACTCATATTCGATTTCCCGATTGATTTCAGGAAATCTATACCGTACTGTCCGTTATTTACCCGGATAAGGTCAAACCAGCGTTGTCCTTCGAATGCCAGTTCCATGCGACGTTCTTTCAGCACTTTTTCGCGAAATGCATCTTTGGTCAGGCCAGTCACATTTCCCAAACCGGCACGGGTGCGAACTTCATTCAGCGGTCCAGCAGCTTCGGCTGTCCGGCCAAGTTCGTTTAATGCTTCAGCTTTCATGAGTAAAACATCAGCATACCGCAACACCGGAAAATTCAGTGGACTGTTGTCATAAGAAGGTACGGCAGATAATGGCACCAAAAACTTGCGCAAATTGTATCCGGTCATGGACCAGGATTTTTTGTAATCCTTTGCATCGAATTTTGGACAGCCATCGTAAAACGCTGTAACATCCTTGCGTAAATCACCTGTTTCATAAGAATTTATAAATTCCTGAGTGGGTTGGTTCCATCCCCAACCACCTGCAACCAGATCAGAACCGCGAGGTCCCGTAAAAGTGCTAAGCCATGATGCCTGGTTCTCGTTGTCCCAAAATCCCATACCGGCATCGCTTACGTACTGAATTTCGAACAACGATTCGTTGGAATTCTCGGTTGAAGAACTAAAGTTATCGCCATAGTTGGCGTTTAATGAATATCCCAAACTCTTCACCTGATCGCACAAATCGACTACTTTTTGCCAATCGCCTAAAGTCAGGTACACTTTGGCCAGCATCCCTGCAGCCGATCCTTTGGAGGCTCGTCCAACATCATTGCCTGTATATTGTTCTTTCGGAGGCAATAAAGTAATTGCCTGATTCAGGTCTGAAATAATTTTGGTGTAAACTTCAGCCTTGGGAGTTCTGAAAGGACGAAGGTCATCGCCAGGTTCAACGGGATTCAGGGTTAATGGTACATCGCCAAAAAACCGGACCAGAATAAAATAATAGTGTGCGCGCAAAAAGTAAGCTTCGCCCAAAACTCTGTTCTTTACCGTTTCGCTGATAGTCATTTCAGGAACTTTTTGCAAAATGATGTTGCACCTAAGGATGCCAGGCCAAGGACCGCGCCACAAATCCAGTACGCCCTGATTGTCGGAAGCGGTTACAAAGTTTGCCTCATCCTGAGTCTCGATTCCGTCTGTTCCGCCGCCTGCCCCAACAATGCTGTTCCCTGCCATGATGTCGGTTGTCCAGATACGCATATTGTAAAGTTTTGGCCACTGCAAAGGCTGGTAAGCCCCATTAATTGCAGTTATGGCATCGGTTTCGGTCTGAAAGAAGTTGGAAGTATTGATTGAATCTTCCGGAGATTTGGTAAGAAAGTCTTCGTTGCACGCAAAAACCAGTGAGGCAAGTACCGCAATTGAAAAATATTTTTTGAGTTTCATTGTTTTTCGTTTTAAAAGGTTAGAGTCCAAGATTAACGCCAATGGTAAATGTGCGGGTCACGGGGTAAACACTATTGTCGATGCCATTTATGCCGGTTGAGCCGCTTGAATTTATCTCAGGGTCAAACCCTTTGTATTTAGTGAACGTGTAGAGGTTCTGGGCCGACACGTAGAATCTGGCAGAGGAGATATTCGCCCTATTCATCCACAACTTGGGAATAGTATAACCCAAAGTAACGTTTTTAATCCTCAGATACGATCCATCTTCGATATAACGGTCGGAAGGCCTGGTATTTTTATTCGGATCATTAAATACGGCTCTTGGCATGGTATTGCTGGTTCCGGAACCAGTCCACCGGCTCAGCGTTTCAGTAGTTTGGTTTTGTGCAACGGCCATCGCCTCGCTCCAGAAACGGTTGGCATTGCATATTTCATTTCCGGCAATTCCCTGAAGGAATATGCTCAAATCAAAACCCTGAAAGGAAAAGCTGTTGTTCAGGGAGAAAATAAAAGTCGGGTTTGGATTTCCCAGATAGGTACGGTCTTTATCATTGATTACCCCATCATTGTTCAAATCAACGAAACGGATATCCCCTGCTGATGTACGGCTGTTTGGGTCGTTCCCCGGAACCTGAACTGCATGACTGTCAACTTCCTCCTGCGACTGGAAAATACCGTCGGTTTTAAATCCGTAGAAGAAATTAATTGGCTGACCGGCCTGAATTAAAGCCAGGTTCTGGTTCAGCCCGATACTTCCGCTCGACATCGGAATGGTGTCATTTATGCTTATCACCTTATTCTGATTGAATGATACATTAAATGAGGTATTCCAGGTTAGTTTTCCGGTCAGGTTTCTTGAATTGACCGTGACTTCAACGCCCTTATTTTCCATTTTGCCTGCATTGATTGAAGGAACATAGACATCAGAATATCCGGTAGAAACAGGAACCGACATCGGAACCAACATTTTGTTGGTTTTTTTCAGGTAAGCATCCACCGTTACATCAACCCTTTGATTGAACATGGTGGCGTCGAATCCGATGTTTGCCTGCTCTTGTTCTTCCCATTGCACTGATGGGTTGGGCATTACCGTGGGTACCACTGCTGAAACCACATTATTGTTGAAGTTGTACTTGATTGTGTTGAGGTTTGAAGCAAATGAATAATTGCCAATCTCCTGATTTCCGGTAACACCATAGCCAGCACGGATTTTCATATCGTTGATGAAACTGATATTTTTAAAGAAATCTTCTTCCGAGATGCGCCAGGCCAACGAAGCGGAAGGGAAAATGCCATATTTATTGCCTTCACCGAAACGTGATGAACCATCGCGGCGAACCGTTGCTGTTACCAGATATTTGTCGGCAAATGCATAATTCAAACGTCCCATATACGAAAACAAAGCCCAACTTGAGGTACTTCCACCAACCGTTGGCTGAAGTGTTCCGTTACTTAATTGCTGAGTATTGTCGCTGGCAAAATTCTGCACCGAACCGTTCATAAAGTTATACCGGTTTTCCTGTGCGCTGGTTCCGGCCATTGCACCAATACGATGTTTGCCGATTGTGCGGTCATACGAAAACGTATTGTCCCACACCCAGGTCAGATTCTTATTGTATTGCTGACCCAAATATGAATTCTCTTTTTTACTTGTATCCCATTGAAATTTGGGGCTCCATGTGCGTGAATCCCAAAAATTTGCCTGAACTCCAAAAGTCGATTTAAATTTCAGGCCTTTATAAATGTCCAATTCGCCAAAAACAGAACCCATCAGGTTATAACCCTTTGTTGCGTTCTCAACTGTTTTGGCCATTCCAATTGGGTTTGTAATATCGCCATCGTAAATTGACTGGGCTATCGGGCCCGAATAATTGCCATTGGCCCTGAAAACCGGTTGAGTAGGTAAGGCCAGCATGGCATTACGAATACTGTAATCGCCGCTTGTTTTGATATCATTGTTCAATGTCAGGCTATTCCCCAATTTTAACCTGGAGGTCACCTTACTGTCAGTATTCAACTGAAAAGTATAACGTTTGAAGCCTGTATTGATCACAATACCTTGCTGGTCGTAGTAATTCCCTGATATGTAATAATTGGTTTTTTCTCCGCTGCCGGAATAGGACATGGAGTAATTCTGCATTGGTGCGGTGCGAAAAAATTCTCCCATCCAGTTGGTTCCACTACCCAGGCTTTCCGGATTTGCATAAGCCGGGTTTTCCGTTACACCTGCATTGGATAGAATATCGTTGTGCAGGGCAGCAAATTGTGAGGCGTCAAGCACATCAATTAAGTTGGTGGCTTGTTGTACTCCGTAAGAATAGTTGAAATTTACCTGAGACTGTCCGGCAGTGCCACGTTTGGTGGTTACAATTACAACTCCGTTGGCGCCTCGTGATCCGTAAATAGCTGTGGCTGACGCATCTTTTAATACCTGAAGTGATTCCACATCGTCCATGTTCAGTTGGTTCAAGCCTCCCGAAACAGGTAATCCGTCAATAACAATTAGTGGATTACTGTTATTAATTGTTCCTGTACCACGAATTCTGAAAGTTGCATCACTACCTGGCGTCCCTGATGTAATAACCTGGACGCCAGCAGCGCGGCCCTGCAAGGCATCGCTAACACTCGGCACCGGCAGCGAATGTAAATCACTCGTTTTTATCACAGCTACCGAACCTGTCAAATCTTTCTTGCGCTGAGTTCCGTATCCTACCGCCACAACTTCTTCAATGCCAATGGTTTCCTCTTCCAGAACAATATTGAGGATTATTTTATTGCCGACGGCCACTTCCTGAGTCTTCATTCCCACAAACGAAAATTGCAGCATTGCCTTTTCCTGAATATTTGAAATCGAATATTTACCACTTCCATCGGTAATAGTGCCATTGGTTGTTCCTTTTACAATAACAGAAACTCCAGGCAACGAACCACCTGTGGAGTCTGTGACTTTACCTGAAAGCGATTTTTGCTGCTGCATGTCAAAAGCAGAACTTTCTGATTTTTTTGACAATACGATTTGCCTTCCATCCACTTTGTAAGCCACATCGGTACCATTAAACAGGGCATTCAATACCTCTGTGATTTTGACATCTTTTAACTGCACATCAACGGTACGATCGACATCAATCAATGAACGGCTGTAGAGGAAATAGAATTCCGACTGGTCTTCAACCTGTTGCAATACAGTCTGAACTGACGTATTTTTCAGGTTGATCGACAAAGTAGTCGTTTGCGAATAGGATACTGCCGCCCAGGTTTGAAGGACAGCTACCAATGAAATCACGAATGTTAGTTTCATGTAGCGTAACATTTTTTTCACTCCCGGAGAATTGCTCCATGGAATGATCAGTTTTAACTTTTTTTCCATAAATTTAAAGCGTTAAGTATTAACATTGAATTTGGGCCGACAGCGAACCTGCGAAGTTCCTGCCGGCCTTTTTTTATTTCTTCGTCATATAGATGGTGCGCTGTATTTCTGTTGGGTTAGTTACTTTTTTAAATTCAAATCTGACTGGCAAAGCCAAAGCAATAAGTCTCAACGACTGATCCAGTTTCTCATCTTCAAAAGTAGCAGTCATCAAATAGTTATTGATTTCAGGATCAGTTAGAATGATTTCGACATTATACCACCTTGCCAGCTTTTTGATGGCCGTACCCAGCTTTTCATCTCTAAAAATCAGTTTTCCATCAATCCAGGCGGCTGAATTTTGTGGATCAACCGTTTTCCGAACAACCTCTTCGTTCCGGGAATCGAACTGAACCTGTTCACTTGGTTTCATCTCCAATATCTGGTTGTTTCGCTGCAGACTTACCTTCCCTTCGAGCAGTGTAGCTTCAAAGTATTTGTCGGCTGAGTAGGCATTCAGGTTAAAGTGTGTACCGGTTACTACCGTGTTCATCATTGGGTTATTCACCACAAACGGATTCTCAGGATTCGATTTGACTTCAAAATAGGCTTCCCCATCTACAAAAACTTCACGCTGACTTCCTGTAAACTGTTCCGGATAACGAAAAGTGGTGCCATCGTTTAACCACACCCGGGTACCATCAGGTAAATCAATTTGAGTGCGGGTTCCGGGTTTGGTGTAAATTTCACGGAAAGTATTGGAGGCCAATTGATTTGAGTTATTGCCCGGATTAAAATAGAAATAAACCGAAAGTAACAGCAGCGGGATAATCAGAATGGCGGCAACCCTTGAAAACGCCTGGTAGAATGATGGTGATGAAGCCTTCTGTTTAAGCTGATGTATGTGTTGATTGTTGATCTGGTGGTGTACCTGATCGAGCATCCGGTTAAAATCGGGTGATTGTCCTTTCAAGTGTATTTCTGAATTTGTCCATATTTCGCCCAGAATCTGGCGTAACTCAACATCGTTCTCCGGATTGATCAGCCAACTTCGAATTTGTTCCGATTCAGTTGGGGTAGTTTTTCCTTCGAGGTATCTTTCTATATCGTGATAGTTCATAGCGAATTTGATTTGCTTTTACTATACTACGAAATCAAAGGTTATAAACCCCTATCCAGTGGAAAAATATTTATTGGTGAAACATCAGAAAATAAAACAACAATCCAAGGATATCGTATTTGCCCAGTTTTTCCCGGAGATATTTCAATGCTGAAGTCATCTGGTTCTCAACGGTTTTTATCGAAATATTCAACCTTTCAGCAATTTCCCTATTCGAAAAGCCCTGTTCGCGGCTTAGTATAAAAATTTCTTTCCTTTTTTCGGGCATTTCCTGAATTAGCTGATTGGCAAGCCTTTCAATATTCCGAAATTCAACAGTCTGTTCTGTTTCGTTCGTTTGAAAGCCAGTTATCCTACCAAATTCGCCAATCCTCATCTTTTCTGATTTTTCTTTCCGGAGCCATGAAATTGTTTCGTGATAAGCTACCGAAAACAGAAAGGATTTGAAAGAAAGATGTTCTTTGATTTGCTCCCGTTTTTCCCAAACTTTTAAGAAAACCAATTGGGTAACTTCTTCGGCAGCAAAAGAATCACGGGTAATACTTAGGGCAAATGCATAAAGATTTTCAGAATATTTATGAAACAAGGCATCGAAGGCTGTAAAATCGTCTTTCTTCAAACATTCCACATAAGCCTTGTCTTCTTTTATCTGCATGGTAACTTTAGAATTAGAGCAGGTAAAAGTATAAAATGATTCTGTTATTTGTTTTAATTAAAACCGGTTCAACTGAATTCGTTTCAAAAAAGAATCACGGCCAAACTGACCGTGATTCTTCGATTATCCACCAAAAACTAACAGGGAATATCCTGTTAGCAGATTCAGATTTTTGCCATTTAGCTTTCTTTAATCAGTGAAGGAAAATAACAAGCAATCAAACCCAATAATTCTTCTTCAGTTTTTGGATTTTGTGTGATTACCCGTTGAGTGTAGAATTGGGAGTTGTCCATCATATTATTAATCACATCTGAACTTACTGTCTGATATTCCTTGCTGATCCGTTTAACACCAAACACATGTTTCTTACAAACATATTCGACCTCAAAATTATCGGTGCGTACAATAAAGTTCATACATTTTTTGGTCTTTTTGACACCGATTAGTACAGGCGAATCGCTGTTAGTGTAGTTCAATTCGTAGGTTTTTACGGCTTCTCCACCAAGCGTAATGGCATCAGGCGAAGTAGCAATCGTATATTGACCAAGTTCAGTCAATGAATTTCCGCTAAGAAGCGAGGTTCCTTTTTCTTTTGCTGCGGTAACCAAACAAACCAACAGCAAACCAAGCGACAGAGTTACAAGTTTTGTTTTCATGATTTTCGTTTTTCGTTATTGTTTTTATAAGCTGAAGTAAATTTATTTCAAATACTAAAGCGCGTGAGTGAAATTCAACCAACAGATCAATTTTACAAGGGAATGTGATTATTCGGATAACCAACGCCATTCACTGCGAAGCTTTGAAAAATAGAATTAATCTGATCACCTACTTATAGAAAAGTCCGGATTAATCAGTTTAAAGCTGTTATTCCGGACTTTTAAGTTATCTGAATGAATCAGATCAAAATTATAGGCGGTACAACTGAATGTAACCGCCCATAAAAGCAATGCAATCTATTTTCTGAACATGGCTAAATAATTGAAAGATGGCGAAAGACGCCTAAATAATTGATGTCTTCCGGGTGAAATATTTGCCTATTGCAAACGAAAATTAATAGGAAGTGTGAATTGAACAGCCACATCTTTTCCCTTTTCTTTACCGGGAATCCATTTTGGCATACTATTTACCACGCGCAAAGCTTCTGCATCAAGTAAAGGGTCAACTCCTCTCTCAATCCTGGCTTTTAAGATCGAACCATCTATGCCAACAACAAAACCCACAAAGACTTTACCCTGCGTACCCTTTTTCAAAGATTCTTTAGGATATTGAATTGTATTCACTAAGAAATTAACTAATTCAGTTTGTCCTCCGGGAAATTCAGGCATTTGTTCAACTTTATCGTAAACTTTCCCCTGATTTTTTTCTGATTTTGTTGTACTGGTTTTGGATTCTGTAGATACATTTGGTCCAAAAGCAGACATTGCCAATAAACCAACTGCCATTAGTAACCCAATAAGGATTTTACCCATGGCTATTTTTTGGGAATTTAATTTTGAGTTCATTTTAATTAAGATTTTGATAATGAATAATTGAAGTTGTTGGCCCATTCAGATTTAGAGCCAACATACTGATTTAATAAACTTTACTGCAAACGAAAATTGATTGGAAGGGTAAGCTGTACAGCAACTTCTTTTCCGCCTTGTTTGCCCGGTGTCCATTTTGGCATACTATTCACAACACGAAAAGCTTCAGCATCAAGTGCCGGATCAGTTCCTCTGACAATTTTAACATTGGTAACAGAACCGTCTTTGGCGATCACAAATGTGACATAAACTTTCCCCTGAATTCCCTTTTCCTTAGCCTGTTGTGGATACGTAACTGATTTCAAGAGATACTCCGGCAAAGCCTTTTCTCCTCCGGGAAATACTGGCATTTGCTCTACAACCGTATAAATATTCCCGTCCTGATTTGATTCTGCAAGTGGCGGTGTTGGAGCCCCCACTCCTTCATTACTTATTAATCTTTTCAGATTCTCAATAACGGCAGAATCTCCGGTGATTTGTAACGGATGACCTTGAAATTCAATGGTGGCAGTCTTTCCTGCAGGAGCTTTTTCAGTTTTAGTAGATTGTTTTTGCTCACAGGCAAAAACGGCAACCAAACTGGCAGCCAATACAAATCCGATGAGAACTTTAATATTGGCAATTTTTCCGGATTTTATTTTTGAAATCATTTGGATACGGGTTTTAACTAACGAATAATTGAAGTTATTGGCAAGTACAACTTGCTCGCCAACATACTGGTTGATTAGGATCTGCTTGTACCACGAAGGCGCAGTTCCATGTGAGATCACAGCATGATCAGCCAGAAATTCGTGATTTTCTCGCAAGGCTCTTCGAAATATCCAGAAGAAAGGATTAAACCATTGAAAGACAGCAATAATTTCCAGAGCCAATACATCAAATGTATGGCCTTGCCGGATATGTTGCCGTTCGTGCTCGAGCATTTTTTCCCAGCCTTTGGTATTTTTCAGGTTTGTACTTACGAAAATGTAATTCAGAAAAGAAAATGGGCTAATCTCCCTTTCCAGAAAAACCAGGCTGATTTTTTCTTCCTGAACCACCCGGTTTTGCGCAATTAACCGGATGATCTGATATATCTGGAAGAATAGCTTCAAAGCTAAAAACACGACTCCTGATAAATAGACATAGCCCAACAAACTGTAATTCATCACAAATTGCTCGGCTCCATGCGACAAAGTGGCGCTATAAATAGTTACGGAACTAAGCAAATTGACGTAGGGAGTAACTGTCACTTCCTGAAGCATTGTTGCCTGTGGCGCATAAAACGGGATGTGCAACAGTGGCAGGATGGTCGAGAAACTTATTGAAACCAGCAGAAACCACCGGTTTACATTGAAATAGGTTTCTCTCCGTAAAAACAGGAAATAAACCAACGCAAAAAGGCTCAGGCTTATTCCAGACTCCAGCAGATAATTTACAAAGCTAGTCATTGGATGTTGGGTTTTCAGGTTTCAAATCTTTTCCTGCTTCCTTGATTATTTCTTCAAGTTCTGAGAGGCTCATTTTGTCTTCTTTGGCAAAAAACGAAACCATTTCCTGAAATGAGTTACTAAAATAACCACTGAGGAAATTTTTGAAATACGATTTCGTGTAATCCGTTTTGCTTACAACTGGAAAATACTGATGTGTTTTTCCATACGCGAAATGGTCAACAAATCCTTTCTTTTCCAAAATCCGGATAATCGTAGAAACCGTGTTGTACGCAGGTTTTGGATCGGGAAGCTTGTCAACAATTTCCTTGACAAACGCTTTTTCCAGAATCCACAATTCCTGCATAATCTGCTCTTCAGCTTTAGTTAATTCTTTCATTTGACCAGTTGATTGGATATCCGGAACAAATATATAACTAACAATTTAGTTTTCCAACTAAATTGTTAGTTATTTTTAAAATATTTTATTTTTTCTTACAAATTGCAGCCCAGCCGCCGCCTTTTGCCATCTCAATTTTAAGTTTGTCGGCTTTGGTTACCTGTTTCACCATCCGTTTGTAATCGTTGCAACTCACTTCGGCATTCGCGCCATCCTGCATAATCTCCATTTCGTAGGTTCCTTCACCCAAAAAGGACAGGTCAAGGTTGAGCGATCGGGCTGTCCAATCGGTCATGGCTCCCAAATACCAGTCTCTGCCTTTCTGGCGGGCAGTCAGGATGTAATCGCCTGCTTTGGCATCCGGTAATCTTTGGAAAATGCACTTAAATCTAAAGCAATGATTATCAGTGAACAGATAATTTCTCTTTAGTTGATTTTATGGGTAATGAAAATTAAATTGTAAACGAATCAGCATCGTTTAAAACCGGGAATGCTGCCCTGAAATTCATCAATTCGCTGTGTGAAAATCCGGCTATAATTATGCCTTTGTGATGATCTCCAATCTCTGCCAGTATGTTTCCTTTTGGATCAATCAATTGTGAATTTCCCGAATAGGAAATCGTATTTCCATCAACTCCTACACGGTTTGCCCCAACCACATACGATTGGTTTTCGATGGCACGGGCCTTCAATAAAGTATTCCAGACCGTAGTTCTGGATTGTGGCCAATTGGCCGAATAAACCAGTATATCATATTCGTTCCTGTTCCGCGCCCACACCGGAAACCGCAAATCATAGCAAATCAGCGGACAAATGCGCCAGCCCTTGTAATCAACAACCAATCGCTCTGTCCCCTTCCGGAAATGGCTTTCTTCGTTGCCCATCGTAAACAGGTGGCGCTTGTTGTAAAAATGAATTTCTCCTGAAGGTTCAACAAACAACAGCCGGTTGAAATATTGGTTATCTTCGCGAATAATCAAACTTCCGCATAGGGCAAGCTGATGTTCTGAACTGCATTTTTTCATCCACCTAACTGTTTCTCCATCCATCGGCTCGGCAAGTTTTGCTGCATTCATCGAATAACCTGTAGCGAACATTTCAGGCAAGAATACCACATCAGTTTTCTTATTGGCTTTCCGGAGCCATTCATCAATCTTTTCGCGGTTTGCAGCGGGTTTTTCCCAAACCAGATCGAGCTGAAATACGGCAATGTTTAAAATTTCCTGTGACATCATGCGAAGTTTTGAGTTTTAAAACTGGTCATTACTTATCATTGATTTTTCCAAAAATTAATCTTCCTATGTAAACCGTTCAGGATGCTTGCCAACAATACCATGGTCCCTGTACCAGGTTTTCATCCGGTGCATATCATTTTCGGCATCGTCAGTCAGCTCCAAAGTTTCGCGCCAGCCGATTTCCTTTCTCCCGAAATCAAAAAAACCGATATAGACTGTTGCTCCTGTAGCTTTTGCGATCGTATGAAATCCGGCTTTCCAATGTCTATTCAATTTTCGGGTACCTTCAGGAGTTATCGCCAGATGCATTTCCTTACGGCTGTTCATCTCATGAATAATTTGTTTGGTTACCGAAGCGCCCCGTGACCGGTCAATGGGTATTCCTCCCATCTTTTGTAAAACCGGGCCCAACGGCCAAAAGAAAAATTCTTTTTTAATCATGGTATGGGCAACTCCTCCAACGGAAGTATAGTGCAGGTACGAAATTACAAAATCCCAACCGCTGGTATGAGGAGCGCCAATAATAATTGCCTTTTTATGAGGCATTTTTCCATTGATTGATTTCCAGCCCATCATTTTCAGGAGCAGTTTACAGATTGATTTCCACATTTTATTCAATTTCGTAGGCGGTGATGTTTGTTGCGTAGCAGTAATCTTTCAATAAACGAATTGCTAACTGACCAGCAGATTCCAATTGAATATGGCCACCAAAATCGATCAGTATCATCAGAAAACGTTTAGTATTTGGTTTAACCTCAGTTCGTTGGGAATCACTGGTTGGAGAACCAAAAGCACCCTGCCCGTCACGAAAAACAGGCAGATTTTCAACATTCAGTCCACCTTTGCCAATTCCTGAATAGGATTCGTCAGCGATTCCTATTCCAAAAGTTATTTTACCCTGAATGCAACTTGCATCGTAACCGCCTATCGAAAAACCTGTTGAAATAGAAACCAGATTGAGCTGATCAACCACATTACTGATTGGATATAATCCTTTCCCGGAAACAACCCTGCGTAATAAAGCCTCAGCAGATAAACGATATCGGGCCGGATCTTTTCCACAGGCTTTATACGCCTTTCGGGACTCATTGATAACCGGAATTTTACTGATATCTTCAATGACCAGCGATTGATTGATTTGCCTGATCCGATCATCAATTTCAGCGGAAAGTGCACTGCATGATTCTTCAACTATAACGTCAGCTTCAATGCAGCTTAACCGCAATTCAGGGCATAGCATTTTAAGTTCAGGACTGATAGTTATGCTAATCATTTCGCTTTTTTGTTTACTCACTCAGGTATCAAAGCAAAAATAGGAATTTTGACTGCAACAACTATTTTAAAAGAAAAAAAATTATTTATTCTTCTGAATCTCCTAAATCCTGCACACGTTCAGTTGAGCTCGTGCCGAAGTCGGGCTTACCGCCTTGGGGTGACAGTTTTTTTATACTTTCATCTGGTTTTCAGGGAATAAAAAAAGTCCTTGAAATTCAAGGACTTTTTTTATTAATGGCGGTGCGGACGGGACTCGAACCCGCGACCCACGGCGTGACAGGCCGTTATTCTAACCGACTGAACTACCGCACCAATTTTCAGTATTTTTTTTGTGTTTTAAATGACTTTTTTTTGAACGAACCTCCTAAAATCAGTTTTTGAAAAGGCTTTGCAAATATAGTCTTTCTTTTTATCCCCGCAATAGGACAAATTAAAAATATCATTCACTTTTTTATCCTTACAGATTCCCTGCAAAGTACTGAATATCAACTACATTAAATATCTTCCTCTCCAATAACAAAATTCGATTCATTCAGTTTCAGCTCACCTTTCCATCTGTATGCCAACAATCTTCCGGTTCGTGATACACCTGAGTCAACACAACAAACATTATCTTTTATTATACCGAAACCCTCAATCAAACTGTAATGTCCGAAAAAAATAATTGGAGCATTTTCAGGATATGGGTTTCTGAATTTTACTATTTCAGGGGGAATGGTATAAGCTGGAAGTTCGAACCTACTTTCGATTGAAACTTCATTAAAAGTCTTCCCTTCAGGATTATCCCACCATTTCATTCGAAATGAACGGTGGGGCCTTCCATCATCATCAAAAATCAGGAGGTCTTTGGGTAATTGAAAATCTACACCTTTACATGATTGCCAAAAGCTTTCAGAAAATTTGGTGCCATTCAGGGCAATTTCACGTAAAACTGTTTTGGTTAGCTTTGGTTCAGTTATCGTTCTTTTTAGAAGTTTAATATTTTCATCGTCCCAACAGGCATGAATAATCCGAATGTCGCCAAAATCAAGAAACATCGGCAAAGTCCTCATCCATTTCAAATGACTTTTAAACTCTTCTTTGTACAACACAAATTCATCGAGGGTCTGATTAATCTGCAACTGGTACTTGGGTATCCGTTTTTTATAATATTTGCCTTCAATATCGCGTAAATAATAGAGGACTGCATACATTTCATGATTCCCCAAAATTGCATAAGCTGAACCCTTTTCGACCATTTTCCGGATTAAAATGATGGTCTCCCTGATTTTAGGCCCCCGGTTGATAAAATCGCCCACAAAAACGGCTTTGCGTGAAGGATGAAAATAGCATTCATCCTTAAGCTTGTAACCCATTTTTTTCAACAGGTTTTTTAACTGATCTGCGTGACCATGAACATCTCCGATAATATCGTACATAAAAAATTGCCCGAATGGTTTATTCGGGCAATTTAATTATTTTTTAAATACCATCGTTTCTTTCAACAATGAAACGATGATGCCTTTCGGTTTTCTACCAGAAATACATGTAGAACAAAGAACAAGCTAAAACTACACCTAACGAAGCAATTACATCCCACTTGTTCCAACTATTCCTGATAAGGGTTTTGTAGTCGCCTGTGAAAGTGATAAACTCTACCTGTTGAGCAGTAGGTTTTGGAGTGAAAAACGATACTACAACCATAAACAACATGATGAAGACAAGCAGCCATATCTCAAAGATAAGCCAGTTGGTATGCCAGAACCAATGGGTGGATTCCCAGTACCAGCCTGTCATTACGTCTTTACCTGTATTTGTAAAAATGTTGGTCAGCAAACGTACCATACCAATAAGAAAGCCAACTATCAAACCTGCTTCACCTGCCTTGGGTGTAATTCTTTTGGAAAATATACCCATTACGAATACGGCTACCATTGCAGGTGCTAGCAGCGATTGAATGCCTTGCAAATAGGAGTAAAGACTGCCAAGACTCATCATGACTGGTATCCATACAATACCAAGTACTACTACTACAATTGTTGCAATACGACCGACCAAAACGTACCTGGCTTCGCTTTTACCTTTAAACATTGGCTTATAAAAGTCTTCGGTATAAAGCGTAGCGCATGAATTGAAGAATGCGGCCAATGAAGCGACTAATGCCGATATAAAACCGATAGTTACTATTCCTTTCACACCGGCGGGCAGCACAAACTTAACCATGGAACCAAAGGCGGTATCAGGGTTTTCTAAGGTAAAGCCGCTGCCGGTACGAGCCGCCAATGCGGCTGCTACCATCCCTGGGATCAGGAACATAAATACAGGCAACAATTTGAAATAACCGGCAGCGATAGTCCCTCTGCGCGCACGCATCATCACTACGTCGCTAGACTCGCCTTTTGTTTGTCCGAGCACACGTTGAACGATATGTTGGTCGGTAGCCCAATACCAAAAGCCAATTATTGATGCTCCGATAAATACCCAAAAACCAGGATAGTCGTCATATAGAGGGTCGCCCGTCTCAAGGTGGAACATGTGGTTTGTACCGTATGTAACGCCGTCTGCTCCAACGTTTAGCGTTTTTGAGTAGTCAATCATCGCAGTCCAACCGTCAGCAATACTGCCGTTTCCGAGCGCGGACAAACCTAAGAAAAGAACAAGGAATGAACCAATGATAAGTATAGGCGTTTGAATTGCCGATAGTGTCATCACACCCTTCATGCCGCCCAAAACGGTAAATATACCCGTTAACACTATCAATCCGATAGCTCCGTACCAGAAAGGCAAGCCAAGAAGGCTTTCCATGAAGATACCTCCGGTAAACGCTGTTACACTCACTTTGGTCAACACGTATGCTATAAGTGTAATAATAGACAGCCACGAACCGGTACGAGGTGTGTAGCGATTTTTGAGGAAGTCGGGCATGGTGATGATTTTCCCCAACTTAATGTTCATAAGTTGATAGAACGGCACAAAGAGCCAACCCAGGATGAGTATCATCCAGCCTTGCATCTCCCAGTGCGCCATGCCTACACCTGCCTTTGCGCCTGTGCCGGCAAGCCCTACAAGGTGTTCCGAGCCAATGTTTGCAGCAAAAATAGCCGCACCAATGATATACCAGGGCTCGCCTTTACCGAACAGGAAATCTTCGCTGTCGGCACCCTTTTGCATACGTTTGTGCTTTTGTATCGAGCGCGCTACAGCCCACCCTACAGCCAAAATCCCAACTGTGATAGTTACCCAGTCGAGCCAAATAAATTCATTTGAGTTCCAATTCATAGTTTTTACAGATTAGATTATAATAGTTTAAAATTTAACAATCCGATCAATATCTATTTCTCCGATATTGCTTTTGGCCTTGTAATAAAATGCACCTTTCCTCGATTCTGATGCATCTTTCAGACTCAATTTTTCGAGTACGCCAAGCGACAAAATTTTTTTCCTGAAATTTCCCGGATCAAATTCGTGCTGAAAAATCGCTTCGTACAATTTCCTTAACTGAATCAAAGTAAACATTTCAGGCAGAAGCTCTTTACCGCACAAACTGTATCCGGCTTTTTGCTGAAGTTTTACCAATGCCTTTTCAAACATAGTCTGATGATCAAAGATCAGGTTTGGAAGTTTTCGTATTGGCACCCAGTAAGCACCATTCTCCCTCACACATTCCTCATCATGCAAATCAATCCGGATTAATGCATAATAAGCTAAACTGATAACCCGTGCTTCCGGATCGCGATTCGGCGCTGAGAAGGAAGCCACCTGTTCCAGAAAAATCTGTTCCAGACCAGTTGTTTGTTTCAAAATTCGGGCTGCAGCTTCATCGGCCGATTCATCGTCCTGAACAAAACCACCCAGCAGTGACCACTCTCCTTTATGTGGTTCAAAGCTACGGGGATAAAGTAGGAGTTTGATCTCATCATCCTGATAACCAAGTATCACACAATCAACTGCAACAAAATGTCGCGGATGGTTTTTGTACAATTCCATTCAATTAACCTGAAATTACTTCCGACTAAAGTATAAAAGTATTATTTACTTTTATTACTATTCGCGTACAAAAGACAATTTTCTGTTGGAAAACATTTTTTCTCAAAGCTGAGTAATAAATTCAGGGAATGACAGAATCCGAATTGAATTACTTTTTGTGAACAGAAGATGTTCAAAGTCTTTCGATTTTTGCTTCAAATCAATGGTTGCCAGAACTTCTTTAATTGATTCCTTTAGCACTTGAAGATTATTTATTCCGCACTTTGCTGAAAGAAACGAATAATTAGGTGAGGTTTGTCCTAGTAAAAACATTGCATCGTAAAAGTCACGACCTTTTTGACGCGAAAGCAAAGCCGATATTTTCATCGAACAAAGTACGTCAACCGGAGGTACCGGAAACGAAAAAAACATGCCACAACCTTTGATGTTTGACATCACCGTCGGATAAATTATTTGTTGATCCTGACTCTCAATTTTTATTAAAAACCGTTCGTCCCGGTATCCGGACAATCCCATTTCAAACAGCATTTCAGGAAAATAAAGATTTCTTCTGAAAGCTTGCAACTTTTCATTCGCAACATCGCGAGTTTCCACTTTGAATCCACTTCTATTCAAAAAAATCAGGATTGCATCAGTCATTGCGATAAATTCTTCCTTCGAAAAATCTTTACAGTCGAAATCCAAATCTTCCGAGAACCGGTCTATTCCATAAACCAACCGAAGACTTGTTCCACCTATAAAAGTAGTCTTCCGAACAAAAGGAGTAGTTGCCAAATAGTCGAGTATCAAAAGCTGCAAATATTCTTTGAGCATGTATTTCCGAAACGAAAGATTTTCACTCAAAAAAGGTGGAAAGAAGTTCTTTAGTTGTTCAATCTGAATCATAATTGATAGGTTTTAAGTAAAAGATTCGCCCGTTTCTCAAGAGCTTTGCCCCCAAATTGTTTCAAATATTCCTGAAATAGATTAACATTCCATCTATTCTGCATAAAATCCTCATCCAAACGCAATTCCTGAAAATCACTCTCTGTCTTGTAAAATGGATAGAGATAGATCATGTCAAGCAAAGCTTTTTCCGGAGATGCGAAAAGCACCGTCTGTCGTTCTAGAGGTTTCAGTTCATATCCAAAAAACAAATCCGGACGCACTGATTTATAGGAAAATTCACCAAATTCGTTACTAAATCTTGCTGTTTTAAGTGAAGTAACACTGGTGATCTGAACCACTGCTTCAGGAATTATTCCATAGAAAGCCAGAGCAGTATGCAAACTGATATACGATGGCCGGTAAATTCGGTTTGCCAGAAGAAATGAGAAACCTGATTTACTTTTGAATTCAGGAAAAGTATAATAACCATTGCGTAGTTTGACCAGTAAACCCTTTTGAACCCAATGGCTTATATTGTTCTTATCAAAGTCAGGCTGCCAGGCATAAACCTGATTCGAATTGAAACATTCCAATTCGACCATCTTTTTTCGAAACTCCTGAAAATTCATTTTGTTTCTGTTTTTCCGCAAATATACGGAAAAACAGAAACAAAACATTGATCGGCAAAGAATTTAATTTAATAAATATGAGTATCCGCATGTTTACCCAAGCTATGCTTTGCCCCCGAGTACTCGGGGCTTCAGCTGACGGACAGATTGTAAACAACAATGAAAGGCTTTAGCCACAGCTTATTGGGCTAAAGCCCAGATATCACATTTCCCCTTCAACCGTTGACTGAAGTCAACGGCAAAGGATAATCGCACAATATGAAACTGTTTAGGTACTCAACCGGATACTCATATTAATAAAAAATGGCAGAAGAAAATCTCTTCTGCCATTCTATGAAAACACCATATTAAATGCACCTTTTACAGCACTATACAGCAATATCTTTGTTTACGTTCTTGCTTCCGATTAAAGCGTAGAATAACAAGTAACCCAGACCAGCAACAATTACCCAATAACTAGGCATATAACCAGCAATATCGGCTACCCATCCCTGAAGTGCAGGAAGAATACCACCACCGCAAACCATGACCATGAAAATTCCTGAAGCTGCTGCCAGATATTTTCCCAAACCTTCAACAGCAAGATTGAAAATACCACCCCACATAATCGAAGTACAAAGACCTACTAATACAAGGAATGCAGCATTGATAGGAACTTCCAATAAACCAAATGAGGTTACACCAGCCACACTTTTCAATACAGGCAATGAAACCTGTATAGTGTTTGGAGTAAACATAGCCAACAGTACAAGTACCAGACCCAGCCCGGATGCAAAAGTGAGCATCGTTTTACTTGACACCTTTGCTCCTATTGAAGCTCCAACCAAACGGCCTATCAGCATCAGGAACCAATACGTACCTGCAACGAATCCTGCAGTAGTAGCATTCATTGGATTAGGAGTATTCGGATCAACAAGGAAATAATTCAAAACACCGGGAGTACCCACTTCAACGCCAACATAGACAAAAATACCGATAGCCCCTAAAATGAAATGACGGAACTTAAAGGCACCAGACATCAGGTTTCCCAGTGGTTCAGAAGATTGCTCAGCGTGAGGTTCCGGAATATTTACAAAATACAATACAACAAATACAATCGCGAATACAGCCATTGCTGCATACATGAAGGGGAAAATATCAGTGATTCTGGCCTTTGCAGCATCTCCAATTAAAATACCAACGATCATTGGTGTAGCAGTAGCCATTACTGAGTTGAAAGATCCTCCAACCTGAATCAGTTGATTACCTTTATTACCCCCACCGCCAAGCGTGTTAAGCATAGGATTAACAACGGTATTCAACAAACACATAGAAAAACCTGCCACAAATGCGCCTGAAAGATAAACGGCAAAAGCTGAACCCTGCCCTGTATAACCTGAAAGATATTGGATACCTACTCCTACAAAGCCAACTGCAACAGCAATCAAGGCCGTTTTCTTATAGCCTATTCTTTGGAGTAAAATACCGCTGGGTATTCCCATTACTGCATAAGCAATAAAGTTGGCTGCATTCCCAAGAAGTCCTAAGAAATTAGTTACTTCAAATTGGCTCTTTAAAACGATACCCATTGGGGCTGCCAGGTTTGTTACGAACGAAATCATACCAAAAAGCATGATCATCATGATGATTGGCACGGTGTAATTTTTGTTTTGAGTCATAATTTTGATAGATTAGTTTGTGAATTTATTAAGTTATCGTTTTTGTTGTACTTGTTAGATTTAGTGTTCGAATTTGCAAAAAATAACTAAGTATTTAGCATACCTGACTAAAATTTACAGATCAAGCTTTATAGAACCTTTGGCACGGATAAACAATTTATGGCAACTCCCTTCGCCATAGACATGTTCTAGCGTTTTAACATACTGATCGAGCAAATCTTGCGGCACAAAAGCCTGAATAGTTCCTCCGAATCCACCGCCGTGAACACGCCATGCCCCTTTTCCTTTCAACACCATTTCGCTCAAAGCTAAAGCCAGCGAAACAACCTGCTCGTCTTTATGTACGACATCGAAAATATTTTGATTGTACATATAGGAGCTGTAACCCGACTCTACCACCATTTTCAGGAAGGCCTGAAAATCGTTTTTTTCGATGGCAGCCACCTGATCAACAACACGTTGGTTATCGCCCTGAAAATGATAGGCACGAAGAATTGCCCGATCGCCTGTTTTTTTACGGATTTCAGGAATTTTCTCTACAATCTGTTCCAATGTCACCTGCCTCAAAACTTTAGCGCCAAGTTCAGCCGCTACTGCCTTCATTTCAGTTGGAAGAGAAGCATATTCTGCCTGTGAAGCAGCATCGTCATGTCCGCCTCCAACATCGGTAATAACCAGTGCGAATCCTGTTGAAACGAAATCAAAGTCAACTTCTTTAACGATGGGTTTCGAAGGATCTTCAAAATCAATGGTTATCAATCCACCTACCGAACAGGCTGTCTGATCCATTAAACCACAAGGTTTTCCGAAGAAATTATTTTCGGACCACTGACCGATGATGGCATTTTCAACCTTACTCATTTTTCCATCGTTGAATAATTGATTCACAACGGCGCCAATCAACACTTCGAATGATGCCGAAGAACTCAGGCCAGAACCTTTGGGCACACGGCCATCAATGCAGGCATCGAAACCACCAATTTCGAAACCCTTTTCTTTCATACGGGCACAAATTCCTTTAACCAGCGACGATGAAGTATAGAATTGAGCCGGATCAATTTCCAAAGAACTCAAATCAACCTGAAATTCAGGATATCCAACCGATTTGATACGGATTGTATTGGTTTCGTTTTTAGTCGCAACCGCTATCATATCGAGGTTAACAGCGCCAGCCAGCACCCGTCCGTAATTGTGGTCGGTATGGTTTCCGCCAATTTCAGTACGTCCCGGCGAACTGAATAATTCAACATCATCAGTTCCGTAAACAGTCTGAAATTCATTCATCAAAGCGGCGTAACGATCGGCCTGTTCTTTCAGGACAACTTCATTTACACCATATAACTCCTGAAACAATGGATTTTTTCCATTGGCAATCTTTTCAATTAAAGCATTAATTTTTGCCATAAGTCTTTCGTTTATTGATTATTGAATATTGATTATTGGTTATTTATTTTTTAAAAAATAAGAAACACCGAATAAGAAATAAGGAACATCGAAGTTTTCGTTTTACATTTCTTGTTTCTTGTTCGATATTCGATATTAATTTATTTTGATTTATAATGTACATCAGAAAGGTCGCGTAAGCGTTTTGCAGCTTGTTCGGCGGTAATATCGCGCTGCGGGCTTGCCAGCATTTCGTAGCCTACCATGAATTTTTTCACTGAAGCAGAACGTAACAATGGTGGATAAAAGTGCATGTGAAAATGCCACTCCGGATAATCTTTTCCATCGGTTGGCGCCTGATGAGGACCTGCAGAATAGGCAAACGAAACTTCAAAAAGGTTATCGTATTTTATAGTCAACTTCTTATAAATACCGGCTAAAGAATTCCGTTCAGCATCGGTTAACAACGTTATATTTTGAACAGCACGTTGACTGATGATCATGGTTTCGAAAGGCCAGACAGCCCAATAAGGAACCAAGGCAACAAAATGATCATTTTCAACGAGGATGCGGTCTTTTTTTACCAATTCAGCCTTCAGGTAATCGCCTAACAAGGTTGTTCCATGTTTTTCGTAATATTCCTTCTGTGTTCTCGATTCTTTTGCGGGTTCTGCCGGCACCGAAGACGATGACCATATTTGTCCGTGCGGATGCGGGTTAGAGCAACCCATAATCGCACCTTTGTTTTCAAAAATCTGGACATAATTAATCTTTTCATTCTTACCCATTTCGGCAAATTCATCGCACCAGACATCAATTACTTTCCGAATGTCTTCAACATCCATTTCAGGTATGGTCATACTGTGGTCTTCGCTGAAACAAATCACCTTACATATACCGGTTTCGCTTTTAGCCTGAAAAAGATTTCCTTCATCAACCATTCCTTCAGGAGAATCGTTTAACAGCGCGCTAAAGTCGTTTGTAAATACGAAGGTTCCTTTGTATTCAGGATTAAACTTCCCTCCTGCCCTTTCGTTTCCCGGACATAAATAGCAAGACGGATCATAGCCCTGACGTTCGTCAGAAACAGCCTTTTCAACCTGTCCCTGCCAGGGTCTTTTTGCCCTGTGCGGTGAAACTAAAATCCAATCTCCTGTCAGTGGATTTAATCGTTTGTGCGGGTAATTTTCAATATTAAATTTGCTCATAAATAATGTTATAGTGAGTTTCGCCTTATCAACGACGACCGATTCCTGATTTTTCCCGTACTACGTTCCTGAATAATCCGGGCAAGTGTTTGACCCATCAACTGAAAATCAGTTGAAATAGTTGTAATACCGCCTGCCACTACTTCTTTAAGAACGGTATCGTTAAACGAAACTATACCAACATCCTTCCCCAAAACCAGGTTTTTCTCCGAAGCCATTTTTATCAATCGAACCAGATTGCGGTCGGAGGGCACAAAATAGGCCTCGCCGGCTCTCATCTCTTTATTAATAACGTTCCTGATAATTTCCGATTGAAAGCCCATTTCAGAACAAAACCGCTGAAATCCGTTCATTCGTCCTTCCGGCTCTTTTCCTCCCGGAAAAATCATAATCAGTTCAGAGTATTTCTGAAGTAAATCAAGACCTTCATTCAAAGCATCGTAAACATCCTGTTCAAAATCCTGATAAACAACCGGATAATCTGTAAGATCGTCTTTTTTACGGTCAAGGATATATACTCTTTCCCTGGGGAGTTTCCCAATAATATCGGCAGTAAAATCAAAAGTTGCAGGCATGATCACATACGAAGTGTATTTTCCGGCACTCTCTGAAATAAGATTTTTAAAAACCTGATAATTAAAGTGATGAAAATAAATATCAACACTCGATTTTGCATCCAGGCTATTCAGAAATGAAGAATACAAATCTTCTTTAAAAGCATTCAGTTCGTCGAAGAGCACAAATATTTTCTGGTCCAGATTTATCTCAGTGCTATTAATATAATAGCCTTTCCCCGGAATAGAATTGATAATTCCCTTGGCCTTCAATTCGTTAAAAGCAACCATAACCGTATCCCGCGACAATTCGAACTCGGAACAAATCTGGTTTAAAGAAGGGATTTTATCGCCCAGTTTTAGTTCATTATTAGAAATAGCTGTATAAATAGAATTGATTATCTGACGGTATTTTGGTAATCCTAGTGAATCATCAATCTGAATATTTTTCACCTTTTTGATATAATTTGTTTAATCGTTTTCAAAAGTAAAAATAAATCTATACAAAATACACAACCAGTACCTACCAGTATGAGCGAAAAAATTAAATTTGTAAGCCAGTTAATAAAGTATTCAGTGGTCAGTCGCAGTTGGCAGAAAAAAAATTGTCATTCATTGTCATTTGCTTCACGTCATTCTTTGTAAGAAAAACAATGACTATTAAATGACCACTTAATGACTATAAATGACAAAACTTTATGAAACTTATTTTTTAATCCAACGATTTTTGAACAGGTAAAAACAACTAAAACAGCTAAGCATGAAAATTACAAAAACACACTTTGGAAAAACGAACGAAGGTATTGAAGTTGATTTATTTACGCTGATCAACGACAATCAGATGACAGTAAAAATTACCAATTACGGTGCAATCATTACCGCTATTGAAACTCTTGATAAAAACGGAGAACTGGCTAATATTGCATGTGGTTTCGAAAAGCTGGAAACCTATCTGAGCCCTGAATATTTGGGAAGTTACCCCTATTTTGGATGTATTTGTGGTCGGGTGTGTAACCGTATTGCCGAAGGCAAATTTACGCTCGAAGGTAAAAATTATTCGCTGGCAGTCAATAACGGGCCAAACCATCTTCATGGTGGTATTGTTGGATACGACCGTCGTTTATGGACTTCTGAAATCCTTAAAGAAAATGAACTAATAGGCGTGAAGTTGAGTTATTTGAGTCCTGATATGGAAGAGGGCTACCCCGGAAATCTAAGAGTGACCTGTACTTATACTTTAAATAACTACAACGAGTTGGCTATGGAATACGGCGCAGAAACCGATCAGACGACTATTGTGAACCTGACCAACCATACTTATTTCAACCTTACCGGAGGCCGAGATACTATTTTGAACCATGAACTTGAATTGCCGGCTAAATTGGTTACCGAAGCTGTTGGAAATATTCCGACCGGAAATATTGTTTCGGTAGAAGGAACTCCGTTTAATTTCCTGAACAAAAAGAAGCTGGGAAAAGATATTGAACCTCTGTTTGATGGGTATGACCTGAATTTTGTTCTGGAAAATACGGAAGGAAATTTGGTTTTCGCCGGATGTTTGAGCGAAGAAACCTCAGGAAGAATGGTTGAAGTACACACCACACAACCGGGCATCCACCTTTATACCGGCTACTGGATTCCGGAGATGACAATTGACGGACATAAAAAATTTGGCCGCTACTCAGGCGTAGCGCTTGAAACGCAGCATTACCCTGATTCAATCAACAATCCACATTTTCCGCCGGTGACACTTGCTCCGGGACAACACTTTTACGAAAAAACGATTTATACGTTTGGGGCAAAATAACTAAAGGGCATCAGCCCTTTTTTTAAAGCTTCCCAAACCGTACTTTGGAATGGATACGGAGCGAACTGTTTAATAAAATTTGTACATTTGAATTACTTTGAAATTTAAACCTTGACGATATGAGAACCATCATCGAACTTTTTGAAACCAGCGTGGCCAAATTCCCGGACAACATTTACCTGTGGGAAAAACAAAACGGCAAATATGAAGGTACCACTTACCGGCAAACACACGATTTGGTCTTTCAGTTTGGAGCCGGATTACGTGCTATCGGACTTCAAAAAGGTGATCGCGTCGGTCTGATTTCAGAAGGACGAAATGCATGGATAATTTCTGAACTGGGTATGCTTTATTGCGGTGGTATCAATGTTCCGTTGTCGGTCAGGCTTGAATCGGGCAACGAACTCAAATTCAGGCTCACTCATTCCGGATGCAAAATGATTGTGGTTTCAAAAGGTCATGCCTCAAAAGTGGAAGAAATCAGAAACGAACTTCCTGACCTGAAAAAGGTTATTTACCTGGATGGAAAAGAAAATCCCGGTTCAAACGACATTTCGTACGATCAGGTTTTAGCCCTTGGCGACGAATATTTGAAAACAAACCATAAAGAATTTGAGACTATTTACAAAAATGTTCAGCCAAACGACATTGCCAATATTTCATACACTTCAGGAACAACGGCCGATCCAAAGGGAATTATGCTTTCGCACCTGAATTATGCAGCAAATGTATTACAGGCAGATACCTTATTAAAAATTCAGGAAGACTGGAAAACACTGGCGTTTCTTCCCTGGGACCATTCGTTTGCACATACTGCCTGTTTGTATTGTTTCATGTATAACGGCGCCAGTGTTGCTTCGCCCGAAATTGGCAAAACTCAAATGGAAACCTTGAAGAATATCCCCAAAAACATTAAGGAAATTCAGCCAAATATCCTGATGAGCGTTCCGGCAGTAGCAAAAAATTTCAGAAAAGGGATAGAAACAGGTATCAGGCAAAAAGGCCCGATCATAGAAAAACTGTTTAAACATGCCCTGAAAATAGCATACGAATACAATGGGTCAGGATGGAATCGTGGCGCAGGTTCAGTAGGCGTGTATAAACCATTGCTTAAACTTTACGATAAAATCCTTTTCAGTAAAATACGTGAAAGTTTTGGCAACAAACTTGAATTTTTTATTGGTGGCGGCGCTTTACTCGATATTGAATTGCAGCGGTTTTTCTATGCTCTTGGAATGCCGATGTGCCAGGGTTACGGCCTGTCTGAAGCTGCGCCTTGTATTTCGTCGAATGTTCCTTCTGCTATAAAGTTTGGAACTTCAGGCCGGCTGGTGAAACATCTTGACCTGAGAATCTGCGATTCGGATAACAATGAACTTCCGCTGGGCGAAAAAGGAGAAATAGTTGTAAGAGGTGAGAACGTGATGCTTGGCTATTGGAAAAACCCAAAATCAACGGCCGAAACACTCAGAGATGGCTGGTTATATACCGGAGACATGGGTTATATGGACAGCGATGGTTTTCTGTATGTGCTCGGACGATTCAAGAGCCTGCTGATCGGGAGCGACGGCGAAAAATTCAGTCCTGAAGGTATTGAAGAAGCATTGATTGATCAGTCGCCTTACATTGATCAGTGCATGCTGTACAATAACCAGGATGCTTATACTTCAGGAATGATTGTTCCTAATTTGCCTGCCCTAAATCGTGAACTGGAAAAACGCGGTTTGAAATTGGGGTCTGACGAGGCATTGACAGAAGCATTAAAAATCATTCAGCTCGAAGTGGATGCCTACAAAACGGGCGGTAAATTTGGAAACTCGTTTCCGGAACGCTGGCTACCGGCCACTATCGCTGTTTTACCGGAAGCATTTTCCGAAAAAAACAATTTGCTCAACTCAATGGCGAAAATGGTACGTGGAAAAATTACTGAATATTTCAGGAAAGAACTTGAATTTTTATATACCCCTGAAGCAAAAAACATAAATAACCAGAGGAATTTGAATGCCTTAAGGAAATGGAATAACAATTTGACAATTTGACAATTCGACAATTAAATTTCAATAACAATGAAACGATTAATGCTCTTTTCCTTATTTATACTTTTCTTCTGTATAGGCTCTTTTGGCCAAAAGATGATTGGATTTGGAGGCGAATTATCGGTTTTAAGTTTTAAACCCAATCTCCGGATGTGGATTTCGAAAACGACCGGAATCGAAATCTTTGGGGGAATTGCCTCTGAATTGGAAGATATTGATCCCAATGATGTGGAGGGTGGATTTAAATTTCTTCATGCCTTTCAGTACAACCGAACCGATCGCACCTATTTCGGACTGGTTGGTAAATGGAAATGGGTAAATGCTTTTGATCCGAACAGAACCACTAATCTCCCGGTTCCCGGAATTATCGTTGGGAAAGAATGGTTTAGTAAAAAGAGAGCTCTTAAAGGACTTGCTGTTGAATTAGGATACCAGTTTGGCACAAAAGAATACACTATATATAGTCCAGCATTTAATGACCGATTACCTAGTAAGCAAAGATTTGAAGAGTTTCCTTTAATCCTTAATTTAAGGTATTCGTTTTACAGGAAAAAATAATTTGTCTTTTTTCACCTGTTATTTTACCACCCGAACTGCATTTTCCGGTACTTCTTTTCCGATAATCATTTGTTTGTCGCTGGTAATACCCAGGTTTTTTAAAATCGTATTTCCGGTTACCGGGCCAGCTACCTGTATTAAAGGGAAAACTGCAGCCTGGGTATAGAGTAGCGTGCACAAACAACAAGTTAATTATTACAATTCGCTTATTTTACTCCGATAGCTCCATAATTGAGGATATCAAAATTCCTTTCGTAAGCGGTCACAAATAAACCTGTATTCATATAACCACCCATTGGGGTAACTTTTCTGAAATCAAAAAACATCTGGGTCAATTCCATTGGATAATCAGGCAAACAATTCCTGAAATCCTTTCCGTAACGGTAAAGCGCACTAAGGAAATAGTAGGCCACATCAAATCCCTGGTGACTGAATTGGGTGGGTTCAGCCGAGAATGTTTCGCGGTACTGACTGACAAACCGACGAACAAGCGGTTTGTTATAATCGATAAAATAGTGTGACAAATAGCGTAACCTAACGCGATGAAAATTCTCGGTCTGGATACTTTTTAGTTTAGTCAGGGTGGGAGTCCCCATCAGCACAATGTTATAGTTTTCAGCCAAAGCATTCAGATTCGTAACGGCCACACTCACCTGAGCCTCATTGTCGGTTGGGATGAAGAATATATTTTCGCCCGTTTCGTCCAGAATTGGTTTTATGGAATTAACCCCTAGTTTCTGAAAATTATATTCGTGAAACATATTCTTCCCTGCCTGTCCTGCTAACTTTTCGATGCTCATTTGAGCAAGTTTTGCCTCCGTTGAAGTTGAATTTCCACTCACTTGCAGAAGGATGAAGTTTTTATCTGAAAATTCGGTTCCAATATAGCTGGCGGTTTGCTCAATCTGAAATTCTTTGGTCGGATTAACCTTGAAATACCAGGAATTATTCTGTTCAAAATTACCAACCGGTGAAAGTGGTGAAATCATTGGAATACGGTTTTTTGCAGCAAAAGCAGCCATGTTTTCCTGAAGTTCAGGATAAACCGGACCAATAATCAGGTTCAGATCGCGAAATTCGTCCAACTGAAGCAAAGCATTGATCATTTGCTGGTTGCTTGCATCAAACACATACAATTCGATGTTCATCCCTTTACTTTGAAGACTGTCGATGGCTAACAAAACTCCTTCATAAAACTCCAGAAATCCTTCTAATTTTGGGTCAATATTGGTTAGCCCGACAATGGTAGTTGTATCACCGCTGGCAGGAATGGGCTGAGAGTTCAGTTTTATTCTACTTAATAATGTAGTCCTGTCAATATTTGATGGAATGATATGATCGTTTCCCGGTAAATTGAAAGGAAGTATAAGTGCAGCTTTGTATTTCTGATTTTTTGCATTTATAGGATCGCAATCGGAAGGAGGTTCTGAGTTGATTTCTACTATACTTACAGTTCGGGGAACTTCCATCTTGCCAACGTCTTGATTTTTAGTTGAAGATTTAACCGGAATAACAATAGTTTCTCCGGCTTCCAAACTTCGAGAAAACAGTGATGGATTAGCATTTTTCAATTCACTTACTTCAACTCCAAAACGGGCGGCCAGCGAAAACAGAGTCTCCCCTTTTTCAACTTTATATTTGGTTGCTGATTGCTGAACCGACATTGGTTCTGTTGATTGAGGAAGTGTTTTAACCGGAATTTTTAAGACCTGTCCGACCATCAGTCCATTAGAAAGTTCAGGATTGAACCTGATCAGATCGTTAGCCGAAATGCCGAATTGTTTGGCAATCGAAAATATGGTTTGTTTCCTGGCAACTTTATGGTAATAGTACTCTGGTTCAACCTGAACCGGTTTGGGAACTTCTGGTTTTTGAGGTACTGCAACCTCAACTTTTCCAACCGGAATTTTCACCGTTGAGCCAGCTTTCAAAATTGCTGTTATTCCCGGATTTGCCTGAAGAAGTTCTTTTTGGGTAACTTTATATTTCTGGCAAAGGCTGAAAACTGTTTCACTCTTTTTTACGGTATGCAAGACATATTTCACCCCCGAAATTTCAACCTCTTTCTGCGAAAAACAAGAATGAGAAAGGGAAACAAACAGAGTAAAAAAACAAATTGCAATAAATAACTTCATGGTTGAACATTTAAATGAAACTCAAAAAAACCAGACGCTAACAAATTAGGATAGCTTAAAAAGCTTTCTCGCCAAAATACTTCATAAACTGAACTCTTCCCCAAGCCTGGGTGGAAGAAGACGTTTGACTTAATAAGCCACGAAAGTCACTCAGATTGGTATAGCCCTTCTGATCCATCCAATGGGCTATTTCATTATTCATGCGGGTAATGGCCAAAGGTCCCTCTATATAAAGTACTGAAGCAATCTGAATGGCAGATGCTCCGGCCAGCAAAAATTTCAATGCTGATTCAGAGGTATGGATTCCGGTTGTGGCCGCCAAATCGCAGGATAGAATTCCTGACAGAATTCCAGTCCAGCGCAAAGGTAAAATATAATCGTCCGGCAAACTCAAAACATCTGACACTACAACAGTTTGCGATTGAATATCAATATCAGGACTATAAAAGCGGTTGAAAATGGTAATTCCGGATATCCCGGTCTGTGACAATTTCTGAACTATACCAGGCAAGTTGGTAAAATAATGGCTTATTTTGATAGATACAGGTATTTTTACGACCTGAAGAACTTTAGTGATGGTATCGAAATAAAATTGTTCATCGTTTTCGCCTGACTTATAAACTTCAGGATATACAAACATATTGAGTTCCAGGGCATCGGCGCCGGCTTCCTCAATTTTACGGGCAAACAAAACCCATTCGCCTGAACTCACACAATTGATGCTGGCAACAATGGGCACATTAGTTCTGGCTTTCACTTCCGAGATCAGTTTCAGGTATTTCTTAATGTTTTCTTCCTTAATCACATAATCGAAATAATCGAGGTATTCCGGGTCAGCATGCAAGCTGCTTCTCTGACTCAATTCTTCCTGTAATTCGAGATAGATTTCTTCTTCAAAGATTGATTTCAACACGATGGCGCCTGCGCCAGCTTCGGCCAGTTTAATAACTTGTTCTGCATGTCCGGTCATACTGCTGCTAGCGGCAATTACCGGGCTTTTTAAATCGAGTCCGAAAAATCGGGTTGATAAATTTGCCATAACAAAAAGATTTACAATTTAATTATTTACAATTGACGATTAAGCCCTCTGAGCAAAAATAGTAAATAGTCAATGAACAAATGGTCAATTTACTAACGTTTTCCCTGAAGATATTCATGCATGGAAGCTGCCGCTTTTCTTCCGTCGCCCATTGCTAGGATAACGGTTGCCCCTCCCCTCACGATATCTCCACCGGCAAACAATTCAGGAATTGAACTTTGCATTGTTTCCTCGTTAACCTCAATGGTTCCCCATTTGCTCACTTTTAACTCTTTTACTTCTGAAGGGATCAGCGGGTTTGGTGATACTCCAACTGCCACCACGACCAAATCAACCGCGATGTCATATTCGGAACCTTCGAGAACGATCGGACGGCGACGGCCCGAAGCATCGGGTTCACCCAAAGTCATGCGTTGAACGCGCATCCCGTTCACTTTTCCATTTTCGTCGGCAAAGTATTCGACTGGGTTGGCCAGGTTAAGAAACTCAATGCCTTCTTCTTCGGCATGATGAACCTCTTCGACGCGGGCAGGCATTTCTTCGCGCGAACGACGGTAAATGATGATCGCCCTTTCAGCTCCCAACCTTTTTGCCGTGCGAACAGAATCCATGGCTGTATTTCCTCCGCCTATTACAGCAACATTCTTCCCCCTAAGAACCGGAGTGTCAAATTCATCGCTGGCAGCATTCATCAGGTTCACACGGGTCAGATACTCGTTCGACGAAAGAATCCCATTGAAGTTTTCGCCCGGAATATTCATAAAACGTGGAAGACCTGCTCCGCTGGCCACAAAAAAAGCTTCAAAACCTTCTGCTTTCAAGTCATCGAAACTGGCTGTTTTTCCAACAATAAAGTTGCGGACAAACTTCACTCCCATTTGCCGAAGGTTGTCTATTTCGACATCCACAATTTTATTGGGAAGGCGGAATTCAGGAATACCGTATTTCAACACTCCGCCAACTTCGTGCAAGGCTTCAAAAACGGTCACATCGTATCCCAGTTTAATCATATCGCCGGCAAATGAAAGCGACGCGGGGCCCGATCCAACCGCAGCAACCTTGATCCCGTTTGAAGGGGCAACTTCAGGAACCGATACGAATCCGCTTTCACGCTCGTAGTCGGCAGCAAAGCGTTCCAGATGACCAATGGCAACCGGATCTTTCTGCAACTTAACGGTGTAAAAGCAAGTAGCTTCACATTGTTTTTCCTGAGGGCAAACACGGCCGCAAACTGCCGGAAGCGCGGAAGTTTCTTTCAAAGTTTTAGCTGCTTCAAGGAAACTTCCCAGTTCAATATATTTAACAAATTTCGGAATATTAATACTCACCGGGCATCCTTCGATACACGTTGGATTCGCACAGTCCAAACATCTTGAAGCTTCGGATTGGGCCTGTGCTACAGTCAGTCCTGTGTTTACTTCCCTATCCTGAAATCGGATTCGTACAGCAGGATCCATCTCCGGCATTCGGGTGCGGACCATTAAAGTACGCTCCTTATTGGCAATTTTTTTTCTCAGTTCGGCACGCCATTCCATATCGCGTTCACTCCGGAGATATTCTTTGTTTGTTGACATTTCTTAAGGTTTAATTGAGTTTCAAAAACCGTTCGTTGGCCAATCTTTCCTCGGCTGCATAACCACCCAGCCGCACGATCAACTCATCAAAATCAATCTGATGGGCATCAAATTCCGGTCCGTCTATGCAAGTAAACCTCGTATGCCCGCCAACACTGACACGGCAGGCGCCACACATGCCAGTACCGTCAACCATAATGGCATTCAAACTGGCCTGAGTTGGTATTTGATATTTTTTGGTTAAAAGAGATGTAAATTTCATCATTACAGCCGGACCAATAGCTATACATTCGTTTACGGTTTCGCGCTGAATAACCATTTCGGCGCCTGCAGTTACCAAACCTTTGGTTCCATACGATCCGTCATCCGTCATAATAATTACTTCATCCGACCATTTCCGGATTTCATCTTCCAGAATGATCAGGTCTTTATTCCGGGCAGCAATGATGGATATTACCCGGTTCCCGGCTTTTTTGAACGCTTCAACAATAGGCAACATGGGCGCAACGCCAACCCCGCCGCCACAAGCCAGAATAGTTCCGGCGTTATGTATATGCGTAGCTTTTCCAAGTGGACCAACTACATCAAGAATATGATCTCCAATATTCAGTTCGAAAAGTTTTGCAGAACTGACTCCCATTTTTTGAACAACCAAATCAATAGTACCTTTTACCGGATCAGCGCCGGCAATGGTCAACGGAATCCGCTCACCCTTTTCATCCACACGAATGATAACAAAATGACCGGGCTTGCGCGAACGGGCAATCCGCGGGGCATCAACAACAAACTTGGCCACTTTTTCAGAAAAAAGAACCTTCTCAACAATCTGGTTCATTGTACAAGTTTTAAATTAGATTTTTTGAAACGAACGCCAAAATTAGTAATGTGCTAAGAATATACACCTAAAAAGCTTTTCTTTTTTGGCAGCACAGTTAATTTGGAAGAAATCTTAATTAAGTGCTAAGAATCAAAGGGAATTGTTTGAAGGAATAAAATGAAAAAAGCTAAGGATTCCATGCTTTAAAAAATGGATGGAATCCTTTATAATATCAATGAAATACAACTAATAATCAGCAATAATAGAGCGTATCGGCGCTCAATTCCTGGTCGTTTGGCCATTTGATAAAATAGCCGTTATTTTTCACCAACTGAAAGTAGCCCGGGTCTTTTAACTGTGAGAATATTCCCCTTTCAAAAAAAGAAGCGAGATCGACCAATTTAGTTTTACCGTCTGAAAATTCTACAAAGAGGCAGTTTTCACTTGCAACCCTTACATTTTTAATCGTGTACATTACTCGAGTGGTTTAATTTTATGTGTTCTTGCCCTTCAACTTTTTTGGATCCATTCTGCAATCAAACACGGTTGCTATTGAAATTAAATCATCATCAATCCAATAAACAATTTTGCAGTATCCGACCAAACTACAACTATTTCCATGTTGCGATTTCTTGCTTTAACTTTCTGGCGCTTTTAACCCGGTTATTTTTGACATCTTCGAATGCCTTTTCAACCCGCATTTCATATTCCTTAAGAGTCATCGGTTCTATTTCATTTTCGAACACTTTTTCTCTTTCTTTCTTTAATATTTCTTCAAATTTGTCAAGAATGTTGGTATTGGCGTATTTCAGAAATTCCTGAATAAATTGTATTTTCCTTGACTGTAAGTCCATAATTATCTTTTTTTTGTAAATATAAGGATATCTTTGAACTTTTGTTTTCGCCCGTAAAGCACAATAAAAAATTTGTTCAGAAAGTTTTCCAAACAATTAACCGATAAAAAATTGGCCCAGGAATTTATCATCGCAATAACCGAACACCGTGCTGTTGGCTGTGTTTTAGTTCCTCTTTTAATTCAAAAAGAGCAGAATTTTTATACCATACAGAAAACGGTAAAACTTCGGGATTTCAAAAGTGGAGAAGTAAATTTAACCGAACCGGAACTGGAATTACTCAAACTGATCGAGAATTACAGCGATGAAATGCTCACTAAAAAATTCTCCAGGAAAACTGACAAGATCAACTTTTTCCAAAACATAGATGCCGACTTGTTTCAGAAACACATCAGCCCTTACATCGAAAAATACATTTATCGCTGCATTCTCCTGCTGATGAAAGGTCAGACCCGCCTATTTAATAAACATGCAAAATATGCCAACCTTTACGATGAGGATGAAATCAGGATTAACTGCAGTTTTTCGGAAAGCATCTTTTATTTTAACCGCGACGAAAACGGCACCAAATACAAGTTAAAAATCAGCCATGAAGGCAAAACGGTTGATCTGCTGCGAAAAACCATCAAGATGATCAGCACAATTCCGTGTTCGTTTGTGCTGCAAAACAGGCTGTTTGTGTTCGAACACCTTTCAGGAAAACGGATTACGCCTTTCCTGACTAAAGAAGTGGTTTCCATTCCGCCGCAGGTCGAAGATAAATATTACCAGACTTTTCTCCTGAATACGATCAAAGAGTCGGAAGTTGAGGCCATTGGATTCGAAATCAGGATGACAAACCCAAGCCGGAAAACCATTATTTCGCTTGAACAGGATTTGAGATTACAACCGGTTTTGTCAATTAAATTCAGGTACGACAATACGCTTTACCTTGCAGAATCACCTTCGACTACTTCGGTCAATCTTGAAAAGCAGGACGGGCAATACGTGTTCAATAAATTTATCCGCGACCGGTCGTGGGAAGAAGAACAATTAAACATTTTAAAAGAGCACGGTCTCAGATATAAAAATGGTTTTTGGAACCCTTTGGAAAACAAGCTGCAAGCCGATGAGGACAATTATTACCGCCCTGTAAACTGGTTGGCCAACAACAAGGAAACGCTTGATGCGGCAGGGTTTCTGATCGTCCAGAACAAGCTCAACAAGAAATACTATCTGGGTAAAAAGGATCTTGACATTCAGATTAAAAGCCAGGAAGATTGGTTCGACATTATGGCCATCGTCAAATTTGGCGATTACCACATCCCGTTTATCCGTTTACGCAGGCACATCATGACTGGCCTGCGCGAGTTTCAGCTTCCAACGGGCGAAATCGTAATTTTGCCTGAAGTGTGGTTTGCTGCCTACAAAGACTTTTTTCCGCTTTCGCGGCTCGACGGCGACATAATCAAAATCAGGAAACACCATTATCTGCTGCTTCAGGAAAACCTAAAACTAATATTGGAAGATGCAACTGAAATTCAGGAACAAATAGTTAGAATCCCGTACATTCAGGCAAAAATTCCTGAAAATTTGAACGCAGAATTGCGAAATTACCAAAAAGACGGCTTTTGGTGGATGCACCACCTGTTTGCCAATAAATTTGGCGCTTGCCTGGCCGACGATATGGGGCTTGGTAAAACCATTCAAACCATCGCCTTATTACTGAAAGTTCAGCGGATAAATAATTTTCAACACCCGGCACATCAAGTGAATGGTCAGCAACTTTCACTTTTCGATCAGCCAAAGTCTTTATCCATTTCTGAGATACAGCCAGCTTCGCTCATTGTAATGCCAACTTCACTGGTTCATAACTGGGCCAACGAACTTCAGAAATTTGCACCTTCACTGAAGGTTTATCAGCACATTGGCAGTCAGCGCGAAAAAACGCCCGGGCTTTCGCGGGCATTCTACCATTCAGATGTTATCCTGACAAGCTACGGAACCATGCGAAACGATCTCGAACTGTTGAGTTCGTTCGAATATTTCTACCTGATTCTGGACGAAAGCCAGTACATTAAAAATTCGGCGTCGAAAACCTATAAAAGCATTCTTGAACTCAGGGCGAAACACCGGTTGGTACTTACCGGAACGCCCATTGAAAATTCATTATCCGATTTATGGTCTCAACTCAACTTCCTGAACAAAGGATTGCTCGGAAGTTTACCTTATTTTAAACGTGAATTTATCACCCCGATTGAGAAAAAGAACTACCCGCAACAACAGGAGAAACTGCAGAAACTCATTCGTCCGTTTGTGTTGAGACGGACCAAAGAAGAAGTTGCCAATGATTTGCCTGCCCTGACCGAGCAAATCCGTTATTGTGAAATGACTGAAGAACAGCGGGAAATTTATGAAACTGAGAAATCGGCGATACGAAACGAAGTACTGAAACTTATTGACACAAAAAAAATTAACAAATCGGCCCTGATTATCCTGCAAGGTTTGACCAGGCTGAGGCAACTGGCCAACCATCCGGTGATGATTGATCATGAATTTAAGTACGAATCGGGTAAATTCAACGAAATATACCGCTGCCTGAAAAACCTGCTGGCCGAAAATCACAAGGTTTTGATTTTCTCTTCATTTGTCAAACATCTCGAATTGCTTCAGACTAAAATTGAATTGAAAAACTGGAAATACTCGCTGCTAACCGGTAAAACTTTGAACAGAGAAGAAGTTATCAGGCAATTCCAGGAGGATCGCGATAATCACATTTTCCTGATTTCGCTTAAAGCAGGGGGAGTTGGATTGAACCTGACTTCGGCCGATTATGTGTTCATTATTGATCCGTGGTGGAATCCGGCAGCCGAAAATCAGGCCCTCAGCCGTGCCCACCGCATCGGACAGGATAAAAAAGTTTTCGTGTACCGATTTATTTCCGAAAATTCGATCGAAGAAAAAATCCAGACTTTAAAATCAAAGAAATCGGCATTGGCCGAGAAATTCATCAGTTCGAACAATCCGTTAAATGTTATTTCCGAAGATGAAATACTTAGTTTATTCAGTTAACAAGAGTATTGAAAAATTCAACTACCGCAAACTACTCAAACCTTAGGGGCTCCGGGCCACGAGGCTGAAAAGAATAGAAACGTGTTTTTGAAACTTCCTCGAGAAGAAAACCCATTGAACCCACATCGCTAGGGTGATTTGGGTAAAAAGCCAAACGTATCTGGATGGTTTTAAAAATAAGGTTTTCGTTCCGGATACGAAGACCCAGGCCGACTCCGGCATAGTAGCTTTGCTTAAATATAGACTGGTCGTCGGGCCCAACAATTCCAACATCAAAAAATGAAAAGAAGGCAGTCCTAAAATTCAGGATTGCCCTTTCCTGAAAAAAAACATTTTCCACATTCAGGGTCACACGCTGCTTACCTTTACCGATCTTGCTTCCAAAACCCCGGATTCCATCCCTGTTTTTAAGTAACAGATACTCAATTTCAAACCGGTTAATCCCCAGGGTATAGTTTAATTTTATAAATTGCCTGGTCCGGACGTTCCAGATGTTGAACAATGGAGAAATAAAATTAATCTTAAAGTCAGCCATTCCCTGTTCGACACCATCTGACTTCCAGAAGGTCCCCAATCCAAAGGAGGAAAAGAAATAATAAGGTTTGTTGATAAAAAGATTGCCTGTTGACAGATACACGTGCGAGTACCATCGGTCCCCGAATTCGTTTCGGTCATATCCAAAAACCAGTTCGTGTAAATAACCTTTGGGAATATCCTCTGTGATTCCATAGCTGTAAACCAGGTAATCACGAACATACGAACGTTTCGAAAAGCTCAGGCTTCCCAGGTAAAAAGTACTGTTGGCAAAAAACTGGTTGTTGTTGAGGTCAGGTACCGGACGGTCATAAAAAGAAACGTATCTTATTCTGCCGGATAATGTCATCTGAAAGCGGCTATCAGCACGATTAATTCCAAGCATTAAACGCCTCCCGTACCAACTATCAAAAAAAAGATAATTCAGGGGAAAGTCAACCCTGACAAAATCATTCAAATTTAACCGGTCGGACCTGAAATTTCTCAAAACAGTTAATCCACCGGCATAGACAGATCTTGGTCTTAAAAAATCGCGCTCAAATGAAACAAAAAAACCTTTCCGCAGGAAATTATTGGCATATCCTGCTGAAAAGTTAATAAAATTTCCTTTAAGGTTATTTATTGCATAATAAGCCTCAATTCCAATATGCGGAGTTTTATAAGTGTGTGCAATAAGTTTTGTTCCAATTTCATGACCAATGCCCAGAATATTCTTATCATAAATTCCAATTTCACCATGTTTAATATCCTCTAAATTTCCTGAAAGGCCAAATGAAAATACATCCTTGGTCAGGATCAGAATATCAACCAGATCATTATTAAACGGTCGGGATTTAATAATAATCCTGACATCTTTCAGGTAGGGCAAGCTGCGAAGTAACCGTTCATTATCCATGACCAGGTTAGGATCAAGTGGCTGCCCCTCTTTGATCCACAAATTCTTCCGGATTACAGACAAGTTGGATTTTGAATGCAGCTTATTAGCCATCTGTTCAATCCAAATCCCTGTTGTTTTTGACGTATCGGTGAAATCAGGGCCAAAAACATCAAGCGATTTAATGGTGATCGAACCAATGGTCTTATTTTCGAAAGTTTTGTAGTATTCGTATGATAATAAATTGCTGCTATCCGTTTTATTTTCAGAACGGATCATCCAATCATACAACCATTTAGTAATTTTATGACGGGAGGCTTTTACTTGCAGGCTGTCGTAAAATAATTCAGGGTTATCTTTCACAATCAGAACCTCCAAAGAGTCCTTTTTAAGCATGGGGATATCCCTTCCCGCAAGGGATAGCGCAGAAAAAAGCAGAAATGTTATCCACACTATTCTCATAACATAAGATTGATCTTTTCGGATTTTAAATTTATCTAATTAATTTAAAGAATAAGTGTTAAAAATATTTAAGCCTGAATGGTCGGTTCAAATGAGAATTTTATTTCCTTACACGTCGAATTTTTAAATTACGGTGTTCGATTTTATTAAATTTGCCACTATGTTGAATATAAAAGAGCTATACCGAAAAAATATTTATGGGATTATAGGAACCCTGATCTTTCATATTTTAATGGTTGCTGGTTTATTAGTGGCCGAATTGAACCTTAATGTTAAAATTGAAAAAGAAGAAGCCATTTTACTTGACTTCATTGGTCCTGAAGAAATAGAAAGAAATATTGAACGGGAAGAGAAGATAATGCCAGATAAAAATATAACCTCTGGCCAATCAAAAAGCGAAAGACAAAGTTCAGGAAGCAACAGGGCTGTGAACGATGCCCTAAAAAGGGATAAGTTTTTTGATGCCGCTTACAATCGTGACATGGAAGAAGCAAAAAAACTCGTCGCAGATGTTAATAAACAATTATCCAAAGAGATTGCTCCTGTAAAGAATTTGGAGATGCCTGAAGAAAGTACGGAAGGACAAGATCCTGATTCAATTAAAAATATTATTTATTCAGGGAAAAGTAATATTCATTATTATCTTGAAAACAGACATCATATCAGGTTACCCATCCCGGTATATTTAGCCAAAGGCGGCGGAACGATAATAGTTGACATACAAGTTGACCGGTCGGGAAATGTGATTAAGGCAGAAGCAAGACCAGCAAAAAACATAAACGACCCGATGTTACCCTATTATGCCACACAGGCAGCAGTGCGCACAGTATTTAACTCAGAATCAAAAGCTAAAGAAGTTCAGAAAGGGACAATTACTTACCAATTTGTAGCTCAATAACATTCCAGTAATGTAAAATACACAATAACTTTAACATCAATTAACAATTATTTTCACAATTTTCGAATTCTAACACATACATTTGTCATACATTTTTTTTCATAAGTTTAGGTTTAGTTAGGTTAGTTAGTTTAAGAGAGAGAAGGTAGGTTGTTGAACCTACCTTTTTCTTTTTACTGCCCTTATATTCTGAAAATCCCGCCCTTTAATTATTCCAATAAAATGTTTCTTTTGCTAGGAAATAAGTGAATAGTATTTATTTTTGAGCCTAAATATTTTGAGATATTTGTTTTTTCCACATTTTATACTGATTTTTAGAAATTCAAAAAAAGAATCATAAAAATTATTCCAAAAAGCGTATCCAATTATACCATATATAATATTTTGCGATGATTGATTACTCCAACCTTGACCTTTTAAATGGAATTCTTAGAAATGACACTATCGTTTTACAGTTCATTTATAAGCATTTCTATTCCAAGATTAATTTTTTCGTCAAAAAAAATAATGGGGATGATGATGATGCCAATGATATTTTTCAGGAGGCAATTATTATTTTATACCGGAAATTAAAAGCCAATGATTTGGTATTGGATTGCACTTTCGAAACATATTTATACTCAGTTTGCCGATTTTTGTGGCTTAAACAACTGGAAAAAAGAAAGTTGGAAAAAGAAAAAATTAAAGATAATCACGAATACAATGATGATATTTATGATGATGGACTGGAAAAAGTAGTTGACCTGAACGATCGATATAAATTATTTCAGAAACATTTTACCAATCTTGGAAAAGACTGCCAGAAAATCCTTCAATTATATTTCGACAAAGTTCCTTTGAAAAGTATCGCTCAGATCATGGGATTCAAGAGTGAAAAATATGCGAAAAAACGCAAGTTTAAATGTAAGGAATACCTAATTAAGAGCATCAAACAAGACCTTGAATACAAGAAAATTTTAAGCAGTAACGACTAATCGAGTCTATTAGGTTTTACTATTTGTGTTTTCTTCTCCTATACCAATCTCCGGCAAGGAAAAGTCCGACCAGAATCAGCAGCAACACAAAATACTTATCTATACCGGTTTTCAATGGTTCCGGATTACCAATATTGACGTAACCCAACCAGTAGTGAGGATGGGAGGTTAATGGATCAGAAGTTTCAAGATGTTTCAATTTTGCCATTCGCAGTGCAACATCCTTTTTCTTTCCTTTCGACAAAAAGTAATAAAAATCTTCCATGATTTTCACCCCCGATTTGTCTTCAACCTGCCACAAAGTCATAACAATAGAAGGACAGCCGGCATATATAAATCCACGGGCCATGCTCATAACCCCTTCTCCTTTTTGCAACTTACCTGTTCCGGTTTCACAAGCGCTCAAAACAGCAAGGCGCGCATTAAGCTTCATATTATAAATTTCATAGGTATTCAAATATCCGTCATCATCCGAATTTTGATTTGGTTTTGAAAAAACAAGTTTCGAGAACATAGGTAAACTGTCATTAATAATAGTATGCATGGCTAAATGCAAAATATCAAATTCAGTTGCTTTTTCCTTAAAGACATACTCCTGGGCAAATTGATCTAAAAATGAACTAGTCTTGAAATATCTGGAAATACCATTTACTTCATCTTTTGCACCAGGCAAAGGATTTAATTTTTTTTGAACAGAAGTTTCAGGATCAATATATGGAATGCTAGGATCATAAAATGGAGAAAAGGCCAACAGGCTTTTTAAACTGCTTTTATCCTTGTCAGAATAATCGTACAAAAGAGTAGCTGAATAACTGTAATTGATGGCATAATTCATAACCAGATACTTTAAATTCCGAAAATTCATTGTAGTTGTATCGGGCATCTGTGACAATAATGCATCAAATGGGATATAAGAAAGTTTATCGTGAGGAATGATGGTTAGGTCTTTACCGTGTATTTTTGGGATAACAGGTTTTATAAGTTTTTCAAATAAACTATAACCAGAAGATGCATAATTAATAAAATCTTTCTTTTTAGTAAAAAGGTAGTTTGGATTTACTACAAAGTCGCGCACGAATTGAATTTGATTTAAAAAAGTTGAGTCAAAATTATCCATAGTGAAGCTAACCGAATCTTTGGTAATAACAAAACGGAAAAGTTCTCCTTTTTCCTTTTCGAATTCTGATTCTTTGATATAGAACTCAATTAATGCCTGTCTGGCACTAAGTTTTGATTGAATTTCGCGAACACCTACCACCTTATTTTCATATTTGAAGGAGTAGTATCTTGGATATAACTTTTCAAACGAGTCAATCAATTTATTGTATTCTTCATTGAATTTGAATATTTTGGCAGAAAGCAAATTAACTTTCTGTGAATCTGGCTTTTCGGAATGATTCTCCTCATACAACAAGGAAGTATAATTAGCGATGTTGCCTTTTAAAATGTTTTCCTGTTTCAACAACAAATCAGGAATTCCACCAAACTCCTTGGCTTTCATATCTTTGACTGAAGCCAAAAGATTTGAAGACTTGCTTCTCTCTGAAAATTCAAAAGCTCGTTCAAGGAATTCCGCCTTTTGGGTCTGTCTGAATAACTTATAACTTATTTTAATAGCATCGGAAAACGTTGATTCCTGATTCCGGGCTAAAAAGAATTTGCTTTCTTCACTCTCAAAACCAATCTGAAGCCGATGAATCAGTTGAATTGCTTTATTCATTGAATTCAAACTGGCATTAAGGTATTTATATGAATTATTGTAATCGAATTCAGATAAATAAATATCCGCTAATTTTTCCATTGCCAAAGCCTTTTTCTTGAACTCATCTACCAAATGAATTTCTGAAATTACATTATTTAATGCCGGATCAACAAACGGATCTTTAGTGTTAAATGAATCAACTAATGATACAATCGCATTTTGGTAATATTGAATAGCCTCTTTGAAGTTTTTTTTACGTTGAGTTCGAAAATCATCGATTTGTTGAGCTTCTGAATTTTTCAGATAATAGTAATCGCCAAAATTTGATTCAACTTCGGCATAAACGGTGCCTTTTTCTCCATAATATTTTAATGCGATGGATTTTGCCTTTGAAGAAAAGATCAGTGCACGGTCAAACTTCTTTTGTGAAATTAAAAGAGAAGAATAGGCCAGGTATTCGGTTGCCAGTTCAACATTATACTCCCCATACAAATCCAGCCAATTTTGAATAGCATTCAGATAATAGCTTTCAGCCAGATCAGGTTTATTTTCATTTTTGTAAGCTTGAGCGATTAAATCAAACAATCGGGGTTTTAATCTGGGGACAGTTGAATTAATATTGGTTAAAGCAAATTGGATAACTTCCTTATTATAGCCTAATTTTAATTGGGTTTCAACAAAATTATATCTTGTTACCTGTAAAGTTTCATTAAGTCTGGTACTATCTTTTTTCAACAACCTAATTGCATTTTTCTGGAACTGTAAGGCTTGATTAAAATCTCCATTCAAGCTAAAAATTATACCTAAATTAGAATAAACAGCACCCAATGAAGGTGATTCTTCACCAAATTGATTGATTATTATTTCTTCTGCGATTTTATAAACTTCAATAGCCCTTTCAAAATTTTGGAGGTTCTTGAATTGAATACCCATATTGATCAATGGAGAAGCTAATCGAATACTATTTTCTCCATAGACTCTTTTTCGTATTTGATATATACTATCAAGTTTCGATAAGGCAGCCTCATAATCTCCAAGTCTTCCCAAACGGACTCCTTCACGTTGAAGCTTTTCAGTAGTTAAACTATCCTTCAATGAAATTTTTGCAAATTGAGAAAACCCAATTGAAGTAATAAACAAAAAAATGAATAAGAGAAATATTTTTTTTAACATTATTGGAATTTCATCATGCAATAGATCAATGTCTTACAATTATATATTATTTTTTTTCTAATTTTTTCTAGAAACGAGGGTTACCTTTTATCCTTTTCCGGGATAAACATCGAACAAGAATAATTAAGGAACCAGTATTAATCATTAAACTCAAAAGTAATGAAAACTTTATTTGCGAACAACGAAACCAAAAATTTTGATTCTTTCTCTTTCGACGTATTAACCGCTGAAGAACTTTCTTTGGTAAAAGGTGGCAAATCTGAAGATGTGTACGTTGATCTAAACTAAGATCCCCTTCATTTTTATTCTATTTCTGGTCAACCGGCTTTTATTCCGGATCGGAATAGCACGTCAAACAAATACTTTTAATTTGGCCTATAAGGCATCATAAAACATTAACATCCAATAAGATGATACGCAAATCAGAATATTTCGAACTTACTGACAAATACCTGGACGCTGAACTGTCGCAGGCTGAAGTAAGCGATTTCGAAACTCAAATGGAAATCGATTCTGAGCTGGCCGATGAGCTGAGCCTTCATCTGGATGTAAAACAGGCCCTTGCAGAACACGATGTGATCAGTCTGAGGGAAAGCCTGAACCAAATCGTTCAAAATCAAACTGAAAAGGAAATGATTGGCATTTTTAATTCATTTAATTTCGGTTTATCCGAAGAATTCTCTTCCTTCAAAAACCTGGGCAGCCAGCCTAATGCCGACTTACAAAACATTACCCATTCATTCCCGAAAATCCATCTTTATCAACAGCAAATTGCGGGTAAAGAAAACATTCACCAATTTTACAAGGAACAATTCAATTCTGAGTCTTTAACTGATGACGAACTGTTCACTCCTTACGAAGAAGAACTTTTTACTGAAGTACAAAACGCACTGGCAGAGAATGACATACTGGACATCAGGGCCAATTTAAAACAAATAGCCCAAAGTATGCCGGCCCATGCCTATTCGGTTGAAGAAATTGACAGCTATGTCTATAACCAAATGGAACCGGAACTCAGGGCCCAGTTCGAAAATGAACTGATGACCAATACCTCATTGGCCCACGATGTGCTGTTAATCAAAAATATAGACCTGGCCTGCCAGGAAACGGACATCATGAACCTGCGGGCTTCGTTAAAAGAAATCCAAAAAGCAGAATTCCATTCAACATCCAGGATAGAAGAAATTGAAGGTTATTTATATAACGAACTCTCTGAAGAAGAAATGGCTTCGTTTGAAGCTGAATTAAGCTCAAATAAGAACCTTTCAGAGGAGATCGAATTGATCAGGAACATTGACCTGGCGCTCAGGGAAACTGAAGTGATGCAACTGAGAAACAACCTTCAGGGCATTGCTGCTCAAATTACCTCTGAAAAACAAACCGAACTGTCGTTCATTGCCCGGTTCAAATCAAGAAAAGTAATCCTGTCATCCATTGCAGCCTCGCTCATCCTGTTGCTGGGAATTACAGGGCTTTTGACCAGGCAGGCTTCCCAGGATAAACTCTACCAGAAATTCTATGCTGCTTATCCTATCTCGGGCATAAACCGTTCTGCAAACACATCAGTTGACCAGGCCCTGGCCGTTGCCCTGCAAAAATTTGATAACCAGGAATATGAAGCTGCACTTAATCTCCTGCAGAAAGTAACTTCCAGAGATCAAAACAATTCGGTAGCGCATTTTTATGCCGGCGCCTCACTGCAGGAAACAGGGAAATACCAAAACGCCATCAGTGAATACCAAAGGGTAATTCTTAACCAGGACAACCTCTTTATCGAACAGGCCCAATGGTACATCGGATTGTGCTACCTGCAAACCAACGAAAATAAAAAAGCATACCAGCAATTTAAGAAAATAGCTGAAAATCAAGGATTCTATCAGCCTAAAGCTCAGGCAATCCTTCGAAAAATGAANNTTAAATAAAAAATAATATCGTTCGCATATCTTGTTCTACTTGTTCGCAATTTCGTTCCTTTATATGTTTTAATGATTAATACGGATTCTTTAATTATCAATTTTGTTCTTAAAATTTAATGTTGTTCGCCACGGAAAAGGCTTTTGGTTAATACTTGTTCCTTAATTGTTCATGTTCAATCCAGGTATTACTCCCGATTCCCTATCCGAATTAAAATAATAGTTCTTAAAAATATTTAATGCTGTTCGCCCAGGCCTTGGCTTTTGGTTAATACTTGTTCCTTAATTGTTCATGTTCAACCCAAGTATTTTCCTAACCAGCCCGGTTTAGAAAGTTTTTATTCACTCATATTACCCATTTCATAAGCTCGATATCTATCGGGCTATATTTGTTTATAGAAATTCCAATTTACACCTGTACTATTCTTATTCATAAGTATCCACTCTTTGTCTCAACTTTAGAAAATTACTTATTCAGGGGGTGTATTCTGTTCTGATTTTTCTATATTTACAACAACCTAACAAAACGATAGACCATGAATAACCTCACAATATTTATTACACTTTTTTCACAAGTCTTCCAAATAACACATTGAAATAAACCACATTCAAATATTAACTAACAAAAATCTAGCTTATGGAAAATGTAAATCAAAAAAGACTCTTTATTGCTGCTTGCCTGGCATT
>DMSQ01000049.1 GCA_003457135.1 Prolixibacteraceae bacterium
TCAGCAATAACCAATGAACGGGCAAATACGTCCATTCCTGAAACGTGAGCGATGAAAATATCGTCCAGATCGGTTGAATTGCGACGGGTTTTAGCATCGAAGTTGATACCACCTGTAGTAAATCCGCCAGCCTGAATAATTTCGATCATGGCTTCGGTCACTTCGTAAATGTTGGTTGGGAATTCGTCGGTGTCCCATCCGTTCTGGTAGTCTCCTTTGTTTGCATCAATCGAACCGAACATTCCGGTGTCGCGGGCAACGCGCAATTCATGAGCAAAAGTATGTCCGGCCAAAGTGGCATGGTTCACTTCAATGTTCATTTTGAAATCGTTTTCCAGACCGTGAGTTTTCAGGAATCCGACAACGGTTTGAGTATCGAAATCGTACTGGTGTTTCATCGGTTCCATTGGTTTAGGCTCAATCAGGAAAGTGCCTTTGAATCCCTGTGCACGTGCGTGATCGCGGGCTAAAGTAAGGAATCTGCCCATGTGGTTCAATTCGCGTTTGGTATCGGTGTTGTGAAGGCTCATGTAACCTTCGCGTCCGCCCCAGAATACATAGTTAACACCTCCTAAAGCGATGGTTGCTTCCATCGCGTTTTTTACCTGAACGGCTGCATTGGCCAACACGTTGAAATCAGGATTGGTGGAGGCGCCATTCATATAACGTGGATCGCTGAATACATTGGCAGTGCCCCAAAGCAATTTAATGCCGGTAGCTGCCTGACGTTCTTTGGCAAAATCAATCATGTTGGCCAGTTTCTTTTCGATTTCGAAAACCGAACCACCGCCAACAACGTCAGTGTCGTGGAAACAATAGAAAGGAGCTCCAATTTTGCTGATAAATTCAAAAGCAGCATCCATTTTTTCTTTGGCGGCAGTCGTCGGATCGGCAGCTCCAACCCATGGAAAAATCTGCGTTCCCGGGCCGAACGGGTCGCCACCGTCGCCACAGAAGGTATGCCAGTAGGCTACTGCAAAACGAAGGTACTCTTTCATGGTTTTGCCTAAAACTACCTGGTTGGCATTATAGTATTTGAATGCCAATGGATTTCTTGAATCCGGTCCCTCGTATTTTATCAGATCAATACCAGGGAAATAAACTTTGTTTCCTTTAAAAGCTGTCATTGTGTTTTAGTATTAGTCCTTCCGGAGAAGAAATTATTAATAATTAAAATTTTAAATATCGAATAAGGAACAAGAAATAAGGAATGTCGAACGAAGCCGATCGGTGTTTCTCATTTCTTATTCGGTGTTTCTTATTTTTTACAAAGCTTTCTCCAATTTATTTTTCCAGTTCTGATACGCGGCTTCGTATTCGGCTTTTTTGCTCAAATCAGGAGCAATCGTATCCAGTTTTTTCAGGCTGGCAAAAGCTTCTTTGGCCGAAGCGTAATATCCCGATCCAATTCCGGCGCCACGTGCAGCGCCAATTGATCCGTCAGTATTGTACAATTCGATGGTCGCTCCTGAAATTCCGGCCAATGTTTCGCGGAAAACCGGGCTGAGGAACATGTTGGCTTTCCCGGCGCGGATAACTTGTGCTTTGATGCCGATTTCTTCCATAATTTCCATTCCATATCTGAACGAGAAAACGATGCCTTCCTGAGCTGCACGGAATAGATGAGCTTCTGTATGGGTGTTGAATCCCAATCCTGAAATCTGTGCGCCAATATTTTTGTTCCGCAGAACACGTTCGGCACCGTTTCCGAAAGGCAGAATGCTCAACCCTTCTGACCCAATGGAGATTTCAGCGGCCTTTTGGTTTATTTCTTCGTACGAAAAAACTTTGTTCCCGATATTTTTATTCAACCAGGAATTCAGAATTCCGGTTCCGTTGATGCACAATAAAACGCCCAAACGGGTGGCTTCGGAAGTATGATTGACGTGGGCAAAAGTATTTACCCGCGAATAAGGATCGTATTTTACCTCACCGCTCACGCCGTAAACCACTCCTGAAGTTCCGGCTGTGGTGGCAATTTCGCCCGGATTCAGTACATTCAGCGAAAGCGCATTATTTGGTTGATCGCCTGCACGGTAGCTTATTTTTGTTCCTTCAGCCAATCCAAGTTCTGCTGCGGCTTTTGCATTCACTACACCTTGAATCGAAAAGGTTGGTACAATTTCAGGAATGAACGATTTTTCGAATCCGTAATAATCGAGCAACAGATCGGCAACCGAATTTTCCTTGAAATTCCAGAGAATGCCTTCCGACAAACCACTTGCTGTGGTTTTAATTTCTCCTGAAAGTTTCATGGCAATGTAATCGCCTGGAAGCATGATTTTATCAATTTTAGAGTACAATTCCGGCTCGTTATCTTTCACCCATTTAAGTTTTGATGCGGTGAAATTGCCTGGAGAATTAAGCAGATTGGAAAGGCATTTTTCTTCACCGATTTCAGCAAATGCTTTATCGCCAATTCCGGCAGCGCGGCTGTCACACCAAATAATGGAAGGGCGCAAAACCTGTTGGTTTTTATCAACCACCACCAAGCCGTGCATCTGGTAAGAAATACCGATGGAATTGATCGCTTTCGGATTAACTTTCGATTGGGCCAACACATCGGCCAGGGCCAGTTTCAGGTTTTTCCACCATTGTTCGGGTTCCTGCTCAGCCCATCCTGCCTGAATAGCTGAAATTTTCATTTCCTGTTTCGGGTAAAAGGCTGATGCTTTGCATTCGCCTGATTGCCCATTGATCAGCGAAGCTTTCACCGATGAACTGCCTATGTCGAATCCAAGTAAATACATATCAATTAAGTTTAAAATTTAAAGTCAATACTTTGATTTTGGTTATTGGATATTGATCATTTTACATTGGATATTTTAAAAGTCCCAACAACCAATAACCAATTTCCAATATCCAGAATCCCCCTCCTTCGGAGGGGTTAGGGGAGGCTTTTTTCTCATCCGTTCTGTTCTGGTATGCTCGACAAATTTAGACTACCTGAATGCTTAATCAAAATTAGGTACAATGTTTTAGAACATTAATTAAAGAGATTTTCTAACTGTAAGTTGACTGGGAATAATCAGGTTGGTTTTTTCACCGGTAATCACAAACTCGGCAATCTTCTTTCCCATCAGTTCAAAGTCAGTCGAAATAACGGTAATCCCTTCTTTTACATACTTTTTCATAGGCGTTTCGTTGTACGAAATAACACCAACATCCTGTCCCGGGATTAAGTTTTTCAGCTCGCATTGGTCCAGAAATTTGGCCAATGTACGGTCGCTCACCAGCAAATACAGTTCGCCTTTCTGAATATCGAATTTTTTGAAATCGTACAAGGTCTTGAAGCTGATCTGATGATCGGTGCAAAATTTTTCGAAATACTGAACGGAAACCTTTGGATGATAAGTAAACGATGGATACAGGTAAATAAACTTGTCGTATTTCCTGATAAGGTCAATTCCATTCCGGAGCGAATCGTACAAGGCCTGCCCAAAATCCTGGTGGATGACAGAAGTCCCTTCCTGCGCGTTTACATTCCAGTCAATCACCAGTAATTTATTAGCCGGAATCTGTCTGGTTATTTCGGGCACACGCTCATGGTCGAAATTCATGATGATGTACTTCGTGTATTTTCCAAAGCTTTCCTTGATAATTTTCTCGAAGTCATCAATATTGTAATGGTGAAAATGCAGGTCAACGGCAATAGTTTCCGGAAGGTTGTCCAGAAACGAACCATATAAAACTTCTTTGTAAGCTTTGAAAGTATCCAGAAACAGAAAAACTTTGGTTACCGCTTTGGCCACAAAATAGCCACGGTTGGGAACCGATTCAATTACGCCACGGTTCTTCAATTCGGCATACGCTTTAAAAACTGTATCGCGCGAGAGGCAACTTTCCTTACACAACTGGTTTACCGATGGCAGCATATCGCCAACCTGAAGTAAATTCCGGCTGACGGCCTCGTTTACCGAATCAATCAGTTGCTGGAATTTCAATAAATTCGATTGAGGATTAATTTCAAAATGAAACTTACTTTCCATGAGTTGTTGTTAGGTGTTCTGTTCTGGTATGCAAACATACAGAATAGAACGGAAAAGGCAAAGTGAAAATTTTGCAGCTTTTAGTCCGGGCGCAACTTTGAGTCGCACACGGACTTGCTAAAAACAGTATCTTATTTTGAGGCAATCTAAACAATATATATGTAATTATTGACTCCTTGAATTTGCTGATATCTGATTTTATTTTGTTAGCTTGGGTGCTGTTTTAATTTGCATAAATCTGAGTAAATCTGATTTCTATGATTATCAATAGTATTGATATTACTGAAGATGATAAATATCTAGCTCACTCACAAAATGAGATTAATGAAGTTCATTTACTGAAGGAGCATTTGAGTGAAGCAGCAAAACTTATGGAAAGGTTTGCTGGAAACGATAAGTATAAAAGTATATTTCGAGTTACAGGATTATTACATGATTTTGGTAAATATCAGCCTGCTTTTCAAAAATACCTGAGAGAAGGTGGAAGAAGAGGAAGTGTACCACATGCCAGTTGGGGTGCTGGTTTGAGCAAGAAATTCAGTCAGATTGAAGCGGCATTTGCAATTGATGGGCATCATAAAGGATTACCTGATAAAGGTGATTTAATAACCGATTTGTATGAGTTTGACGTTCCTGAAAATACACAGTTCAATTCAATTAGAACTGAATTCTTCAAGGAAAACCCGATAGAAGAAACTGATTTAATCTATTCAGATACTGGTTTGAGAGGCACAGAAAAAGAACTTTTTATCCGAATGTTGTTTAGTGCGCTGACTGATGCTGACTGGCTAGATACAGAGAATCATTTTAATAGTGCCATTTCAGAAAAGAGAAATTTAAAAGTATTTGATACAGAGTATTTGTTGGAGAAATTAGAAGGTGAGTTAAAGGGGAAGAGCAAAGAAGGCTATATTAATACATTACGAAATAAAGTACGCAGTTATGCTATTTCTAAAGGTCAAGCAGAGACTGGTTTTTTCTCAATGACCCTACCCACTGGAATGGGAAAAACATTGGCTTCTGTCAGCTGGGCGCTTCATCATGCGAAGCACAATTCCTTAAAACGAATAATCATAGTGCTTCCTTTCATAAGTATTATAGATCAGACAGCTAAGGAACTGAAGAGGATATTTGGTGAGGAATGGGTGCTGGAGCATCATTCTAATTATAATGAGGACGAGGAAGACAATAAAGAAATTGCGGATGAATCTATTCAGAATGAAGCGCATACCAGAAGGCTGGCAACCGAAAACTGGGATTATCCGATAATCGTAACTACTTCGGTCCAGTTTTTTGAATCGTTGTTTGGCAATAAACCATCTCGATGCCGTAAAGTACACAACATAGCCCAATCTGTGGTTATTTTTGACGAAGTCCAAACCTTGCCGAAAGAGCTGGTTTTACCGACACTTTCTATATTGAAAAACGTCCAAAAAGTGATGGGGACTTCGTTCCTCTTCTGTACTGCAACACAACCTGCGTTTGAAAAAAGTGAAGGGTTCAATGGTATTGAAAACATCCAATCGTTGGTCGAAAATCCCAAAGTAGTTTTTGATGCTACAAGAAGGGTAAAATACCTTCCAGTGAATGATTACTACCCTGTCTCAATAGAAGAACTTTCCATAAAAGTATTGGAACAAGACGATTCTAGCTTATGTATTTTTAATACTAAGAAACAGGCACTTTCGTTTTTCGATGCTATCAGGGATAAGGCAGATTATCAGACCTTTCATTTATCTACCAGTATGTTTCCTGCTCACCGAAAGGAGGTGATTGGAAGGATACGGGATTGTCTTAGCAAGAAGGAAAGGATTTTGGTCTCCTCTACCCAATTGATAGAAGCTGGGGTAGATTTTGATTTTCCTTGTGTTTTCAGGGAGATTGCTCCATTGGAATCTATCATCCAGTCTGCCGGGCGGTGTAATCGCGAAGGAAAAATGCCAGAAGCAGGTAATGTATTCATCTTCGCAATTGAGGATGCAGGAACTCCAAGCAAGCAGTATCGTTCGTTAGCAGTGTTTGCCAATAGTTTATATAAGGATAATGAAACTCTGCTTTATGAACATGATTTCTTTGGAGAATATTACCGGAAGGTATTTCGACTTTTTATACCGGAAGATATCAAGAATATAGAGATGGCCAGACTTGGGTTCAATTTTAAAACAGTTGCCGGAGCATACCATCTGATTGAAAACAAAACAACACCTATATTTATACTCTGCGACGAAAGCTCTGATTTGTATAACCGGATTCGTTATAAACCATTTTTGTCGCGCGACGATTACCGGGCCATGCAACAATATACGGTTCAGGTGTATGAGAATTTCATAAAGGATAACATTGGAAAGATTGGTAAAGAACCACAGGGTTATTGGAAATGGTATGGTACTTATGACAAAGATTACGGAATTTCAAGCAACGCACAACTCGACACTTTAATTGTATAAACTTTAAAATTACGATATATGATAGATAATGAAATTGTTAGAGTGAAAGTAACAGGCGACTTCGCTTGTTTTACGCGACCTGATTTAAAAGTAGAACGTATGACCTATCCGTGTATGACACCATCGGCGGCAAGGGGAGTTCTCGATTCTATCCTTTGGAAACCTGAATTTCAATGGTGGGTGCATCGAATCTGGGTGCTTAATCCTGTTAAGTTTTTCTCGGTAAAGCGTAATGAAATTAACTCGAAACAAGGCAAAACGCCCATCATAATTGAAGAAAAACGAGCGCAGCGTAACAGCATTGTTTTGAAAGATGTGGCATACATCATCGAAGCTTCTGTTTATCAGAAAGAATTTGACCCTAAAAATCCTGTAAAGAAATATGCTGAAATGTTTAAACGGCGGGTAAAGAAAGGTCAATGCTGGAGGCGTCCATTCCTGGGTACGCGTGAGTTTGCTGCTGAGTTTATAGAACCTAATGGAAACGAACAGCCTATTCAGGAAATCATTCCCATTGGAAGTATGCTGTTCGATATATTTTACGATGCTAAAGGCAATCCATCGCCAATCTTCTTTTACGATGTGAAAATTGAAAATGGTGTGTTGGAATGCTCCAATGTTGAAAATGAGAAAATGATGCATTCGTCACACTTTCAGCCAGATATGGATAGTGAGATTTCTTCTGCTATTTATGAGTTTAACCAAAACGAAGAAAAGGAGACTTCTATATGATTAAAGAATTAGCAGAATTCGGAAAACGAATCCGAACCGGACATGACGCATTAAAAGATGAGCCAATTTCGATTGATTTGGTTATTAAAGAAGATGGTTCATTCGATTCTTTTTTGGTTATCGAAAAGATTAGCAGGAAAGCAGAAGCACTAAATTCAAAGAAGGGGAAAGCCCGGTTATTACTTGATAAAGCTGAGGAGGTGTTAAACTATTCAGGTGTAAATCCAGATATTTTGGATGAAGAAAAAACAGTGGTTCAAAAAAAGGCGCAATCTGCAACATCATTTAAACACCAGCTCTTCCTATCAAAATTGCAACTTTATAAGGAGGTTGAAATTTTGACTCCTGCTTTTAACTTTTATTTTAGTAATAAGTTAAATGGTTTGGATAAAGCAATTCTTGCGTTTGAAACACAGGTTGGAGAAAAGGATAGGGCAGGTAATATTGCTTTCCGTATGTGCGATATGCGAATTCATGAGCAGCAAGTTGTTTATGATGCAATAATTGACCGATTTGAAAAGGAACAGACTCAACAACTGGTTGGACAAAAGAAGTGTTGCTCTGTTTGCGGCAAGTCAGATTTTCCGGTTGTGAACCAACCACATGGTTTAATCAAGCGGATACCCGATGGACAAACTGCTGGATGTGCCTTGGTTTCGTATAATGAAAAGGCTTTTGAATCATACAATTTGAAAGGAAATGACAACTCTTCAATTTGTACAAATTGTGCCAAAAACTATGTGGAAGGACTGAATTGGTTATTAGCAAATGGAAGTGAAAAATTAGTGGAAGATAAGAATGGCAAGGTTAAATCACAGTTTTTCTACTCCAATCGTAAAAACTTTGGTTCCGATACAGCAATGATTTACTGGACGAAAGAAGAAGAATCCACTGATGAGTTAAACCTACTTGATAACCCTGATGCAGGTCAGGTTTCAAATCTTATAGATTCGGTTACCAATGCAAGGGTGAATGGAGCAAAATTTATTAAAACCAATCAGTTTTATTCCTGCACACTTTCAGGTGCTGCTGCCCGAATTGCCATCCGCGATTGGATTGAGATTAGTATAGAAGATTATCGAAAAAATATTGCTAAATGGTTTCAGGATATTGCTATAAGAGCCTATAGCGAAATAAGGTATGTGCCACTGTATGCTTTGGCCAAGGCCGGGCATAATACAAAATCCAGCAACGACCCAACAAACGCCCGGGTTGCCACGCAATTATGGGATGCGGCACTTAAAAACTCAGTTCCACCTTTATGGATTCTTTCAGCAGTATTAAAAAGAATCCGATTTGTGGAAAACTCAGAAGATGGGCAATCAAAAGAAACAATGACGCCTGAACGGGCTGCATTAATACGATTTATTTTAAACAGAAATAATAAAAACGGAGGAACAATGATTAAAAAACAAAATGATCCAAATGACAAAAGCCCGGCAATTGTTTGCGGTAAAATTTTCGCAGTCATGGAAAGTATTCAGCGGGCGGCACAAGGTAAAGACCTTAATGCTGGAATACGCGAACGCTTTTTTACATCGGCTTCGACCAACCCGGCAACAGCTTTTGGTCGGCTAATGAAATTGTCGCAGAATCACATTTCAAAATTGAAACATGAAAAACCTGGTCTTGCTGTATTTCTTGACAGACAATTACAGGAATTGTGCAGTATTTTAAATGGGTTTCCTGCTCTTTTTTCACTGGAAGAGCAAGGGCAGTTTGCACTTGGCTATTACCATCAGAAACAACAGGATTATGAAAATGCAAAAACCAACAAAGAATTACAATCAATAATAGAAACTAAAGAGGAATAAATTATGACAACTAATTCAATTAAAAATCGTTACGATTTTGTTTTTTTATTCGATGTGAAAGACGGCAACCCAAACGGTGATCCGGATCAGGCAAACCTACCTAGGGTAGATGCTGAAAATCAGGAAGGTTTAATTACTGATGTTTGTATTAAAAGAAAAGTCAGAAATTATGTGCAACTAAAAAAATCAAATTTTGGAGAAGATGGTAATAATACACCTGAAAAAGGGTTTGATATTTTCATTAAACAGGGAAGTTACCTAAATAATACTATCGAAAGTGCAAAAGGCGATACTCCTCAAAAAAGGCAAGGAAGCATTTGTAATGACTTTTTTGACGTGCGAACATTTGGAGCAGTTTTGGCTACAGGAGAAAAAGGTGCCGGAACAGTTCGTGGCCCGGTTCAGTTTACCTTTTCTCGATCAGAAGACCGAATATATCAGGCAGAACACTCGATCACCCGTTGTGCGGTAACCACTGAAAAAGAAGCAAAAGCACAGGAAAAACGTGAAAATGCTTCCACTTTTGGCCGCAAATCAACTGTTCCTTATGCACTTTATCGCATGCACGGCTTTGTTTCTGCCGTAGATGCTCAAAAGTCTGGCTTTTCAGAAGAAGATTTAAGTTTATTGTGGGAAGCATTACTCAATGCTTTTGAACATGATCGTGCTGCTGCCCGTGGCGAGATGAACCCACGTAAATTGATTGTTTTTAAACACAATAACCATTTGGGATCTGCTAGATCAGGTGAGCTTTTCGATAGAGTGCAGATTACAAAAAATGTAGATCTGCCACGTTCATGGGGCGATTATACAGTAACGATAGAAAAATTTGTTCCTCAAGGTGTAGAACTAATTGAAATGCTTTAGACTGTATTTTATTCCGGGCCCGACTGCAAGACGGACTCGGAATGATTTGACGTTTTCTTGTTTGGTAAATCATATGTGGCTTCCGCTCTGCGGTGTGGATTGGTATCTAAACTTATAAAGGGCTTTAATAAGCTGTTGAGAATCAAGGTTGCGCGAAAACTTCATAAGGTGAAAATCTCCTCATGGGTAACGTGCAGATGAATCAGCATAGGCATATCAGCCATTTCGAAATGGCAGCGAACAGCATCACTAATCATCGTTTTTAGTTCTGGAATGGTATCGCCTTGTGTAAAAATGGAATGATTTACCGCCCGGGCAAAATAGCCCCCGTCCTGCGATTCTTCAACTATAAAAACGATCTCTTTCATATTGATCTGATTTAAAGCAAAAGTAATCAAATCACAAATAAAAAACATGTACACCGACGACGATCTTTTAATGCTCTCCGGCATTCAGCATATTGCTTTTTGTGAGCGGCAATGGGCATTGATACACATTGAGCAGCAATGGGCTGAAAATATGCGCACCGTTGAGGGGAATCACATGCACGAGCGGGTTGACGATCCCTTTGCAAGCGAAGTGCGTGGAAACGTTATCACCCTCCGGTCAGTTTCAATGGTTTCATATCGTTTAGGTTTATATGGTGTTGCTGATGTGGTAGAGTTCATCCGGTCTGAAACAGGTGAAGGAATAGGAATGGAAGGTTATCCGGGTAAATGGAAACCTCTGCCTGTTGAATACAAAAGAGGGAAACCCAAGCTCGACGAACGCGACGAAGTACAACTTTGTGCCCAGTCCATCTGCCTCGAAGAAATGTACAATGAGAAAGGTGATTCTCATCTGAATATAGGGAAAGGTTACTTGTTTTATGGTGAAACCCGCCATCGCCACGAAGTAATTTTCAGTCATGAACTTAGAAATACGGTTGAAATGTATGCCCTTCGGATGCACGAACTTTTTGAAACCGGAACTACTCCTCTGGCTATCTATAAAACGCACTGCAACGCATGTTCGTTGGTCGAACTCTGTAATCCAAAGGCTTTTAGTAACCCAAGGAAGGTTAACGATTATTTGAAAAATGCACTTGATACAGACTGATCCAATGAGAAAACTATTAAATACACTTTATGTAACTACACCAGAATCGTATCTGACGAGAGATGGAGAAAATGTGGTGATTCGGCTTGACAATAAAGAAAAATTCAGGATGCCCATTCATACTATCGAAGGAATTGTTTGTTTTGGATATATGGGAGCGAGTCCGGCTTTAATGCATTTATGTGCCGAACGGAATGTTGCGCTCAGTTTCCTGACTGAGCATGGCCGGTTTTTATGCAGGGTTGTGGGAGCTGTTTCAGGTAATGTTTTGTTGAGGCGTAAACAATACCGGATGGCTGACCATGAAGAACAATCAGTTAGTCTTGCAAAGTTGTTTGTTGCCGGCAAATTAGCCAATTGCCGTACTGTCTTGCAACGTTCATTTCGGGAAAAAAATCCGGAAACAAAGTCACCTGAACTGGAATCAGCCATACAATTGCTTGCATTAAAGCAAAAACAGGTTTTGCGAACATCTTCGGCTGATGTTTTACGTGGTGTTGAAGGCGAAGCAGCGCAGGGCTATTTTGGTGTTTTTGATCAACTTATTCTTTCTCAAAAGGAAGATTTTTTCATGAGAGGCCGGAATCGTCGTCCACCGAAAGACAATGTAAATGCGCTACTCTCTTTTGTTTATACCCTTTTGATGCACGAAGTCCGGGCGGCTTTGGAAAGTGTTGGCCTCGATCCCTGCGTAGGATTTTTCCATACCGACCGCCCCGGCCGCGCAAGTCTGGCTCTCGATATGATGGAAGAATTCCGGCCGTACCTGGCCGATCGGCTTGTATTATCGCTCATTAACCGGAAGCAGGTCAATAAGCATGGATTTAAGGGAAATGAAGCAGGTGGAATTCTGATGACTGACGATATGCGCAAAGAAGTAATCACCGCATGGCAAAAACGGAAACAGGAAGAAATCCAACATCCGTATTTACAAATCTCTGTTCCGGTTGGGTTATTACCCTATGCGCAGGCGATGCTGATGGCACGGTTTGTTCGGGGAGATATCGATAATTATCCGGTTTTTGTAAATAAATAGATAATCAGAAGTTTATGATGGTATTAATCACTTACGATGTTGAGACAATCACACCTGGAGGTCGAAAAAGATTGAGGCAGGTTGCCAAGCAATGCGTTAACTTTGGTCAGCGCGTACAAAATTCAGTATTCGAATGTTTAATTGATCCTGCACAATTTACTGAATTGCGATACCGGCTCGAATCCATTATTGATCCTGAGTCAGACAGTTTAAGGTATTACTTTCTGGGCAACAATTATAAAAACAGAATTGAACATGTGGGGCATAAAGAGGGATACGATCCGGAAGGAACACTAATTATTTAGTTCCGCGTACCTTATGCTCTCATGAAAATGCAGGTAGATCGGCGAATACTTAAAATCAGTGGGTTACAGTATTTTCCCTGAATATTTAGGAATTATTTTGAAATGTATTTGACGGACATCGGAATAAGCTTTGTAACTAACTGAAAAACAACACTTCATGCACTATACAGTCGCGCCTCGCAAGGGGCGCGTGGATTGAAACGTGCCGGAAAGCAGGAAAGCGCCGAATTCAAAGCTGTCGCGCCTCGCAAGGGGCGCGTGGATTGAAACAGAAACAAGCTATAAAGGAACTCGAAAGCGAAAGTCGCGTCTCGCAAGGGGCGCGTGGATTGAAATTGGTGGTGCAATCAGTCCGGGTGCGACTTTGAGTCGCGCGCGGACTGACGGACTGATTTGACAGGAATAAAGCAAAACGAGATAATACTTCAGGTTTTCTTCCTAAATTTACACCACCTAAACTGTATCAGATCATGAAAAAACTTTCACTTTTCCTTTTTACCTTTTGCCTTACTATTCAGGCTTTCCCTCAGAAATACGTAAAAGTCTGGGGCGATGAGTTTAACACATCCGGCCTGCCCGACAGTACCAAATGGGATTATGAAATTGGGAAAGTCAGAAATGATGAACTTCAGTATTATACCTGGAAACGCTCTGAAAATGCCCGGATTCAGGATACCGTTCTGATTATTGAGGCGCGGAAGGAAGCATACAAAGGCGCCAGCTATACTTCGGCGAGTTTAATTTCGAGATACAAAGGTGACTGGCTGTACGGAAAGTTTGAGATTCGTGCTAAAGTTCCGACCGGGAAAGGCACCTGGCCAGCCATCTGGATGATGCCTACCGATGATGAATATGGTGGCTGGCCCAGAAGTGGCGAAATAGACATCATGGAATATGTAGGTATGAATCCTTCGAACTTGTATTTTACTGCCCATTTTGGATCAGATTCAGGTTCGGGTCATAAGAGCTCTGGAAATTCTACCACAGCAATTAGTCAGCCATACAACAAGTTCATCACTTTCACCCTTGTTTGGTCGCCTGACAAACTGGAATGGTATGCCGATGGAGTAAAATACCACACTTATACCAAATCATCTGACGATCCGAAAGTGTGGCCGTTCAATAAAATGTTTTATTTTATCCTGAACCTGGCTTACGGCGGCAGTTGGGGCGCACAGCAAGGATTAGACGATACCAAACTTCCGCATAAATTTTACATTGATTACGTTCGGGTTTATCAGTTGCAGGAAACGACAGGGCCGTTTTCATTAAAAATAGAACCGGCAACAGGCGGGACCGTCGAAGTCTCGCCCAATCAGCCAACTTATCCTGAAGGAGCAGTTGTTACCCTGACAGCAAAACCTGATAATGGCTTCGAATTCGATAAATGGTTGCATCTCGGTTCGGCCAACCCAATGAAACTGGAAGTTGTAAAGGACTGGAACATCACTCCGGTTTTCAAAAAAAAAAATGAACTGATCGTAAATGGCGATTTCAGTTTGGGAATGAAAAACTGGGGCAATTTCTATTTTTACAGTGCACACCAGAAGGCCACTGCATCGGTGAATGATGGAGTTTATGTTATTAATGTTACCAGTCCGGGAACCGCCAACTGGCACATTGTTGATCAGTATTTAAATATTCCGCTGGTTCAGGGAACAACCTACAAAATAAGCTTTGATACCTGGTCCGAAAACCCAAATCAAATGGATATTTTTCTGGCTGAAAACCACGACAATTACACGACCTATTATTCAACAACCAAAAACATTTCCAAAACCAGACAGAGTTATACCTGGACAGTCACCATGAGCAAAGCCAGTGATCCCAATTGCCGCTTTGGATTTGGATTTGGGCGTTTTACCGGAAAAGTATTTCTGGATAATGTAAGCATCGAAAAAGTGACTGCTACCAATAGTAAAATCTTGCCAGAACAGTTTGCCGATATTCGTATTTTTCCCAATCCGAATTCAGGAGTTTTTGAAATGATCAGTTCTTCTTCTTCAGAAATGCCTGTTACAGTTAAACTTTACAATTTTCCGGGGCAATTGATCTCAACAATTTTTAAAGATCAGCCGCTATCTGCAGGAAATCCTGTAAAAATTAATCTGGCCAATGAAGGAGTTGCAAGAGGAATATATTTTCTTCAACTTTCAAATCGGGAAAATTCATTTACCCGGAAAGTGATTCTGAATTGACCAATGGAAATCAATAACAGTTCGATTTTAACCATTTAAACCTATATCACCAATGAAACTGAAACCTATTCTTTCAACAGCCGTGCCTGCAATTATTTTATCTGTTTCTAGTCTGATGGCACAACCACTTTATCAGCCCACCTGGGAGTCGCTCGACTCGCATAAAATGCCTGAATGGTACGATGATGCAAAAATTGGCCTGAGCATGCACTGGGGAGTTTATTCCGTGCCGGCCTGGGCCCCGCGCGAGAAGGATATTTCGTATGCCGAATGGTATGGAAAACGAATGACCGAAAAAGACAATCCGACCTATACTTATCATCAGGAAAAATATGGCGCCGATTTCACCTACGATCGGTTTATTCCTGAATGGAAAGCCGAAAAATACAATCCGGCTGAGTGGGCGAAATTTGCCAAAAACATGGGCGCCAAATACATGTTCATTACCTCGAAACACCACGATGGTTTTTGCTTGTGGCCAACCAAATATACCGACCGGAATGCGATGAAAATGGGCCCTAAAAAGGACATTCTTGGTGAATATTTCGCTGCTGCCCGCAAAGAAGGGTTGAAAGTTGGTTTGTATTATTCGTTGTACGAATGGTACAATCCTCTCTATACAGGAAAAGATATTCCGTATGCCGGCCTGAAAAAAGTGAACAATTATGTTGACGATTTTATGATCCCTCAAATCAAGGAATTGATTGAACTTTATCATCCTGATTTTTTCTATTTCGACGGAGAATGGGACCATCCGGAACCCTTCTGGAAAATGAAAGAAGTGGTTGCTTATTATTACAACCAGGCAGCTAAACGAAATCAGGAAGTATTTGTAAACGACCGCTTCGGATCGGAAGACCGCGGCAAACACGGCGATTTGTATAATGTGGAATACAGTTATAACGATGGAAGTCTTGGAATTCTCACCCACAAATGGTCGTTTTGGCAGGGAATTGCTAAAACCTTTGGCTACAACCAGGATACCGATATGGAAGATTGTTTGTCGCCCAAAGAGTTTATAGACAAAACGATTGACGGAGTTGCCCGAAATGGCAATTTTGATATTAATGTCGGGCCGACTGCAGCCGGAATCATTCCTGAATACGAACAATATCCGCTCCTGAAACTGGGAGAATGGCTCGTTACAAACGGTGAAGCTATTTATGGAACACGTCCGTGGACGACACAGGTTGAAGGTGATGCACGGTTTACTTCGAAAGGTGGATTTGTATATGCTACATTCCTGAAATGGCAAGGCGAAGAATTTAAACTGAAAGCAGTTAAACCGGTTGCCGGATCAAAAATTACCATGTTGGGTGTTCCCGGAAATCTGGAATGGAACTGGGATGCCACAAATGGTTTGACTATTCAATATCCACGCGATAAAGCACGGCCAACATCGTGCAGCTATGCCTGGTCGTTTAAAATTCAAATCAAATAGAAGTCAAATTGAAATTGCTTAACCTTAGCGTTCACCAATTTGGAATTAATTAAGTTAAAATAAACAAATGTCATATTTCAAATTCATTGTTTTATCGACTCACCCCCAGCTCGCAGCGCTCGCTTTGCCCCATTCTACGAGTAGAGAAGAGGGGGGACGTCCGCTGGCGGACGTGGGG
>DMSQ01000076.1 GCA_003457135.1 Prolixibacteraceae bacterium
GCCCAGCAAATAAATAACGAAGAGGTTACGTGACGTTTCGACCAGTCGAAAATCTCGGTCAACTCCTTCCAATAGGTAACATCTTCAAAGGGAAGCATTTCTACAGGCGCTCCGGTAAAAATCATTCCATCATAATTTCGGGACTTCAACTGGTCAAAGGTTTTGTAAAATGCCTTCATGTGAATGTCAGGTGTATTTTTTGATTCATGACCTTTCATTCTCAAAAAATCAATTTCAATCTGAAGAGGTGTGTTCGACAACAAACGGATCAGATCGGTTTCGGTCGTTATTTTAACGGGCATCAGATTGACAATAATGATCTTTAACGGACGGATATCCTGGTGCGAAGCACGCGATTCGTCCATGATAAAAATGTTTTCTTTTTGCAGCAACCCGATGGCTGGTAATTGGTCAGGAACATTAATTGGCATGATATTCAGTAGTTAAATTATAATCCGGGATTTCAGTCAAATAACCGAAATCCCGGAATGATGGCTGTGAAATTAAACAATTTGACTCAGGGCCTGATCAAAATCGGCAATAATGTCATCAATATGCTCAAGTCCGACTGAAACACGCAGGGAAGTTGGATAAACCCCGGCTGCAAGCTGTGCTTCATCCGACAATTGCTGATGCGTTGTGGCAGATGGTTGTATGATCAGTGTTTTGGCATCGCCGACATTCGCCAGGTGGCTCACCAGTTTCAGGCTGTCAACCACTTTGATGGCAGCGTCTTTGTCGCCTTTCACATTGAACGAAAGAACGCCGCCGGCTCCTTTTGGCAGGTATTTTTGTGCCAGTTTGTACGAAGGATTGTTTTCCAGTCCCGGATAATTTACACTTTCAACTTTCGGGTGTTTTTCGAGCCATTTAGCCAGTGCAAGGGTATTCTGAATGTGGCGATCCATGCGTAAAGAAAGCGTTTCGAGACCTTGCAGCAATAAGAATGAATTAAACGGACTTTGTGACGGGCCAATATCGCGTAAGCCTTCAACCCGGGCTTTTATGATGAATGCGATATTTCCAAATGGCCCATCGAAATTAAAAATATCCCAGTATTTCAATCCATGGTAACCTTCTGATGGTTCAGTAAAACCAGGAAATTTTCCATTTCCCCAGTTGAAGTTTCCTGCATCAACAATCACTCCGCCAATACTTGTGCCATGGCCGCCAATCCATTTGGTGGCCGATTCAACTATGATATTGGCGCCATGATCAATCGGACGAATCAGGTAGCCGGCGGCGCCAAATGTGTTATCAACAATGAATGGAATGTCGTATTTTTTGGCTAACGCACTAAATGCATCAAAATCGGGAATGACGTAGCCCGGATTACCAATAGTTTCAAGATAAATGGCTTTGGTGTTTTCATCAATCAGCTTTTCAAATGCATCAATGGTCAGATCTTCTGCCAGGCGTGCTTCAATCCCAATTTTCTTAAAGGTCACCGTAAACTGATTGTACGAACCACCATACAAGTAGGGTGAACTCACAAAATTATCGCCAATACCCATGATGTTGGTAAATGTCAAATACTGGGCCGAATGGCCTGAAGCAACACCCAGTGCAGCAACTCCTCCTTCAAGCGCTGCCATACGTTGCTCAAACACATCGGTCGTTGGATTCATGATCCGGGTATAAATGTTCCCGAATTCTTTCAGTGCAAATAAATTTGCTGCGTGTTCTGCATTATTAAACACATACGACGAGGTTTGGTAGATGGGTGTTGCCCGCGAATTTGTTGTCGGATCAACCTGTTGTCCTGCATGTAATTGCAGCGTTTCGAAATGTAATTTTTTTTCAGACATGATCATTTATTTTTAGAGGTTAAAAAATCTATTTAAAAAATATTCGATGTATTTCGGTAATTGCTTTCCGGGTATCTTTCTGGTCAATAATTAGGTAGCTTACCAAATCGGAAGCGCCGGAGCCACTCAGTAAAACATTGATTTTGTGCTCGGCAACCGCAGTAAACAGTTTTGCCGAAATGCCATGATGTTGCTGCATTCCGTGACCGACAACCGCAATGAGCGATACCTGATCTTCGATGACAATTTCACTGACCGAACTGAGTGGCAATTGCCGGCAGATTTCGCGGGCTTTCTCAATTTCATTTTTATTCAATATGATATTGATGCTAACCTGTGACGTGATAACCGAGCGGATATTGATAGCAGCGTGATGGAAAGCTGTTGTTACTTTAGCCAGAATCCCTGGTTTGAAACCCACTCCCGGGCCATTCAGTTTTAAAATTGCGATTTCTTCGGTATGAACCACACTTTTAACCACGTTTGGCGAGACAAACGTTTCGGAATTGATGATCGTAGTCAGCTCTTTTCCCTTATTTCTAAGGCGATAGACTTGAATAGGGATGTGCTGGCTGATTAATGGCTCGACGATTCGGGGATGAATGGAAAGCTCGCTGAAATACGATAATTCAGATGCTTCGGCATAAGTCAGCCGGGGAATAAGCTCCGATCCGGCAATAAACTCTGAATCGGAGGTGCGGAATTCCTTGTCCAGTTCCCAAAGTTCAAGAGATTCCGCTCCGGTAAGCCGGGTAATTGCTGCTGCAGAATAATCAGCCGGACGTTTTCCCAGTCTGGCTATCTTTCCTGATGAAGTGATACCATACGATCCGGGTATCAGATTAATACCTTCAGGAACCAGATCTTTCAGATGACAGGATTCTTCAAGTAGAAAAGTTGCATTGCCGTATTCTTTGGTCACATAAAGTCCAATATTTTCAGGAAAAATCAGGTTTGAAACTATTTGGTTTTTATTCAGAAATAAATACAGGATGCTTGCCGTAATACGTTCGGCAAAGCTGATTACCTGATCTTTAAGAGCCAATGAAAAGTCGCCGGTAAACTCTATCCCTTTCAGTAAATTATGCAGGTTATTCCTCTCAGATTTCAGTATTTCACCGGGTTCTGAAAGTTGAAATACCATTAATTTCTGAGTTATAACATCGTTTACCTTGCTAATAATCATATCTGAAGTGGAAGCATGGCTAATCAGCAGATCAATGCCTTGCTCAATGGTTTGTTGTAACTCCGGAATAGCGGAAACCACTATGGTCGTGTTATTTCCTGATTCGGCCAAAAGGTTGGCAAAAGCTTCGAGAACAGGAAATTTGGACAAACTGTTCCCGCCAAACCGTACGACACAATTTGACATGATGAAAGATTAAAATGAGAAATGGGATAATGAAAAAATTGTGGGTTCAGCCTTCAAAACAACATGAATAATCACACCGCCTGAAGGCTAGCGCATTATCATAGACATCATAAAATCATTGCACCCCATTGGAAGGGAAGCCGGAAGAGCGATATTTTTTGCTGAATGATTCATTTTTGATATCCTGATGAAATAGAGTGCAAACATAGATAGTTTTTCAAGATAGACAAAACTATCTTGTATTTGTTTAGATAAAATCAGGTTAAATAATTGTTAAGGGCAAGCTTGTCATCCCCAAAAATGGTTTTGAAATTGTTGAAAATCATTTTGATGAGCGTGTTCTCTTCAATTTTAAGTATTTGACTTGCAAGTAAATAAACATCCTCGATGGAAATTTCCCGGTCATCGGTTTCAAGAAATATCCGATCGTTCGGGATGGTCTGTAGAACCGTGTGTTTTGATTCACTGCTCAAAAACTTTTCGCCTGCCGACAAATAAAATCCATGTCTGACCAGATTTTTGGTTGTATCCATATTGCCATTGTACCCATGAATAAGCCAGGGAATACTGGATTTTGTTTCCTTTTTAAGTTGTATCAGATCGGAAAAAGCCCGCACACAATGAATAATCAATGGCTTGTTATATTTTTCGGCAATTTCAATATGTTTTTTGAAATGCGATAACTGAAGTGAAAATTCAGTTGCTATTGACCGGTCAAGGCCACATTCTCCTATAGCCAGCATGTTTTTCTGTTTTGCTGCAAGTTCAATAGCCTGAAAACATGTTTCCGGATTTACTTTACCGATGTGCCAGGGGTGAAGCCCGGTTGAAAAATACTGTTTATTTTCATTCATCGGTAAATCCTGCGCAAACACATTCAATACCTGAATTTGCTCACCAATCACAATTTGGTGTGTATGTAAATTTATCTTCGGCAGATGTGACTGAACAGGATTTTTCATGCATTTTAATATATTTTTATGTCCTTGGTTAAAATTTAGGACTGATTCTTGCATTAAGTCAAACAAATTTAACTGCTTTAACCGGAAAAAATAGTGATAATAATATTTTATCCTATTTTTGAATTCAATTGGAGACTGATTATGGAATTAAGGAAGATCGTTGCTATACCGTTAATCCTATCTGTTCTTTTACCTTTTGTGGTAAACGGGCAGATCGCTGAGTACGGAATTCCTATTCAAATTGTGAAACAAAAATCAGCTTTGCCCAATATTGACCTGGTTTTGATGCCTGCCGTTGATAACCTGAAAATGCGTTCGATGTATCGCAAGCCAAATCAGGATATGCTGAAACCCTTGCACTTTGCACATCCATTTGATGTATCTCTAACTCCGCAAAATTCAGGAAAATGGTATGCTACTTCGAAAGTGAATGTCTGGCAATTGCGTATTCGTTCAACCAATGCCTTTTCGCTGAACCTGATATTTGATCAGTTTAAATTGCCCGAAAACGCACATTTGTACCTTATTGGCGCTAAAACCGGGGTAGTGAAAGGCGCTTATACTTCGGCCAATAATTCAGAAAACCATATTTTAGCCATTGAACCTGTTGAAGGAGATGAGCTGATGGTGCAATATGAAGAACCCGTAAATGTGTCCTTTCCGGGTGAACTTCGAATTGCTAAGGTCGCTCACGATTTTGTCGGAATTGTCGGTTATGATCCAAGGATTCCTCTCGGACTATCAGGGGCGTGCAATGTAAATGTGAACTGTGATTTGGTTAACGGCACCGAAAATATCAGGGATGCTGTTTGCCGGATAATCATCGAAGGAAGTGAAATCTGTTCCGGAACGTTGATGAACAATACTGCAATGGATGGAACTCCTTATGTTTTAACGGCGAACCATTGCATCCCTACCGATAAAAAAGCTCTTTCCTCCGTATTCCTTTTCAATTTCGAATCACCTTATTGTTCTTCCATAATCGGAGATATTTCCAGATCCCTATCGGGCAGCGCTTTAAAAGCTTCATTTGACAGCCTTGATTTTGCATTGGTCCGGTTAAATACCATACCTCCTTATAACTACCGGCCATACCTGGCTGGCTGGAACCGTAAGAATGTAGCGCCAACTTCGTCCATGTGCATTCACCATCCGCTGGGTGATATCAAAAAGGTAGCTATTGACCGGAATCCCGCTGTTTCTGCCAAATTCAATTCCAGCTATCATCCATTGGGATTCTGGAATATTCAAAGGTGGGAGAATGGCGTAACAGAACAAGGATCATCAGGCGGACCCTTATTCGATCAAAACAGGCAGTTGGTCGGAACTTTAACTGGTGGCGCAGCAACCTGTACCTTACCAACCAACGATTATTTCGAGAAATTTGCTTTATCGTGGGATTACCGGAAAGAGACAAATAAACAGTTAAAAGTTTGGCTCGATCCGTTAAATTCGAATGTTGAAAAGTTGCAAGGCATGTCGCTCAATTCAGGCAAATTGTTCTGTATGCCGGTAACCAACTTTAAGGATAACGATAAGCATGCTGCCATACAGATTTCGAATGGAATGACGAAAAAAGGTTACTGGAGCGGATCGAACCTGGCTGGATATACCGATTTTGCCGAACAATTCAAATTCTCGAAAAACTGTGAAATACAAGGAATAACGCTTGGTGTAGCAAAAATAAAAACCAATGCAGCTTTTGCAAATTCATACATTGACGTGCAGGTTTACGGTGGTACCGATAAGCCCGAAACGTTATTGTACTCCGAGAAATTTGATGCAAAGAAATTTTGGGCCGATGGAATGAATTACCTTCCATTTAAAACTTCAGTAAAGACGACGGGCGCTTTTTTTATTTCATACAACATTGCACAAATGAATATTGGTGATACCCTGGCAGTTTATATGGCCAATCGTACTTCCGATATGACCAATAGTTTTTTCCTGAAGAATCTATCGGGTTGGTCAAAATACAATTCGACCAATGACCTTGGCAACGGATCAGCTTTGTTAATGGAAATTGTGGCGTGTAATGTTGATGATCCGAATGGTATTAATGAATTTAAAACTGATTTGGCCGGTGCGCGCTTTTTTCCAAATCCACTTTCAGGAAGCTCATTGCTGAATATTCAAACCGAAAAACAGATTGACTGCCCTGAGGAAATAGCAGTTTTTGATCTTATGGGAAAACAGGTTGAAGTTCAGGTTACGCAAACAGGACAGAATAATCTGACCCTGAATTTTTCCGGGAAAAGGCCTGGAATTTATATGGTCCACCTGGAATCCGGAGGTCGGTCTGTCGTTGGGAAAATCGCCTATATTCCTTAATTGAAGGATTGAAGGACTGAAGGATTGAAGGACTGAAGGACTGAAGGATTGAAGGACTGAAGGATTGAAAAAATGAATTTATTTTGACGCTCCAAAGAAACCTGCCATACGGATTGCTTCGGGAGTGTAATTCAATGGGTTCCAAATTTTTCCCAATGGACCATTTCTTTAAGTGATTTCCTTGATTTTAAGGGTGGACCGGCAGTTGTGTATCCAATTGAAATTATTGCCAGTGGTTCAATTTCATCAGGTAATTTTAATTTCTTTCTGGCCAACGGAACATCAAAATTGCAAATCCAACAGGAGCCAATGCCAAGGTCAGTTGCTTTTAAAACTAAATGGTCAATAGCAATGGCAACATCAACATCAGCAAAATCCTTACCGTCCGATTTCCGTTTCCAGGATTTGGAATGATCGGAACAAATGACAAGACAGGCAGGCGCCTCTCTGAACCATGCCCTTTGATATACTTCATGAAGATCCTCCAGGTTTTCATGATCAGTAATTACAATAAAATGCCAGGGCTGAAAATTAACTGCCGAAGGGGCCAAACGTGCTGCTTCAAGAATTTCGAGAATAAGGCTTCGTTCAACTTTTTGGTTGGTGTATGACCTTACTGAAAACCGAGTGGAGATGACTTTATCCAATTCCATAATAGCATTTTCTCTTTTAATAAATGGTACAATTCCTGATCAAATGTAAGGCAATTTATCAGGATTCGAAAGTTCTTTTTCGCCAGGTTTTGTCATTTGTATCGTGACCTGTTCCATCCTTTTACTGATTTATTGGCAGTAATTCCCAGTATAGGTGTAATTCTGGCTGATCTTTTGATAATTAGGCCGGTGGCACGATTATCGTATAAACCAATCCTAGATTTAAACATTATAACTACATTTGTCACTTTAATTTTTGATAATATAATCCCGGAAAATGGCATTTATAAATAAAATACTAGGCAAATTCTTAGGCTCGAAAGCTGATAAAGATATGGTTGAGATAACACCACTTCTTGAAACCATTAAAAAAGAATACGAACGAATCAACTTACTGTCGAACGATGAACTGAGAGCAGAATCTGCACGTTTAAAAGCATTGATTCAGGAGCGGATTAAACCCGAAGAAGACCGTATTAACGAACTTAAAGAACTTACTGAAACAGTTGATATTCAGGAAAGTGAAAAAATTTACCATGAAATTGACAAGCTTGAAGAAAAAATTGATGATAAACTGGAAGCTGTCCTGAATGAAATACTGCCAGTTGCCTTCTCAGTTGTGAAAGCAACTGCCCGGTTGTTTAACGAAAATGAACGGGTGATTGTTAAAGCCAGTGATTTCGACCGCGATCTGGCTGCTGTAAGAACCAGTATCATCATTGAAGGAGAAAATGCCATCTGGATGAATAAATGGATGGCCGGCGGCAACCAGATTACCTGGGACATGGTCCATTATGACGTACAGCTTATTGGTGGAATTGTCCTGCATCAGGGGAAAGTAGCAGAAATGGGAACAGGTGAAGGAAAAACGCTGGTGGCAACACTCGCAGTTTTCCTGAATGCCCTTACCGGCCGCGGGGTTCATTTGGTTACCGTGAACGACTATCTGTCGAAACGTGACTCAGAATGGATGGGGCCAATGTTCGAGTTTCACGGTTTGAGTGTTGATTGCATTGACAAGCACCAGCCAAATTCGGAGGGCCGTCGCAAAGCCTATCTGGCTGATATAACTTATGGAACGAACAATGAATTTGGCTTCGATTACCTGCGCGATAACATGGCTATCAGCCCGCGCGACCTGGTTCAGCGCAAGCATCATTATTCGATTGTGGATGAGGTTGACTCGGTGTTGATTGACGATGCCCGTACCCCTTTAATTATTTCAGGCCCGATTCCAAAAGGCGAAATTCAGAAGTTTGAAGAGCTGAAACCCAAAGTTGAGAAACTTATTTCGGCGCAGCGAAACGTGGTTAATCAGTGCCTTTCTGATGCCAAACGTATCCTGAATAATCCAAACTCAACAAAGGACGAAAAAGAAGCTGGTTCGATTTTACTTTTGCGGGCACACAAAGGCTTGCCAAAAAATAAAGCGCTGATCAAATTCCTCAGCGAAGAGGGAATCAAGGCGATGATGACCAAAACAGAGAACTACCACATGCAGGACAATAACAAGCTCATGCATATTATTACTGATCCTCTGTATTTTGTGATTGAAGAAAAACAGAATTCGGTAGAAATGACCGATATAGGCATAGACCTGATTTCCGGCGATGTTGACGATCCTTCATTCTTTATACTTCCCGATGTAGGTTCTGAAATTGCTGAGATTGAAAACAATAAAACCCTGATCAAAGAGCAGGTTCTGGAGAAAAAAGACGAATTGCTGACCAGTTATGCCATTAAATCGGAACGGGTCCATACCATCAACCAATTACTGAAAGCATACGCCATGTTCGAGAAGGATGTGGAATATGTGGTGATTGAAAACAAGGTAAAGATTGTTGATGAACAAACCGGCCGTATTATGGAAGGCCGACGTTATTCCGATGGATTGCACCAGGCTATTGAGGCGAAGGAAAATGTTAAAGTAGAAGCTGCAACCCAGACTTTTGCGACCATTACCCTCCAGAATTATTTCAGGATGTACCATAAACTGGCCGGTATGACCGGTACTGCCGAAACTGAAGCCGGCGAATTATGGGACATTTACAAACTTGACGTGGTGGTGATTCCGACCAACCGAAAGGTTATTCGCGACGACCGTGAAGATTTGGTTTACAAAACCAAGCGTGAAAAATACAATGCTGTTGTTGAAGACATTGTTGCACTGAATAAAATTGGAAGGCCGGTTTTAGTTGGGACAACTTCGGTCGAAATCTCAGAATTGTTAAGCCGTTACCTGAAAATTCGGGGCATTAAGCACAATGTGCTGAATGCCAAATTACATGCCCGCGAAGCCGAAATTGTTGCCAGCGCCGGGGTAAATGGAATGGTGACCATCGCCACCAACATGGCCGGTCGTGGTACCGATATTAAATTAACTCCTGAAGTAAAGGTATTGGGCGGTTTGGCCATTATTGGTACTGAACGCCACGAATCGCGCCGTGTTGACCGTCAGTTACGCGGACGTTCAGGCCGCCAGGGAGATCCGGGTTCTTCCCAATTCTTTGTTTCGCTCGAAGACGATTTAATGCGTTTGTTTGGTTCCGACCGTATTACCGGAATCATGGACAAAATCGGACTGAAAGAAGGCGAAATGATTCAACATTCGATGATTACCAAATCAATCGAACGCGCTCAGAAAAAAGTGGAAGAAAACAACTTCGGCATCCGTAAACGATTGCTCGAATACGATGATGTGATGAACTCGCAGCGCGAAGTTATCTATAAAAAACGTCGCCATGCCTTGTTTGGCGACCGGTTGGAAGTTGATATCCTCAATACGATATACGACACGATTGAAAACCTGGTGACCGAATATCAGGCTAACGGCATGTTCGAAGAGTTCAACCTGGAATTGATCAGGCTAATGTCTATGGAATCTCCGGTATCGGAGCAGGATTTCTCCGGAATGAATGCTGATGAACTGGTTGAGAAAGTTTATCATGAAATGGTTGCAACCTATACACGCCGGACCGAAATCATAGCCAAACAGGCTTATCCGGTTATCCGCGATGTATATGAACAAAAATCGCATCTTTATACGAACATCGTTGTTCCTATTTCGGATGGAAAACATGTTTTCCAGATCATTACCAATTTGGAGAAAGCGTATAAAAATCAGGGAAAAGAACTGGTCAAATCGTACCAGAAACAAACGGTATTAAATACAATTGACGAAGCATGGAAAGAACAGCTTCGCGAAATGGACGATTTAAAACAGTCGGTTCAGAACGCAACATACGAACAAAAAGACCCGCTTTTAATTTACAAATTCGAGTCGTTCAACTTGTTCAAAATCATGATCAGCAAGGTGAATAAGCAGATTGTATCCATTCTGGCCAAAGGTCATATCCCGATCAGTGAACCGGATCAGGTACGCGAAGGTCACGAACGCAGGGGACTGGATATGAGTAAATTATCAACCTCAAAATCAGAAGTGCCAACCAGTTCAAACCGTCCAAATGTGCCGCAGGTACCCAAACACGAACCTGTACGTGTTGAGAAAAGGGTAGGTCGCAACGATCCTTGTCCATGTGGAAGTGGCCGGAAATTTAAAGCATGCCACGGAAAAGATATGGCAGATTAAAATAAAAAATATGGACATTCTTTCATTTATTCACTGGAACGTTAGTCCCGAAATTTTTTCGTTAGGACCAATACATGTTCGCTGGTACGGACTGATGTTTGCGGTAGGATTCCTTTTTGGGTACAATCATGTTGAGAAGATGTTTAAACATGAAAATGATGATCCGAAATGGCTCGAAAGCTTATTTATTTACCTGATCGTGGCCACTGTTGTTGGCGCTCGTTTGGGGCATGTTCTCTTTTACGGATGGGACTATTATTCGCAACACCCGATCGAAATTCTGTACGTGTGGCAAGGTGGATTGGCCAGTCATGGAGGCGTTATCGGGATTATTATTGCCATGATCATCTGGAGCAGGAAAGTATCGAAACGCCATTTACTTTGGGTTTTGGATAGGGTAGTGGTGCCCTCGGTTTTTGTTGGCGCTTTAATCCGGTTCGGAAATTTAATGAATTCTGAAATTTATGGCAATCCAACCAGTTTGCCCTGGGGTTTTATCTTCGAACGAAATCATGAAACAATAGCCAAACATCCGACACAGATTTACGAATCGTTGAGTTACCTGTTCACCTTTGGGGTGTTGCTCTATATGTACTGGAAGACCAAGGCAAAAGATTATCAGGGAATTTTAACCGGTGTATTTTTAATTTTCGTTTTCAGCGCCCGTTTCCTGATTGAATTTATTAAAGAAGTGCAGGAGCCTTTTGAAAAGGGAATGAGCCTGAATATGGGCCAATGGTTGAGTACTCCCTTTGTATTAGCTGGAATCATCCTGATTGTTTTGGCTGTAAAGAAAGGACCGGTGATTTACAGGAATAAGGTAAGTTCAGTAAAAAAATAAATATTCCATATTACAAGAAGAAACCCCTGAAATCAGTTGATTTCAGGGGTTTCTTCCACTATGTAACAATTCATCAATTTGTTTCCAATTCGATTCTTTCAATATCCTTTGCGTGAATATTTTCATTTTCTTCCAGCATCAAGATTTCTGAATTGAGGACTTTGTGCCGATGAAGAATTACTCCGCTACGCAGAATCACCTTTACAATCTGGTAACCCATTCCGCTTTCGGGAAGATCAATCAAAATGTTGATAAAGCTGTCCGGTAGTTTTAAAGTTCTTGTATCCATAGTTTTTAATACGGTGTTTGTTTAAAAAATGTTCCAGCAGAAGTTTCCTTAAACCCGGAGGGTTTGCATGTTTATAGGAAAGACCATGATTAATAGAATGTGCGACCCCGGGGGGGGTCGTATATCTTCTCATTGTTGGACGCCTTTTCTAATCGGGTAGGAAGCGG
>DMSQ01000080.1 GCA_003457135.1 Prolixibacteraceae bacterium
TTTCAGATGGGACAAAAAGCCGCTGAACTGATTATCAGGGAAATAGAAACAAAGGAAAGAAACCCTCAAACCATTGTTTTGCCTACCGAATTGATCATCAGGGAATCTTCGAGCCGAAAAGGTAGTCAGTAATCAGTCGCAGTTTCCATCCGGAATCAGGAATCCTATCTGATCCGGTCGATTGAGCGAATCAGCGCCTCATCTTTACCGATGGCACGAATGGCCAGATAATCAAGTATAATAGCTATTAGCGGGAAAACCATGCTGATTTTATAGCTGATTTTTGCGTCGCTGAAAGTGTATGAGGTAAAAAAGAAAAACAAACCGAACAATCCCAGCATCAGCAATATAGAAAATACAATGATCCGCATTTGCCTGATCCTGTTTTTAAAGCTTTGTATCGCAACTCCATGCAATGCCAGTATTATTCCAATCAGTACCGCTATCGAAAAACCATTTTCCTTTACAGTACCATCAAGCACAATACCCTTATAATTAAACAGATATATCATACCATCCTGTGCTATTTCAGCAAAAGGCAATAAAAACAAAAAGCCAATCAGTAAAGCCGAAATTAACAGGTACACAGTTTGAATTCGTTGTATCATGAGTTTTAAATTTTGTGCAAAAATAGTCTTTTTCGAAGTTTTTCATTACAAAAATCAAAATCAGGATTTACTTTTTTGTAACTCATTTAGAACGAACAATTTCGATTGAATTTTCGATAAACAAAATATCATTGGTATTATTTTTACTTTTGAGGAAACGAATTTACGTCCAGCCAACAACTATGCTTCGCAAAACCAAACACTTACATAAAAAAGCGATCATTACATTCTGCTTCCTGACCGGCTGGATATTCAGTTTAAGCGCACAAGATCCCTATTTTTCGCAATTTTTCATGAATCCTGTTTACATGAATCCTTCCTATTCAGGAACAATGAAAGTACCCAGAATCGGGATTCAGTACCGCAACCAGTGGCCTGCGTTTAACAAAGCGTACACCACCTATTTTGCATCGTTCGACACCTATCTTCCGAAGATTAGCAGCGGCATCGGACTATTGATGTATCAGGATGTTCAGGCCGACGGAACTTACACGCAAAGCAGTTTTAAAGCCATTTATTCGAGAGAAATTCGCATAAACAAGGACTGGACAATGTATGGAAGTCTTTCGGCAGGGGCGCAAATGAATGCGCTGAATTTTAGCCGCTTGCTGTTTCCGGATGGTTTGGATGCGATTTACGGAATACAATTACCTTCCGGGGAAACAATGCCTGAAAACAACCGGCGAATTTTTCCTGATTTTGGCGCAGGAATATTAATGTACAATGGCAAGTATTTCTTCGGTCTGGCAGGCGACCACCTTAGTGAACCCAATCAGTCGATTTATTCAGAATTTCCAACTGCTTTGCCCCGGAAATTCACAGCGCATTTCGAGGTCAACCTTCCGTGGCACCGACCCGGACATTGGCGAAAATACTACTCTTTCAATCCCAACATTATTATTCAGTCGCAGGGAAACGAGCAAAATATTACGCTCGGGGTTTATGCCAACCGGAAAGGTTTTTCACTTGGATTATGGACCAGGCAGACTACCAGAAAAAGTACAGATATAATCGCGATGTCAGGTTTTATGGGTAAACAAATGAAAACAGCCATTACCTACGACACCAATCTTCGGGGAGTCGGACTTCGATCGCACGGATCGGTTGAAATATCCATTTCTTTTCTGCTGAAAGATCCCGGCGTAAAAAGTATTTTTCCGTACTACGAAATCCCGGGAGAATGGGAAGTGAGGTAGAAAAAAGGAGATAGGAGAAGGGAGAAGGGAGAAGGGAGACAGGAGAAGGAAAATTGGAAATGGAAAATGGAGAAGAGAGAAAGTGTCTTGGGACTTCTGACTTTGGACTTTGGACTTCCAACTTCGGACTTCCTCACCTGACCAGCATCACCGTTCCTTTTTGCTGATGAGCATAACCCTGTACATCAGCATATTGAACAATCCAGACAAATACCCCGGATTCGGCCAAAGTTCCGTTTTTCATTTTTCCATCCCAGCCAGTTTCAGGATTTTTACTTTCAAACACAGTTGATCCTACCCGGTTAAATATCCTCAAATGGTATTTCTCCGGATCAATACCTTCGGTAATCGGTAGAAAAACACGGTTTTCCGCAATTTCACTTTCAGGCCTGAATGCATTTGGAGTTGAAAGGGTGAAAGGAATAATTTTAACCGTCGAACTGGTGGTATCAGCGCATCCGAATTTCGAAGTTGCCTGAAAAACAACCCTGTATTTGCCAATGGCAGAATAATGATGTACCGGATTTTCTTCGTTACTTGTTGCGCCATCACCAAAATCCCACCAAAATCCTACCGAATTTTCAGTTTCGTTGAAGAATGAAATCGCTGGGTGCTCAACCGAGGCCACCTCGTAATTCTGACTAAAAACCGGATCGAAAACTGATACGCGAACGGAAGCGGACGCATTGCAACCCCGCTCATTGGTTGCGGTAACGCTGTAATCGCCGGTTTCCAAAACCCGAAAAGTACGATCGGTTGATCCATCCTGCCAAAGATACTTTTCGAATTCAGGCCCGGCATCCAGAATTATTTCTCCGGGATAACAGGCAACTTTATCCTCGCCCAAATCAATTTTCGGATCTTCAACTTTTACGTAAACCTTGTCGGACTTCGTGCAACCCGATGGAGCACTGGCAATTACAGTGTACCAGCCTTCTTTTGTAACCACAATGGTTGAGCCGGTTTCTCCGGTACTCCACTTGTAATTTATAAAATAGTCTCCGGCATCAAGTTTATAGCTGTCGCCCTTGCAAATCACCAATGTATCGTCCTTAATATCACCTTCAATATCGAGCTGAATATCGAGATTATAGCCAACGCCGTATCCGTAGGATTCTGTACGATCGCCGAATCCATATACAAAGGCCAGAAAACCGCCATCCTTATTGTCATTATATAACCGGTGAGTTCCCTTTGAAACTGGTACCCTGGCATACGAATATTCACCCTTCGGGAAAGCTTTGATATATTGACTGCTGATGGGTGCATCGTCCAAAATAATATGATTGATTTCAGACGTCAGCGAGGTAATATTAATGTAAAAGATATCCTGAATCAGGGCTGACTCATAAGCCACAAAAGTAACATCGTCGATTTTCTGGGTAACCGGGCTTAAAATAATCATGAATGGATCGCCAACGCCCGAGTTATCAAGATTTTGCGAGCGGCAATACTGGGCCAGCAACACTCTTTTGGTCGAAATCAAACGACTTGCCTGATTACGGTCAAGTTCAAATTCGAAGTATTGTCCCCGGTTCAAAGTAATTATTAGATTGAGACCTTCGATGGTGACAACAGTCGCATCGTCAGCAGCCAAAACCCTGTAAGTATCTTTGAGCCGCGATGCGAGCGGAACAATGTAAAACACTCTTCCCCATGTACTTGTTGGTGGCATTTGTTCGTACAAATGATCGTACGAATTTCCGTTTACAGGAATTGGAGTTGCTTTTGAGCCCGAAAAAAAAGCGATGGGTTTATCAGACGAGATATATGTTCCGGTTAAATCGCCTTGCCCCGTTATATTATTATTAAGCGATTGTACCTGAAACGACTGACCTTTACTTAAAGATATCGTAAACGGAATTCCGGCAGTCTTCCCTCCGGCGGTATTAACGGATGGAGTAATTGTAACTTTCGTATCATTTTCAGAAGCGACAATTAAAAACTCACTGTTTTTCTCGTTTGATCCAACCTGAGGAGGCATGTAACACATTGCATAATACTCTGTTCCCAGCGATTTGGTTGGATAAATGACGGCCACATCCGACGACTGAGTCCGGTAATTTAAAGCATAAACATTTACCGGATTGGATGCCTGCAGGTGGATTCCTTTTCCTTCAGTATTTTCAGATCCCTTCGATTCCAATAATTCGAAGGGAATCTGTATGGTTCGCGAATCGTTGGCTGCCACAGAATAAGAGCCATCTCCGATGGGCATTTCGTTTGGGCCATAAGTGAGCGTGAAATCAGCTCCGATTCGCGAAGTAACTGTAATTTCGAGATAGTGGTCATTCCCCTTGTCCCGGTTTTGCATCAGGCCAAACCAAAAATCTGTCCCTTCGGTGGAATAATGGCACGGATCAACAACCACTGGATCGTCGGCCACCGAAAATAACGGGAAGAAACACCATACTAATAATACTGCGAATGCTCTTTTTATCTTCATCAATTTATTTCATTGTCAACGTTCAATTTTATTAAGTTTAAAAAAATAAATGTCGCATTTCAAATTCATTATTTTATTGACTCACCCCAAGCTCGCAGCGCTCACTTTGCCCCTCTCTACGAGTAGAGAGGGGGGACGTCCGCTGGCGGACGTGGGGTGAGTCAAAGATAAAATACGACATTACATTATTTCACTTAGTTTTGAACGCTTTAATCGAAAATCGAATTCTAATGATAAAACATAAAATTGTAAGGGTATTACTAACGCTGTTGTTTATATTTTTTTTACTGAATCAAGTTCAAGCCCAGCAAAACAACATCAATCACTGGGAATCGGTGGTGCTCTCAAATGATACCTGGAAATACTGGGTAGCAACCACAGTAGGACCGGCGACGAATTGGAATATGCCTGATTTTCAAGATTCGGACTGGAGCAGTGGAACTGGTGGAATTGGATACGCGGATAATGATGACGGCACTGTTATTTCTTCAACTCCAACACCTTTGGCGGTATATATTCGCAGAGCCTTTGAAATTAAAGATACTTCGAAGATTGTTTCGGCAATTCTGCACATGGATTATGACGATGGTTTTGTGGCCTACCTCAATGGAATTGAAATTGCCCGGGCCAATCTTGGAACTGAAGGTGTTCCGACACCATTTAATTCGTTCGCCACCGACCATGAAGCACTGAATAATAATTCCTTGCAGCCCGAATCATTTTTGCTCCTGAAGTCTAAATTAAAAACTTGCCTGAAAAACGGCGCCAATGTGCTGGCCATACAGGTTAATAATGCAACGGCAACCTCCAGTGATTTAAGTTCGAATGCCTGGTTTTCGGTGGGCTTAACTTCATCCGAAAGTGCTTACCGAACTGTTCCATCCTGGTTTGTCAACCCTTATAAAGATATCCCGGGTTCAAAACTGCCACTTATCATGATCCGGACGAATAATCAGCAAATTAAGGCTGACGTTAAAGTTACCGTTGATATGGGTGCCATAGACAATGGTCAGGGGAATCTGAATTACCCAACCGATGTCTGGAATAATTACAGTGGAAAAATCGGAATTGAATACCGTGGGTCGTCATCAATGATGTTTCCAAAGAAGAATATGGGTTTTGAAACCCGCAATGCCGATGGAACGAATGCCAATGTGGCGCTTCTTGGATTACCTGAGGAAAATGATTGGGTATTGCACGGCCCGTATTCGGATAAAACACTGATTCGGAATTATCTGGCTTATAATCTGGCTTTATCAATGGGCAAGTACGCCCCCGGGACCAAAATGTGCGAAGTGTATATTAATGACGTTTATCAGGGCCTCTATATTCTGGTTGAGAAAATTAAGCGCGACAAGAACAGGGTTGACATTGCCAAATTAGAGCCGAAAGATGTTTCAGGAATTGGCCTCACCGGTGGATATATTGTAAAAATTGACCGGTCGGCTGACGGTTCATACACGGACGGGTTCTTTTCGGAGTATGACGGGACAGGAACTGGCGGTGGGCCCCGGAATAAAAAGGTATTTTATGCCTGGTCGTATCCCGACCGTGCTGATATTTTACCAGCTCAGAAAGATTATATTACCCGAAAGATCCGCGATTTTGAAAATGTAATGGTAAGCTGGTTTTATAACGATCCGAAAATGGGCTATACCAATGTTATTGACGTATCATCTTTTATAGATTACTGGATCATGGTCGAGATCAGTAAGAATACGGATGGATACCGGCTCAGTGCGTTTTTGCATAAAGATCGTGACGACAGGAACCCGCTGATACGCATGGGGCCAATCTGGGATTACGACCTGGCTTTCGGGAATGCCAATTATCTGGAAGCAGGCAATACCTGGGGTTGGAATTACCTGGTTCCGGCTGATGGTTGGGGCAACCCGAAGTGGTGGAGTAAATTATTAAATGATGTTGATTTCAAAAACAGGCTGAAATGCAGGTGGCTCGAATTAAGAAGAACGATTCTTTCCAATAGCTCAATTGCTTCAACTATTGATCAGGCAACAAGTCAGGTTGGTGATGCGGCAACCCGGAATTTTGCCAAATGGCCGATCCAGGGGAAATACGTTTGGCCCAATCCGTATGTTGGCAATTCCTATACCGAAGATGTGAATTACATGAAAAACTGGATGCTTCAGAGAATATCCTGGATTGACAGCTATCTGGGAGGTGTATGCAGTACAACCGGAAACGAACAATTAACAAGCCAGATACAGGTTAAAGCCTTTCCTCAGCCAGCCGATGGTGTGGTTACACTTGAAGTCCAAAACAGCTCTCAGGAGAAAGTAAGCATCGAAGTTTTTGGATTGAATGGCCAAAAAGTATTTTCGCAACTATTTCCAAACGATCCGCTGGTTTCCGTTCAGCTTCAACTTCGGGCAGGAGTTTATCTGGCTAAAATTTCAGGCGCGAAAGAAACACAAACCCTTAAACTGATTTTTAGGTAGGTTGAATTCATCAAAATTCTTAGCTCAACATATACTGGAAAATATTTTCCTTTAACGCCTTATTAGTGGAAAATATTCTATAATTTTGATCTTCAAACTACTTTAAATGGAAAATATTTTGCCTATACATCTTCAGGAGGTCATCTTTTCTTCCAGCGATTCCAGATTAAGCAAGCAAATTTCCAGGTTGGAGAAAGCCGGTAAGCTAAGGAAGATAGCATCCCGTATCTATACCCCCAATTTTTCAGATACGCCGGAAACAATCATCCGGAGGAACCTCTTTGCCATTTTGGGAAAATTGTACACCGGGTCCATTCTCAGCCATCGGTCGGCACTGGAGTTCCAACCCACATCAGAAGGGCATATTTTCCTCACCTATTCTTACACAAAAAGGATAAGTCTGCCCGGCATTACGATTCGATTTATGGAAGGTCCGGGCAAAACAGAAGGCGATAATCCTTTTTCCGGTGAACTCTACTGTTCGCAATTTGAAAGGGCACTATTGGAAAACCTGCAGGTGAGCCGTCAGCCTGGTCCCGAATCAAAGACACTAACACTTCCCGAAATTGAAGACCGTCTGGAAAATGTGATTAGGGTAAAAGGAGAAGCAGGTTTGAATGAACTTAGGGATAAAGCAAGAGAAATTGCAGCTGGATTGAGCATGGAAAAAGAGTTTGAAAAACTTAACAAACTCATTAGCGCCCTGCTTACAACAAATCCGTCAAAAGTATTGTCCTCACCACTGGCGGTGGCAAGGGCATTTGGCAATCCATACGACCCGGCCAGATTGCCATTATTTGAAAAACTGTTTGTAGAACTGAAGCAGCAGGAATTTAAAGAACAGCCGGAACAAAACATCAGCAGCCAATCTTTCAGGAATTTTGCCTTTTTTGAAGCATACTTTTCTAATTACATTGAGGGAACCGAGTTTGAACTGGAGGATGCCAGACGCATCATTGAAACAGATACTCCAATGCCCTCGCGCAATGAAGATTCGCATGATATACTGGGTACTTACAAACTGGTAAGCAACAGACAGGAGATGAGTATTGTACCAACCAATGCAGATCAGTTGTTGGAAATACTTCTTTACCGGCATCGGGTGCTAATGGGTGCAAGAATATCCAAAAACCCCGGCCAGTTTAAAGATAAAAATAACCGGGCAGGTGAAACCTTTTTTGTTGACCATTCGCTGGTAAAAGGCACTCTCATAAAAGGATTTGATTTTTACCAGGCACTGACACATCCTTTTGCACGGGCTGCCTATATCATGTTCCTTATTAGTGAAGTGCATCCGTTTTTGGATGGCAACGGACGGATAGCCAGGGTAATGATGAATGCAGAATCAGTAGCTAAAGGTCAGACCAGGATCATCATTCCCACAGTTTATCGTGACGATTATATCGGAGTATTAAGAAGGTTATCCCGTCAACAAGCCCCGTCAGCTTATATACGAATGTTACAACGTGCTCTGGATTTCAGCGCAACCATAAAAGGTGACGATATGGATGTGATGGAAAAACACCTGGTGGCTTGTAATGCCTTTAAAGAACATGATCAGGCACAGCTAAAGTATTAGATACCTGATATTCCTGGTGGAATAAAATGTCAAACGTAAAATTCAAACTGAGGAATAGGTTATTAAGTTTTGTTACTGAACCACCAGCTTTTTAGTTTCAATTCCCTTATTCGTTTGTATTTTAACCAGGTAAAGCCCTTTTGCCAGAGCGCTTACATCCAGTTCAATCAGGTTCTGGCTTTGGAATTTCTCCTGTTGCAGCAGCGCTCCATTCATATTGTAAATGCAAACAAGTGTTTCTTCATGCAGGTTGCTGTGGGTTGAGATGGTGATTTTATTGGTTGCGGGGTTGGGGTAAATGGTGAAGGTTGATTCCATTGTCTGGGTTTTTGCAGCGGAAACCCAGCCGCCGCCATTGGTGGTTTTTAATATTATACCATTTTCACCTACTATATAACCTGTATTGGTATCGGTAAAGTAAACTGAATTCAGATGGAGCGCTGAAACAGCCGTTAAACTGGTCCAACTTTCGCCAGCATTGGTTGTTTTCAGGATGATGCTTGGATTTAGTGGACACTCCATCAGACATCCATAAACATAACGACCAACTACATATCCTGTATTGGCATTGGTAAAGTAAACTGATTTTAACCAGCTGTCTGTACCACTTGGTGTTGCAGTCCATGTTGCGCCTCCATCAACAGTTTTTAAAATGATTCCACAATCACCCAGTACATATCCTGTATTGGCATCAGTAAAGTAAATTGTATTTAATCTACAATACTTATCACTCCCACTCGATATTGCTGTCCAGCTTATGCCTCCATCAACAGTCTTTAGAATCGTGTACATACCGTGCATACAGCCCAATGAATAACCTGTGTTAACATTGGTAAAATACACTGAAAGTAAGCAATTTGCTGACTCCAGTGGAAATGCATTCCATGTCACGCCGCGATTCGTCGTTTTTAAAATAGTTCCCTGGTTACACACGGCGTAACCTGTATTTTTATCTGGAAAGGAAACTGACACTAAATCCTCGGTTGTTCCACTGGATATTGCATTCCAGCTTGTACCTGCATTAAGGGTTTTTAAGATGGTTCCGTTATTCCCTGCAACAATCCCAGTATCAGCGCCAATAAAGCAAATTGAATTTAATGTGACAGTGGTTCCGCTTGCTAATTCAGCCCATGTTGTTCCACTATCAGCGGTTTTTAAGATGGTTCCATTATCACCCGCTACATAACCTGTAGAGGTATCAGTAAAGTAAACTGAATTTAACCAGGCAGTTGTTCCTCGCAATAATCCTGTCCACGTTATACCTCCATCAGTGGTTTTTAAAATTGTTCCAGCATTACCCACAGCAAACCCGGTATTGGCATCAGTAAAGTAAACCGAATTTAAATGAGGGGCATCAATTCTACTTGATAATTGAGTCCAGGTTGTGCCTCCATCGATAGTTTTATAGATATTTGAGCCTACTGCGTAACCTGTTTTGGCATCAGTAAAATAAACTGACTTTATTAATGAAGATGGATCGATCGTAAATTCTGACCAGGTTTTGCCTCCATCAACGGTTTTAAAATTGGTTCCCTCCCAGCTTACATACCCTGTATTGGCATCGGTAAAATGAACTGATTTGCCATAATATTTTCCATTCGTTATATCAGTCCAGTTATTACCTCCATCAATAGTTTTTAAGATAGTGTTGCCGGCAGCGTAACCTGTATTGGCATCGGTAAAGAAAACGGAATATAATGGAGAAGTATTCTCGTTCAATAGTTCAGTCCAGGTTGCACCTCCATCACTGGTTTTCAAGATTATCCGTATATATGAAACCCACAATATATAAAATCCACCAACCACATATCCTGTATTAGCATCAGTGAAGTAAACAGAATTTAACGGGACAGTTGTTCCACTTTTCAGAGCAGTCCAATTTGTACCTCCATCTGTCGTTTTTAAGATGGTGCCACCATCGCCTGTTACATAACCGGTTTTGGTATTGGTAAAGTATACCGAATGTAACCATGCAGTTGTTCCGCTTTGCAAATTAGTCCAATTTGTGCCTCCATCTAAGGTTCTTATAATTGTACCAAATTTACCAACTGAATAACCTGTGCTGGCATCAATAAAATAAACTGAATGCAGGTCATTTCCTTTTGGCAGCGGGTTCTGCCATGTCCATTGTGCAAAAGCAACTGCAGAAACAAGCGTTAAGCAAATGAATAAGGTTAGTTTTTTCATTTTGTTAGTTATTTGTGGTTTATTGCCTACTTTTTAGCGTTTTGGTTCTTGACGCTTCCAGGTCTAAAGACGCTGAAAGGTCATGCAACTCCGGAAAACCTGACAGCGTCCGATCCCGAAAACTCGGTACTGTCAGCGTTAATAGTTTGTCATTCCACAAAACATTGATATTTTTCGAATTGCCTTTATTCCCGAAAGATTCCATCCCTCGAAAAAAGGATGGAACCCCTGTCTGATAAACAATTATCACATTTTCACAATCTTGTGCGTAATAAACTGGTTTCCCGCCTTTAACCGGCAAAAGTAAACCCCGGCAGGTAGTCCTTCGGCATTCCATTGTACATTCAGTTTTCCATTCTGATGATATTCATTTACAGGTTCGGCAACCAGTCGTCCGAAAATATCGAACACGCGAATATTTATATTGGCCGATTTTTCGAGGATAATTGTCAAAGTTGTTGAAGTGGTGAACGGGTTGGGATAATTCATCAAGCTGATTGTTTTATCGGCCGCAACCGATTCTTCAATACCTGACGGAAAGGAGCCAAATTCATACGCGCCCATATCCACCCTCGCGCCCCATATCCGTTGATTGCCGATTATGTCTATTGTGTCCATGCCCAATCCGGTGGTATCAGGAATACCTTTATCAATACAAGGAGATCCGGTGGACAAGGCATAAGGATTCTCAACACTCCCGGAAAACATAGGATTTGTGTTTATATTTCCCTCGCCCGGCCACAAAGTACTGCCTTGCACATCCGAATATTTTACTGTTAGAGTGCTTCCTTCCCGATATATAGACGCTCCATTAGGCGCTGTATTTCCCCATATTATGGTATTTACAACATCGGCTTTCGCAGAATTGATGTACAATCCGGCACCGGAGGTAGTTGCTTTATTCCCTGTTATCGTATTGTTGATCAGTACAGATGGTACACCTGAATTATCCGCGATGGTGATTCCGCCTCCCCGGGTGGCTTGGTTACCAACTATTACATTGTTCCTGAATTTCCCCCCGGTATTGTATAAAAACATTCCTCCACCTGCACATGTCCCGCCGACATAAGTATTATTGGCAATAAGGTTATTTTCAAAAATAAGATCATTGGCAATAACTTCCTGTACAAATACTCCCGCTCCAAATCCCGCTTTGCCGGCGGACATCTCCATCTTATTGTTGGAAATAATATTGTCCGACACAATTCCCGGACTCTTCCAAATGGCAAGACCTGCGCCATGTATACCCGCTGAAATATTACTGAAAGAAACTCCCTTATTCTCCATAATCAGGTTATTCCTGATATTCACATTGATTGTCCCAAAACCACCATAAATAAATGCTCCACCACCAAGAGATTGCGAAGAGCCATTTGCTTCGTTATGAGATATTTCGTTGTCAGCCATTATTAGGTTATAACCATTAAAAATTCCACCGGCTTCACCTGAATTTTTTAAGCTTATCGCCTTATTGTTCCTGATCTTGTTATTACGCACGACTACCCAGGGGATTTTGTTTACCGGTCCTCCTGCAAGAATGCCTCCTCCTACAACAATGGTATCATTGGAAACTGTGTTGCCTTCAATGTAATTGTACAACAGTTTGGCGCCTGAAGTCTGAATTCTTACTCCTCCGCCATACCTCCATTTATAAGACTCAATTGTTGCATCTCTTTCAATTGTTCCGGTCCCACCAGTGATGGTAAACCCGCACAAAACAGAAGTGGTATCCTCACCTGATTCAAAGGTTACCACCGAACCAATATCAGGATTTACCGGTTTGCTGCCGTTAATGATGGTTTTGGAAATATGATTGGTGTCGCGATCCATGATGAATTCACTCGCAACGACAATGGCTTTGCCTTTGAAGTTGATATTTTCGTAATAAGTGTTCTCGGCTACAAGCACTGTGTCGCCGTTGGAAGAAGCATCGATGGCGGGTTGTATTTTGGGATAATCAGCGGGGACATGAATAAGGGTTGGGGAGTATATTTCAACTTTATCAACAAGGACATCTAAACCGGGAGAATATCCTCCTGCAACAATGAAGTGATCCTGAAGTCCTGCAACAGAATACAGCAATAGCGATTTTGTGAGTTTTCCGGATGACCAGGAATTTGTTGAAGCATTATAAAAATCTATCACATTGGAATAGGATTTCCAGCTATGAGTGAAAAGATCAAAATGTCCACCGCAGGAAAAAACTGCCTGATTGTTATTAATTGCAGCAGCAGACGGATCAGGGAATAATGCCCGGGGCACGGAAAGATTTGCCGTTGTCCATTTGCTGGTCGAAACATCGTAAATATCCACCTTGCCGGTTGGTTTATTGCCGGCATTTGTTCCACCCGCAAACAATATCTTATTGCCAAGTGTAACTGCTGCCAGAGATCCTCTTGCTTCCGACAATGAGTCAATACTCCAGGTTCCGGTCGAAAAATCATAGATATCAATCCTTTTGGTGACCGTGGATGTTTCCTCCATAGTACCACCTGCAAAAAAAGCACGGTTACCTGCAACTGCTGCACCCATGCCTGACCTGGGAATGGAAAGTTTAGCTACCGACCACAACCCTGTAGCTATATCATAAATATCTACAACATCGAACGAAGGGCCATGACCTGTTAAAACAACACCTCCAGCAAAAAGTACTTTTTCGCCATTGCTTATTGCCGATAAAAATACCCGTGGAACGCTGAGCTGTTTAAGAGTCCATTGTTTTGTGATGGTATCCCAAATATCAACTTCCGAAAACAATGCCATGTTGTTCAAATTTACACCACCTGCGAAAAACACTTTGGAGCCTGCAGCAACACAGGCAAGGTGCATTCGTGGAACTGATAAATTGAGAGGAATACTTGTATCCCAGGCTTCATTTTTTACATCATAAACCTGGATTGTTGAAACTGCCACTCCAGCGCTATTCGCACCTCCGGCAAAATAAGCCTTTGTCCCAAGAACAGCAGCCCCCATGCGGTATCTTGGGGCTGATAATTTGTCGTACGTCCACTGCCCATAAGAAAGTTGAGCAATGCAGAAGAGAAATACTGAAAGTAAAAATTTTGTTTTCATAGATTTGATATTTTAATATTTGTATCAATAAAATTACCTCCTTTCCTGTTTTCCGCTATGGGACACCTTGAGAAAAGGACAAAATTTGAAAATTTGAAGAATTTGGTTGTTATAACGGTTAAAATTTGACTATTTTATTTTTAACCCTCTGAGAATTCAATATTTGAATTAGAAATCATTTTTTCAACAATATTCGATTTTTGTCGGGACACCCAATTTGAAAATCTGTCTCAATAAAATCAAGGGTTTCAGAGGCATTTTTCAAAAAGTGCGGAAAACAGGGGTTGGATCTTTAAAGATTGCGACAGACGAAAGAACCCCGGTATTATTTTTCCCACCGACAATAAGGAATTTATCACCAAGAACCAGGCCTGCACTGCAACGAGGTTGTGGTAAAACATCCTTTGACCAGGTATTGCCATCATAAATATCAATTACATCTGAATAATCATACGGAATCCCGCCATTAGCAACGTTGGAGCCACCGGCGAAATACGCTTTACCATTTACAGTACCGGATGATATCCCTGCCCTTGCAGAAAAAAGGCTTACTGTTGACCAGGTACCATTGGAGGCATCATAAATATCCACACGGTCACTTGGTACATTTGGAAAACTTTTCATTCCACCGGCAATCAACACTTTGTTGCCCATGGTAGTAGCGCTGGCCCAGCATCTGGCCTGAGAAAGAGTAGCGGTGCTCCACGTATCTGTGACAAAATTGTAAATATCCACCCGGTTAGAGAGCGCACCCCCGGGTAAAATTCCTCCGGCAAAAATGGCCAGATCACCCACGACAGCGTAAGCCATTGCTCCCCTTGCAATTGAAAGGTTAGCTGTTGACCATGAATCTGTCTGGGTATTGTATATGTCAACAACATTGTAGCCAGTTAGATCATATAAGCATCCACCGGCAAACAAAACTTTATTGCCTTTGCTGACAGCAGCGAGATCAAATCTTGGTATAGAGAGTTGTTTTACAGACCATTGTCTGGTAATAGTGTCATAAATATCTACTGTTGAATAGGTGGTATTCATATTAGAACTGACACCACCGGCAAAAAACACTTTTGATCCACAGGATACTCCTGTAATTACTTGCCTGGCAGTATTCAAATTGCCAATGATTTCCCATAATCCTGTTTTTACATCGTAGGTTTCAACTGAGGATAAAATAATTGAACCGTTGTGACCCCCGGCAAAATATGCTTTGTTGCCAAGTGTGGTTGATCCCATGGAACTTCTAGGTACTGATAAATTGGTGTTTGACCACTGCCCATAAGAAAGTTGAGCATTGCAGAAGAGAAATACTGAAAGTAGAATTAATGTTTTCATAAATATGATATTTTAATGTTTGTATAGATAAAATTACCTCCTTTTACAGGGGCGCGCAATACGCATTTCGTTGTATATTCCGACAATCTATTTATTTGATTAACAGACAGTAGAAATATTGCAAAACGGATAAAAATAATACAGGAAGTTGTTTTGAAAAATAATGTTCTTACCGGGGAAAGATCTTATTCAATGCCTCAGTTCGTGATTGTACATGAAGCTTCTCGTAAATATTATGGATGTGTGTCCTAACCGTTTCGAAACTGATGAAAAGCTGATCGGCTATTTCTTTATAACGGTAACCTTTTGCTAAAAGATCGAGCATTTCGAGCTCCCGTTTGGTCAGTTTTTCTTTTTCAACGTTTAAATGTGTAACCGGCTGAAAAGTATGGATCACTTTTCGTGCTATGATGGATGACATAGGAGAACCGCCATGATAAAGGTCTATGATGGATTCGGTGATTTTTCCCGGCGGGCTGTTCTTCAGCAGATATCCGGTAGCGCCGGCACATAACGATTCAAAAACATTCTCGTTATCCTCGTAAACCGTACACATCATAAACTGGGTGAAGGAAAGGAGTTGTTTTAGCTGCCTGACACAATCAATTCCGGAGATGCCCGGGAGGTGAATGTCCATCAGCACAATGTCTGGAATCAGTTCTGGAATTTGCTTCAATGCTTCCTCTCCGGATGAAAAAGTCGCAATACATTTTAATGCCGGATGCGACTGAACAATGGTTTCCAGTCCTTTCCGCATTTCTTCGTCATCCTCAACGATTACAACCTTTATATTTGCAGTTTCATCAGTCATTTGACAAAATTACCTAGCATAATCAGTAACGACAATCACCCTTTTGTTGTATTTTTACCCAGGCTGAAAACAAAACTAACTTTAGTTCCTTCACCCGGTGTACTTTGAATATCAAATGAACCAAACATATCTTCAGCCCTTTTTTTCATATTGATCAGTCCGTTTCCATGTAAATCTTTCCTATCTGTATCAAAACCTTTTCCATCATCAGTAACCGTTATTTCCATCTTGTTTCCATTGATCAATGTTTGAATGACGATCTCAGAAGCGGCTCCGTGTTTTACCGCATTGTGAATGGCTTCCTGCAGGGCATAAAAAACATTTCGCCTGAAATCGGGAGTAATGGATAATTGAGGAATGATGTCAGGGACTTTAATAATAAAACGGATCCCGAAGTTGTCGAGATACTCACCAAAATACCTCCGGGAATAGGATATCAGGCTGTCCAGATTGTCGTATCGTGGGTTCAGCGCCCACACAATTACATTGAGCCTTGCAATCATATCACGCGACGAAGAAGCAACTTTAGCCATGCGTTCTCTAACTTCCGGTCCCTGGTCCGAAGATTTAAATCCGGTTTCACTTATCATCGCGATCCTGGTGAGTCCTGCCCCAATATCATCGTGCATATCCTGCGAAATCCTCGCCCGTTCCCGTTCCAGCATCAACTGACGGTCGAGGTCTTTCTGATATAAACCTGCAGTGTTGAATAAAGCGATTACTCTTTTGGCGATGAGGGAGAGAACCCGGATATCCTGAATGGAATAGGTTTTCTCCGACTTCTTCGGCCCGCAAAGGAAAAATCCGTAAGGCTTATTTTCCTTCAGCAAAGGAACAACCAGTTCGCCATTTGCCATTTCAGGAACAGACAACTTTTGGTCAAGTTCTGCCGGGGAGAAAACCTGGGATTTTTGCAACCTTTGTTCCATTTCAGGTGAAACACTGTATTCCTTTTCAACCAGCGTTTGCGCCTGTCCAAGCGAATATGCCGGAACATAAATCAACTCCTCTTTTTTTAGGTTAAAAACCAGTGATTTGAAATGAAAAATTTCATCCAGCCCTTGCACAATTCCTGATTTGAGTTCATCAAACCTGTAAATCCCGGCCAGTTTTTCTTCAAAATCAGCTACTACCGTTGTCGAGTCATAAGCTTCACGGTGGAAGAACCTGTCGATTAGTTGCTGAAGTTTATCGCGCAAAATCAGGAAGATGATGACTGAAACAGCCAGTGACAGAAAACGGATGATATCAGATTCGCCTTTTGTCAATTGACTTACGAGATAGATTAAAAGGAAATAGGTTAATGTTATAACTATGGTAGCAATAAGGTATAATAAAACCTTCTTGATATAAATTTCAATATTCCAGATCCTGTAACGGAAAAGGGCAATCAGAAAGCAGATAATCATTATAATTACCGTGATTCCCTGGGCAAGATCATAAAAAATGAATGGATACAAAAAGTTCAGGTGAAGAAGATAATCATAGAAAACTGCATAAGACATAGGTGCCGAATATCCGAAAAAAGCGCCGATGATCACCATGCGAAGCTGGTTTCGGGCAACAGTATTCTTTATCGTACGGAACTGGTAAAATGCTCCGGACATTGATACACAAAAACTGAAAAAAATCCATGACACAATGATCCGGTTAATAACTCCCAACAAATTCATATAGTAATCACCTGAAGGATGATAAATAGCAAGCAAGTGAATAATTACAAATAATGAAGCAATTAAAAATCCGGTTCCGTAGAACAGGACCATCAACCATCTGATCTTCCGGTAGATGAGGATAGGTTGCGGGAAAAGCAGGATAAAATGGGTAAGAACCGGGCCGGATAAAAAACCGGAATAAAAGATTAATATGCTGGCAAAATTTGTAAAAAGATTCGCCAAAGGAAGAATATACGCGATGTGAAATACCGAACAAATCTGGGAATAAATGAAAAATATCACTGCTGTCCGGTCACCGGGTTTCTTATAAAGAATGTAAAGGCAAGCGATACTAAAAAGCATCATCAGTACAAACTTTATATAGTATAACGCCGGCGCTTCCTTCACAAAAGAGGTTATAATCCGTGTGAGTGCATATTCTTTATTATTTCTTGAAACTATATAGGTAAGTGTATCTCCTATTGCATGACTGCCTTCAATGGAGTATGCTTGTTCCGGTCCTGAAATGGCTACGGAATCAATGAAAAGTACAAAGTCTCCCGGCTTCATTCCTGCCCTGTTACTCGATCCCCAGGCAGACATTTGGGCAATGACACATTTACCTTCAGCAAACCTGTAATCAACATCACCAAATCTCAACCGGTACAAGTTTCCCAGGTAAATGGTATTTACAACCACTGCAAGCAGCACGAGCAGGTAGGCCCAATAAGGAATACGACTGATGAATTGTTTAATGAATCTCATTGATAACGGGGTGATATACAGATATAAAGTTAGGGAATAAAAAGGAAAATCCAACCCATTACAAACAAAATGTACAGGATAAAATCAAACCGAAAAATTTAATATGGATTTCAAATACATCCGGAAATGGGTTCCCGGATTTGAAACTTCTGCATACCCAAAACCCAGGATTGAACCTGCATTTGCAAGGAATAGGGCGATTGAAACATATAAGAAGGCGCTAAGGTAGTATGCCAGTATTTTTGTATATTCGTGCAAAATATTGAAACAATGAAGAAATCCAGAGAAGAAATTCTGAAGGCTATAAAAAAGACACTAAAATCCATATCTCCAGAGGCACGTGTAATACTGTTTGGTTCTCAGGCCAGAGGGAACGCAAATCCTGATTCGGACTGGGATATTTTGGTTATTTTAGATAAGCCAAAAATAGAATCCTCTGATTTTGACAATATCTCATTTCCCTTATATGAACTTGGATGGAATATTGGTGAGCATTTTTCCGCAAAGCTTTATACCAGGTCTGATTGGCAGAAACGAAGCTTTACTCCATTCTATAAAAACGTTGAAAAGGAGGGAATCCTGATATGAGTTTAACTTCGGATGAACGGGAAGCAATTGTTACCTTCAGGGTACAAAAAGCTAAAGATACCTTTGCAGAAGCTGAAGGGATTGCTACACTTAGTTATTGGAATGCGGTTATCAACAGATTGTATTACGCTTGTTTTTACATGACGAGTGCTCTTTTAATTCAGAATAATTACTCAGCACAAACCCATAGCGGCGTAATTCGATTGTTTGGATTACATTTTGTAAAAACGGGTATTATTTCGAAAGAGGCTGGAAAATTGTACTCCAAACTTTTTGAACTGCGACAAACTGGCGATTATGACGATTTATTCAATCTGACAGAAGATGATGTAAAACCAATGATTCCGTTGGCACATAACTTCATGAATGAATTACAAACCTTAATTTCTGCTCAATAAAATTGTTTTTTATTTTGCGTTTTGGTTTTCTGACAGCCATGAAAAACCTCAAAAAATCCAACAGCATCAGTTATACAAACAGGGATTCCATCCCCCGAAAAGAGGATGAAACCCTTTTCTGAACACCTTACTGAACCACCAGTTTTTTACTCTCAATTCCCTTATTCGTCTGTATTTTAACCAGGTAAAGCCCTTTTGCCAGAGCGCTTACATCCATCTCAATCAGGTTCTGGCTTTGGAATTTTTCCTGCTTTATGAGTGTTCCATTCATATTGAAAATACAAATTGTAGTTTCTCCCTGCAGGTTGCTGTTGGTTTCAATGCTGATGTTATTGGTTGCGGGGTTGGGGTAAACTGAAAGGTTGGAAATTGGTGAGTTTGGGATTGAGTTTGTGGATTTGTCAGAATAATACCAGGTTGTCTTGTCAATACCAACCCACTGACTAGTGGTTTTGTCCCAGGAGTAAGATGCTTCCAGAGTTTTGTTGCCATTAGCATTGTATGCGTTTTCCGTCCACGATTTACCTTCACCAACCCACTGACTAGTGGTTTTGTCCCAAGAGTAAAATAGTCCCAAAGTCTTGTTGTTGTTGGCATCGTAGGAGTATTCATTTTTACCACCAACAACCCATTGACTAGTAGTATTGTCCCAATTGTAAAAAAATTCTTGAGTCATGTTGCTGTTGGCATCGTAGGAGTATTCAATTTTACCACCAACAAGCCACTTGCTAGTGGTTTTGTCCCAATAATTGTAACCAATTAACAGAGTCATGTTGCTGTTGGTATCGAATGAGACTTCATATTTACCATCAACAACCCACTGGCTAGCGGTTTTGTCCCAATCGTAATAAATAAACAAAGTCCTGTTGCTGTTGGTATCGTAGGAGTATTCAGTTTTTCTATCAACAACCCACTGGCTAGTGGTTTTGTCCCAAATGTAATCAATTTCCAAAGTCTTGTTGTTGTTGGCATCGAATGAGTTTTCATATTTACTCGAACCAACCCACTGACTAGTGGATTGGTCCCAGTAGTAAGATACTTCCAAAGTCCTGTTGTTGTTGGTATCGTATGCCGATTATGTTGAAAAATCACTTCAATGGGCGCATGCTGCCAACCCTGAAGCAACACTTCTGATCAACGAATACAATTCAATTCCCAAAGTTTCAGTCAGGAGCCGTTATGCCCGGCTGATGAAAGAACTCCAAAAACGGAATGCACCGCTTTCAGGAATTGGAATTCAGGCGCATGAACCCCGTGAAGCATGGTTCTCACCCGAAGATCTTTGGAAAACCTACGATCTGTATTACGGGATGGGATTCCCGATTCACATTACCGAACTGATGCCGCAATCGTCGGGAAAAGAAATTACAGGTGGCTGGCGTACAGGAAAATGGACTGAAGCAGCACAAGCCGAGTTTGCTGATCAGTTTTTCCGTCTGAGTTTTGGCCATCCCGGATTGGCTTCAATCAACTGGTGGGGTTTTTCGGAGCGCGATATCTGGCTCCCAGGCGGTGGTTTAGTTGACAAGGAATATAATCCAAAACCGGTTTACGATGCGCTTGACAAGCTGATTAACAAAACCTGGAAAACAAATTTGATCGCCCAAACCGGTAAAGACGGAAAAATTCAGTTCAACGGTTTTTTTGGCGATTATGATATTAAACTGACCACCGTGGATGGCAAGGTTCATGTGTTTCAGTTTCATGTTGGCAAAGACGAAACCAACAGCAAGGTTTTTACTGTTAATGATTAATGGTGAAAACATTTCAGGAGAAGTTTAAACGCCTGGATATTACTGATTTTTCAAAATGAATCACAGGTTTTGATTCTTAAAGTGATAGCTTTGGATTTTTCAATTATTCTTTCATTCAGAAATCTCTATATTTAAGGCAAATTAATAATCCAGACAACCATGCCTCTACTCATTGTCGGAATCGGAATCCTGATTCTTCTCGTACTCATCAGCAAATTCAAGATTAACGCCTTTCTGGCGCTGCTCATCACTTCCTTTGCAGTAGGTTTGCTTAGCAGCATGAATCCAATGGATATCCTCGATTCCATTTTGAAAGGTGTTGGCGACACCATGGGGAAAATCGTACTGATCCTGGCTTTTGGCGCTATGCTCGGAAAAATTCTGGAGGAAAGCGGCGCTGCCCACACTATTACATTCCGTATGACTGAATTCATGGGTTTGAAAAACATTCAGTATGCCTTGCTGATAACCGGGTTCCTGGTTGGCTTGCCCATGATGTACAATGCCAGTTTTCTGGTTCTGATACCCTTGATCTTCACCTTTGCCTCAACCACCAAATTGCCAACTATCTGGCTGGCTTTACCGCTGCTTTCGGCTTTGTCGGTGGCACATTGTTTTTTACCGCCCCATCCGGCGCCAACTTACGTATCGTTTATATACGAGGCTGATGTGAATAAAGTGTTGCTGTACGGCCTGATCCCAATGATTCCGGCATGTTTGATCGGTGGGGTTTGGTTGTCGAGGTTTTTTAAAAAAATAAGAGTGACACCGCCTGAAGGACTTTTTACTGAAAGGAAGTTCGAAAAAAGCGAACTCCCGGGATTGGGAATCAGCATCCTTTGTGCCATTACCCCGATTATCCTGATGTTACTTGGCGCTGTGGCCGATTTGTCGTTTGGCCCGCCACCTGCGAAAACAGAACTTTCCAAAATGGGCATTGAAAATATCACCGGATTTTATCAGCATATTTTTACTGAAAAGGGTTTTAGTCCTGAATTGGTGAATATTTACTCCGGGATACTGACCTTTTTTAAATTCATGAGCGATGCCAATATGGCCCTGTTCATGGCTGTAATGGTGGCTATCCTTACACTTGGACTGCGAAAAGGCAGAAAAATGGATGATGTGATGAACAGTTCGGCCAAATCAATCGGCGCCATCTCGATGATCGTCCTGATTATTGCCGGAGGAGGCGCATTCTCACAAGTATTAAAAGACAGCCATGTCATCGAGTACATCCGTTCGATTTCGGATAACATCCACATGAACCCTTTACTTATGGCCTTCCTGATCGCATCTGTTTTCAGGCTGGCGGTTGGTTCGGCTACGGTTGCTACCCTCACTACAGCTCCCATCATGCTGCCACTAGCCCAGCAGGCCGGCGCTTCGCCCGAATTGATGGTACTGGCAACCGGCGCCGGAAGTGTGATGTGGTCGCATTTCAACGACTCCGGGTTCTGGATGTTCAAGGAATATTTTGGTCTGAGCGTGAAACAAACCTTTCAGACCTGGACGATTATGGAGTCAACCGTTGGGATTGTTGGGATAATCACTGTTCTGATTATGAGCGTATTTATGTAGATTGAATATCCGGTTATTTTCTTAAACAGATAAATATTGAGCTTTTATTCTTTGCCGTTGACTTCAGTCAACGGATAAAATGAAAATAATGGACATGGGCTTTAGCCCAATTTTGATGTGGCTAAAGCCATTAGCTTCGATTACCAATCTGTCCGTCAGCTAAAGCTGACGGCAAATGATAACATAGATAAACAAACGGATACTCATCTTGTACTATCACTTTTTTCAAAAAACTAAACCCAATGAAACGAATTTCTTTTCCCTTTCTCCTTTTCTTTCTTTTTCCTTTTCTCCTGACATTGCAATTGCATGGCAAACCGTACGAAAAACTTCCGGCAAAACTCAGGACCAGCCTGAATGCCTATTCGTTCAATGGTCCGTTGATGAAAGGCGAAATGAACCTGGATCAGCTACTCGAATTCTGTGCTGCCAACCAAATTGATGCAGTTGACATTACAGCCTATTATTTCCCTGGATATCCTGAAGTTCCATCGGATGAATACCTGTATCACATCAAACAAAAGGCTTTTTTGCTTGGTTTGGAAATCAGCGGAACCGGCGTGCGTAACGATTTCTCCGATCCTGATCCGGCGAAGCGAAAAGCCAGTGTGGAGTTGGTAAAAAAATGGATTATTGCTGCCGAAAAACTTGGAGCCCCAGTCATCCGGGTATTCTCGGGAACGGCTGATGTGAAAGATCTTCCACGTGAAAAAGTAGTTGATTACATGGTAGCTAATCTGAAGGAATGCGTTGAATTCGGGAAATCACATGGGGTAGTGGTGGGAATCCAAAACCACAACGATTTTATCAAAACTGCCGATCAGGCTGTCGAGATTATCAAACGGGTAAACTCCGACTGGTTTGGCTTAATCCTCGATGTGGGCAGTTACCGCACAGGCGATCCATACGAAGAAATCGCCAGGTCTATTCCTTACACCGTAAACTGGCAGCTTAAAGAAAACCTGTTTGTGAATGGCGTTGAGCAGAAAACCGATCTGGACCGGATCATGAAAATCATTCAGGAGAAAGGCTACCGGGGCTATATTCCCTTGGAAACACTTGGAGAAGGCGACCCGAAAGTGAAAGTTCCGTTGTTTTTGAAAGAGATCAGAGAAGCCATGCAAAAGATCGGTGAATGAGTTGGTATTAATTATATGCCAGAATGAAGGGCTCATTGTTTATTTAAATCCGATGAAGCTTTCTGATCCGAAGTTTTACCCAATAAAAACTCAGCCGGAAGATAAAGTCGTTTACTCCAGGTCACTTCGTTATGTTCTTCTTTTTGAACAACTGACGGGGTGATTCCTAATAAAGGTCAACACGAAAGAGCAACCAGATAACAACGATGAAGAAGTCACCCCGTCAGTAACATTAATGAAGATTGTATAGTTCAACAGTTCAATCCAGATTCTTTTAATCGTTACTTTTGTAAAAAATGCATGACAATGAAAGCCCAATTTATGTTTCTTATCCTTCTGTTTTTAAGTCTTGCGTGTGCCGATAAAAAACAACCGTATGAAGAATATCCCATTCCTGAAGAAAAACCTAAATATCACCTGTTTACGTCCGATGAATTTGCGATGGGAGTTGATCTTTCGTATGTCAACCAGATTGAAGATCATGGTGGCGTTTACCGCGATTCGTCAAAGGTGCGCGATCCGTTCCGGATTATGAAAGTTCATGGTGCGAATATGGTCCGTGTCCGGCTGTGGCATAATCCGGTATGGGTTCGAACGGCCTATAACAATCAGCAAAAACCATTGTACAGCGGGCTTGCCGATGTCATAAAAAGCATTCAGCGGGCCAAAGCGTTGGGGCTGGCGGTCAATCTCGATATTCATTACTCCGATTCATGGGCCGATCCAGGCAAACAGAAACCCCCTGTTGCCTGGGAAAGTATTACCAGCTTGCAGGTATTGAAAGATTCGGTTTACAACTATACTTTTTCGGTTTTGAGCAAACTGAACAAACAGGGTTTGATGCCCGAAATGGTTCAGATTGGAAATGAAACCAATTGTGGGCTGATGATGACCGGCACCAAAACCGGATTCCCCAATCTGGATGGTTGCAACAATCGTTGGCAGGAACTGGGTTCTGTGTTAAACAGCGGTATAAAAGCGGTGCGCGATGTGGCTGTAAACTCGATGGTTAAAACTAAAGTAGCGCTTCATGTGGCCGATCCAAAAAATGTATATTGGTGGTTTGAGCAGATCACCACTTCCGGAGCTGTAACCGATTATGATATTATCGGGATGTCGTACTATCCGCTCTGGCATACCACAGTTTCATTTGCCAATTTTCCGGCTTTGGTGACTAAACTGAAAAATGACTTCCAAAAGAAAGTGATGATCGTGGAAACTGCCTATCCATGGACATCGGAATTTGCAGATTCCTATAACAACCAGTTTGGAAGCCAGCCTCCTTTGTCAGGATATCCGTTTACCAAAGAAGGACAGTGTAAATTTTTGATTGATCTGTGCCAGAATACGATATCAGCCGGGGGAAGCGGAGTCATATACTGGGAACCCGCCTGGATCAGTTCGCAATTGAAAGACTTGTGGGGAACCGGCTCGTCATGGGAGAACGCAACATTTTTCGATTTCACCGGAAATGTAATTCCATCCATTGATTATATGCGTTACAATTATACTATTCCAAAGTAATTAAAATCAACCCTAATGAAAACTTCAGCAAACAGAATAATTGCTTTATTCCTTTCAGTCCTCCTGATTTCAGGATGCAGCAAGGAAGGGACTTCCCAAAACATGCAACCAACTGTTTTTGCAAAAGGGGCCGACATCAGTTGGCTGCCTCAAATGGAAGTCACCGGATATCAATTTTTAAACGACAATGGTGATAAAGAAGATTGCTTCAAAATATTGAAGGATCACGGAATTAATTCCATCCGGTTAAGAGTGTTTGTTAATCCTTCGGACGATAAGGCAAGTGGCCATTGCAGCAGGGATGAAACAGTTGCCATGGCCGTGCGTGCCCAAAAATGGGGAATGAGGGTGATGATTGACTTCCATTACAGCGACAGTTGGGCCGATCCTGGCAAACAACGGAAACCGAAAGCATGGGAAGGCCACGATTTCCCGACCTTGCTGAACGACTTGTACCATTATACTTTTGATGTGATGACCGCACTTAAAACTGCCGGAGTTATATCCGAATGGGTTCAGGTTGGAAACGAAACTGTTGGAGGCATGATCTATCCGGAAGGAAGTACTTCAAACTGGCCACAGTTGGCTCAACTGATCAACAAAGGTTATGAAGCCATAAAGGCGGTGAGCCCTCAGTCAAAAGTTATTCTCCATGTTGATCAGGGAAATAACAGTGGGCGTTTTCGTTGGTGGTTCGATGCTGCAAAGGTAAATGGTGCCAAATACGATGTAATCGGATTATCCTATTATCCTTTCTGGCTCGAAGGAAAACCTGATTATACCTTATCTATTGACGATCTAGGGGCAAATCTGAAAGACATGGCTTCGCGGTACGGTAAAGAAGTGATGGTGGTTGAAGTGGGAGGCGAAGATTTCAAAGTACAAAACACTTACGATATGCTCGTTGCCGTTCAGAAAAAAGTAAAGGAAGTGCCTGAAGGAAGAGGCCTGGGAGTATTTTACTGGGAACCGGAAGGTGCCAGAAGCTGGAGCCGTTACGCCTTAAGCGCATGGGGCGACGATGGCAGGCCAACCAAAGCGCTGGATGCGTTTATCGAAGAATGATCTCATCCAACGCCCGTTTCGGAACATGATGTACCTGATTTTCGTCGCGCCAGTATTTCACATCTCCGTTTTTCATTTCATCAAGAACAACTGTTTCTTTGGGTTTTCCCAGTGCTAAAACATGAAGAATTTCAAACCGATCGTCGAGTTGAAGAATTTCCCTTAGTTTGTTTCGGTTAACCGTGTGGATGATGCAACCTCCAAATCCGGCTTCAACAGCTCCCAGCAAAATACTTTGGGCGGCAATACCATCATCGCATAAATAATTACCTTCGATCTGCTTATCGTACAACATGATAATATATCCTGAAGGACGTTCGCCTTCCTCGGGCCCATTCCAGTTTGATAAATATCCGGCCCATGCCAGATGTTCAAAAATTTGAGCGTTGAACGATTTTTCAGTACTCAGAATATATTTCAAGGGTTGGGCGTTTCGTGCGGAAGCCGAATTGCGTGCCAGATCAACCCAATCGCGTAACTGGGATGGACTGATTTTTTCGGATTGATAAAAACGGCGATAACTGCGGTTTTTCAGGATAAGTTCTTTAATCATGATCTTTCATTTTTATTTCAGAACAAAATTAAGCAAATGTATGGATAGAAATCAGCCGACAATATCTTGCTACTGCCGGGGAGACTCTCGATTTGCACTCTCTGGTTGGCCCAAATTTAATCTTTTGTTGAAAAAAAAGTCACCCCGTCAGTACAAATTGACGATCAATATCTTTTTTACTTCCGTTTGGTTGTTATTCCTGATGTGAAATAAATAGGCCCCTGGCTTCAGTTTAACCTCGCATTTCTCCACAACCTTATTTTTGTTATAGACTTCAACGCCCTGAGTAGTGTATATGTGAATATCAGATGGTTGTGCAGATCGAGAAAGATCAATGGTTACATGTCCCTTCGATGGATTGGGATAGATCATGAATGTGCTGTTCTGGATGTCAATAATCTTATTACTGTTGGTGATGTCTTTGAGCAAGTATTCATTCGAAATAGTCTGACAATTATTGTATGCGATGCAACGGAATTTGTACCCGTTCAGGAGTTCAGTAGCATTGATAATACGGAGGCTGGAAGAAGCCTGATTCCGGAATGAAGTGCCGGTGATGTTTTCCCATCCTGAACCACTATCCATTTCCCATTTATAATTGACCTGGTCTCCGGCATTGGCCAATAAACTTATTGTATTTTCGGTTTTTGTCAGTTTTATATTTTCCTGGAATTCTGGACACGTAAGAGCAGCATCAGGCAAAAAAGCATGGTCAATTTTTGTTGCCTTTGGTTTCCCCAACCACTTGACTTCGTCGGTACTCATAGCGTAATTGCGCAATTGGATGCTACTTACAAAAACAGGATTGGTCTCTCCATCATCGTCAGAGAAAAAATTGGAAGATTGTACGCCCCAATTATTATTCAGGCAAAACTGTCCGTTTTTACTGTTCTGAAGCATAATGCTTCCGATATAATTTCCATCCAGATATTGGTCCAGTTTTTCATGATACAAATCGAAAACCAAAGCCAACCGAACCCAGGTGCTATCGACAAAACCTCCGTTGTATTGTTCCAGAATGCCAAAACTATTTTTTTCTCCGGAAAGGAAAAGGTCGGCATCGTCGCTGTTATTATTACTCGTTTGCAGAATGGCTGTATAGAGGTTTTTACCTGAGGGTTTGAGCAAATCGAAAATCAATGAATAGGTATTGTCGCAATCGAGTCCGCCGGGAATGCCTTCAGGAGCAATATTCGAGAAGAACCGCAATGCATGTTGTGGATCGAAAGCAGGAATCCGGGCAATGTTTACCTCTCTGTTTTCGATGGAAGGGAGGTGGAACGAAATTGTTGATCCGAATTGGATGGTTTGACCGGCAGTCGTGTTATCGCCAATTACTGCCAGTTGCGACCCGATTGTTCCGTTTAAGGTTTGATCAAAATCCCATTGACCCGTAATTCGCTTCTCCGGAAAGAATCCCCCATTACCATTATTGCAAAAAACCTGATAAGCTTCCGATGGACGGTCTGTTTCCAGTGCATCGATCCCAAAGTCTTTTAAAAATCTGAAATAGGCCGGGTCGTTCACCGTGTATGCCCATAATCCAAGTTTGTTTGAATGAGCCATATCACGTAATTCTTCTATACGGTGGTCAGTCGAATTATAAATATAATCGGCTGGAATTTCGATGGCAATAACTCCGTTGTTTTTAAGAAACGTATAAAATTCGGGATCTTTAATATCTTGAGGCAAATCGCCAAAATAAACCAGGGGAGTGTTCGGCAGAATTTCGTGATAAGTTTTTACTTTATCCAAATCGTCGGGGTCGAGTAAAACAATGTCGTCAGGTAGGTTGGCTTCTTTTAATGTTCGTGCAATCAGTTTGGGCGCAAATACCTTCATGTTTAAATAGAGCTTTTTTTGGTATCTGTTGGCCAGTTCCAGAGCCTCTTTTAATGTTGGAACCTTGGCTCCTTTATATTTCGGGTTCTTCCAGCTTCCGGCGTCAAGTGTTTTCAGGTAGCTCAGTGTAAGTTTCTCAACTTCTCCTGTGCCATTGGTCGTCCGGTCGATGTAATAATCGTGCATCAAAACCAATACACTGTCAGACGTAAACTGCACATCCACCTCTGCAGCATAAATGTCTTCAATAAAACCTTGTTCAAGAGAAATTAAGGTGTTCTCCGGAAAATTATACGACGAACCTCCACGGTGTCCGATTGGTTTGAACGTGCATTGAGCATGAACAACATAACCAATCAAAACAAGGAGAACACTAAACAAAAGTTTATTGCCAGTTTTTGTTCCGGACCATATAATATGATATTTCATAGATGACAGTTGTTCCAAGATTTAAGTTTTCACTGATTCTCAAAAAATATAACTGTGACTGTGATTTGCATGCAGATATAACATTGGGTACAAAACTAACAAAATCGGAATTGAGATGACTATTTTTTCCGGTTTTGTAAAATCCCGTAGTACTTTCCGTGATTTGAAATATATTGTTCTAATTTTAGAACTGATTGATTAAACCTCATTTTGATATTTATAGCTAAACCGAATTCACATGAGCAACAAAAGTGTAAAACGAAGGGATTTTTTCAGATATGTGGGAATTGGTACTGTAGGTATTGGCTTGTCAGGGGCTGCCTCTTCTGTTTCCCGAATTCAGGAAAAGAAGCCGGGAAATATCCGAAAAACAATATCCGAAAAGGTTTTCAGCACGCCTTTAATTGACACGCACGAACATCTTATAGACGAAAAAGACCGCCTGGGAAACCGGACATTGATCGGAACCAAAAGCAACGACTGGACCTTTCTGTTCAGCCATTACCTCGATTCGGATATGCTTTCGGCCGGAATGCCGGCAGCGGACTACAAACGATTTTTTTCGGGTGATGTTGATCCGGTTGAAAAATGGAAAATCCTTGAACCGGTCTGGCCAAAAGTCAAACATACTGGATATGCCCAGGCTGTGCGGATTTCCATCAGGGAACTGTATGGCATCGAAGAGCTTTCCGAAGAATCCATTCCCCGCTTGCAAAAGGCTTATAAGGAAATGGTCGCACCTGGATTTTACAGGAAAATACTTCAGGAAAAAGGCAACATTGAATCCTGTCAGGTCAATTCATACCCGATACTGAAATCGGAAATGCCCGACTTTTTAATGTCTGACCTGTGGGCCGACTCGCTGATGACTTATGCCGGGAACAATGACTACGCCAAGGCCGCCAATATTGATCCGAAAACCTTGAAGGACTGGCACCGGGTGATCGAATGGTGGTTTGAAAAATACGGAAAGTATGTGGTTGCGATCAAAATTGGACAGGCTTATTCGCGTGGAATTAATTTTGATCGAATTCCTTATGAAGAAGCTGAACCGGTTTATAATCAGGTGATCCACGGGAAACAGGTAACTCCGGAAGAAAAAAAAACTCGAGGATCACCTTTTCTGGCAGGTCGTCGGACAGGCAACAAAGTGGGATTTACCGGTAAAGATGCATTTGGGATATCATGCGCAATGGGCCGGAAAAACCAACCAGATGGATTTGGCAATGGTTCGGAATAATCCGGCTGATGCAGGTCGTTTATGCGATGAATCAAAAGATACACGGTTTATTTTCTTTCATATCAGCTATCCTTACTACGAAGAAATGCTGGCTGTTGCCAAACAATTTGCCAATGCCACGATTGATATGTGCTGGGCGTGGATCATCAATCCGGTGGCAGCCAAAGATTTTCTGAAGAAATTTATCGTTACCGTTCCAAGTAATAAAATACTGACTTTTGGCGGCGATTATACCTCGGTTGAACCTGTTCTGGGGCACTCGATTATTGCACGAAATGGCATTGCATTGGCTTTGTCGGAACTGGTCGAAGAAAATCACATCAGCCTGAACGAGGCTTTAGCTCTTGTTGACCCTCTTCTAAACGGAAATGCGCGTGAAATATTCAGGTTGGATAAAAAACAAAAACTACTGAAAAACCTGAAATGGGATAGTCTGTGAATCGTTGTTTATTAAGAAAAAGATACTGAACGACTCATTTTTATTAAACCTCATTTGTCAGGGAAACCTAAGTAGAATTGGATTATGATTGAATGATCAACCTTATTACCTTCTTCTTATTTATTCACAGACGAATTAATAAGGTATAAAAACATGTTTAATTATGTTTTCTACTAAGGTTGCTAAAATTGAAATAAGGTTTTTCGGAACTTCGATATGCTCAGCACTCATTTCGATCTCCAAAGACAACTTGCTACTGACGGGGTGACTCTCGATTAGCGCTTTCGGTTTGCCCAATTAGGCAGATTTAATGATTAAAAGTCACCCCGTCAGTCAAATAACAAGAAATATTACAACATTTATCGTGAATTTATTTACCTATTCTCGTTTGAAAACGAGTACGGAAAATCACTTTCAACAATTCCTCTTTGCGTATTTGGTATGGAACCCATTTTGAAATCAATCGTTGCACCTTTCATCAGTTCAGGGTAACTTAACCAGTTTTTGCCGTATTCCTTTCCATTGAAACGGACCGATTGAATGTATTTATTCTCAGCACTATTCTCAGGCGCATTGATTACAACTTCCTTCCCGTTTTCAAGTTTTATCGTTATCTTTTTGAAAAGCGGCGCTCCCAGAACATACTGGTCGCTTCCGGGAGTTACCGGGTAAAATCCCATAGCAGAAAATACGTACCAGGCTGATGTTTGGCCATTATCTTCGTCGCCGCAATATCCATCGGGTGAAGAAGCGTACATGCGGTTCATCACTTCGCGCACCCATTTTTGGGTTTTCCATGGCTGCCCGGCATAATTATACAGGTAAATCATGTGCTGAATGGGTTGATTGCCATGCGCGTAATTGCCCATGTTCATGATCTGCATTTCGCGGATTTCGTGGATCACCTGTCCGTAATACGATTCATCGAAGATTGGTGGGACTACAAAAACGGAGTCGAGCATGTGTACGAATTCTTTTTTGCCACCCATCAGGTCAATCAAACCCTGAATATCATGGAAAACCGACCAGGTATAATGCCAACTGTTTCCTTCGGTAAACGCATCGCCCCATTTAAACGGGTTAAATGGTTTTTGAAACAAACCATCCTGATTTTTGCCCCGCATCAGTTTGGTTTCCGGATCGAACACATTCCGGTAGTTCTGGCAACGTTTCGAAAACAAGTCAATTTCTTCCTGAGGACGTTTCAGTTCTTTGGCAAGCTGGTAAATGGTCCAGTCGGCTAAGGCGTATTCGAGCGTACGGGCAGCATTCTCGTTGATTTTCACATCGTACGGAACATATCCCAGTTTATTGTAGAAATCAACTCCTTTGCGTCCTACAGAGGTGAGAGGACCTTCGGTTTTGGTATTTTTAAGTACTGCTTCATAAAGTGTGTTGATGTCATATCCTCTTGCTCCTTTTAAGTAAGCATCGGCGATAATGGTAGCTGAGTTGGAGCCGATCATGCAGTCGCGGTGCCCCGGACTGGCCCACTCCGGAAGGAACCCGCTTTCTTTATAGGCGTTGACCAACCCTTCCTGAATTTCTGCATTCAGGCTTGGAAACATCAGGTTGAAGAATGGAAAAACAGCACGAAAAGTATCCCAGAAACCGTTGTCGGTAAACATTGCGCCGGCTAAAACTTCGCCATTGTATGGGCTGTAGTGAACCTTTTTGCCGTCTTTGTCGAACTCATAAAATTTGCGGGGGAATAACATGGCGCGGTACAAACATGAATAGAAAGTTTTGATTTGATCGGTTGTTCCGCCTTCAACCTGAATGCGCGAAAGTTCCCTGTTCCAAATATTGCGGCCCTTTTGGCATACCTGATCGAATTTATCTGTGCCAAGTTCGTTCAGGTTTAATTCAGCCTGATCGAAACTGATAAACGAAGAAGCTACCCGTGCATGAACCTGTTCACCTTTCCGGGTTTTGAACTGGAGGGCAGCGCCTACATGTTTCGCGTTTAATTCGGAAATACCGGCAACCGTAGCCGTATCGCTCCAAACCAGGCTTTCGGTAAACGGTTTGTCGAATTTCACGATGAAATAGTTTTTAAAATTCGCCGGAACACCGCCACTGTTGCGGGTTGTGTAGCCAATCACCTTATTTTCTTCAGGAATAATTTTGATATATGAACCTTTGTCGAACGCATCAACCAGCACCCACGATTTTTCATTTTCAGGAAAGGTAAAACGGAACATAGCCGCACGCTCGGTGGGTGTTATTTCGGTAGTCACATCATAATCGGCCAGGTAAACGCTGTAATAATAAGGCCGGGCCGTTTCGGCTTTGTGCGAGAACCAACTGGCGCGTGATTTTCCCGAAATTTTCAATTCACCGGTTTCAGGAAAAATCGAGAACTGACCGTAGTCGTTGATCCACGGACTTGGCTGATGTGTTTGCTTGAACCCCTGAATTTTGGTAGCATCGTAGGTATATACCCATCCATCGCCCATTTTGGCGGTTTGCGGAGTCCAGAAATTCATTCCCCATGGCAGAGCAATGGCTGGATAGGTGTTTCCGCTCGACAAGGAATAATTGGAATCAGAGCCCATTAACGGATTGACAAAATCAACCGGGGATGGGTTTTGAGCATGTGAAATTGTTGAAATACAGATAGAAAAAAGGAGGAAAATGGAAAGGGAAAAGGTTTTCATCAGGACTTGTTTATGTAGTTTAAGTCTATAGTAATTCGAGTAAGACTTTCCAATATTAATAATTTTAACTCAACCCATTTTGTGCTACTGACGGGGTGACTCTCGATTATCATCTCCAGTTACCCTTAATGGCAGTTCTGTCGATAAAAAAGTCACCCCGTCAGTGCACTATGCAGCAAAAGTGTTCATTTATTCCAGAGATTTGGCATTCCACCGTGCCCGCGGGCTTTTACCGGCGCCTGATCAACCGGTTTTAATTTTTCCTGATGAATGTCGAACAGCCGTTTTGCAGTTTCCATCATGGCTTCAACCTGGTGTTTGTAGGGGCGGTCGGTTACATCAACCAGCCCGCAGTTATAGTTTTCGCCATCGCGCCGTCCGGTCAAATCCTGATCGCACCACTGAAACCAGGCAGTTCCTATCAGTCCCGGATGCTGGTATGCCCGTTCGGTATAATACCGGTAAGCAACTCCGCGTTCCTGCTGCGAATTAACCTGCCACAGCGATTGTGCCAATCCACGGTCAACTGTTCCGAAGTGATATTCGCCAATAATCATGGGCAAACCTGTCATTTCCATTGCCCGGTCCATCATTTCCTTCTTCGGATAAAGGTCGTAACAATTGAAGCTAAAAACATCAAATACATCTTTGCAGATTTCCAGAATCTCCCGATCAATCTCCATCACATTTCCAAAACGGATTCCCAGATTGAGGTGGTTCGGATCGTATTTGGTTATAGCTTTATCGACGGTTTCGAGGAAAATCCGGAAAGTCTGGAAAATAAACTGTTTCCGGCGTTCCGGGGTGTCGCCTTTCGACAGCCAGTTTTTCAGTTCAAATTTGATGGGTTTATCGGTTCCTTCCAGAATCATGCCACAAAGACGTTCTTCCTGTTCGAGCCACGATGGTTCATTTCCGGTAAAATAACCGATTACCCAGGGATTTTCCTTGTAAGGTTCAACCGAAGTTTTGCATGCCGCATCAACTTTTGAAGCAAAATCGCCGGCATAAACATCGGGCAATCCCATCAATCCGCTTTCGATTCCCACACCACTTAGCTGAAACATAAAGGCTTTCCGGTTCATGTTCATCACCTCCTGGCTCGACCAGTTGGCAATGGTATTCAATCCCCATTTGTCCATTCGGTTGATGATCATTTCACGGGATTTAGCCTGATAATCTTCCCCATATCTGCGGAACAAATTCCAGGTTCCGAATGAAGGCCCGCCTCTTCTTCCCAGATTTTGACTAATGTTCTGTGGGGGTATTTCTTTATAAATTCCTTTCCGCTTATCCAGATCACGAATATTTCCACCTCCGCCAGGACTGACACAATCAACTCCGACCGACAGGAACAGACAGCCTTCAGGATCTACAAACCACCATTGGCCGTTTATTTTTTCGGTTCGGAAAAAGCCTGTTGCTTTTGTTTTTGCCTGAAGGTATCCGCCATATTTTGAATAGTTATAGGCTTTGGTTGTTACTACTTCTTTGTCCTCAGTTTCCCATTCTTTTTTCAGTTGGTCGAAAGAGTGAATTTTTCCTTCATATTCACCCAAATCCCATTGTCCGAATTCGTTCACAACTGGTTTTTCTCCAAGATATTGGTCGCCGGGATCTTCCACTGAAAGTGCAATCGAGCGAAGCTCAAAGCCTGGATTATTGATCGGGGCATTCATTCGGATGCCAATCGAATCTACGCCATGAAGTGGCCCGCGTTTCCCGCCAAGATTGATCCATCCGGTGTACCGGGGCTGGTTGTAAGTTGCGGCTAAATCGAGCGCTGCATCTGGCAAACGGCGATAAAATTTTAAAGGAATGGCCAGTTTGTTCCAGCCATTTGGAGTGTAGCTCATTACACGAAGTTCGTTGTAACCGGTCTCTGTGGTAAATCCAACATGAAAACGCTGCGAAGTGGAAATTCTGAATTCGAGCACCACAAAATTGTATTCGTCCCAGTTAGTTGGAAGTCCGGGCGTGATATCGCGAATCGCGAATTTTTGTCCGGAAACTTCTTTGGTGCTGTCGAATTGAATTTTAACCGTTTTCTGGGCAGGACAAGTCATCGCAAACAGTAAGAAATAAATGACAATAATGGCTGGATTTAAGTTTGTGTTAGATTTCATAGCTTGATTTTATTTTCTTTGGCGAAGTTTAACATGAGGGTTTTGTCCGTATTCAATAGTTACGATATCACCATCATTTAATATTGAAATACGGGCCGCTTCGACCACCAATTCATTGATATAACTATTGGCAGGGGTGGCAATAATCCCTTTTTTGTCAACGTCTTTGATCATTTCCTGCCGTTTGACCAACGAATCAGCGACAGATAAGCCCTGGACCTCATTTTCAATCTGATATGCCATAGTTACGGAGGCAGAAACGGAATCAAAACCATATCCGATTGGTTTAAATCCATTGCCTTCCCAAGGAACAAGCCGATAGAAATCGGGACTTACATAGTTAAAATGAGATCCGCCACATCCGATCCCATCCAGATAGGAGTGTTCAACACCTCTGAACTGATCATTATGCTTCAACATTCCGGTTTTATGATCACCTTCGAAAAACATTTGCAGGCTTTGCTCGTTACTTCCTGCTGCCTGATCGGGATAACCCAAACCATCAATCACTGATAAAATGGCATTATTTTCGAAACGGATTCTGCCGGTTGCCCACATGTATCCTTCATTGCCATTTGGGAATTTCCCTTTAATGCCTGAAACCGATACCTCGACTGGCTTCAATCCGGTAATAAAATAAACCAGATCAACATAGTGACATCCGATATAGACGAATGGATCTGTTTTGTCGCAGGTGAACCAATTCTGAAAATTAGAGGACCGGTAAAGGTAAGGCTCGATCAGTTTTGCTTCGCCCATCACAAATTCGCCAAACTGTTTCAATTCATAGCTCCGTTTGGCCATTAACGACCTTCTGTCGAATCGTTTGTGGTATTCAATGCCGACAAACAGCCCCTTTTCGTAAGCGGTTTTTTCTATCTCAATGGCTTGTTCGTATTTAAGTACCAACGGCTTAACACAAAGAACGTGTTGATTATTCTTTAATGCTTCCATCACCACCGAATAATGAAACTGATCAGGCATCGCCACAATAACCAGTTGCCTGGATTTCATTTTAGCGATAACTTCCTTAAACAAATCAGGGTATTTGTTCTCTTCCGGTTCTGAAACTGATGGGAAAGCCTCGAAATCCTGACCCGGAAACGCTTCTGAAATTTCAGTACTGTTTTTCAGCGCTTTCAACGGAGGAGAATCCAATGCACATACCTTTATTCCGGCAACATAACCTGTTCGTTGCAAATGATATACGGAAGGCAATATAAGATCATAGGTAATCATACCCCCTCCAACAATAACGACTTCTAATGCATTCATTGAGTTTATCTAATAATTTGATTAATGACCTAAAATTTCGTCACAAGCTTCTTCGAACACTTTAATACCTTCCATTAATGCTTCTTCGGTCGTATTTAACGGCGGGGCAATTTTTAAACATTCACCTGCAATACCTACCGGGGCAAACATCAACAAACCCTTATGAAAACATTTTTCATTAATTTTCAAGGCAGTTTCGGAATCAGGAACTTTGGTCCCCTTTTTTACAACCTGGATACCTGCCACCAGTCCTAGCCCCTGCATGCAACCTAAAACATCAGGATATTTATTTCTGATCCTGGCCAATTCGGGAATTAATATTTCGCCTAGTTTCCGGGCATTCTCCACCAATTTTTCTTTTTTGATCATTTTCAGGCTTTCAACAGCTGCAACAACAGGCAAAGGGCTTCCCGAATGGGTCGAAGTCATTGAGCCGGGAGGGTAAAGACCCATAATATCTTTCCGGCCTATTACTGCGGAAATCGGCAAGGATGATGAAATCCCTTTCCCACAGGCAATCAGGTCAGGTTTAATTCCATAATGTTCAAAACAGAACATTTTTCCTGTCCTGCCAAATCCAGCCTGAACTTCATCAAAGATACTCACGATATCGTGTTCAAGGCAAAACGCCTCCAGTTTTTTGGCGTATTCTACAGGTAAGAAATTCGGACCAACTCCCTGGTATGATTCAGTAATTATTCCGGCTATTTCAGCGGGTTTAATACCCTGATCCTCCAAACTTTTCAGGAACAAACCGAACGATGTATCTTCGTTCTTGTATCCATCGGGGAAAGGTACCTGAATAAATGTTTTCCCTTCATCAACAATCCAGGTTTTTAGTCTGGCATTGCCTCCTGCGAGCTGTGCCCCAAGTGTCCTGCCATGAAATGCATGATTGAATGAAACCAGGTATTTCTTTTGAGGTCCGTATTTTTCAAATGCATAGGTTTTGGCCAGTTTAATACAGTTTTCGGTAGCCTCACTGCCTGTACTTAGTAAAAATACCAGATAATTTGAGGGGTCAGGAGATATTCCCTGAAGCATTTTTGTCAGTTCAGCACGTTTTTCATGAACAAAAACGTAAGTCGAAAGCAGTTTCTGATCTAATAAATCCCGAAGTGCTTTTATTATTTTCTTTCGGCTGTGCCCGGCATTGGTGATCAATACACCCGATGACCAGTCGAGCCATTTGTTGCCCCATTTGTCGTAAACCTGAAACCCTTTAGCTTTGTGCCAGACAACCGGAGGCTGGCCCATCATGGATACAGGTTCTGATTCTGATAGTACCCTGAAAATATTTAACGATTCGGGAACCGGTAATTTGGTCTTAATCTTTCTGTATTTGGTGTTTACCTTCGGCACATCAACCGGAACTAAATTATACTTAGCCATTTATCAATTTTTAAATTTTAAACTTTTACTTTCTTTTTTCTGAATTGTGATCAGACATTAACTATTTATATAATTCAAATTATCATCCAACGGGGTCATCTTAGGCATCAACAGGTGTACAAATCCCAATATAAGGATATAAGACAGACCTGCAACCATGAAAGCCCAGAAATAACCTGAGTTACCGGCGGTATCCAATACGGCTCCCAATGAAATGTCAGCAATTATCGCAGCTGCCACCCCAATCATTTTTCCTATTCCTATAACAGATGCGGTTGCTTTTTTCGGAAAAACATCCGAAGCCATGGTATAACCATTGATTGACCATGACTGATGTCCTGCCGCAGCAAGGCCAATTAAAAAGACTGCAATCCATTTGCTTGCCAAAACAGGCACAAGAACTACCGGAATAATAATAATTGCATTAATCAACATGGTTATTTTTCTGGCCTTATTGATTGACCAGCCTTTTTTTATTAGTGCACCTGAAGCATATCCGCCAAGAAGGCTTCCTGAATCGGCCAGAACAAAAATAATCAGGAATGGAATTCCCATATTTACAATATCAAAGCCAAACCGTTCGCCAAGGAATTTGGCGCCCCAGAAAAGGTAGAACCACCATACACCATCAGTTAAAGTAGTTAAAGAGAAAGCCCAGGTCTCCCTTTTATACAATAATTTTACCCAGGGAATTTTTTCTGTTGTCTCTTCTTTAGAATCGCTGTTAATATAAGCTAACTCCTCCTTTGATAATTTTGGATGTACTTCAGGTTTTTGATAGGTTCTCATCCATAAAAAAATCCATATCGAACTAAGCAATCCTGTAATTAGAAATGGTATTTGCCAGTTATCCCCTTCAATGGAAACAATAGCTCCAACTACGAAAGGGGCTAAAATAGCACCAACACTGGTTGACGCATCAAAAATGCCTGTGGCAAAAGCCCGGTCCTTTTTGGGGAACCACTCAGCTACAGTTTTAATGGCAGCAGGAAAATTTCCCGACTCGCCAATTCCCAGTCCGAACCGGGCTGTAATAAATCCAATCAAACTGAAAGCCGGCCTGATGGCAGCATGCAGCATTCCGAAGATACTCCAGATTACAATTGAAATAGTATATCCGATCTTAGTGCCTAGCCGGTCAATAATACTGCCCATGAGCAGCAATCCTATACCATAAGCAATTTTGAAGGAAACCATGATGGCTGCATAGTCTTTATTTGACCATTCGAAAAGTTTTTGCAAGGTTGGGGCCATAACACCAATAATAGTCCGATCAAAATAGTTAATAGAAGTCGCCATAAACACTAATGCAAGGATCCTGTAGCGATAATTGCCGATATTTTTCTTTACTTCATTCATATCACTTTTTTCTGCTATTTTTAGTTTCAATAGAATTCATTATTTGGAAGCGTTATACACTAACTTACCGTTCACATAAGTTTTTTTGATCACTAATTCTGAATCACTTAGTTCAAACAGGATCAGGTCAGCGCGTTTGCCCGGAGCAATCGTTCCGCGGTCGGTCAGACCGTACAACTTTGCAGGATTAGTACTGGCCATTTGAATGGCATCACCTAAAGTGCAGCCGGTTACGTTCATGATATGGATCACACCTATTGAAATGGGCGACGCTGAACCATAAAGTACATTTTGTGCCGGATATCGGAGCATACCTTCTTTGGTCAGTTCGATCGTTTCACCATCTTCGTTTTTGTATTCACCAGGAGGCAAAGTCGCAAAACTGGTCACATCGGAGGTAATAATAGTTTTTTCAGGACCTTTCACTTTATAAAATACGGCAATTTCTTCATCGCGCAAATGGAATCCGTCGCAGATAATGCTGGCCATCAATTGGTTGTTGGCCAGTTGAGACCACAGCGGGTTGTTGTGCCGGTTAATCATATTCGCACAACCGTTCCCCAGGTGGGTGGCAATCCTGGCGCCGTTCAATACAGCCTGGTCAACAATTGCCTTTGATGCATTGTGGTGACCAATAGCAACGGTGATGCCCATTGTTGTGCATTTACGGATAAATTCCATCGCTCCGTCCAGTTCCGGCGCAATCGTAACAGTCAGGATGTTCCGGCCCGAAGCTTCATAGAGTTCCATGAATTCTTTCCAGTCGGGTTTTCGCACAAACTTGAGCGGATGCGCTCCCCGGTAACCATCTTCAGGAGAAATATAAGGCCCTTCCAAATGATAACCTGCAATGGAGCCATTCAGTGCTTCATCATTTTTTGATTTGGCCAGTGTCGCGAAATTTTTGAACAATACTTCCTGACTGTTGGTCGTGAGCGTCGGGAAATAAGTGGTCACCCCTTTTTTCCAGAGTTCGCTGGTTACCTTCTGGATGCCTTCCTTGTTTAATTCGCCCCCGGCTAAACAAAAGGAAACACCTGCAAATCCGTTCACCTGGTTGTCTATCAGCCCGGGTGCAATGTAAACCGGATGGCTTTCATTCGATAACTTAGCGATTTGCTGCACGCTGACAATTTTCCCGTCTTTTATCTCTACGGAAACAGGTTTTTTGTTGAGGTACAACAAACCTTCGATTTTGGTCTGGGCAAAGGCAATGTTCATTGTCAGCAATAAGAAGAATACAATTAATTGCTGGATTTTAAGTGTGAAAGAGTAATTCATGTACTTGTTTTTGTGTATGGCTAAATTTTTACTTCTACCCATTTTTCTTCCGGGGCCGACTGTTCCAACGCTTCAAGCACAGCAACACATTTCAGGATGCTTTCATGTTTGAGTGGTTCTTTTCCGGTACGGAACATTTCGACCATATCGCGGTAGCATCTTTCGGGGCTGGTTTCCTGAACCCTGGATTTGAGTTCAACAATTCCTTTTTTAGTTTCCACAAACGTTTCCCAGCCGTAATGGAGCGAATTGAACACCAGATTGGCCTGCAACCCGCTTTCAAAAATCAGGACAGCGCCGGCTTGTTTTCCGTATTTGTTGATTTTTACAACTTTGATGTCGTCGCCAAACATGTACATCAGCGGTTGTACCAGGTGTACTCCGTAAAAGAATATTCCTCCATAGGGAGATTCAATGTCAGCCGGGCCATAGCGTACAATATTGTTGAATTCGCCAAGCGACTTTACCTGATCGGCCATATCGAACGTCGAATCAGTATGTGCAACGGTACTGTACGATGAAACCGGAGTGCCTGTTTCCCGGGCCATTTTCAAAAATTCTTTTCCTTCAGCAACCCGGTAACAAAAAGGTTTGTCAATAAAGGTCGGAATCCCAGCTTTTACAAAAGGTGTAGCTGCTTCCAGGTGATATTTGGCGTGCCGGTGGTCCACAATCAGTGCGTCAATCTTTCCGAGCATTTCCAACGGATCTTTCACCATGTTGGGGATTTGACCTTTGTTCATAGCCGTTCTGGCAAACTCTTCCGTTTCGCCCCACACATATTTAAGTTCCACGCCCGGGAATTTCTTATCTATATTGAAAAGCTTTCCATATCCAACCGTATGCGAATTCTCGGCGCCAATAATGCCTATACGAATGGGTTTTTCTCCGGAAAGATTTTCAGAAATCAGGCGGGAAGCGGTGGCTCCAATAGTTGAAAATGTCAGGGCAGAAAGGGCAGTCCCCGTACCCACTGTTTTTATAAATGATCTTCGTGTATTCATGAGAAAATAATTATCTCTGGTTTCTTCGTTACAATTTTATTTCCCAGCCTTTTTCGTAGCTGCGTTGCCAGAATAGCAAGGCATCCTTGTCGTCAAGTATATGTCCTGTTTTCGGATCAGTGTTTAAGGTGCGCCCAACACGCTGCGAAATATTTCCCAACTGCACCAACAGAGTACTTTTATGCCCCGAATCAATGTCTGAATTCAGTTTTTCCCCGGTTTTAATGCCTGCAAAAAAGTTTTGAATGTGCAAGCTATCGAGATCGCTGGCCGGATTGGACAAGTTACGGGCGTCAATAACTTTTTCGTTTTTCACTTCTTTCACCACTTTGCTTTCCAAATCAAAAATGGTGTATGCATTTCCGTCAATCAGCAAACTGCCGTTTTCGCCGTAAAACAAAGCTCCGACCGTATTTCCTTCGATGGTTTTTCCGTTGCAGCTGCGTCCTTCCCAAGTCATGGCTATATTATTTCCGAATTCAAAATTGATGATCTGCGTGTCAGGTGTTTCCCAGTCGTCCTGATAGCGGTAGCGTCCGCCTGAGGAACTGACTTTGGTCGGGAAATCAACATCAAGTCCCCATCGCAACAAGTCAACCATGTGTGTGCCGTTGTTCAGGGCTTCGCCGGTTCCCCAGTGCCAGCGCCAATGCCAGTTGTAATGGACGATGTTGTCTTTATAAGCTTTCCGGGGGGCAGGTCCCTGCCACAAGTCCCAGTCGAGCCACTCCGGTACGTCAACTTCTTTGCCAATCCCAATTGGTCCGCGGTTGTTGGTGTACCAGCCTTTGCCCAGGTATGACCGGCCGATTGCACCTTTTCTCAATTCCTGAATAGCCTTGATCACATTGGGGTACGAGCGGCGCTGGTTACCCATTTGGATCACTTGTCCATATTTGCCTGCGGCTTTGATGAGTAATTCCCCTTCAGCCGGATTGTGGCTGCATGGTTTTTCCACATACACATGCTTGCCGGCCTGCAGCGACAAAATTGCCGCAGGAGCGTGCCAGTGGTCGGGCGTCGCGATTACCATACCGTCTATGTCTTTGCTTTCGAGCGAACGGCGGAAGTCGGAAAAACCCTTTGGCTGGTGTTTCTGGATTTCGGTCACCGAAGCAATACACTTTTCCATTGCGCGGCGGTCAACATCGCAAATGTGTACCACATCACAGTTAGGCTGGCTGGCATAAGTTTCGGCAAGGGCTTTTCCCCGCGAGTTGACACCCATGACCGATATCCTGATTTTCTCGTTCGAACCCAGAATACGGTTATAACTACGCGCACTGAAGCCGGAAAGGATACCGCCTGCAGATAGGGCAGTTACACCCACCAATGTTTTTTTTATAAAATCTCTTCTATTGTTTTCCATAGAAATTGGGGTTTAGTTTTAAGTTAGTTATTTAAATCTTCAAATCAGGTTTTTCATAATTTAAAATCCATTTTAAAATAGATATTAAACGTTTTCAGGCAATAAAAACGGATCCCGGTACATTTTAGTCAGGTAAGTATCTGCTTCCGGGTCGTTTGTAAATTTCTCGGCTCCCGGATTAAAATAAAGGGGCCGCTTTAGCCGGGTGGCAATATTTCCTAAATGACACAGCGAGGTTGACAAATGCCCTTCCATGATTTCGGCATTCAAATTCTGCCATTTTCTGGATTTCACACATTCGATAAAATTTGTAAAGTGGTTGACCACAGAGTCGGCCGCACCCGGAATGTCATTGGTAAAAACCGGGCCTTCTTCATCTTTGTACGACGAAAATCCATCGGGTTTGATTTTAATGTTGCTATAGTAAACTTTTCCCGTCCCTTCATCTTCACTCTCCATGCTCATCCAGCCTTTTGAGCCGTATATAAGGTCTCCTATCCGTATTCCTGCTTCGGAATTGGTCCCCAGCCCGCGCACTTCGAATTGTAAAATTGATCCGTCTTCATATTCGAATTCAAGTTGCTGCATATTGGGGGTTTCCTGATCAGAATCCCATATAAAATAATTCCCGACACCCTGGATTCTGACCGGATGTGTTGTTTTACCCATCGCCCAGCGGGCAACATCTGCCTGATGAATTCCCTGGTTTCCCAGATCCCCGCAACCGGTGTCCCAGAACCAGTGCCACTTGTAATGAAACCGGTTTTCGTTAAATGGTCGGAAAGGTGCAGGGCCAAGAAATGTATTCCAGTCCACACCTTCGGGTATCTCGCTGTTTATTACATGTCCGATGCTTCCGCGGGGTTTCAGGCAAAGTCCACGGGCCATATATATTTTCCCCAATCCACCGTCATTCATAAATTTCATTGCATTCCGGGTCGAAGTTTGGCTCCGGGCTTGTGTTCCTGTTTGCACCACCCGATTGTATTTTCGGGCTGCTTCTACCATTTTCCGGCCTTCTACAAGGGTGTGCGACACTGGTTTTTCCACATAAACGTCCTTTCCTGCCTGGCAGGCCCATATGGTTTGCAGAGCGTGCCAGTGATTTGGAGTAGCTATCGTAACCGCATCAATATCTTTGTTTTCAAGAATCTTGCGGTATTCCGTTTCAACGGCTGGTTTCCTTCCAGTGAGTTTTTCTATTTCAGCTACAGCTTCCGGGATAAGTCTTTGATCAATATCGCAAATGGCCACAATATTTACATTGGGAATTTTTGCAAGGGCGCGATAATGGTCTTTTCCCCGGTTCCTGATACCAATAACAGCGACATTCACACTTTCGTTGGCTCCAATAATCGATGCATTGGATTTCGAGATGAATCCCATTCCGCCAATGGCTATTCCGGCAGTACCAATTACGCTTTTCCTGATGAATTCTCTTCGTTCTGTCATGTTGATTGTTTGTTAAAATAGTTTATCATTATCAAATAGCTGTTCAATACTTCATTCCCTTAAAATCAAATTACCGAAAGTGAAGGGTGAGCGGAAAGGAGATGCACCAACCCAATCAAACAATATTCCGCCATCTCCGGCAGCAAAATTGACGCTTAAAGATACTGGTTTTGTTTCAAGTTCTTTCCATGAAATGCTTATTTCCAGATCATAACCGATATCTGTATCTGTCGTGTCATTTAATGTTCCAAACAGATGAACTGCATATCTGGCACTACCATTCCATCCAGGGTTTGTCATGCAATTTTCAGTTCCCCGGTCATCTTTTTTTTGGCCTAAAATATTAATGTGATAGATCACATCATCCACATTCCAGCAGGAATCTTTATCATTTCCGGTATCTATCAGAAATTCGACCATGTCGTCCAGATATAGTTGCGGATGATCCAGAACGCTTTGTTTAGCACGTAAATCATTATCCTGAACCTGAAATGCAAGGTATAAATTCTGTTCGTCCCAAAGAGTGCGGATTATCGCTTTAGTATCCGATCTTTCCCTGGAGTCTTGCAACGTAACTGATCTGGCAGATTCCCATTCCTTTTCGTCCAACCGGGCATCAATTTTTATTGGGTTTTTAGTATAATGACAAATCAACTCCTTATCAGGATTTGAGAGCCCAATAATATTGAAAAGTATAAGAAACAGATAGATCATTTTTAAGAATTTAGTACCTCAGACTTTACAGATATGCCATTGTTTGCGGTACCTTTTTGTAATAAACAGGACTTTCATCCTCAATGAAATAATGCTTGATTCCTGCTTTCCGTGCTGCTTTCAGGATGGCAGGTAAATCGAATTGTACGGTTCCGGGTGCAACATCATTTTCTACCGAAGTTTCTCCCGAGAGATTACCGACAACTCCTTTACGAAGGTCTTTCAGAAAAAACAATATCTGTATCAGATTCTCCATTTTGATGATTTCATTTATAAAAGAATAAAACTTTGCGTTCTTTTTACGAATCTATCTGAAATTTTAGTTCAAAGCTGAAATAAAAAAATTTAACAACAATAATCAAACTGCGAATTCATTAAAGCTAGCTTACTTTTTGTCAGGAAAATTTGAAACAAATTATTGGTTTAATGTGTTTCAGAAGCTACAACATTAAAACTTAATCCAACAATGAAATTTTTATCTGTTTTTATTCTTCCACTTTTAGTGACAGCAGGCATTTCACTGCTTTCTCCGGAAACCACTCCGACAGGAGTTGAAATCCAATCTTCTGCCAGTCAACTTTCGGCCAAAGACAATTTCCTGAAATATTGTGCAGGTTGTCATGGCACTAAAATGGAACGTTTTGCCGGAAATACCTGGGAAGCTTTTAAAGCTGGCGGCGATCTGACTGGAGTTATCCGAAGCGGTTTGCCTGTTTTGGGGATGCCATCGTTCGAAAAAGCATTTACCCAAGCTGAGATGAAAGCTATTTCGGATTATATACTGGAGATGAAAGACAAAAAGGAAGCTACAGTAGCAGTTAAATTTCCGGCAGTGGTCCGTTCCAAACATCAGGCTTTCCGGATTGATACGGTCGCCAAAGGGCTCGATGTTCCGTGGGGAATCGCTTTTTTACCTGACGGCGATATACTGGTGACCGAACGCAGCGGACAATTGTTCCGTTTCAGCGGCGGCAAATTAAAAGCAATCATTTCAGGAGTGCCTGAAGTTTTGGCATTGGGTCAGGGTGGATTAATGGATGTCGTTCTGCATCCGAAATACAAAGAAAATGGTTGGATATACATTTCTTATTCAAAGAAAGCTCCCGACGGGGTAGGAGGGAACACTGCTATTTTCAGGGCTAAACTGAAAAATAACCAGTTGGTTGAACAGCAGGAATTATTTAAAGCCATGCCAAATACAACGAGCGGTGTACATTTTGGGTGCCGGATGGTATTCGACGATCAGGGATATCTATATTTTTCGGTTGGCGAACGCGGCGAGAAAACGAATGCTCAAACTTTGACCAATCATTGTGGTAAAATACACCGCATTTTTGACGATGGCCGCATCCCGCCGGATAATCCATTTGTCAAGACTCCGGGAGCCATGCCAACTATTTACTCCTTTGGGCACCGCAATCCACAGGGAATCGACATTCATCCGGTGAGCCGCCGGATTTACAACAACGAACATGGGCCACGTGGCGGCGACGAAATTAACCTGGTGGGTAAGGGCAACAATTACGGATGGCCGGTGATCACTTTTGGAATTAATTACGACGGTACAATCATTACCAAAGAAACAGCCAAAGCAGGAATGGAACAGCCTGTTTTTCAATGGACCCCATCCATTGGCCCAAGCAGTATGAAATTTGTAACCGGCAACCGTTATCCGGGCTGGAAAGGCGATATCCTGAGTGGTTCGCTTAGCTTTAAATACCTCGAACGTGTTCGTTTGGAAAATGGTAAAGTTACTGAACAAGAGAAATTACTTGAAAACGCTGGCCGGGTGCGCCATGTGACGATGAGTCCCGATGGGTACATTTATGTAGCTACGGAAAGTCCGGGAATTGTTGTAAAATTGGTTCCCGTGAAATGAATCATTTTTTCGAGTAAATCTTTCAGGGCTAAAGCCCAAAAATTTATTTTCATTATGCCCGTCACATGAATGTGACGGCAAAGGATATCGCAACTGTCATCTAATGAGCTTTATCCTTTGCCGACTGTTTAGCTGACTGGCATGAATAAATATCACTGCCATTAAACAGGCAATTTGAATTTCATGATAACCTCGCCGGTTTCTTTATTGATTTCGACAGATTGACCGCTCAAACCGAGGTCTTTCCCGGTTGACATTTTAAACAAACCGGCAAGGAATTGCATGCCATTGTTCATCACTTGCTCAATTTCCTGCGCTTTTTCTTCAGCAACTGTTTGCGGCGATGGGGTTTGACTTTCCCGAATTGGTTCAGGTTCTGATTCAGACAGTCCTTCGGAAAGGTCAAGCTCATCTGGTTGAAGCAATACTTCAGATAAATTTTCAGGAATATTTTCAGAAGCAATTACTTTTTCAATATCATCTTCCAATGCCACTTTTTCCGTTTCAGTAATAAATTCTTCAAGCTGCTGGATGAACTGCGAACGTCCTTTGCTCGAGAAATCAACATAATTGGTAGTACTTGAACTGTCGAGTACTCCATCGAAAAGGCTTTGTTTGATCAACAACCCTGATGCAATTTGCTGTTCGATCGAATTTCGGGTAATGAAATTGAAGATGGTGAGTTTGTTGCTTTTCTGTCCCAACCGATCTATCCGGCCAATACGCTGGTTCTTTTTGGCCGGGTTCCACGGAAGTTCAAAGTTGATCAGCGTATCAGCTACCTGAAGGTTTAATCCTGAACCACCGGCTTCGGTCGAAAGGAAAATCTTGCAATGAGGATTGGTTTCAAATTTTTTGATGAGCTCGCCACGAAGTTTAACTGGAACTGAACCGTTAAGTTCGGCAAACCCAATGTCATTGTCGCGTAACATCTTGCCTATCAGTTTGTGGACTTTCACCCATTCCGAAAAAATGATGATTTTCCGCTCAGAATTCGGGACATCCAGTTTTTCAAGCAAAATGTATTTCAGTTCATCTAGTTTGGGCGACTCGTTGGTTTCTTCGTCAATCAGGTAGGTCGAGTCGCAAACCATTCGCATGCTTGCCAGTAACAATTGCAATTTCTGCAAGTCGAATGGCGTTAAAAATTTTTTCCGGATAATGGTAGCTATTCCATGCGCATAACTTGCATGGTAGTCGGCTTGCAATGGCGAAAGGTTAACGGGGATATTGGTTTGCTGAACATTGGGCAACTGATCAAGTACCTTTCGTTTCTCGCGCCTGATCAGGATTTTTTCCAACTTACGGTTGAGTTTTTGCAGGTCGTAATAACCGTTTATTTTGTCGGGCCGCTCTGGGTCGAACAGGCAGTGCTGGTATGAGAATTCCCAAAGCGGGCCGAAAAATTGGGGATCGAGGATGCTTACAATCGAAAAAATGTCGATCAGCCGGTTTTCGATTGGCGTACCGGTAATGATCAACACATGCTTGGAATCGAGCCGTTTGATTGATGAAGCTGTTTTTGTTTCGTAGTTTTTTGCCCGTTGTGCTTCATCCAGAATAAGCAGGTCAATCCCTGCTTTGTTGATGGCCAATTGATCGCGCAGGATGGTTTCGTAGTTGACGATGAAAAACAGATGCTCCATATCAAGGTACTGTTTTTCCCGGTCACTGGGAAGGCCTTCCACAATTAACGCTTTTTCGCTGCTGAATTTTTCGATTTCTTTTTTCCACTGGCTTTTGAGTGAAGCCGGGCAAACTATCAATACTTTTTTGAACCCGAATACCTGCTTTTTTAGCAGGGCAGTACCAATGGCCTGAACTGTTTTACCCAGCCCCATTTCATCGGCAATGATGGCTGCTTTGCGGAACAGGGCGAATTCTATTCCTTCTTTCTGGTAGGGAAACAGATCAAGTTGGATTCCGGTGAAGTCAGGGTTCCAATCCTTCCGCAGCTCATCCAGCATGTCTTGTTCATAAACTTTTTCTACTTTTTCACGAACTTCAGGCCGGATATGGATCATTGGGAAATCAGCCGATTCTTCCAAAAAGTTCAGGAAATATTTCAGGTCGTCATCCTCAATATTAGTTGCCTTTTTGAAATATCTGGAAATCAGTAATTGTTCGTCGATTGGCAGCGGGTGTGGGTAAAACCAGCTTATTTTGTAGTCGTTCACAGGGTCACAAAAAATCTCGATAAACGGGCAGGTTTTGTCCAGTTGGCCAAAAAGAGCCTTGTTTTCTTTCAGTTGCTGAAAGGCAAACATGATGTGCTTGGTTGTTCCCAGCTTGTTTAGGCGCGAATCCATGCTGTCGCTGTATCCCGTTTCGTTTTCGAAGTCGCGTAGAAAGATTTTATACTTAACACTGTTTTCGTTGGTCAGGATGTGGTCGCCGAAAATGTTTGAGGCCCATTTCATGCGGTATTTTGCTTTATCCGATTTTTGACGACGTTCCATCAAAACACGTTTGATCATCCCTTCGCGGGTGTATTTTTTATGCTCGACCGGTTCTTTGGGGTCGAGGAACTTCAGTTCATTTTCGACTTCGAGCAGGCAGGCATACGAAACTCTTTCCCATCCCGAACGCTCTCCATTTATCGTAGGGATCAGATCTTCATCTTCAATGTCAAGCGAACATTCCTTTGGAGACTTCGAATCACCAGTATCCACAAATAACTCAAAACGAACTGCCGATTGCGACAACACCTGGCAATCGTTGTTGTTGAACATGATTTCGCCCAAAGCCAGTTCAGGCTTGTTTAGGGATTTTTGAAGTTTCGTTTTTTGCTTTTTGATCAGTTCATGAAGTTCCATGATTTGTGGGTTTTTGGATTTTTTTCGGGAGATAAAAATAGAAAAAATAGGGTGCAGGTTATGGGTTTGCTGAAAATAGTTTGATTTGTTTAGGTAAAACGAGTAGTGATTCTGAAAGAGTGAAAAAGTAAAATAAATTCGATTTTCATATCTCACATTGTCAGTGCGTTAGCAAATTACTCAATATGCTGAGTAATTTTACTCAATGGATTGAGTAATTCGTAATAATAATATTGGTATAAAAAGCCAAAACCTATTGTCAAACAGTCAATTTTACGCAACCCTAAACATAGATATTCTGTACATGCTGTAAATTCAAAAACGAAAGGAGACCATTATGCCGAACAGTGTTTACAAAATTATTGAATTAGTAGGTTCAAGCGCCGAATCATGGGAAAAAGCTGCTGAAAATGCTGTTTCCAAAGCTTCCGAATCTTTGCGCGAACTTCGTATTGCTGAAGTTATTTCTATGGATCTGACCATAAAAGATGGCAAAATTGAAAGTTACCGTACTAAAGTGAAGGTGTCGTTTAAATTTGAAGGCCATCACTAGAACGAATTATTAATGATTTAAAGAAACAGGACGAACCCTTTTTTCGGGCTCGTCCTGTTTGTTATAATTCTTTGAATTGCAAGCAAAATCATAAATTGGAATTTTATAATTATATCAATCATTTTTTATAACTTCCGCAAGAATTATTTACCATAGTAAACTGAATTATATTCAGAAAATCATGAGGCAGGGAAAGCAGCGGTTGCTGTTACTTTATTTTTTGTTTTTATTTCTTATTTCCGCCAATTCATTCGGCCAGTCAGACAATATTGAATTCGACCAATATACTACCAACGATGGCCTGTCAAATGGATATATTGATGCAATTTTTCATGATAGCAAGGGATTTATCTGGATTGGAACCGCAAATGGGTTAAACCGTTTTGACGGGATCAATTTTAAAACATATTATTCCGAAATTAAAGACAGTACCTCTATTCCCGGCAGCGGCGCAACTGCTTTGGTTGAAGATTCGCTGGGCAATATCTGGGTAATGACGAGCAATGGCTTGTGTGTTTATGATAGAAAAAAAGATAGCTTTTCGAGAAAGGCAATACGGGTAAACGGAGCAATAATAAATAATTTTTTCCTGTATGCATGCATTATTGACAGCAATGGTTTTTTGTGGGCTTCATCTCCAACCATGGGGATTTTTCGGTTTAAAATTTATGACAATCCGCTCATTTCCAATACCATTATTGATGCAGAATTGTATTTGCTGGAGGAGGATGATGTTGATCCGACATTAAAAAACAATGTATTTTCATTTATTGAGGATGAGAATAATAAAATTTGGGTAGCCAGTCAAAGCAATAAGCTTTTCTATTTTGATAATCAACAAAATAAATTTCTTCTAAAGCAAATTGATCATCCTGAAGTTAAGAATTTCAGCAATAAACGTAAAGGTTTGTTCAAAGATAGTGACGGTGATTTTTTTATAAGCATTGAAGATAACGGATTGTTGGTATGGGACAGAGGGAAGGATGATTTCAGGTTATACAAACCAAACGGCACCAATACGGGTCCAAAAGGCAGAGTTTTATCGGCTCTTGCTGAAGATAGAGATGGATTAATCTGGATTGGTGACAGAAATTCGGAAGGTCTAAGCATATTTAATAAAAAGACAGGACGATTTAGCTATAGTCGGTCAGACAAGTTTGATCCATATTCGTTAAATACGAATAAACTAAATTGTATTTATCAGGATAAAACCGGATCAATGTGGGTAGGCGCTATCATTGGAGTCAACAAATATAGTCCCGGCAAATTAAAATTCAAACGGTATTTTAGTAACCCGAATATTCCCGGCAAACTAAGCAATAATAATACACTAAGTTTCGCTGAAAGTAAAACAGGTGAAATCTGGATAGGAACTGACGGGGGAGGTTTAAATAAACTTGACAGGAAAACGGGTGAATTTTCGAATTTCAAAGACAATCCTTCCGATCCCAATTCGTTAAGCAGCAACGCTGTAATATCAATTTGTGAAGATCATAAGGGTGCCTTGTGGATGGGTACCTATCATGGCGGATTGGCCAGAATGAAAAATGGCAAATTTGATGCTTTTTATCCTGCTCCGGCCAACCCATATTCAGTTTCCGACAGAAATGTTTGGTATGTTTTTGAAGATAGTAAAAATAACTTGTGGGTAGGCACGCTAAACAGTGGGCTTGATTTGTTTGACCGAAAAACTGAACGCTTCTATCATTATACATCAGCAGAAGGTGATTCAGCCAGTTTATGCAATAATTCAATCAGGCAAATATATGAAGACAGTAACCAAAACCTTTATATTACCAGTAATCAGGGAGTAAGTATAATTGATTTGAAGGCATATGATTTTTCAGGACCACCACCTGATATTAAATTCCGAAATTTGGTACATCGTGAAAACAGGAATAGTTTCAGCAGCAATGATGTTTATTGTGTAAAAGAAGATAATGAAGGTAATTTGTGGTTTGGCACATACGGATCAGGTATCGATAAACTGGAATTGGCGACGGGCAAATTCACGAATTATTCAACAAAAGATGGATTTCCAGGCAACTCAGTAACTTCTATCCTGGTTGACGACCTAAATAATTTATGGCTGGCAACTGACAAAGGCCTTGTAACGTTTAACCCGGAAACAAAAGAAGTCGTTGTTTTTGATCAAAATGATGGTTTGCAAAACACGAGTTTAAAAAGTTGGGCGATAAAAACCAAAGACGGTGAAATGTTTTTTGGTGGGCCCGATGGCTTTAATTCGTTTTATCCCGAGCAGATAATTTATGGCCATAATCAAAACAAACCTCCTGTTGTTATTACCAAATTGAAGATATTCAACAAACCGGTTGAAATAAATGAACAATTCAATGGCCGGGTTCTTATAGCCAATGATATAAGTGAAACCAGCGAATTGGTGCTAACTTACAGGGAAAATTACTTTACATTCGATTTTATAGCGCTGGATTATACAGCACCTGAAAAGAATAGTTATGCTTATATGATGGAAGGCTTTGATGTTGAATGGGTTCAGTGCGGCATCAAACGTGAAGCCAATTATACCAACCTTGACCCTGGGGAATATACTTTCCGGGTAAAAGCCTCGAACAGCGATGGCGTTTGGAACGAAGAAGGAACTTCAATCAAAATAATAATTCTCCCTCCCTGGTGGGAAACATGGTGGTTCAGGCTCATTGCAGCTTTATTAATAATTTTCATTATTGGGTCTGGTTTTTATTCGCGAATACAATATTTTAAAAATCAGAAGATAATGCTTGAAAAATTAGTAGCTCAAAAAACTTCTGACTTGCTGAAGATGAACGCAATATTGACCAATCAGGCTGAAGAACTTAGTCAAACCAATTCGTTGCTTGAGGAAAGACAGGAACAAATAGAAGAGCAGAGTGTAGAATTATTGGCGCAAAAAGAGTCGCTGATAAAAGTGAACAGTGAATTGCATGAACTTAATGCCACGAAGGACCAATTCTTTTCAATTATTGCACACGACATAAAAAACCCTTTTAATGCTGTTCTAGGTTTTACCGATTTGCTCGAAGAAAACTTTAAAGAATGGGACGATGAAAGAAAACTTGAAATAATCAACCTAATAAATACCTCGGCAAAAAATCTGTATGAACTGTTGGACAACCTTTTGCAATGGTCGCGGTCGCAAAGCGGGGTTATTGAATTTAAGCCTCAGAAAATTTTATTAGAGGACGCTTTCAACAATGTGATTAATTTATTCAAAGAGACGGCCGATACGAAAAATATTGAGCTGGGCTTTTTATTTTCTGAAACTGAATTGGTTGTTTATGCTGACAAAAATATGCTCGATGCCATCATGCGTAACCTGATAAGCAATGCACTGAAATTTACCAACACGGGAGGCAAGGTACTTATAACAGCAGAAACAATTGATGAATTCGCAATTGTAAAAGTTACCGACAATGGTGTTGGACTTAGCCCTGAAATTCAGGAGCAATTGTTTAAAATTGAGAAACACACCAGCACCTATGGTACTAATAATGAATCTGGTACCGGTTTGGGACTAATTCTTGTCAAAGAATTTGTGACAAAACAAGGCGGTGAAATTGGTGTAGAAAGTTTCAAGGGCAAAGGCAGCACCTTCCATTTCACCCTTCCCTTGATAAAAAGTTAATTGAGAATAAATTGGTTTAGTGTCAGATTATTTTGTCAGAATAATTAACTCAGTTACTGACAGTCCTGCTGATTCAGCTTTCAGTTTAATTTCTCCTGAAGTTCCGTTCGGACGCAAAATTACCAGGCATTTCCCTTTGTAACTATTAACTTGTGGTTTCCTGAAGCTTTTCATATCCAATGGATTGCCGTTTTCAACAGCAGCCAATTCACCTTCTCCTGATACTGAAAACTGAACAGGAAGTGTTGCATCGGGAACCAGATTTCCAGCTACGTCGGTTATCTCAATAGTTACATACGAAAGGTCGTTGCGACTTGCCTTTAATTCCGAACGGTCGGCTGTTAAACGGATTTTTGCTGGTTGACCAGTTTTTTTCAGGATTTTGGATTCTATTTCTTTGCCATCTTTCAGCGCAATTGCTTTCAGTTCACCGGCTTCGTAGGGTACATCAAATGCGGCGGTCAACTTACTTTCTGCTGAAACTGGTTTGGTGCCGATCACTTTCCCGTTTAGTTCCAACCTGATTTCAGGATAATTGGAATACACATTCACCTGAAGCTTTTGGCCTTCGCTGCCCGCCCAGTTCCAGCTTTGTTGCTCATCAGGCCAGCCCCACATACTTACCAGTTCTTTCATTCCTGAAGGGATGGGAGCGTGGACAGCCATTTCAAGATTGCTGATTTTCCATACCACATCACGGTAATACGACTGTGGTTTTTTGAAGCCGCAAATGTCGATGTCGCCGCAATTGGCATTGTACCATGGCCATCCCGGCGAGAATTGAGGTTTGGTATCCGGGGTAGCGATCAGCGAATGTCCAATGCCCGCTTCGCCCAGATAATCCATCGAAGTCCAGATAAAATCGCCCAAAATATACGGGTACTTTTCAACCATCTGCCAGTTCTCGAAGGCTTCTTTTGCTATCGATTCGGTGCCGATCATCATCCTTTCAGGATATTTTTTGTGATCGTTTTCATACTCGCGCCACAGGTAATTGTATCCGGCTACATCTTGCAATTCCAGCGCGGGTTGCGCATATTCCCATGTTTTCCCCGGATTATCCCAGAATGAACAGATGGCAGCGGTTACCGGTCGTGTCTGATCCAGCTTTTTGATGATTTCGCTTAAATTTTTGGTGATCAGCAATCCGGCAGAATCGGCCCTTTCTTTGATTTCGTTGCCAATACTCCAGACGATTACCGATGGATGATTGCGGTCGCGCAAAACCATTGCTTCCACATCGCGCTGATGCCACTCGTCGAAATAGAGGTTGTAATCTTCGGGATTTTTAGGACGCTGCCACTGGTCGAACGATTCGTCAATGACCAAAATGCCCAACCGGTCGCAGGCATCCAGAAACTGGCGCGATGGCGGATTGTGGCTGGTACGGATGGCGTTGAACCCGAACTTTTTCATCAGCTCAACGTGGCGTTCTTCAGCACGGTCGATTGCGGCCGAACCCAGCGGGCCATTGTCGTGGTGCATGCAACCGCCTTTCAAAAGCACTTTTTCGCCATTCAGCAAAAAACCCTTTTCGGCGCTGAACTCGATGGAACGTATTCCAAAAGTGGTGGTTTGCTGATCGACCACTTTGCCATTAAAACTGACTTCGCTAACAGCCTGATACAAATAAGGCGATTCGAGCGACCAAAGCTTGGGATGATTTATTCCTAAAACTTGCTCGGCACCGCCTTTTTCAAACGGATCGATGGTTGTAATCGCTTTAATATTCTCCGGCTGATTTGGAAGGATAATTCGCGTAGTTACCACTAATTTACCCGATTCCTTTGTTTCGTTGACAATGTTAATATTGAATTTTACAACGGCTTTTTCTGCGCTGACTTCCGGAGTGTTTACCGAAACTCCCCAAACCGGAATGTACACTTTGTCTGTCACAATCAGGTTTACGTGGCGGTAAATGCCCGATCCACTGTACCAACGGCTGTTTTTACCGCTGTTGTTCACTTTTACGGCCATCAGGTTTGGCTCTCCTTCAGGTTTTAGATACGGAGTGAGGTCGTAATAAAAGGAAGTGTAACCATAAGGGTGAACGCCAAGCGACTGGCCGTTGATCCAAACTTCGGAGTTCATGTAAACACCATCGAACAGGATTTGCACTTTTTTGCCTTCCGAAGATTTGTCGAGTGTGAATGTTTTGCGATACCAGCCAATTCCTCCCATCACATTTCCGGTCGAGCCTTTGCCGGGACTGTCTTCTGAGAACGGGCCAATCTGCTTTTTCCCTTCAGTTGCCGGTAAATCTTCAATACTCCAGTCGTGTGGAAGGTCAAGGGTTCGCCATTGCGAATCGTCGAAGGTTGCCGATTCCGCACCCGAAACATCGCCACGGTTGAATTTCCATCCGGAATCAAAATCTTGTTCCCTCTGACTGAAATCAGGTTTTTGTGTGCTGCATGAAACGAATAATACCAAAGCAAAAAGAAACAGAAATCCGGTATTAAATTGCTTCTGTTTTTGGTAGGTTTTGTTGAAAATCATCGGGTTTTTCATGTTAGTAAGTTTAGTTATGAGGTTTATCTGTTGCCGGAATGTTTATCCCCGGATCAGACGGAGTGACCTGTCTGACTTCAGGAAAAGCAAATGGAACTTTCTGACTGGTTGACCAGGCTTGATTGTTTTCGAATGTTGCTCCTGAATAATTTCCATGAACTATTGAAGCAAATTTGTTGGTAATTATGAAAATGTTGTTCCTGAAATTGAATCCCGGATAATCGCCAGGCTCAAAACTCACCGCATGGCCGTACTCGTTCACCACCGTATTTTCATAAATCTCGCAATCCGACATGAGTTCTGGTGAACCCGGTGCAATCCACATCAGGAATCCGGCTTGTCCGTTTTTGCGACCATCGTTGAAACTGATGTTGTTGCGGATGATGTTATTTTTCCAGGCGGAAGCCTCGTAATATTGAAACAACCCGTATCCGGCTCCTTCGTTGTTGGCTGATAAATTAAATTGCATGACCGAGTTGGTAACTCCGCCATCGAAATCGAATCCACCGCCGTCTTTTCCTGTTGCTGAAGTTTTATTGTCGTGTGAATAACAGTATTGAATGGTGATGCTATCGCTCTGGTAGGCCCAGATTCCCACCGGCCCGTTTCCTTCGCGGGGCATGTCCCAACCGTTGTTCATGGCCTCACAATATTCAATGGTTCCATTGGTTACACCTCCGATAAGAATACCGTTTCCTGAGTGGTTTTCTTTAACTTCCGGACAACCCGGATTATTTTCAGCCACACAATTGGCTATGTACAAATTGTGGAGAGTCTTTTGTCCCGAACCTTCCAGGCCTCCGGAATCTTGCCCGTCAGACTCTACATTGATGCCCGAAAAACCATTGTCGTGGGCATAAACATGGGTTATCCGAAGGTTCTGACCACCTACCGCTTTTACGCCTGACCAAAAAAAACCTTTGGCTTCGATGCTGTCGATCCGGCAATTTTGAACATGCCGTAATTCCACCCCACTGCCTCTGTTTTTGGAAAGCCGTCCGTTTCCGGTTAAAATCAGGTTTTTAATCTGAAGCCATGAACAACTGTCAGCCTGGACTGCAGTGTCGCTTCCTCCATTCAGGATCGCACGACCATTGCCAAACGAACCGATGATGATAGACTGGTCTTTTGTACCAGTCAGACTTTTTAACCGGAGTGTTCCGTTAAAAGTTTGTCCTCCGGCGAAATATACCGAATATCCCGGCTGAAGTTTCAGCGAATTTACCTTTTCGATGGTCTGAAAAGGCTGTTCCCGAGTTCCCGGATGGGAATCGTTGCCTGATTGTGAATCAACATAAAAGGTGGAAGCGGTTAACTGGAAGTTCGTAAGCATAATGAGGAGAAATGCCGGTAAGAAAAGTTGATAAAAGCTTTTTGATTTCATATCAGAGTATTTTCTGTTCTTTCAAAAATTCAGTCATGCGTTGCAAGGTAGGAAAAAAGTTGGGATTGCTCACCGGCCAGTCGCACGAATGATCGGCATCTTTTACCGGTATCAGTTCGCATATCCACCCACCCATCCTCCGCCTGTGAAAAGAAATGTTCCGGAAAACAGGATCAGGAAAATGAAGATAAGTTGTTTCATATTTTCATTCAGGTAAAATTTGTATTGAACCACATAGACACATAGGACACATAGTTTTTTGAGTTTTCTATTGTTTTCTATGTGTCTATGTGGTTTTTTTATATGAGGAAATTACCACTTGTCCGTCCTGAAAGGCGCCAATGGCAAGCCTTCGGTGCTGAAAACATCGGGCATGGAAGTGTCGTCGAAACAGAAACGGACTGCGACCGGAGTTTTTACCAGTTTGGATGAAAGAATAACTGTGCTTCCTTCAATTTTGGCGGTCGCAGGTACAAATTTTTGATCTTCACCGGAAATCAGAAATTTGACAGGAGTTTTTCCTGTTGATTTCAATCCTGTTGTAGCATTGCTGAAACTGATACGAAGCTTTTCTTTTTCAACTTGCATGGATTGAAATGACGGGCTTTTGTATGTCCCCATGTTTTGTTTGTAGGTTTCGGCAAGGGCAAAATTGGCCAGGCGCTTTCCAACATCTATTTTGTTTTTCGGGTGAATGTCTTTGATGTTGTCAACCAAATCAGACACTACGACCATCCCGGTGTTTGGAATGGTTCTGGTAATCAGTTCCTGCTGTTCGCGCAGATATTCCGAAGTTCCTTTGTCACCGTAATCGTATGGCGCAATTTGAACCAGATAAAATGGAAATTCTTTTTTGAAATCGGCTCGCCAGTTTTCAATTAGCGTTTTCATCAATTGAGAATAAATCTGATAGTTTCCGCAGTTCGATTCGCCCTGATACCAGATAGCGCCAGCAATTCCATAGGGAACAATAGGTGCGATCATCGAATTGTACAGCGCTCCTGAAATTCCGGGCCACCAGTCGAAACGCTCGTTGTATTTATGTCTGTTCAGAACCGGATTGTTTTCGATGCGGCTTTTTTCGATCCATACTTCAGCAGGAGTTCCGCCCCAGGCCGAAACGATAATGCCAACAGGAACATTCAGCTTTTGCTGGATTTCGCGGGCAAAGAAATACCCTATTGCACTGGTTGACCGCATGGTTTCAGGAGAACAAACCGACCAGGTTGCGTAGCAGTCTTGTTGCGGTAATTCTGCTCCAATCTTTTGCACATGGAAAATCCGGATATTCGTATTGGTAGCCCTGGCGGCTTCTTCTTCGCCGTTCATAATTTTGTGGTTTACACTCCATTCCATGTTCGATTGGCCACTGCAAATCCAGACTTCGCCCAGCATCACATTTTTCAGTTCAACTTTGCTGTTTCCCAAAATCCGGATAGAGTAGGGGCCCCCGGCAGTAATGGTTTTGATGGTGGTTTTCCATGCCGAAGTATTGCCGGCTTTCACTTTTACCGTGTCTTTGCTGTTCCAACTGACTACAATTTTGACAGTTTCGCCCGGATCGGACCAGCCCCAGATGGCTACCTCGGAGTTTTGTTGCAAAACCATGTTGTCGGCAAAAATTGAGGGCAGCATGATTTTACCGAACATGGTGGCGCTAAATGCAAAAAGAATCAGAAGGGTAAAAAAGAGTTTTTTCATGGTTTGTTATTTTAAAAAGTTTGTATTGGTCAAATTGATGATCAGTGCGTTATCCTTTGCCGTCACATTCATGTGACGGATTGGTGAATTTATTATTTGTTTTGGGCTTTAGCCCTGTCATTGTTGGCCTTCATGTCTGTTGCCTAAAGCCCAGAGTACTTGGGGGCAAAGGATAGCTCGATATTCGATATTTTTCAAATTCTATCGTTTCATTTTTTTAAGGTTCGAGCCATTCCGTCCGAAACAGGATTTTTGCTTTGATCAATCTTACTTCACGGACGGAGAATAATCTCCAGTGCTGTTTTCTACCAATATTTCGCACCTCTGGTGCTATTATTTTCATTTCCACAGGGCGTTGCCCTTCGACTGAACTCACGTCGAAGCCCTGTGCTGATATATGCCGCCCTTTCAGGGCTATCCCATTATTTCAAGGTCTTAGTTTTGTTGTCTTGGTTCCTGAGATTGTCGAAGGACCAGGCATCTTTCCAGTACAATTTCGGCACATCATTTTCGAAGGTAATCGGAAGCCAAACGTAACGACCATCGATCGGATTATCCGGTGTCCAGCGGTCGCCCATGAAAATGTAACTGTCTTTTTTACCCTGAACCTTCAGTACATAAGTGCTTTGCGAATGAAAAGTCAGCTCCGAATCATTGCCAACTGCCGGATTTCCGAGTTCAGTCCAGGTTCCGAATATTTCGTCGGCAACGGCTGAACGCGCTGCATTGGGATTCCAACCTGTGCAATCAGAGGCAATGATGTAATATTTTCCAGCGCGTTTAAACATAGCTGCACCTTCCATGTAGCGACCAATAAATACACGGAAATATTCTCCGGAGTAAGAGAGATAATCATCGCTGAGTCTCGAAATATGCAGGGTGCTGTTTTCTTCTGAAGAATATATGTGGTAAGCCGAACCATCGTCGTCAACGAATAAATTCATGTCGCGGGCCATTTGACCGCCTTTGAAATCGCGGCCAAGCAGGTTCACCGAATCAACCGGGGCAGGCAGACAACCTTTTCCGCCACAATAACCCGGTTTTACCCAGTCGGCAACCGGCTTTTTGTGGCAAGGCTGAACATTGACCGGCCAGAAATCGGCATTTGGCCGAAAGCTTTTCAGGAAAGTGAACGGACCTTCGGGTTTATCGCTCAATGCCACTCCACTGCGTGCTGCATAATATCCTTTGTCTTTCAGTTCGAGGTGGAACCACATCACAAATTTTTTGGTTTTGGCGTTGTAAATCACTTTGGGGCGTTCGAGAATGCAGCCTTTGGTAATGTCGCTTTCCGGATTGGTCTCATCCACTTTCAGGGCAATGCTTTCGTCTTTCCAGTTATACAAATCTTTCGACGAGTAGCAGTTAACGCCAACCTGTGCGGTGTTGCCAATCTTTCCGGCTATTTTGTGCTCGCCATACCAGTAATAAACACCTTTGTGGAAAAGGATTCCTCCACCGTGCGCGTTAATATGTTTGCCGTTGTTGTCGTTCCAGATTTCGCCGGGAGTAAATTGCTTGGCCGGCTGTGCTTTCAGAAAAAAGACACAGAAAAAGGCAAGTAAAAAGAATTGCAATTTGCGAATCATATCGGTTTGGTTTAGGTTTTCAAATAGAATGGTAAAGTTAAAAGCCTAAAGGGAAAAGACAAATTAAAAGTGCTGCCATAAAACTTCAATTATTCATTTGTTTGTCCAGAATTGGTTCACATATCTTTGGCAGAGTTAGTCCTTTAAAGTCTTGTTTTCCAGTGCCTTTATTGCTTTGTCAAAGTCAGAAATGTGATTTTTTAGGCGGTCTGTCCTGTATTTTTCAAATTCATCACCAGCCTTTCTTGCGGCTTCTTCTGCTCTTACTTTACCTGCATTTTGCAATAGCTCTTTTTCGCTTAATGACAAAAACTGATCAAGTTTTGCAATCCATTCTGCCATTTTCATAGGTCGTTCATTTAAAGCTTGCAACTCGGCAAAATCAAGATAAAGTGACACAATTAGGTTCAGTTGATTGAGTTCCTTCTCTGTCAGATAGTTCTTTGCTATTTTTACATCTTGAGCTGTTATATAATCGCCTTTAAAGTTTACCAATCCCATCAATGGTTTTGTGCTGTCAGCGCGGTTATTTATCAATTCGGCAGCCGTTTGACCGTGTACAGCATAATGCATTTTGTTTTGCACGGTTGCAAAGAATTTTTGAGTCAATTCATTTTTGGGATTGTAGTCGGTACTCGTCGCGTAAATATCGGTCACCTGTTGGTAAAAATTCCGCTCACTGCTTCGGATATCCCGGATGCGTTGAAGCAATTCCTGAAAATAGCGCGTATTTTTACCTCCCTGCTTTAATCGTTCATCGTCTAAGGCAAAACCCTTAACGATGTATTCTTTTAGCCGTTGTGTTGCCCATATACGAAACTGCGTGCCTCTCAGCGATTTCACACGATAACCGACAGAAATAATCACATCGAGGTTATAATATTGCGTATCATAAATCTTGCCATCGTCGGCAGTATGTCGGAATTTCCGACATACTGAATCTTCACTTAATTCTCCCTCAGTAAAAACATTTTTAATGTGTTCTGTAATTGTTACCCGACCTTTGTCAAACAATTCTGCAATTTGTTTTTGTGTCAGCCAAACTGTATCGTCTTCAAGCCTTACCTGAAGTTTAGTTTTGCCATCTTCGGCGGTATAAAACAATATTTCTGATTGATTATCCATGGTTTTTAGATTTGTTGAAGTTCAAAAACAGGCATCGTGTTGATTTCTAAAATATCAATTACCTCAATGACAAAATGGATTCCATCCTTTTTTGAGGGATGGAATCCATTATCTGCTTTTTCAGCGCCGCAAACCTATTTTCCACATCAACCTTCAGTTGCGCTTCATAGTTGCTAAAGTAATCCGGATTTATAATTTTCAGGTCCAAAGGCATGTTTTAAACGTATAAAAATTGTTGGTATTTTTTAAATGGCGCACTCCGTCAGCTAACTATGGGCGGAGCCGTCTACTCGATTATGCACCGTTATTATTTGGTTCTCATTATTTTATGTTCTCTTTTAATTACGTTTTGATCTTCCATTGATACTTTGTCAAATAGTATAATCTTTTCAGCTAATGCCATATGTACAAGATCTTGGTTTATACACCACCATTTGTAAAACTCAACAGGATTATTCTTATAAGGAATAATTGCTTTAACTGGCCTATCATATCCTTTAAACTCAATAGTAGCATTTAGACCAAGCGCATCTCTAAAATATTCTGGATGATTGGCTCTTAGCTTGGAAACAAGTATATCAAAAATCTCCCTGTTGATTTTGATATTGTGTTTACGACGGGTTTTATCTAAAGCCTTAGGGTCTTCATGAAGCCATTCTGAAATTCTCAATGTCCTTATACTGGTCTCATTTTCAATTGTAAGTAAATTATCTAGGTAATAAATTCGTTCTGAATTTGGTTGAAAAATATGAATATTTGAGTTTTTCTCTAAATCTTCCTCGACCTCAATTTTAGTCAAGTCTTTTTTTTTAAGATATTCAATAATGTCAATATTATTTGCTTCGCCACCTTTGTAATTCTCAAGTAAAGAATCTACATCCGAACCTAAAAAGAAGTCTTCAATAAAATCCCAACGTTCTGAATTTGAGAAACTTCTCAAGAAGAAGTGATCAAATATTTGATTACTTAGATAATGTCTTTCTAGAGTTTTTGTGAGTAAGCTATTAGTGTACTTAGAATTATTCGAATCTCTCTCAATTCTGTTAGGGTCATTAAGACGAACAAAAACCATAGGATTTTCACCGCCTTTTATTTCAAATGTCGCTAATTCAAGCATTTCTAAAAAATAACCGAGTCGAACATAGTTTATCGCATTTGTTTCTTTGTTAGTTACATACCTTTCAACGGTGGTGCTGTCAGTATTACCGTACAAATTATTTAAACGATTTAACAAAGCCGTAAAGCTTGCAAGATATTGTGTGTTAAAAACTCTATATTCGAGGCCGACAATACTTCTTCTTTGCTGCAAAAATGCATTTGGTTCAATAACACCTGGTTGCATAAGACGACCAGAATAAGATGATAAAATAAATCTGCTTAGTTTTTCTGATTTTTCATCATCTTGGAGAACATTATTCAATTTTTCTTTAAACTCATCTTGTTTGAAATAACCACCGCTATTAGCAAAAATTGATTGAACTGTGTTAAGAAGGTTTTGTAATTTCTGAAAAACTGAATTGAAGCTATCAAGACGTTCAAAGGATATTTTTAGCTGTGGTATTAGTTCAATATTATCATCTTTAAAAAGATTTCCTATATAAAAATCTCTTTTAAGGATTGGGAAACTCATATTTACAAAATGCTCATACCATAACTTGTCAAGATCCATTTCAATAATATTATTACCATTACCGACATTCAATAAAAGCCTAAATGTATTTGCGTATTTGTTTGTTAGCACATTTAAGTTATGATCAGATATTCGTGCAAATACTTTTACGAAAAGTTTTTTAGGTCTTGCGATAATTACATTGAATCGATTTTTAGCTAAATAATCTTTTTCAATCATCATCAACGCTGTCAATACCTTTTGATCAAGATCGAGAGCATTCTCGAAAATATGGCCAAAATCGTCAACTGAAAGAAGTAAGTTTCTATTCTTGTTGTTTTTGAGATATGACTTATAAATTTTCTTTAGTACCTCTTTAAGTTGATATTGTCTGAGAGCAGACATTCCGTGAAGTGCTTTAGTGTATCGCTGATCTTGTGAAGAATAATTAAGTGTTGCAAACCCATTTATTTCAGGCTTCCTCGCAACTCTGCCAATTTCTTGAACGTAATCGGGTAATAATCCCGAAGGTGCGTGGTGATAAACTACTTGTATATCTGAAATATCAACTCCCATTCCGAATGCTTTCGTTGATATCATAATCTTTCGCTCGCCACTTTTAAATTGTCTATAAGCAAATTCTTTGTTTATAGAATCCAAGGAGCCATAATAACCTGCTGCAATATTTAGCTGCTCAGAATTAAGTTGATCTAAAATTTGACGAATATGTCTAGTGTATGGTGTGTATATTAATGCCTTTAAGCCAAGTTCATTGATCTTTTTAATAAAATCGACCGTTTGGCTTATTTTATTAGATTCATAGTTTACGGTAAACTTCTCGTAATTGTTGACAATGAACTCAATATCATTTCTTTTTACTTGCCCAATAAATATATGAGGATTGTGCATTACAAGACTATCTATGCTGTCAAATACCATATCATTTGCGCCACCATAAATCGCTGTTGCAGTAACTGCGACCATCGGGAAACGCAGATTGTGATATTTTCTTATTTTTCTAATATGGTTGCCTAAAAACCAATAGTCAACTCTAAAGTCTCTGCCCCAAGTGGTAATTAGATGTGCTTCATCTATTACGAGCAAGCCAAGTCGCCTGAATCCTATGAAGTGTGTAATATCGTATGATAGTAATAACTCGGGAGACATATAGAGAATATCAATTTCACTACTCTTGCAACTTTCAATTATTCTTTCTCTGTCAATAAGACTTAATTCGCTGTTTATATATGCAATTTTATCATAATTTCTGTCTTTAATGATCGCATTAACTTGATCTTTCATTAATGCTATTAAAGGCGAAACTACAACAGTAACATCGCCTTTTTTAGACACATAAAAAGCGGGTAATTGAAATAATAGTGATTTACCCGCTCCTGTAGGAGCAGTTAAGAATAAGTCTCTACAAGGCTCGTTATTCAATGAATTTTCATATTCGTTGATTATTGTATCTACAACCAGGCCTTGTGATACTTCCGAAATTTCATTACTAATGTTTGGGTTTTTATAAACCGACATATTTCTAAATGAAGCTTTCTCTCCCCAAAAATCATTCAATAGACCTTGAGTTGTTTCACATACTTTGTATTCTGAACTAATCGAAGATTCTTCAAGTATGAAAAGTGTTCCGCCAAACTTATTCAATAATGAGTTTAGCTTCTTTAGAATGTCAAGTATTGCAGGGTTAAGAGGTTGTTTATTATAAAACTTTACAACAGCTTGCTTTTTGAAATTATTTTGTTCTATACATTCATTTACAAAAACATCAAGCGAATAGGGATCTGAACTTACATCAATGCTTTCTAAATTTTGGTTATTCGAAAAGCTCAATTCTTTAGATTCTACGAATATATCAATTGAATTAAAGGAATTTATTGGTGTCTTTACAGAGTAGTAGTATTTCCCATTAACAGCAACTTGTTCTGCTTGATATATTGGCAATTTGTCTGGACGAAGTTCAATATTTTCTTTTTCATCTTTTTCAAGATAGTCCTGCTTGTCGATAGGGAAAAGTTGTCGCAAATTATCTTTTAGCATTACAACTCTGTCTGTAAAGAAAGAAGGGTCTATATAATTAATTAGATAACTGAATTGTGAAAATGACAATAAATGATATTCTTTTGTCTGGTTGAGTGTTGTGAATATCTGCGAAAACCATTCTTTATTAAATTCCTGTTCGTCTTTTTCAAGATTGAATGTCCCAAGGTCTGCTATTACATCCTCTTTGTTCTCGAGGTTTAATAGGTTCGCCTGTCCAAAGATTACAAAAATTTGATTCGCTTTGTCAGACTTACGACTGTCAATATTTTTAAAGATCAGTTCTGAATAAAGTTGTTTAAAAGTCATCATTCAATTTTGTTAAGTCGTTTCTGTCGCACTTACAATGGTGCATAACGTCTGGCAACTACCAGCAGGGCGGGATTTAACCGATAAACTTCCTACGAAGAATTGCTTTTCAATTTACTAATTTCCTGTCAACAAAGCACCGAAACTCGCTTGTACTTGTGCTTTTAGCTGCATGAACTATTCTATTGTCGTCCGAAGCTCTTTGCATTTTGTAAAATTTCTGAATACTTGATGAATTAATGAAGACGGGAATAGTTCTTCAACTTTATCTTTAGTACTTTCAGCTACCTCATCAATTATTGTAGGGAGTATATTATTAAAGTATGTGCTGAAATCAAAGTTTGAGTCTGATAAAGTTTGCTGTCCAACTTTTTTAAAAACAACATTCAAAACAAATCTATTGGAATGAATAAAGCAACTTTTCACTCTTCCCATTCCTGTTTTCTCTTTTAACTTTAATCTACTTGTTACCTCACGCATTATTTTTACTGCTCTCCATGCTTGAGTTGCTGTCACAGATGAATTAATTATTTCCGTATATGGTTTTTTACTTATATCCTCCCATAACTTTCCAACTTCTCTTTTAGCTTGCACAGATAATGTAATATCATCTTTAGAACAAACTAGAGCAGTAATGACTTCTTCAACATAACAGTTTTGGTTGTCTTGCTTAATTGTTTCGTCAGAACGTTTTAAATGATAAATAATTCCGTCAAGAGCTAGTTCAGTTTTTATTCTGTCTTGTTCAGGGTCAAGTGAGACGAAATCTTTTTTGTCAATTCGATTTTGAGTGTTTGTTTTCTTAGTTACATTTAAGCCAAAATCAGCTGGACAATTTTCTAATGAAATAATTTTAATAAAAACATTTAGCTTGTTTACCTGCTCGGGATTTATTTCATATGCATTTCCAATACTTCCCACCGTCTGCGCACCGTTCACAATTTTTAAATCCTCTGCAACAAAAATTCCAACTGCTCTGTCTCCGCCGCCAAGTGGCTTTTTGTTCAGAGATTGGCATAGTGCAGTAATTCCATTATTGTAGAAATAAAAATTCTCTGGTTCCTTTAAAGCTGTTTCTCTGATGTCTTCATTTACTTCACTAAACCCAATGAAGTCACGAATATTATCTGAAAATAATCTTCCTCGATTTTCACTCCAAAGTTGAGCAAGGTCGTTGCCGTTAATTGTACCATAAATTGCGTAATAAGGTTGTTCTACTTTACCCCAATTAGAAAGTATTAAGTCAGCTTTGATTGGTTGTCCTTCAAGAATTCCCACCAAAGATTTATGTGCTTGTTTTAAGGAAAAGCGATTGAATATTGCTAACTCTGAGGGGTCGTTTAGTTCACCTAGCAGGTCATCAATTATTCTACGATTGTGTTCTGAGAAAGTATCTTGGCCGGTATAAGTCAACACAATTTTTATTTTAACTAAAGGGTCTTCAAGGGCTTCAATAATTTCTTGTTCGCGTGATTGAATCTTTGAATTAAATCTGTCAAGTTTTAAATCAATAAGGTCAAGTACTCCATTTTTAAATTTTGAAGTTTCACCTGTGTCAGGTTCACCCGAGCCATTTTTTATCCATTTTGACTGCAAAAGCCATAGCTCTTTGTTTCGTCTGTCAAAATACATAGCATCAATTCCATTGTCGTCAAAACCATCAGTAATGGTCGTTGCTGCAACTGTCGCATCAAGTAATGCTAAAACTTGTAGAGTGTATGCTGCATATGCTCTTGTTAGAAGAAAATTTTCTTTTTCCTCGTCATTTCTTGCATCGGAAATGTCAATCTTGTCAGAATACGCTTCTGTCAATTTAGCTTTAAGGTGATTAACATGTAGTTTGCTCATGATTCTCGTTTATTATTTATAATCAGGTTGATAGCTTTCAGACTATATTTTAGATAAATATAAAAATTCTTAATCAAAAAATCATCATCAAATGCTTATAAGTTTTTGCCGATCGAATGTATTTCGCCTTCATCACAACATGCTTAGTAACCAAAACTGTCCAATCTTTTCCAGTAATAAAGTCATTCTGTAAGTTCTTCTTTGCCCCTTATTTATACGTATATAGCTTAACTTTTTGTATGGCCAACTGGCCAGCCGGAATACTCACATGCCGGCCCTGATGGGTTTGGTCACCGTTTAAATGGCGGGTAATTTTCCATTCGTTGTTTTCGAACCGGCCTTCGTCAACTTTCAGCAGCCCCACGTTCAGGTCTTTATTTTCGAGGCATTTGAAGGTAATCACCACGCCCGAACCGGCCACATAAAACTCATCTTCTCCTGTTTGAATGATCATTGCACTGGTTACAGGCCAATCCTCTAATTTTGCTCCCGGAGTCCAGCTCAGCGTATAATCATGCTTGCAGGTCAGTTCGTATTTGCCGAATTGGATGATGGTTTCCGGATTGCTTTTTGAAACCAAAACACCTTTGATTTTTCCATGCCCCTGGTTCGCGGTGATTAATGGCGTCAGTCCGTTGATTAAACCGTACATTTTTGCCAGTGGCTCATCAGCGGGTTTATCGGTTGATTCGATAGAGAATGGTGAAAATCCCAAAGCATCATATTGTGCAATGGCATAAAGCGCTTTGGCCGGAGCGGTTGCATCAAAAACATGCTCGGGTATAAACAGCGGATCGCCCTGGCGCGTGTACAGGTCGCACCAATGCTTGAAATCGGGGTTGTAAAAATCGGGCGCAAGAAAGTCAATGGACGAACCGGCAGTTTTCCAAACATCCATCAAATGCGGAAGCGGCCCGGCGCTAGGGTATTTCCCCGGTTCCCAATTGGGACGGTTCAAGGCCGCATTCACAAACATGGGCAACGGGTAAATCTTCTTCCCAGCTCCGGCTACCTGATTGGCAAATTTCGAATAGTACCACGCCATAAAAAGTTCATCGGTGTGCAGCCCCTTGCCAAAAATTTCTTCCCAGTTGCCTGATGTTTTATAACCATTGGCTTTCCAGATTTCGAGGAATTCAGGAATAAGTTTCTCCTTATTTTGCTTCAGGTAATTGATGAGTTCGGCGGGCACGTTTTTTTTGAACGCTTTATTGGCCAAAGCCTGGTGATCTCTCGCCGAAGGAAGCATCCCGATTTCATTTTCAACCTGCACCAAGATAACTGTGTTTTCATCGCTATCGAAGTTTTTGATGAAGCGCATCAGATTTTCGAAAGCCCTGCTGTCAGCCTGAAGGACCTGATCGCTGAACGAACTCAAAATCTCCTGGCTTCTGCCTGACTGATCTTTTACTCTCGGGTACTTCTCCTGATTGAGTTTCAACCAAGCCGGGGCATGACTTGACATGCTGTTTTTCCAGGTCCCAAACCAGAGCAAAACGATTTTCAGGTTGTTGTGCCGGGCTTCTGTGATTAAATCCTGAATCAGTGAAAAATCAAATTTGCCCTCCTCGCTTTCAATTAATTCCCAGTAAACCGGAACTAAAACCGTGTTGAGGTTCATGGCTTTCAATTTAGGCCAGATGGGCTGCATGTACCGGGTGGTTGATGCTGAAGAATTTCCTAATTCTCCGCCAAGTATGATGAAGGGCTTGCCATCAACAATTAATTGAGTGGAGTTCCCGGTTTTCTGGAGGAAAGGAATTTTTGTCTGACATACACCGATATGGCCAATGGATATAGCGAATAACAGAATGAGCGATTTTGAGAGAATGTTCATGTCTTTTGTCTTGTATATCTAAACAAATAAAATTCAATCATTTGTAGCTTTCGTTTGGTTCGGCGACCTGATTGAGGGAAGTGTCCTGTATTTGGAATAGCATGGTTCAGATTTATTCAAATGATCTTACTCCACTTGAAATTTTCTATTTTGGGTTTTTTCGGTCATTTAAATTAGGTCAAATAAAATGACAATAAAAACGAATGTTGACTTCTTGAATGAACATGAAATCATTAATACAACGTACATTCATATTTTCGCAAACATCGGGAATTTTGATCCGGTCTGAATTTGAAGCAGTAACTTTTTCTTCTTTTGTAACAACGCAAGCATTCTCACTCATTGCATAGGCGATTACCCATGGATCAGCTAAAGAACGCTGCTTAATATTATCAACAAGAAATTTGTGTGATGGATTAGCAGCAAATATGCTACTTAAACATTTAGTAATTGATTCATTAAGATTATAAATGGGTATACTACTTGTTTTTAGCCAAGTAGATAAGTCATCTTCTGTTCGAGTAATTTCCTCAAAGACTTCTTTAGGTATAAATATTCTATTCTCAGACCCTAAATGATTTAATAATTCCCAATATGAAGGACAGATATTAGGTGAATAATATTTCTGCCAAGCCTGTATCAGCACATTAGTATCCAAGCAATATTTTTGTGGTTGGTTACTCATGCGTTAATAAAGGCTTCGAGTTTTGGAAAATTATTTAATTGTGTATTAAGCAATCTACTTGCTAAAGTAGGTTCTAAGCTACCTCCACGAAAAGCATCTATTACAACTTGAGTAAAAAGAAAGCTGTTCTTATTAACAAGAAGTTGGAAATAATCAGGCCCACCTTTTTGTTTTGCTTTTTTCTCTTTTTCTCTTTTCTCGAAAGCTTTAAACTCTTGGTCTGCAATAGTTTTCAGTCGACGATATCTATCCAGAGAAATCTTCTGTAAATTATATGCTCTAACTAATAAAGCGAAAGTACTAACTCCAAGAAGCTTTGAGGTTTTAAATACATTGCTAAATGAATCGAAGACGTTAATACCAATATCAGTCATAACAGACAATGGCATAAGGGCATTTGCAGCAACTTCATTACAAAATAATTCTACAGGATGTGTTTTATCCTTGTTGCTCAGATCCGGCTCAATCTCGTTAGAAATTCCAGATTCAGCAATCCATATATGAGCTAACTCATGCACTAATGTAAAAAGCTGCGGGGCATTCCAATCATCAGAATTAATAAAAATGAATGGTGCATATTTGTCAATTACAGAGAATCCTTGCAACTCACGATTATCTAACAACAATCTTGAATGAATAAAGCTAGTTCTGGAGACAAAAATCCCTTTTGCTTCAGCTTTTTTAATCCATTCTTTTATTGGATTATCAGTCGTATAATGGAACGGAGAAATTTGAAGCGTTTCCAATATGTCAATGGCTACATAAACCGGATTTGAGTTTATATTATATTTACCAACAAATGGTAGCGGTTCCTCATCATTATCTTGGTAAACATCACTAATCCATGCTTGTTTCTGCTGTATTTCACGAATAATAAATATAGAAGCAGTACCAAGAGTCTGTGAATCTGGTCTTCGAAAGTCTTGCAAAGGTTTAAAGTCGCGAGGTACTTCCGGCAAGAAAAAGAGAGCGAATGGTCTTCTGTAGGCTTTTGCTAATATTTCAGCTTGTCTAATAGTCGGTCGAGATTCTCCGCCTTCTTCCCATTCTTTTAGACGTTCAGGATCAATAGACACTTTCGCAGCAGCACCCTCTAAAGATATCCTGGCGGATTCCCTTGCCCATTTGAGCACTTTCGGTGTTATATAGGCCTTATCTGCCATTTTAAATCTAACTTTTATATTTCAAAAATAGTTTAATTTATACAAAACTGCTATTGATTCAATTGATTTCAAAAATATATTTTCAAAAATTCAACTATCAAACTGTGAACTTCTGGGCCTATTGTTGAATTATTTTCTTCGCAATAAACTTTAGTAATTTTTGATTTTTATTGTATCCTTATCATCACTACCCAATCCCTTCCATTTTCCAATGGAGGTACTCCGAGTGAAACTTTCCCTCCGTTCAGGGTTTTGACAGTTCCATCCAGCAATTTACCATCGGTTCGCGGATTAAACCATTTGACGAGGTATTTTCCATTGGGCAAGGTGATTTCGGGTGATTCAACTTTGGGAAAATAAACCGCATACACTTCGCCGGGTTTGGCCAGGCAGAAGGCAGTAGCCGGACTGACCAACTCGTTGGCAGGTTTCATTTGTGCAAACGGCAGGTTGTTCTGGAAGAAGTCGGTAGCGATTTTGGTTTGCTTCCACCAGAGTTCGCGGCTGCGGAAATCTTCACACATCAAATCGTTGTGCGGGTAGCGGTAACCAAAATACCATTCGGCGCCAGCGGCTCCTGCCATCAGGCTGCCCCAAAGTGCATAATGACGGACGGTATCGTGTTGCGCATCGAATTCATCGGGCATCACACCTTTATGGGCCGGACCAATTTCGTCGAGATTGACCACCCACGGTTTTTTGGTTTTGGCCGATTCGGTAATAAAATGAGCTACACGGTTGTTGATGTCTTCTACTTTTCCAATTTGCATCGAAGGCCCTTCCAGGTTTTCGAAGCCCAGCAACGGATTGAGTACCATGTCCTGATGCTGATTGTCGGAATGGGTATGTACTACTACAAAATTTGGATACGGATTGATGCTTTTCAGGTAATTGGCCATGTCTTTTCGCATTTGGTCGGTTTGCCCGACCGGAGTCCAGTCAGCCGGGCCATTTTCTTCGCCCAGGTTCCAGGTTACCGCCAGATGATGCCCGAAACGCGCCACCAGTTCGCGCAGGTAAACCTTGCGCTGAATGTCGGTTTGGCCCCCATCGAGCAAACATTCGTTTTCGGTTTCCTGAAGCACAAAATGAAGCATGATGCCCAGACGCTCCATGTGGCTGAAGACGATTTCCCACTGGTCGAGTTTCGAGCAATCGAACCGGGTCCGTTCGTTGTGGTCGCTATATGGCCAAACATCTTTTCCATCGCCCAGAATATTCAAGGTCAGCATATACTGCGAATTAACGCCCTGTGATGCGAGATAATTCAATGCTCCGATAATGCCTTTCCCTTTTCCGACTTGCCAGGTAGGTTCGCCTTCGTGCCAGTCTTTCAGATGCGGTTCGTATTTGTGGCAGCTTTCTTTCGGGTTTGCTTCCCCTTCACGGACAACAGCTTTTATACCATAACGATTCGTCTGGTTGAAATCGGTAAAGGCCAGAAAATTCTCAGGACTATCGGCTCCGTTCTTCAGGAAATACTGGCCTGTTTCACTAAATTTCAGATAGCGTTCGCCCACATATTCCAAACGTCCTTTGGAGAGGAATCCACGGGCATTTTTATCGGTTCCGGTGACCGTAAATGTGCCGGAACTGCCATTGGGGGGCAAACTAGTGCCCTCATCAGGCTGGATGCTTATTGAAATGTCTTTTCCGGTACGGAACGAAACCTGATATTTCCAGACCCCCACTTCATCAGGAACAAAATTGACCTGCCATTTATTTCCCGACATGGCTCCGGTTTCGGCTGATTCGCCATCAGCAGAAAAAAATCCGGGGACCAGGTATTTTTTACCCCCATTGGTAAACGTAACCAGGAGCCGGAAATCGAGAAAGGGATTCGGTTTAAAATTCGTTTCACTGCACTGTGGCCCATCGAAAAAGATGCGGATAGTTTGCCATTTTTTGAGTTCACCCTGAATAATAGGTGTTTGGGCAAAAAGGTTCGTGATCAGAAAAAACGACAGAATGAAGAGTTGGGAAAGTTTTTTCATAGCTGATCTGTTTGGGTTAGTGATTTTATCAAAATTAGTATAAAATCGCTGAAAAACAGCTCAGTTGAATAAAAAGAATAGGTTGTTTTTAATGAATTTTGTAGTGATCTTCCAATATCCTCCTGAACCATTTGCCGGGTAAAATGTATTTCAACAGCACCGCCAGTTTTTGTTCGAAGGAGGCAATGATGTAGCGTTGCCTTGGATTTTTGCATTCAATAATCCTGACCATTTTTCGGGCAAGTATTTCGGGTTTCCACCCGTTGGTTTCGTCTTTTTCAATGGCTGCCAGACTTTTACCGAATTGGGCCTGATAAGGATCAGAATCATCAGTTGGCGCCAGAAAATTCCGGCGGTTAATGGAATTGCTCGTATGAAAATCGCCCGGGTTAATGAGTATTACTTTAATGTTGAACTGTTTCACTTCCATTCTCAACGCTTCGCTGAATCCTTCGATGGCAAATTTTCCGGCTGAGTAAAAAGCCTGGAAAGGCAAGCCCATCAGTCCGCCAATGGAACTGAAATTGATGATCGTCCCGCCTCCCTGCTTCCGCATAACTGGCAAAATCTCGCGTGTCAGATGCACCATTCCGAGGAAATTGGTGTCCATTTGCAGTTTGATGGTTTCAAAAGGTATAGTTTCAATGGGGCCACCCGAGTGCATTCCTGCATTGTTAATGACAACATCAATGCGTCCTTCTCTCAGCATTACTGTTGATACCGTATTTTGAATTGAAGCCAAATCAGTAAGATCCATTTTCAACTGATGAACCAAATCGTCGGTCAAAGTTAATTTTCGGACAGTTCCATAAACGCTATGTCCGTTTTCAGCCAGAAGTTTAGCCATATGCTTTCCGAAACCTGAAGATATACCGGTGATGAGGATGACTTTTTTCACGACCAGGCATTTTTCAATTCCAGAATGCCGAGCATTTTAGCTGCTTTGGTTATTTTTTCAATCGAGATATCCACCTGTTCTTTGGTGTGTGTCGCCATCAGCGAATACCTGATCAGACTGTCTTCTTTTGGAACGGCAGGAGCTACAACCGGGTTGACAAAAATGCCATTTTCGAGCAAAATCTTTGTGAGTTGAAGGGCTTTAATATCGTCGCGGATGAAAAGGGGAATGATTGGTGTTTCGGATACTCCGGTGTCGAAACCAGCTGATTTTAATTCCTGAAGCGCATAATTTGTCATGCTCCAAAGATGTTTGATGCGTTCCGGTTCATTTTCCATGATTCCGATAGTGGCCAGTACAGTAGCTGCTGAGGCCGGTGTCATACTGGCGCTGAAAATCAATGATCTGGAATTGTGCTTGATGAAATTGATGACTTCATGGTCTCCGGCAATAAAACCGCCAAGCGAGGCAAACGACTTCGAAAAGGTTCCCATGATCAGGTCAACTTTATCCGTCAATCCAAAATGATCGGCGGTTCCGGCGCCGTTTTTCCCCAAAACTCCCAGGGAATGCGCATCATCGAGCATAATTGAAGCGCCGTATTTTTCGGCAAGCCCGACCACTTCCGGTAATTTCAGGATATCCCCTTCCATCGAAAAAACACCATCAGCAACAATTAGTTTTACCCGATCTGGACAACAGTTTTTAAGTTTACTTTCCAGTGCATCCATGTCGTTGTGTGCATATTTGAGCACCTGTGAGAAAGACAAACGGCTTCCTTCAATGATAGAGGCATGGTCGAGTTCATCCAAAAGGAGATAATCGTGGCGACCTGCGATTATTGAAACAACTCCGAGGTTTACCTGAAATCCGGTACTGTAACAAAGCGTTGCATCCTTACCAACAAAGGATGCCAGCTTGTTTTCCAATTCGATATGGATATCGAGGGTGCCATTCAGAAATCGTGAACCGGCACAACCTGTACCATACTTGTCGATGGCAGCTTTAGCAGCTTCTTTTACTTTTGGGTGATTGGTCAGGCCGAGGTAGCTGTTCGATCCAAACATCAAAACCTTCTTACCATTGATGATTACTTCAGTATCCTGATTAGATTCGATTACCCTGAAATAGGGGTAGATGCCAGCCTGCATTACTTTTTGCGGTGCATCGTATTCCGAAAACTTGTCTTTTAATATTCCCACCAGTCAAATTATTAGAATAATTTAATTTTTGAGTAAAGGACATGTTTGAGGGAAAAATGCTGTTTTTTTATGCTGTCAGATTGAAAAAAAAACAAACACTCATCCGGATTGATGTTCTTCAAAAGTAATAAGTCTGATGAATTAATCGCCATTTATTCTTAAAAAGATAAAATTCAGTACAAAAAAGTTCATGAAATTACGTCAAAAATGGAAAGATGTTTAAAAATTTTGGGAATCAATTGTTGCAAGTTTATGCGTGATTAGAAGGCAAACACAGTCAATTCAAATTGACCATTTTGCCTTCTTTCTTGTATTCTTTCTGGATACCGGCCATCAGATCGGAAAGACTGATCGTGTCCGATTTCTTTTCGATGGTTTTGAGGCAGGCATAGTGAACGATGTTGACAATGTTGGCCCCGGTCACCTCGTACCTTTTCGCGATTTCTGGCAGTACAATCTGATTATCGAGCTTCATGCGCTTTGGAATATTGTTTTTCCACAATATCAGCCTTTCCTGCGCGGTCGGGTTTTCGAATTCGATAATGGCATTGAAACGGCGGGTAAAAGCGGTATCAATGTTGTTTTTCATGTTCGTGGCCAGAATAACCAGTCCGGCATGCGTTTCGATTCGCTGTAAAAGGTACGATACTTCCTGATTGGCGTATTTGTCGTGGGCATCGCGTATGCCTGTCCGTTTTCCGAAAAGGGCATCGGCCTCGTCGAAGAACAGAATCCAATCTTTATTTTCGGCCCTGTTGAATAATTTGGAAAGGTTTTTTTCGGTTTCGCCGATGTATTTCGAGATGACCATAGAAAGGTCGATTCGGAAAACATCGAGGCCGGTGCTTTTGCCCAGCAAACTGGCAGCCATTGTTTTGCCGGTTCCGGCAGGCCCGGTAAATAGGACCCGATATCCTTTTTTGATCCGGCTTTTCATTCCCCATTCGCTCAACAGCACGTCATTATACTTTAGCCAGGTCTCTATTTCTGCAATTTGCTTTGAAGTTTTTTCATTCAGGATCAGATCTTTCCACTCGAGTTCCGTTTCAATTAACTGTGCCGGAAAATCGCTGCTCAACCTGGGTTTTGAAACAATACCGGAAGTAAATTTCTCAACAAATTCGTTTTCCATAACCAGTTTTCCACTCATTCGTGGTTCTCCCGGGGGCACTTCTTCCAGGTACAGAACACCTTTTCGTGCGAAGAAATGATCTTCAGAAAACAGTTTGGTCAGTTCGGCTCTTTGCTCCATATCATGGCCGGCCAATATGAACAAAACGGTTTCGCCAGTCGGTAAAATGCCCCGATGATTTTTACCTTTCACGCCTCCAAACTCCGGAAATTCACCGCCATTGGGCAGATATGCCCCAATGATTGAGTTAAAAAAATTGGGAGAAAGGTGAGGAGCCAATGCAATCAGTAGTGTTGCAACTTCATTTTCAGACAAATTGTTCTTTTGAATAAACCGGGTTAATTCAGAAGCTTCCATATCGTGCATCCCATACCTGGGAACCTGCAAGGCAGTTCCTTTAAATTCAATTTCAAGCCGTGATTGAATCACATTTTTCAGAAGGCCAAGCAGTTTCGATTTACTCACTTAGAATTTTTGAATGGGGTTAATCAGAATAGAAGGGTTTGATATTTGAATTGATCAGTAAATCAATTTGTGTGAAAACAAGGTACTTTCCTTCAGGAATCCCAGCGATTAATAATTCCTGAATTCCTGATTTGCACCTGATTTTCCAGGTAACTGCCCCTCTGATATTTCCACCTTTCGGGGTATTACTTTCCAGTTCACAACACTTTTCAAGTACTTCCTGAATAGCTTTAACTCCCCTTTCGGTTACAGTTGCAGCGAAATTCCATTTCCCGGAACTGATGGCGGAATCGTCTGAATCTCTGGCTATTGATAAGTAATATAAACTTCCGTCGCTGTATATTCTTGAAATCAATTTATCCCCAAAATCCGGAGGAATATTGGTTTTCTCAAACAAAGGAATTTCGTTCTGATGTTGAAGACTTATTCCGTTGATATTTTGAATGAATTGAATCATATTGATGTTTTTGTTTAAGTAGAATATTCCGAAATATACTAAGAAGTTACGATTCTCCAGCTTTTTGATGTTAACTGATTCAAAGCATCGGCAAAAGTAGAATAATGGGCGGCCCCAACCACATTCCCCGTTGACATCATCCGGTCGTCGTTACCAACAACAGCCCCGCCTGCGACTCCGGCATCCCGGGCTAACTGGTCGTGTGTGGCTGCACTTCCGGCTGGACGGTTGTATCCGCTTCCCACTTCAGCATATTCATCTCCCAGGCCAAAAACGTGACCAAGCTCGTGGGCAAAAACATTTTGTCCGCCACGGCCAGGACGGGTAATCATGATATCAACCCTTCTGTAATCTGCCGGATCGTGTGTTGCGGGATTAGCCGCCAGATCGGCTTCGGCGCTGGTATCCGAATCGTTGGTTTGGGTCTGGGTAGTGATACTGGTATTTAAGTCTGAACTGGCAAGCTCAGAATCCACATAACTTTGAACCGAGGTCAACCTGCTTTGAACCAGGGTTTGATTGTATTCTGCTGAACCTGGAGCAGAAGCATATCCGGTCAGATCAATTTCCACGCTTCTTCCGGCATTGTCGAGTAAAATCATCGGATCGCTGAAGAAAGCATCCAGTTTGGCTCTTTCGGTTTCTGAAAGGGTACTTTCATTATTTGCAAAATTAACATATTCAAAGAAGTATTGGTTTTCAGGATCGTCGCTCCGGTTACTTTCAAGCGACATTAAATTATTAAATCCTTGTGGATTGGCATTTCTTGAACCCGGATCATTTCCCAAATAGGACCGGACACCACTTATCATCCCGTTAGTGACCGGGGCGGATGTGGCAGCGCCACTTTCAGTGATGATCCGGGTAATATTGGCCACATCATCGGCTGAAGGCTGTTTCACAATTTCAATCTGAACATGGTCGCTGGTTGCTTCATCGGTGACCGTAAACATGCCAAATGGTCCTCCTTCACGGGTATTTGTTACAGCATTGCCTTCCGTGATATCCAGATGAATCGAAGGAGTAGCGGTTACATCTTCCCAACCGGTTTCTGAAACCTGAAAGGACATTCCCGTATCCTGCCAAAGCGCTGTCGCAGCAGCCAGATTAGCCCTGAACCGGAGCATGTGAATTTCTTTTTGGGTATCGGTCCATTGAAAATAGGGTAATATTTGTGCCTGAACTTCTGGAGGCAAGCCATTCATAATGGGAATAAAACCTCCTGTATTCATGAAATGATTGGGCGATGAGTATGCTCCGGGTGAACCAATCAGAGTGTCGGCAAAGCGGACTTTACCGCGGACGGTCACATTTAGCCTGCTTTGTGCCGGAAAATAACTGGCCTCGAATCCTGAACCCGACGTTTCGCTCCGGGTATAGGTAATCGGGCCGTAATTCCGGCTTCTGAATTCCCTTTTTTCTTCGGCCAGTATTTCTTCCGGAGTTTGCTCGGGACCGCTGTCCCATGGCCACCTTTGGATGGCCGGACTTTCGGAAATCGCGGAAGTAGCTCCCTGCTGAAGGGTATGCGTCAGTTCATGGGCCAGTAACTGTGTCCCCGGTAATGATTCCGGACGATACTTTCCGGAGCTGAAATAAATATCAGATCCGGTTGTAAATGCCTGGGCGCCTAACTGCCTGTTTAGCTCAACAGCCTTTTGATCGGTATGTATTTTAACACCGCCAAAGTTCGCCCCAAATCCATTTTCCATTTTGGTACGAATTGGCCCATCCATCGGAATGCCCGATCCTATACTGCCCCGGATTCTATCCTCCGTATCCGGATTAAGTATTCTTTCCTGAAATGTTTCGTTTGGCATATTTTGTACAGGTGTTGAAAATGCCGGAGGAAAAAAACTTTGTTGTTCGAACATGGGTTGTTGTACGATTTTTTCTGCCATTTGATCAGCTTCAGCTTCAAAATGATCGCCGGGTTCGCCTACTGTTAATTTGGCCTGAACATTCAGAAATCCACTGTTGCCTTTAGCCGGGGAAAATGGAGAATTGGTTTGGCTTTTCTCCGCTGCTTTATTGGTTTTCGTTTTCATATCTCACCATTCAACAAACAATAACTCTTTTATCCAAGGTAGTTTTACAATGGAAATATTCCAGGGTAAATGATCCAGAAGCACATCCTGTGCCTTTCGTTCAACATGAAGTTTATATGGAAATTTCTGTAGTTCCAATTTACCGTCACGCTGTAAAAACATCTGGCGCAATCCATCGGGCGAGGTGTTTTTTAGTGCAGTCCAGTGTCCGATTACTGATTTTAGTAAATCGCTGCATTCTTTTTTTTCGGTATCGGAAAGCCTGATCTTTCTGCTTACCGGACTATTCAGCGGAACCCCGCAAAGGAACTTTTCAAAAGTCAGCAAGTATTCCATTTCCTGTTCCTGACCTGTAGCCAGATAATGCAAAAGGTGAATGGACAGAGATGTTTTTTCAGGTAATAATCCGCTTTTTCCATCGGTACATTGAGTCTGGGAAAGGAAATTCCAGAAGAAGGGATGGAGCAGAATGAGTCCGGCATTCTGAATATAAACAGCTTTCAGATCAGTATTTTCATTTTGCTTATTTTCATTTATGGAATAGGTTTGTTCCGGTTCGGTGTTGTTATTATCGCTTACATCCGGAAGGCGACCGGCAGAAAGATTGTTTGTTGCTTCCGCAGTGTTACTGTAATTATTTTGCATTTCAATTTCGCCTGAAGCGCTGGCAACAGATTGTTTATATCCTGAAAGAGCATCTGTCTGGGTTTTGGAATTTGGGAGATTCTCTAAAAATGTGAACCCAGAAGTATCCAGATTGAATGCATTCAGGATTTCCAGAACTTGCCGGCTAATCTTTTTGGACAGAACCAGTGATCTTTGTCCGGAAAATAGTTCATCCTGAAGTTGCACTAACTTTTCTTGTGTAATCAGGTATTCAGGATTAATTAGCTTATGGATGATCAGTTCATACATCAGGTCTTTTAGCGCCTGATGGTGTCCGGATATTTTGAAATGAAGTTTTTCACGGCTAATGTTTGCTTCTATGCCCAACTGCAGAATAAATTGTTCGATGATTTGATTATCCAGTTGATGTATAAATCTTTTCAACACATTTCTGTTTGTCAGGAGTTGGTGTTTTAAGCTTTCCAGAAAATTTTCATCCCCTAGTTCAGAAATAAATAATCCGGATTCAATAAATTCAGTTAGTAATGAAGATGATCCGTACCAGGGCAATTGACCGGTTTCCAGAAAGTGGAGAAATATACTTTTCAGATTCGAGATCTGATCAACCGAAGTCATTTGATGATGTTCCGATATTTTGGAGTCATCTGCACCCATGCCGGAATTTTTTGTGCCGGCGATTAAATCCTGATATATCTTTTCCGATCGTTTAGAGCTTATCAGATTAACTGCTTCAATTTTTTCATGAAGATGTTCAATTATTTTTTCACCCGCTTCATCGAAATTATCTCCCGGTTTTATATCGATCTCGATATCAAGAGAATCAAATCTTTTAATTTCGTTTTGTACATCAATATTATCAAAAAAGAATTCAATTTTTGGTAAAAGGTTTTCGTTTAGAAAGCTGTTCACATTTGCCTTTATGGCATATGCCTGTGGCTCATTGCTGGTGTTTATTTCCAGATTGACCTGATGCAAAATATGTTGGTCATTTTTTTTCATTTTTTGTGATAAAAAATCCTTCTTAAAATAGGTTTCACATGAAAATAGTTGTATTTTTATCTCTCCTTTTAGTAGGTAACTGGGTAATGTTTATCGGTTCTTTGCAGTATGGTTTGGTTTGGTCATCGTTATTATTTCGTTGCTCTTTCTCTTTTCATGCAGTTTGGTTCTGGTTTTCGGCCCCATGGGAGTCTCATTCGAGCTAGCATTTTGTCGACTGAGACTCCTTTCTTTTTTANNGTTAAGCCGGTTACAAAAATGGCAAAGGTGCTTTTACCCATTTTTTGATGCAGCCTTTCCCGCAGTTTCATAAACAGGACGACATCATCATGCGTATTTTTAATGTGGGTCTGGTAATAATTCAGCATTGGAATATCCACCCAGGTTCCATCGGCCCATTCGCCCGATAAGAAAGCTTTTGCATTGGGGCTGGCTTTTAAAATATCTGCTTTGATTATGCGCAGTTCTGCCTGAATTTCAGCCGGAAGTCCGGCCATTTTGGTTGCAAATCGTTGAGCCTTGTCTTTAAAAAGTGAATGACTGACCAGCTTCTGAACCAAACTGTTCCATTTGTTCCATTTATCGTTATACTTGCCATAATCGTCGTCTTTATTGATTGGATTATACCTGGTATGCAACTGCTGATAGAAATTCTTTTGATGCATTTTCACATCCACACAGTTCACATCCTGAGCGCTAAACATTCTTGAATTTCTCAGGAATCCTTTTTCAGTATAGGTATAAACAGGTGAATTGTTCGAGATGGTTATATCTTTTACACTGAAAATAAATGTATCCTCCTTCAGTTTTTTAATAATCAGTTGTTTTTTATTCTGATCGAAATCGAATACCAGCCCGGTCGGGAATTTTTCATTCAGTTTTTCAATAACCACATGCAGCCTACGCTTGAAAACTTCGGACAGCGGAATGTTTAGCTCAACGGGTTGCCCAATCAGGGCAATATCGTTAATCGAGTATCCGGTAATCAGGAGTTTGTAGAACTTCGCCATCAGTTTGTTTCTGCTTTGAGTACCTTTCATACTGCGCGACAGGTTATTCAGGTATTTTAGTGAACTTATCCAGGGATAATAGCACTCGCTTATTTTGCAGCACGACTCGCCGCTGGTTTCAGTTGCATATTTGTATCCGATTGCAAAGTCGGCTATGATGAAGTCTGCCTTTTTCAGAAGCAGGAAAGTTCCTCCTTTGGGAACCCCGGCCTGATGTTCAAGGGAATTGTTTTTATTGATAAAAGTCTGAATATCCTTTTGTTCTTTGTCAATATCAAAGATCAGATAATTGAAATCCAATCCATAAGAAGACCATTGCCCGGTTAATTGAGTCAGGGCAGTTGCCGACGGTTTACCTAAATGACCTTCAATCCTGAAAAAATCGAATGAATCGAGCCTGAATTTTAGTGGATATTGAATATGAGCGGACGGAGACAGGTTTGAAGTGAAATAGGAGAGATTATTTTTCTGCATATACCGGATTGTTTTCGAAAAATCCCAGTTTTCAATCAGTTGATCATCAACTTTGAAGTAAAAAGGAATGCTTCTGTTGCTCAGTTCCTGTTTGGTCGTTGAAGGCGTCACTTTCACTTCATTTCCGGAAACGATGTATTTCGAAAGCATCTGGTAAAAACGGGAAATTAAACTGTTGAGTTTTTCAATATTTTGGTTGTTGCCGGTTACCGGTGATTTGTAGAATGTATGCCGGAATGATTTGGAATCGGTTTTGTCGGTAAATTTTCCAAGCATCAGGTGCTTGGGGAATGAGTTGATATTCGGACAACATTCTGAATCGAGTTGCAGTAAAAGTTCCTTGATTTCGGTATATGTATCAGCCAAATCCTTTAAAAGATCATACCGGTACTGAACATCGGATGGAATAGCCAGGGCTGAAAATCCCAGAGTTAAATCAATTAACTGGTTGATTTTGGACGAATTTATTTCAGGAGGCAGATTAAGAAAACCACCGAAATTGGCAAAAAGTATGGAAATGCCTGATTTTAAGTGACCGAGAATATTGTTGGATGAAATAGCCGAATGAAAACTCTTCTGAAGATTAACTGAATTCAGGGCGTTGAAATTAGTCAATAAAACACGTTGAACGGCGATATCGGGCAATTGAAGGTAAGCCTGACGGATGGAATGTTTACTGAAAATAGGGTCGAAACTATTCATGTATGCAGCATCTGCTTCGGAAACCAGCAGAACTCTCAACCGCGAAACCTCTTCTATACCCTGGTTATTGCAGTCTATAGCTGTACACAATTCAGGCTGTTTCGAAAATTCTTCAAGGTAAAGAACAACAACCATTTTTTCGATTCCTGATAAGGTATTAATCGGGGAACTTCCGGAAGGAGCCGGCTGAAAATCAGGAATGAGTTCAACTAATTTAATTTGTTCGTTTCCCCTGAAAAAGGCTGGATACTTTACGATGGAATCTTCGAATTCCTTGAATCGGGTGAATTTTACCGACTGAATATTGGTTTTGAAATCGGATGTGCCTTCCAAAGGTTGTTGCAGTTGAATCAGATCGCCATCGGTGGTCACCCCGCAGCCCTGCGACACGGTAACCTCTTTGCTGGCAGCAATGCTGATCTGGAAGCCGCAGGCAATGCCAACTCCGTTCAGGCAAACGCGGGTCAGCCTGTCCTGATCTTCGAAATACTGAATGAGCTTATTCAACTGGTCTGCGGTTAATACCTGATCGTTTACAAATGACCGGTATTGCGTTGTTATTGTAGATAATTTAGTTGCCATAGCCTGCTATTTAAATGTTTCCTAAATTGGTTCTGCCAAGTATGATTTTCCCTTTTAAGTTTTCTGTTTCATCTTCGCAATCGTACAAAACGCCCGTTGGATAGATGGAATGTAATTTACTGAGTATCGTGTTCAGATCAATGAGCGTCTGCATGCTCTGACCGGTTTTATTCATGCTGTCGAGAAACAAATGGTAGGCTCTTTCGAATTGTACCATTTCATTTTTATCATCGGGCAATTTTCCAGCCGGATAACCGATCCAGCAGATGCGCGCGAGAACATGAGCCGGCAGCTCCTTGCGAATCAAATCTTCCATGAAATTCCGGAAATCAATGTTCGAAAACCGTTCAGTCCAGCCTGGCAGGATAACTGAAACCCGGAATGAATAAGGATCAAGCGGTTCGCAATCATCGCAGCAACAAATAGGCAGGAATGAATCTGTAGTAACCGAATAATCTTTCGATTCGTCGGGGCGGAGCAAAATATGTTCAACCAGATACATGCCTTCGTTGGGTTTTACTTTCTTCATGAATGAAATAAAATGCCGTACCGCTTTTCGTGCCAGCATTTCAGTGTCGAAAAAATCAATCCGCCGGGCTATAATCCGTGCTTCGTCCTTGCTGTCGGAAATTTCCGGATTAATCAGGTTATAATAGAATTTGCCCGATTTGGCTTTTTTGATCTCGTAGTTATTGATATCGGTCGAAAGCGCTTTTACCAGCAGCAACTCCTTGTTCATTTCCTCTACCTCATAATATTTCTTGGTTGCTGAGCAAAGAATGGTCTGATCGGCATCCTTAATTCTCCAGCGATATTCGATCAGTCCGTCGGTGTCTTTTTCCTGGTAAATTTCCACCGGATCGTTCGAAAGGTTGCGGCGGCTGTAGTCGGTCATTCCGGTCAGCAAGGCAATGCGCTTCTCAACAGTCGAAACATTAAGGGTGTTCCAGAGGCTTCCTTTCTGATGATAATTGAAGGCCGTGCCCCGTTCAGTTCCGAGTATCCGGTAATTTTTCAGGAAGTTTTCTTTGGTTTGAATGACAGCCAAATTGGCGTCGTTACCATAAAGTTGCTTCATCAAAAAAGCATAAGCTCCAAAATTTTCTGCAAAACGGGCAAGCAAATGGTCGAGCAACTGATTTTTCCGGTCATTCTTTTTATCGAGTTTCGAAAACATCGCTTCTGAAAGTTCCTCGACCGTGCTGTTCAGGTATTCTACCGGAATGAGGTATTCAATACCGTTTAAATCCTGAACTACTTGTGTGAAATACGACCTGTTGACCGTGTGGTTTACCGAAAGCAGTTCTTTAACCTGATCGAGCTGAGAGAAATAGCTGGCCAGTATCTGATCGAAAAAAAGCAGATATGCCTGTAATTGTTTCGCCTGTGCTTTCCGGGTGTCCGAAACCGAAGGCGACAATCCAAATTCTCCGATTCCATACGTTTCAGGAAAACTGTTTTGAATGGTGGTGTAGTCGCCGACCGCCTGAAATTCGCCCACAGGCAAATCAAGTATTTTAATCAACTGCGCCTGTTTCTGAGCCTCGGCTTCTTCTTTTTCAAGCTGAAAAATATATTTTTTAACTGCATTCTGGTTAATGTTTACCGGCAATACTCCCTTGGTATAGCTGAAAGCGCTTTTAGAACAAAGTCCGGGTTTTGTGCCCTCATCAATACAAATGATCCACGGTTGGCCTTCCGGTTTATTTTCAGCGTCGCAATTATTGATCGAAATGTCCCTGATCAGGTTCACTCCTTCAACATTCATGATGAGTTGAACGATATCGGTTAGCCGGATTTCTTTTCGTAATTCAGAATTTCGGAGTTCGGAAATATCAATAAATCCGTTGTTCAGGACCGGTCCATCGAAAATTTCAGTGGTCGGGATTCCCTTGTCGAGCATTTCCTGTAAGGAATAAAACCTGATGGCCGGAGAAAAGTATTTGTTGATGGCCAGAAGAATATTTGCATGTACCAACTCTTCGTCGGTTTCGGGTTTCACGTCAATGATGGCGCAAACCGATATTGGGTGAACGGGAACCTCTTTAACCGACATTAAATCTTCGCAAAGATTGCGGTTTTGATGGTACTTCGAGCGGACTTCAAGTTCGATTTGCTTTTTGTGCGCGGCAATCTTTGCATCGGTATTGTAAACTTCCGGGTCAAAATCATCAAAATCGAGCAGCACTTCATAAAGGCCTTTTAGCTTGAACTGCTTTTTGTATTTTTCTTCAATTTCAAATTGCTGATAAGATAATAAATCGTTCTGGCAATCAACAAAAATTTGCTTCACAAATGATTTTAACCAGGCATTTTTTACTCCGTCGATATCAATGAACAGTTTTCGGTAATCTGCTGCAGTGACCGGTTTGCAAGGAAGAATGTGTTCGGCCCGAATAAACTGTTCTTCCAGCGAATTGGCATTTACTGCATCGCTCAGCAAGTCTTCGATGGGTAAATTAATCCGTAATCCTAAATCAGTAATTGCATAGCACAAAGCCTCCAGGATAGTTATTCCGGGATCGTGCGAGTTGTAATCGGTCCATATTTTACCGCCCAGTTTCGCAATGTAATCAATCCCTTTTTGGCGGAGGAACGAATAATCCAGATCGTCTTTTGAGGAAACATTTCCTGAGATGCTTATATGATTGTCAGCGTTCAGCATTTTTCTTTTTTTTCTGAATTACTATTTAGCACATAGTTGAGGTTGGATACTAACCGGGTGTTCTTTGGCCGAAACCAATATGGCTTTTGGATTCGAAGGGCTCACTGCCGGTTTGTATTCTCCCAGATGTTTCACTTTCAGATCAGTGATGTAATCAACGTATGATAATTTTTCAATATAACTGATAATTATACTCTTATGGAGCATAGTCCCAAACTGCAGGTCAATGGTCCGTTCGAATGCCCAGGGCGATAACAGTTTGGTCAGGTCTTCCTGAAGTACTTTCAGGTAATAGTTTTCATCAAAACCGGGATGAAATTTTGCTTTCAGCGAGATTTCAACTTCTTCGTATTCCGGATTGATAACCTCGGCATTCACATGAAGGGTGTTCAACTGATTAATGTAACTTTGTATTTTATTGAGCGTTGCCCGGCTTACCCGCGGCTGGTAAAGGTCGAATACATTCTTGTTCAGGATGTCGGGGATAACCACCAAGGTTACATCACCGGGCGATAAGAACGAAGACTTCGAGGTGTGGTTCAGGCATCGGACTTTGTGTATCTCAGGAAATTCCTGGAGAACCAGATGTTCGTAATCCCATAGAGTAATGGCCCGGTTTTTATGCCGTAGCCGCTCGCTGATGCGCTGATACCAGGCAACATCGGCTTCAGCCGGTAACCCGCCGAACGAATTAAATGGCTGAGTAACCGATTTTACCGACTGTATCCGTTCGATCAGTTTACTGATTGTATTGGCCGGAAGACCGTTTTTCAGGTGCGATAATTCATTTCCCTGATCGTTAAACTGAGCCAGAACAGCCTGTGCCCTGATATCAATAATTTTACATACGATATCAAAATTCTTATTCATCCGGGCCCGCAACCAAATCAAACCGGAAGGAAGCAGGGTGTTGTCTTTGGTGGCTTCGGGAGGAATAGAAAACTTCACAATCCCGGATTTAAGGAAATTGTCGGTCTGATTTGAAATCATGTAATCACTGGTCAGCGATATCCAGTTATTCGAGCCAAGGATACTCCATTCCATTTTCTCTCCACTGGCAAAGCCATCAACTTCCGGATTTTCGCTTCCTTCAAAAATCTGGAACAAAAGAGAAATCTGCTGAAGAGGTTCGGCATCTTTCAGACCGATGTATAATTCGCCACCCGGAAGAAATGAAGGCAGTAAACCAATATTCACACTTTCATTAAAAGCAGGTTTTGGTTTAAGGTAAGCATGTTCCTCACTTTGTCCGAACGGGTGCTCGTGGAATAGCCTGACCGGATTATTCCCGAAATTTTCCTTTGTATTTTCATTTAAAGTGGCTTTGGCTTTTGACGAGTAACTGAGTCTGATTGACTCGATGAGCGGCGTATATGGTTCTTTGGGGATTGGCGCCGAATCAGGTTTCATGATTGCCGTGGCGTATAGTCGCGGGAACATTTCGTGCAGAAAAGATTGGTTCAGGCACAATTGCAACCGGCCATTTTCACTGGTGTCGAACTGGTTGTTTAAAATTGAAATCCCGCATCCGTAAACAGATTTGGTTTGCTTGAAAAGTTCCTTATTGCCAACAATTTTAAGCCAGTCGTTATTACTGAAGAGTTTAATTTCAGCTTCGAAGTATTTGTCGTTGATAACGATCAGATTATCCGGATCCTGGTTTTTTTTGCCTGCGTTTTTCCTGACAACTGCTTTCCTTTGGGTGAAGTCGTCAAAATTTTCTTTTCTGTAAGCAAAATACTGGTCTTTAAAAGGATCGTTGGGCGAGTTCTCAATTGGCTTTGGAGTATTCATCCAGACGATATTCACACTCAACCCGTCCCAGTTTTTGCTGAAAATTTCTTCGTTTTTCAGGATAAATCTGGAGCCTTTTACAGGAATGGGACCAAAAGGCATAAATGGTTTTTTGGCATTCAAAATACCGAGGTCATTTTCAATTTCCACACTGGTAATATCATCAACCTGAACAGACAATTCGAGGCTCTTCAGTTTCAATTGTGAAAATGTAGCGGCGAAATCATAACCTCCGGTTACGCTTGTATCAACCACAAACCGCATCACCGGATCGGTAGTTTGAAATCGCTCGCCCAAAACAGTTTGGTTGTAACCGACGACTGGCTTAACTTTTTTATCCAGCTCGATCGTGAAATTTAAAATCTTTTTTTCTCCTGAAGTATCGTCTGAAAAAGTGGATTTTGGAATGAACGGTCCCAACCATTTCTTTTCGCCACTCAGGAAAACGGAAATACAAGCATCAATTTCTGAAGTTGAAAATTCAGGAAGGATACTCTGGAATTCGGTTGCCAGATTGACCGTTCGGAGCCCTTCATTTAAACGAAGTACAGGTGAAGAAACCGCAAAACCAAGATGCGCATCCGGAAGTTCGGGAGTTGTTTCCGGGTATTCTTTTTTAACGTAACCGAACGGATACCATTTCATGTCGTCAGCCGGGAGGGCTTTTCCCAGTCCATCGAGCGAGTTGGCAACTGTACTGGCTTTTATCCCTTTGAGATCAGTTTCGGAATGGTGGTAAATATTCTTCAACTGTGAAACAGTGCTTTTATTGGCCACGAACTCTTCCTGCGTTGTAAAAATCAATTTCTTTCCGCTGGCATCTTTTCCCGCATCTAGCGCTGTATTTACGTCAATTTTTTCCTGAAGGATATTTTTGGCCAGTTCGAAAATGATATGAACCTGATCGGGCGCCAACGGAAGTTTTTCAATTTTCAGGATTTCCTGATAGTAAAAATCCAGATGGCGTTTGGTTAGTTGGTTGAAGTGATCTTTGCTGAGGTCGAGCAATTTCAGGAAACAAACGAATAAAGTGAGATGAGGGGTGACGGTTTGATCTTTTTCAGAGCTTTCAAGAAACGCTTTTATCTGAGGTTCTTCAATGAAAAACTGCTGCCAGTTGCCGTCAATTTGATAGCTGCTGTCAAAATAATTAACCTTTTCAGCAAAATTCCATGCAAATTTCATCCAATCGGCCAAGCTGAAATTGTGCAGTTTCAGTAAGTCTGGATTCAGCGCATCGGGCGTTCTTTGTTGCTGGTCGGTTCCATTGCCCGGCAGAATGATTTTATCACTCGTTTTTGTTGCCATTTGATTCTAAGCTGTTTCAGTTCCTTCGGCCTGATAAAAAGGAAATACCATATTCTTTCTTGAATTGGTAATTCTTATTCGGTAATCAATCGTAATCAGTAAAATTCCATCGGTATCATTGGATCGTTCGATTTTGATTTTTTCAACGTCAATTCTCGGTTCATGATAAAGAATAGCCGTTTTAATCAGATCGGTGACATACGTTTTTAAAGTCAGGTTCAGTGGTTTGAACAGAAGTTCATCCAGATTGCAGCCATAATCAGGAAGCATAATCCGTTCGCCCAAACGGGTTGACAAAAGAATTTGCAGGCTCTTTTCGATATCTTCCTCGTCTTCAGTTAAAAATATACTGGCTGTATTTATATTGAATTCAGGAGGAAATCCCCAGCCCCGGCCTAAAAATGAATCTTTTGTCGTCATATTCTGTTCTTGTTATCATCCAATTAAAACGGTGAAGCACCCAAGTACGATGGTACCTCCGTGTGCTGTTGAATCCCCCATCCGTGCAGCCGGTTTACCTCCTATCATGACAGTTGCCGATCCCATGGCAATGGTATCCGGCGGACCAATACAGGTCAGCATATCACCAACACAGGCTGCCGGCATTCCTCCAATCAATACTGTCGGTGCACCGGGCGGAAGAACCGGCCCTCCAACATGTGGCACTGTTCCGGTAACCATCGGGCAAACGTGCATATCATTTATTCTTGCTGCGGGAGCTCCCATTTTTATGTTCTATTTCCTTTATAGGGTATTTTATTTGATAATTTAGGTAGTACGTTTATTCAATTTGGATATGATTCCCGACTGCCTCTCTACAATTACCGCTGCTGATACAAGAACATCAGCAGCAGTAGAATTATTTATTTCTGTTTACCTTTCCTGTGCTTTTACAAGTTTTTCAATCTCAGCATCAGATATTGCGAGTTCAAAAGCTTTTTTAGGTTTTTCAATTCCTGCCAGAGCTTCGTTCATAGCTTTTTCAACCTGAGCAGCCTGTTGCGGTTTAATTGCTTTTTGCAACACAAGGTCTTTAATAGCACGAACAACTATTTCACCGCAACGATGAATACTTGGATTAAACAGTTTAACGCAAACATGCTGCTCACAACATGCCTGTACTATGGCAGCATCTGTAAAGTGATTGACTCGGTAAATCACTTTGGGGCCCAGTGGTAGCCAGAAACTCCAAACAGCTTTTATATAATAACAGCCGGGGGGAACTTCGACTTCAAGGTGACCACAGGGAGCAGGCATTACTACATATTTTTTTCCGCACCATTGCAATACATGGCCATCGCAATCGAAAATCGTAACATACCATGTTCTGTCACTAATACTGCATGGGTCATCTGTGCCCGATACCCATACATTAAGCTTTGACATTCCCATAATTATTTCTCCTTTTGATATAAAAATTATTTTTGCCTACTCTTTGTTGGATTTTCGGCTGACTCCACTTGATACCAAGTTTGTTCTTCTATATCGATTCGAATTATGATACATTATTTCGTTTGTTAGAGAGTCCTTTTTAATCTGATCCTAATTGTGTGAAAACCTATTCAAATAACTATCCATTGAATTCCATTTCTTTGAATGCAGAAAGTGCTTTTCTTAGCTAAAGGATTAATTGATCTGCACCACCGAGCCTTTCAGAATCGCAGCGCCACCAGTTGATAGTTCGGCTCCTGCCGAACCTTCGCCTTTAAACATAGCATTGGCTTTCAGCGAAACATTCATTCCTTCAATTTTCACATCACCGGTGGCTTTTAATACAATATCTTTGGGTGTTTCAAGCTTTATGCCCGAGGAATCCAAAGTGACTACATTCGAGTTTTCATCCTCCAGTTTTATAATTCCGGCATCGTCGTCAACGGTTATCTTTTTGCCTCCCGGAGTTTCCAGAACCACCGATTTTTTATCATCGTTAAATATGAATTTGATTTTTTCACGGGTCACAAATCCTTTTTCGTTGTTGGCATCGGCTGCAGTGAGCGGTGCCGGTTTGGCGCTGCTGTTCAGCATTCCAAGAACCACAGCATCGTTTGGGTTATCGTTGATGAAACCCACAATCACCTCATCATCAATTTCAGGCCGGAAAAAAGCGCCACGCTCATTTCCTGCATCGAGTGAGGCTATTCGGGCCCATATTCCTTCTGAATCTTTATCAATCATGGGGCATTTAATCTGTATGCGGTCTTCGCCATCGGGGTCTGATTCGAGTTGGGTAACAATCCCGATTTGCAATCCGTGTATGGCCGGAAACAATCCTGAAGCCGGCTGACTGCTGATGTTGCAGGTTTCGGAAAACCAGTTGGGATTAATTCCAAACTGGGCATCAATGGTCCACTGGCCTTCCGTAATTTCGTGCCGGACAGCCGAAATATAGACTTTGCCGTTGAAACGGTCTCCAACTCCTTCAAGCATCAGGGTGGTATTCGGTTTGCAGGCTGGTATTCCCTGGAATTTCACCCGACCCCGCACTTTCGAAAGCTGATTGAAAAGTGCTTTGGCGTTGGCCCAATCCTGAATAGACTGATCGGCAACCGTTCCTCCGTACCTGAGTTCCAGGTTTTCAAGTTCAATGACAGATGCTAATTCTCCGGCTGTCAGATTTCCGTTAAGTGATACTGCCGGATCGGTGGCTTCAGCTTCTGTTACTACCTGATTTGCCGGGTCCCATGCGTATGAAGTTACTTTGCTGAACTGGTTCCGGGCATCAATTTCGGCATCGAAATCAAGCAAAGTGGCTCCAAAAGTGACGGTTTCAAGTTCGGTTTGCGAATAATCAGGAGCCTTAACCGTGATTTTACCATCGTCAACCACGCATACTTTGCCGTTGGCCTGGGCTCGGGTGACCACAAAATCCCAGTCGGTACTGTCATACCGGACTATCTTTTTGTGCTGTAATCCAGTTGCTTCAATATCCGGATTGAGTCCATAAGGACTGACAATTTCTTCTATCACATCGCTGTCTTTTCTGTCGATGTAGAACTTGCTTTTTTTACCAGCGGTCATTTTTACCGCTTTGTCGCGGCATTCAATAATGAGAAGTGAATGACTTGCCCTGATTTTCAAGCTGTGTTTAATAATGATTCCTTTAAAAATGGTTTCTTCATCCGAATGGTAACCTGCTTTTATTTCAATTTCTTTTCCCGGAATCAGCAAACTTCCATTGCTTATCACAAATTCCTGACTGGCGGGATCTCCATCGGTCACGATTATTTTTGCCGAAGGAATCCGGTTGATTTCCTTTTCAACAGTAATATTCATGACCTGTACAGTTGCCGGAAGTTCGGTACCGTCAATCAGTATCTTATGAGTAATCAGATCGGCTGACCTTGAGGTTTGTATGTTCCGGCTGTTGTTCATGAATATTTCAAATTAAATCCGGTTGTATTTGATGAGTATTTTATTTTTTCCAGTTTGAAAACAATCTCAAAAAATGTTTAAATTTTGTTTTCCTGTTCCGATAGGAACAAAAGGTCGGTAGAATAAATGAAAATTTGCATGTCTTTTGTCCCGTACGGGACAATCCATATCTCATAATTCGACATTTCTACCGGCAGATTTTCCCTACGGGAAATTTTTAAACAGTTTCTCAATTCCGTCTGAAATCTGAGAAATGTTATTCTCAGCATTTTATCGCGGACGGATCATTGCCATTGCATTCGTACTACAAATATTTCACTCCTACCGGAGCTTGAAAATCGCGCCTTCAATGGCCTTCAAAATCATTCATAAAAAAATTGAACATTAAATTTTCAGCTTTCCGGCTTTCTCAATGGGCGGGAAAAAGATTTGCTGCCCGGGTGAAAGTTTTCTGAAATTCATCATCTTATTTGCTTTGGCCACTTCGAGGTAATATTTCGGGTCGCCATAAATTCTGAAAGTCATTAAAGGAAGGGTGTCCCCTTCGTTAATAATGCGAACATGTGTCAGGTCAGGAGAATTGTTGTTTTCCCGGGCAATGCGAAGATCGTCTTCAATAAATCCTTTGAACTTTGCCCGGGCGCTTGCCCTGATTGGTGTTCCATCGGGTTTAAACAACTTGAAGGTAATTTCCATCTGACTTAAACTGCCTTTAAAAAGAAGCGCTCCCCAGGAAATGACCAGGTAGTTCGGTTTATGCTCGTCGCCGTTATAATCCAGGATTACTTTCCTGAAATTATCAACGTCATTAATTATTCCATCACCCGATTCATCTTCGTAGCCTTTTATTACGCCAGACCGGTCGAAAATAAATTCAAGATCGAGATCTTCAGGCAATGACTTATTGTAACGGGGAGCAGCGGAACTGGTTCCCTGTGCCTGGCTTTGGTTTTGCTCGATCTGGTATTTGACCAGGTATTTTTCCGGATTTAGCAGGGTGTTAAATTCGCCATTGGCGACTTCCTGCGTAAACCGTTCGTCACGGTAGGCCTTTATTTTTAGTTTGGTCAATTCTCCACTCATGATGTTTCAATTTATCGTTCCCGGGTTTTCGAAATGATCTCCAATACCTGTTCAACGCATTGCGCGATAATATCGTTTTGTTCGTTATTCCCACCGGAATTGTTACCTGAAGCAGGTGGATTTTGATTGTCGGTCACGTTAATTTTGATATTCAACTCCTTAATTTCGATGGGCATGTCAAATCGTTTTAAAATAACTGTACGACAATTCAAGGCTTTCAATAACTATCTTACTTTCTTCAGCGTTGAATTCGGCTACCGACCATTTTACCGGCCAGGCATGGATGACATTCCAGGTCATCAGTGGTTCATGATCCTTGTTCAGCAATTTGATGATGATGTCAGTCGGCGAGAAGCTGAATCCTTCTGAACCCGCTTTGCACCAGTCAATCAATGCTGAATTTACGAGCAATCCCCGTTTAAGTATCAGGTTTGGATACCTTGGACGGCCCGGAAGTTTGTGAACAAACCGATTTTCTCCTCCTTCGGTAATATCTTCTGTCCCCAGATTGAAACTTAACCCGGAGACAGACTGAAACTGATATTCATCCTTCTGATTTCCAAATTCCACCAAAAAATGAAATCCCAAAGGAGGATAACTGTTGCTCATTGTTTATTCGTTTTGAATGGTTAATCCTTCATGCACCAATTCCATTGATTCAATCGCTACTTCGTTCCCGTCGGCTTTCAAATCGGTTGATTGAATTTTGGTTGGCCAGGCGTTTTTAATTTTCCAGGTTACCACGGGTTCGTGTTCTTCATTGAGTAAACTAATGGTCACATTGCGACGCTCAATGGTATTGAGCTTAACTGTATTCCACCAGTTGTAGTATTCGTTGTCGTTCTTGAAAGTGCCCCGCTTCAGGGTAATGTTGCTGAATTTCTGCATTCCGGGCATTTTGATTTTCGAATATTCCGGGCTTGCGCCTTCTCTGTATTCAACCACTTCAGTTTCTACATCTAAACCTGAAACCTCCGTGAATCCAATTTTTGTTCCACCCCAGTCAACCTGAAAATGGAATTTTACCAATGGGTATGCTGCCATGATTTTTATAATTTAAGTTGTTAACATTAAGATTGTTGAAGCTTATGTGAAAATTTCAGGATGATGAATTCAGCCGGACGTACTACGGCCATGCCAATTTCAATGTGCATAAATCCATTCAGGATATCTTCGGCGGTCATCGTCTGACCTAAACCTACACGTACATAAAAGGCTTCATCGGGTTTGGCTCCGGCTAAAGCTCCGGCCCGCCATTGCAGGATGAGGAAGTTTTCGATCATGGCTCTTACCTTAACCCATGTATTCGCATCGTTGGGTTCGAAGACAAACTGAGCAGTCGCTTTTTTAACCGACTCTTCAACCATATTAAAGAACCTGCGGACTGAAACATACCGCCATTCGTTGTCGTTTCCGGCCAGTGTACGGGCCCCCCAAACGAGAGTTCCTTTGCCTGTAAACGAACGGATAGCATTAATTGATTTTCCGGCTGTGGTATCTACATTCAGGCCGTCCTGCATGTCGTTCGTAATTTTGACAGAGGGTCTGATCACATAATTCAGGCCGACATTGGCAGGAGCTTTCCATACCCCGCGGTCGCGGTCAACCCGGGCATACACTCCGGCAATGGCTCCGCTTGGCGGCATTTTGACGTATAGTTTGGAAAGTGAAGTTTTAATTTCGTTAAAAGTCGTGCTGTCAGTCTTTTCAATCACATTCAGTTTCAATCCATCCAGTTCTCCGTTGGTGTCAGCAGCCTGTGCTGCAGTTATGGCTTGAATAACCGGAGGGTCAATAAGCGATATGATACCATTAATCACTGTTTCGATGGTTGAGGCTGTTGCAACAGCGTTAGTGGTTTCAGTTTTTACTGCTGTTCCGCTTACTGCAGATTCAATCGTAGTAATGTGTCCTTCCAGAGCGGTTTTCATGGTTGCGATGGCTCCACCAAGTCCAGAAGTCAATGCAGCAGCAGCAGCAGTACAGGCGGCAGCTACCGGAGCTGATTCGCTGGAGGCTGCAGCGGCAAAATTGGCAGATGCAACCACATCAGTTCCTGAAGTAATTACTGAATCAAGCAAGTCCACAAGGGGTTGAATGGCATCAGTAACTAAATTGGATTGGGCAAGAGCTTCGGCGGCGGTTAACGCGTCAATGGCTGTTTTTGCATCCGACAAAGCAGTTACCAGATCACCGCTATCATCCAACTTTTCATTGATTTCATCCAACGCAATGTTGACATCTTCAAGTGTATCAAATAAAACAGGCGAGTCATCAGTAACATGGTCAATGGTTACTGCGGATGTATTGTAGTTGTAATTCATCAGAGTTTCGATGAATGGATAATAAGCCGCTCCGTATTTGAGATAGTCTTTTTCAAGATTTATTCCGTCTCTCAGACCTTCAGAAGGGGTTGGATCATCAGTTTCATCATCGGTATGGGTGTCAAGAATGGTAAACCTGTCCTGAAGTTTATTGCATTGCGTGAGTGCATCCTTATAAATCGCATAGAAATTGTCGGATGACAGGGCTGTAGCATCGGGGAATAAAAGAAGTGTTGGCTCATCTTCTTTTTCAATTTCTGCAAGTCCTTCCTGAAGATCTTCGAGTTGAACCGGAGCGACGGCATTTGCTACAACTGCAGCGGTATAAGTATTTACAGCAGTAATGTAACATGGACCACCTCCGTTCGCAAAATATAAACGAAGGGCATAATACATACGGAATGGCGATTTTGTTGAAGGTTGAGGAACTGTGATGGTTCTTTTCTGAACGCCGTTAACTGTTGTATCGGTGATTTTAACCTCGATGCCTGTTTCCAGATCGGCTCCTCCATAGTACGTTTCGTATTCCAGAAGTGAAGTGATTCGAAACGGATTCAGGATTAAATCGTCAGTTTCCTTTCTGGAAGCCTTTTCAGTATAGCCAATAAAGGCTGGGATTGCAGTTTCGACCTGTGCTACCGATGGCGGGAATTTTGCAATTTCCTCGACGTAAACACCCGGTGTTTTGTACGTTGTTGCCATAATTTTCTGTTTTTAGTTTATAGTATATTTAACTTTAGATTGTTTAAACTTTCTCTTTTAGTTTGAGCGTATCAGTGATTTCTAAAATCACTTTTTCGGTTCCTTTCAATAACTTTTGATCAATTTCAACTAACTGAATTTTGTAAATCACCGATGGTAGCTGTCTTCCGCCAAGTGTTCCCCATACATGATTCAACTCCTCGAATGAGGGAGTGTACAACTCGGTAATGAGTTTAAAGTGCCCGAGTAAATCAAAGTCCTCTTTGATTTCATAAACGGTATTTTCAGAAGTAAAAATCTTTTTTCCCTGAAAAAACTCAATGGTTTTTGAGATGCTCCGCAAAGAATCGCTGTAAGAAGTGCAATTGCCGCTGATGAGCAAAAAAAGGTTCAGGTGAACAGGAGGGTTTCTATATTCGGTGGTAGTTTTATCGATGACCTTGTAATTCGGAAGATTTTTTAAAGTAGTTTCTTCCTCCAGATTAAGCAGAGTCAGCACAACTTTGTTATCCAGTTTATTCGAATTATCGTTAGATGTTTCAATCATCGCAATATTTTCGAGGGTTACCAGATTGCCTAATCCGGCAGCAGAAAGATAGTTGTCCAGTTGCTCACTGATAATCTGTAACGCTTCGTATATCATGGTAATTAATGTATTTGTTGCTTTGGGTGAAATTTTTCAACAAATTATTACCTGAATTTTGGTTTTTAAGAGCGTACGACATCGTTGGAGGTTTTGGGTTCGCCAGGAAACAATGTCTTAGAGAAGCAGTTCGTTAGTAATTCGGAAAGAAATAAAAAGATACTAAACTATTATATTTTAATAGTTTAAGTAACCTGATTTTCTTATATCCGGAGCAGAAGATCATATTTTAACAGTCTCATGCCAATGACAAAGTCATTGAAAGCGATTAACTTTCATGTATTTATACCGTTATTGGCAAAATGGTAACCCTCTTTTTTGAATTATTTTTAGCTCTCAGGAAAAAAATATTTGCTGACAGGATATCCATTTGCATGGTCTCAATAGCTAATGTTACCTAAATATCCAGAAACATATCAAATAATCTAGATATGTTGTTTTGATCTGAAATTTGCCTATATTTACCACGTTAAATTTTCAGACATGAAAACAATTGAAATAGCCGGAAGATATTCAGTTTTGGCGAATGATACCTGCTGTTTGTCGTGCGGGGGGGCCGCACAGAAAAGTGAAGCAAAACCCAATGAGGTTTGCATCGATTTGGGAAGCGGTCGCGGCACCGATGTTTTGCGTCTGGCAGAAGAAGTTGGTGAGGGCGGTTTCGTTTATGGTATTGATGTCACTGAAGAAATGATCAGAAAAGCCACGACAACTGCGGCTAAAATGGGTGTTGAAAATGTAAAATTTATTTTGGCCGATCTGGAGCAAATTCCATTACACGATGAAATTGCAAACCTGATCATTTCAAACTGCACCTTAAATCATGTTAGCAATAAACCCGGAGTTTGGGCCGAAATTTATCGTTTGCTGAAGAACGAAGGGCGCTTTGTAATCAGCGATATTTATTCGGGCGAGCCTGTTCCTGAAGAATATGCCAACGATCCGGTAGCCGTTGCCGAATGTTGGGCAGGTTCGGTAACAAAAGTTGAATATCTTAAAATAATAAAGGATGCAGGTTTTAGCGAAATAAAAATTCTGGAAGAAAGTTTGCCATATCCGAAAGGGAAAATTGAAGTTTCGAGTTTTACTATTTCGGCTGTAAAGGACGAATATAGTTGCTGCGGGTAAATGTTGCGGGATTCGGGTTACGGGTTGTGTGTATGCAAGTTATCAGGGCAAAACCCCAGCGGGGTGAAATGTTTGTAGAAACTACATAACGACGTGATTATCCGTCCGCGATTGAAGCTTGAAAAAGTGGTTGCATTTTTTCGGACGGAACTGATACACCAAAAATTAATGTTACATCAATTGAAAAGTATGAATGTATTCGATTCAAAAACAAGTACTTTTATACTCTATAGTTTAATCAATACCAAAATTCGTTACGAATGAAAAGTTTAGTAAAAAAAGCCCGCAAGGGAGGCGTTAAACAGGCACAATGTTGTGCCAAACAATCACAGATTATTGCCGGATGCCACGATTAAGGCGTCCACGATTAATGATTAACGATTGAAGATTAACGATTAAAGAAGTATTCTGAAGTCTGAAATCAAAAATCGTTAATCGTTGATCGTTAATTTTAAATGGATTCTCCATGCAACTCTCAAAATACAACATTACTTCCAAAATTAAAGATTCTGACGATTGGTTTGTCGTAAATGCCTTGTCAGGCCATGCTGATGTGCTCGATCAGAAAACCTGGGAACAACTAAATTCTGGCGAAGAAAATCCGGAATTTATTGAGAATGGCTATCTGGTTGATCCTGCTCAGGAAAAACGCTTGTTTCGGGAGAAGTACCTTAAGTTTCTGGACGACCGGGAAAACGACGAAGTCCAGATATTCTTTGTGACCAACTACTCGTGCAATTTCGATTGTTCGTATTGCTATCAGGCTGGCTACGAAGCCCTACCTGTTGCTTTGTCTGAAGAAGTTACCGACTCGTTTTTTGACTATATCCAGAATGAATTTTCAGGAAGACGAAAATACATCACCCTTTTTGGAGGCGAACCTTTTTTAAATGCCCCGCGCCACAAGGAAAACATCGGATATATCATCCAAATGGCCGCTGAAAACAACCTGGAAATTGCTGCTGTAACCAATGGATATCATCTGGAAGAATACATCCCGATCTTGAAAAAGGGAATAATCCGTGAAATACAGGTGACACTCGACGGGACCAGCAAAATACATGATCAACGCCGGTACCTGAAAGGTGGCGATCCGACATTCGACCGAATCGTTCAAGGTGTTGATCTTTTACTTGAAAACCATATTCCTGTCAATCTCCGTATGGTTGTTGACCGCCAAAATATTGGCAACCTGCCCGATCTGGCTCAGTTTGCAATTGATAAAGGCTGGACTGCTTCGCCACTTTTCAAAACCCAGTTGGGCCGGAACTACGAACTGCACGAATGCCAGGCCAACCAGCAAAAGTTATATTCGCGACTCGAATTGTATCAGGATTTGTACCATTTGCTGAAAGAATTTCCCCACATCAGCGAGTTCCACAAACCTGCATTTTCTGTCTCGAAATTTTTGTTCGAACAGGGCGAAATGCCCGCTCCTCTCTTTGATGCCTGCACCGGGACCAAAACCGAATGGGCATTCGATTTTACCGGAAATGTTTATGCATGCACCGCTACTGTTGGTAAAAATGGCGAAAGCCTGGGTACTTTCTATCCTGAAGTCAGGAAAAATACCGAAGCCGTTGAAGAATGGCAGGAACGCGATATTTTATCCATTCCGAAATGCCAGAACTGCAACCTTAGCCTGATTTGTGGCGGTGGCTGTGCCTCGATGGCCAAAAACTACAACGGATCGCTAAACAGCCACGATTGTCGCCCGGTAACCGAATTACTTGAACTGGGAATTGGTCATTATTTTGAAGAATAAAAAAGAAAAATCATGAAAGAAATAGTTGCATCAGATTACGAAAAAGAAGTGTTGGCCAGTGGAAATGTATTGGTTGACTTTTATTCAACCGAATGTCCTCCTTGTGAAGCAGTTGCTCCCAAATTAGAAACTTTGGAAAAATTGTTTGGGGAAGATATCAAATTTGTGAAAATATACCGGCAGGGAAATCGTGATCTGGCCGATCAACTGGCGGTGAAATCATCGCCGACTTTACTTTTTTATCAGGATGGCGAAGAAGTAAGCGCCCGCCTGACTGGTGGAGTAAAACGCTCGGAAATAGTTCGGGAACTGAAACATGTGCTTGGGAAAGAGAAGGTTTCAGAAATTATGAAAACTCAGGAGCCGACCTTAAGCGATGTTGATGTAGCTATTTTAGGCGCCGGCCCGGGCGGACTGACTGCTGGTTTGTATCTCTGTCAGGCGCGAATCAATACGGTTTTGGTTGATATTGCTTTGCCCGGCGGAAATGTTTCGACCACCCACATGGTTTCGAATTATCCCGGATTTATTGAACCGCAGCCCGGATACATGCTTTCGCACAACATGTCGGAGCAAACCAAACGCTGCGGAACAACCTACAAGGTGGCCGTTGATGTGACCAATGTTGATTTGCAAAAAAAGGAAATTACCATTGACGGACAGGAAACCATTCGTGCGAAACGGATTATTATTGCTACCGGAACTTCTCCAAACAGGATAGGTATTCCGGGAGAACTGGAGTACAAGGGGCAGGGCATTTCGTATTGTGCTACCTGCGATGCCAAATACTTTGTTGACAAGGAAGTGGTCGTTATTGGCGGCGGAAACTCTGCTATTGAGGAAGCCGATTTCATTTCGAAGTTCGCTTCAAAAATTACCATCGTACACCAATTCGACCAGTTACAGGCCAACAAAATTGCGCAGGAAAAAGTATTTGACAATCCGAAATTTTCGTTTCTGTTCTCTCACGAACCCCGGGCATTTAAAAAGGCCGGCGACAAAATGGTCGTTGAAGTTGAAGACTTAAAAACTAAAGAAACCAAAACGCTGACTTCGGACGGAATTTTTGTTTTTATCGGCCAGAAACCAAACCTTGAAATGCTTGGTGGTGCGCTGGAACTCGATCAGTGGGGCTATGTTAAAACCGACGAGGATATGCGCACGAACATTGATGGCGTATATGCCGTTGGGGATGTGGGCAGCAAAAAATACAGGCAGATTACCACGGCCATTGCCGACGGGACCATTGCCGCTATTTCAATTACCCGCGAAATCGGATAGATTGGGTGCAGAAATTTTTAATCGCCGAAATAATAATCGCGATTAGAAATCGCGACACCTGAGAAAGATGTTAATAAAAAATTCGAAAATTCCGGTGTTCATTTTCCTGAAAAAGTCGGTGAGGCCGGAATTTTTAATGAAGGTGATTTACCTTTCAGTTTGATCATCAGTTACAAATCCTATTGTACACCTCAACAAGTAGTAAAAAATTTTAAAACTTCTTCAATTCCGGATTTTTGTCTACCTCCTTTGGGATATCAACGCAATCCCCATATAAAATGGGCCAGAGTTCATCATAGTTATCTTTTTCCACCTTAATTAAACCATCGGAACCTTTTTCCACATAATAACTGGAATACCAGCTTTTTGATGCGATGATGCTGTTGCTGACATGAAAAGAAGGACCGATATTTAGTCCTTCTTCAGACGACCAGGAAAAAGATATTCCATTTATTTTAGAGTTCTTTTCAATTTCAGATGTGGTCATCTTCAGGCTGCTACGGTTCTGAAATACTGTAATCCTCCCTCTTGCGAATCTGTTCATAAATACCATTTGCCCTTTCTTGAACGAAGGCTTAGATTCGTAAAAAACCCATACCTTTTCTTCTCTGTATAGTTTTGGGAACAAGGATGAAATATCAATCCCAAATTCTTGAATTGCCCCTGCATCATAAATATCGCCTTCCTCCTCATTCCTTTTAAAGTGGATCTGTACAATATTATTTTCAATGAATTTGTTCTTTATTTTTAATTTACCATAAATGGTGTCGCCATGATTTGTGATTATACATCCATTTACAAAAACTCCAATCGGTTCAATTTCACTTAAATCTGGTTGACTGAACAAATTCAATGTTCCCACAGAAATGATGATAATACAGATGGTCAGCTTCCTTATAGGAGAATAGTTTTTCATTGCTAAAAATTTAATGAATTAAATCAAATGCCGATATCTAAATAGTCAAAATTAATTGTCAGATTTTCAGCACATATACGATGACTTGGAAATTAAAGTTTATTAGAATCAGAAAGAATAGTCTGATAGAAATGAATTAATTGAAATTTAATCAGGAGAATCCGGACAGTTTCAGTATTAGTTAAGTTAGATTCAACGAATTCCGGCGTTCATTTTCCTGAAAAGGGAAATAGGGCCGTTTTTTTTGTTTTAACTCTTGTTTTTTAAATTTCAATTTTTAACTTTGCAATTCAAAGTACTTTTAAATGGAAATAAATTCAACCAATCCCAAAGAAGATCTTCAGGCTATCCGTGAAATCATGGAGCGATCTTCCAAGTTTTTATCGTTAAGCGGATTATCAGGCATTTTTGCGGGAGTGTGTGCCTTGATCGGCGCTGCAGTCGCCTGGTTTGTCGTTCTCGGCTCAGGGAACGTACATTACGACGAATATTATTGCAGTGTTGGCGCTACGCCTTTCAATCAGGTAAGTATAATCCTGGGAATTGACGCAATAATTGTGTTAATAGCAGCATTTCTTGGAGCTTATTATTTTTCGTCCAAGAAGGCTAAAAAAAGCGGTCAGAAACTTTGGACAAGTTCAACACGCCGGTTGTTGGGACACCTTTTCATACCGCTGGTTTCAGGAGGAATATTTGTACTGATTTTGGCTTTCAGGAATAATATTGACTTGATAGCGTCGGCTATGCTTATTTTTTACGGATTATCACTGGTCAATGCCGGAAAATTCACTTTAGGCGAGATTCACTACCTCGGGCTGACTGAAATCGTGCTAGGTGTATTGGCCGGAATTTTTATTCTGTATGGATTGCTTTTCTGGGTCATAGGTTTTGGTGTAATGCACATCGTTTACGGAATAGTCATGTATTACAGGTATGAGCGATGAAGAACCCGATATCGAACCTTCAGAAAGTATTTGAAAGCCGCATCAGGCTTGGAATCATGTCGGCGCTTATGGTGAACGACACCCTCGATTTTAATGCCCTGAAGGATTTGCTCGAATTAACAGACGGAAATCTGGCCAGCCACCTTAAGGCTTTGGAACAGCAGGAAATTATTGTTGTTTCGAAGCAGTTTATAGGGCGAAAACCCTGCACAACATACCGGGCTACTAATCTTGGTAAGGACTTGTTCCGTCAGCATCTGGCGGCCCTGGAAGAACTGATTGGCAACCAATAATTTTTTATTTATAAACTTTGTATTTCAAAGTACTTTTAATACTCAAAACTATGGAAACAAAAGGAATTCAACAATTTTTGAACAGTTACAGTGTGAAGATGATCGTCGTTTCGGGACTGGCGATTCTGCTGCTTATCCCGTCGTTTTTGATTCAGGACATTATCCGTGAACGGATGGCGCTAAGCGAGAAAGTAAAAAAAGAACTTTATGCCCAGTGGGGAGGCAAGCAGGTCGTCGCAGGTCCGGTGCTGAATGTGCCGTTCACTATTCAGGAACAAAACGAGAATAGTCAGGGTGTAAATGAACGACACGGAATTGCTCATTTTTTGCCGGAAACGGTAAAAACAGAGGGCCAACTAAATCCTGAAATCCGCTATCGGAGTATATATAAAGTGGTGGTTTATGAAGGCAAGGTCAAAGTGAAAGGTACATTTGTCCAACCCGATGTAACTCAATTGGATCAGCCAAATGCCCAATATAACTGGGATGCTGCATATTTCACGGTTGGGATTTCAGACATGAGGGGTATTAAAAATTTGCCAGAACTGGTGGTCAACGGTCAAAAATGCAAGGTTGAACCGGGAGTGGCCGATACCGATTTGTTCCAGTCAGGAATTACGATTAAAGCGAATTCGATTGATCTGAAACAGCCTCTCCATTTTGAGATTGATCTGGTTTTAAACGGTTCTGAAGATTTATCTGTTGAGGCTTTAGGCAAAACTTCAGATGTGACCATGAAATCGGATTGGGCAGCACCAAGTTTTACAGGAGGTTTTCTGCCTGTGAAACGGGAAATTACGCCAAAGGGATTTACTGCCGACTGGCAGGTGACGCACCTTAACCGTAATTTTCCGCAACAATGGGTCAACCATAAATACAACACGCATGAGGCTACCCTTGGCGTTGAACTCCTAATTCCACTCGATCATTACCAGAAAGCCATGCGCTCGGTGAAATATGCAATCCTGTTCATCGCGCTCAATTTTATCATTTTCATCTTCATCGAGATAAAAAGCAAAGCCCGGATCCATCCATTCCAGTATTCGCTGGTGGCTTTTGCCCTGCTGATTTTCTATGCGTTGCTGACTTCAATCGGCGAACAGATTGGGTTCAACTGGGCATACCTGATTTCGGCGGTGGCAGTAACTTCGCTGATTTCGTGGTACGCTTTTACCATTTTGCAAAACTTACGCACGGCAACCTGGGTAACACTTCTGCAGATTGGACTTTACCTGTTCCTATTCACCATTTTACAGTTGCAGGACTTTGCGCTTCTGGCCGGAAGTATCGGACTGTTTGTGATCCTGGCAATCATTATGCGTGCGTCGCAACAGATAAAATGGTATTCGGAAGGGTAAAATTTTTGTAATAATGTCCGTTGGCTAAAGCCAAACGGCAAAGGATACGCAGTATTTTAATGCTGAGTAATATCCTTTGCCGTCACATTCATGTGACGGACATGAGTTTTATTTTACCCTCTTTAAGAGCACTTTAGAATAACCCGCATACTCCTTCCCTGGCTCTGCCAGCTCGAAGGTTTCTTCCAGTTCGTTTTCGCTCAGGATGCGGTAAGTTTCCTTGGCTTTCCATCCGGAGGGAATATTTTCAATTGATTCGGTTACAAAAACCATCAATTTCTGATCAGGCGAGATGCTGTCTAAAAAGTATTCATTCACAAATCCTTCGATGTGAAATTGGCGCAATCGGAGTTTTTTTAAGGCCCGATCATAACTGATGTATCCCAAATCTTCGTGAACCTCGCCTTTGGCGTTGCTGGCCGATGGCGGATAGGTTGACTTGTTGCGTACTTCGATGAATTTGCCATTAAGAATAATTTGGTAACTTCTTTCGTAAGTTCCGATACCGGACTCGCCACCGCCTTGTCCGGTCCATTCGCCGAAGAATGAGTTAAACGGAATCCACTGATCGGCATTCACTGTATTTTGACCGGTTAAAGCGAATGGAAAGAGGATGCAGATGATCAGCAGTTTTTTCATTTTTTTATTGATTGGTTGTCCGAGTTGAAAATAAGCATTAGGGCGCTGATATACAAATGAACAGATTGGGAAAGGATTTCATTCATTTCATTGTCATTATTGAATTATACCCTAAATTTGGCATTACATAAAAATGCTTTCATAAAAATATTCTGATGCTGATTTCCCAAATTGAAGTCTATAAGTTCCCGGTGAAACTTATAAAGCCGTTTGTAATTTCGCTGGGATCCTTTGATTTTGCCGAGAATGTAATAATTGTTATCCGTACAAATGAAGGTTTGACCGGATTTGGAGAATGCAGTCCATTTATGCCCATCACCGGTGAAAGTATGGAAACCGCCTACGTGGTGGCCAATTACCTGGCCAAATCTTTGGTTGGGAAAAATCCGTTGAATATTGAATCGTGTGCCGAATTACTGGACCGTAATATTTATGGCAATTCGAGCATTAAAAGTGCATTTGACATAGCCTTATACGACATTGCTGCTCAACATGCCGGTCTTCCTTTATACGCTTTTCTGGGGGGGGCGAACAACAAGCAACTGATTACCGATTATACGGTGAGTCTGAATAGCCCGGTACAAATGGCTGCCGACGCACAGGAAATTAAAGATCGCGGATTTCAGGTGATCAAGGTGAAACTGGGCGACGATCCCCGGAAAGATATTTTCAGGATAAAAGCAATTCGTTCACAAATTGGCGGTGAAATTCCGCTTAGGCTCGATGCCAATCAGGGTTGGGATGTTGATTCGGCCATTCGTGTTCTGAATGAACTTTCGGATTGCAACATCCAGTTTTGCGAAGAACCCATTCCCCGATGGAATTTTATGGAATTGCCTCGAATTCAAAGAGAATGTTCGATCATGATTATGGCCGATGAATCGTGTTGCGATCATCACGACGCCAAACGACTGATAGATTTGCAGGCAGCGCCGGCTTTCAACATTAAACTGGGAAAATCGGGAGGAATATTTCAGGCGTTAAAAATTATTGAACTGGCAGAAAAGGCTAGTGTGCAGTTGCAAATTGGAGGTTTTCTCGAATCAAGAATCGGGTTCACAGCCTCGACACATCTGGCACTGACTAGTAATGCAGTGAAATTTTGCGATTTCGATTCTCCGATGATGTTTTGTGACGATCCGGTTTCAGGAGGAATTAAATATGCCGAAAACGGGATTGTTGAAGTTCCTGAAACCCCGGGACTGGGAGCAAACATTGATCCGGACTATCTGAAGCAATTGAAAAGTTACACCATTAAACAACAATGAACTGGATACTATTAATCATCGCAGGCTTGTTCGAGGTTGGTTTCGCGAGTTGCCTTGGCAAAGCAAAGGAAACTTCTGGAGCAGAATCGGTATGGTGGCTGGTTGGATTTATTTTAAGCCTGACATTAAGCATGATCTTGCTTTACAAAGCATCGTTAACCATTCCAATCGGAACTGCTTATGCGGTCTGGACCGGAATTGGTGCGGTTGGTACGGTGATTATGGGAATCGCCTTCTTTAAAGAACCTGCCGATTTCTGGCGTATGCTATTCATCACAACTTTGATAATCTCAATAATTGGTCTAAAAATCAGTACACATTAATTATACACGTCTATTAAAATCCGGAAATATGAATAGCGAAATTTACGCTGTCGAAATTTTCGATGGAAATGAGTGGGAAGCTTCATTGGTTAAAAGTCTATTGGACAATGCAGAAATTGGGTCTTTTCTGAAAGATGAACGAATGGGTGTACTTGCTCCGTGGAATGTAGCTGGTGGAGGTGCTGGGCCTGTAAAAATCTTCGTTTCGAATATTGATTACGAAAAGGCCAAAGAAGTGGTTAGGCAATACGAAATAGCTGAAGGACAGGAATAGTTATGAAGAGAATTGAACTTTCAGACAAAAAATATGAGTGAATTCTGGGACAATAAATTTCAGGAAATTGGGACGATCTGGTCGTTCGAACCTTCGGATTCGGCCATTTTTACCTGTAAGCTTTTTACCGGGAATAATTTTAAAAGGATACTGATCCCGGGAGTTGGTTATGGCCGGAACGCCAGGCCATTTATTGAAAGTGGGATTGATGTGACCGGGATTGAAATTTCGAAAACAGCCATTGAGCTTGCCCGAAAAAACGGAATGGATTTCAGGATACATCATGGTTCTGTACTTAAAATGCCGTTCGGCAAGGAAAGCTACGATGGCATTTTCTGTTATGCCTTGCTGCATTTGTTCAATCAAAACGATCGTCGTCAATTCCTGAAGAACTGTTACAATCAGCTTCGGGAAGGCGGAATGATGGTTTTTGTTGTGGTTTCGAAGAACTATAAGAAACTTACTGACAAGGGAAAATTAGTAAGTAAAGACCGGTTCTGGATGGAAAAAGGATTAACTGTTTTTTTCTACGATTCAGAATCGGTTGAAAAAGAGTTTGCTCCATTTGGCCTGGCTGAATACCACGAAATTGACGAACCTGTAAAACATCTGGAAGGCGAAGAATCCATGAAGTTTTGGCGCGTGATTTGCCGGAAAAAAGTCATTGGATTTTAGAAAATAGGAATGAGAAAAAAGAAAAAAGGAAATCAAAATGGACAAATCAATTATTGAACGAAAGCTTGCAAGGGAATCAGAATTGGTGAGACCTGAATCAATGTCAATCCTGAAGGAATTTGAAGAAATTGAAGATTTATCAATGTTGGAGAACTACTCATCGGATGACACCGAGTCATCCGATGAGTGAACGAGCATACCTGTATCTTTTGAATTCCCCTCCTTGGGAGGGGTTAGGGGAGGCTTCCTATCACATTCACTTCGCGTTCCAACTCCACACCAAACCTTTCCTGAACCGATTGCCTGATTTCTTCCGATAAATCGAAAATCTCTTTTCCGCTTGCTTTTCCGTAATTGACCAGCACCAAAGCTTGTTTTTCGTGAACTCCGGCATCTCCCCTGCGAAAACCTTTCCAGCCACATTGTTCGATGAGCCAGCCTGCGGCCAGTTTCCTTGTATTCACAGAACCAGGATATTGTGGCATTTTCGGATAAGTTGCCAGAAGTTGATCTGCTACCGGGGTCTCCACAACCGGGTTTTTAAAGAAACTACCGGCATTCCCATATACTTTAGGATCGGGAAGTTTCGATTCGCGGATGGCAATAACTGCTTTACGAATATTACGCAGGTTGATTGCACCATGCTTTTCGGTTTCTGTTTTCAGATCGCCATAATTCAGAATAAATTCAGGAAACTTATCGAGTTTTATACTCACGCTGGTAATGATAAAACGATTTTTCAACTTATTCTTGAATATACTGTCGCGGTAGGAATATTCACATTCTGATTCCTCAAAGGTAATTTCGGTCTGGGTTTCAAGGTCAATTCCTGAAACCGATTCAATCTGGGTTTGAATTTCCATACCGTAAGCGCCAATATTTTGAACGGCTGCAGCTCCTACTTTGCCGGGTATGAGCGATAAATTTTCGATGCCGCCCCACCCATTGAAAACAGCGTATTCCACCAAATCGTCCCATTTAACTCCTGCTCCAACCTCGAGCCAAATATTGTTCCGGTCTTCGTAGGCAATACTGATTCCCGGAATATTCGGATTAATGATTAATCCCTGAAAATCGTTTATAAACAGCAAATTACTTCCTTCGCCCAGAATCAGGATTTCATGGTTTTTCCACTCCCTGTTTGTCGCCAGAAAGCCTTTCATATCTTCGGTTTCGGTAAATTCGAAGTAGTATCTGGCAGTGGCACTGGTGCCGAAAGTATGGTGTTTTTGGAGCGGATAATCGGTGTAGGAGCGGATCATTGGAATTTTTTTAGGCAAATATAACAGAAGATCGTCCTTTTTCGTTTAACTTGGCGATACGAATCCACAGAAAATAAACATGAAGAAAGTTACGCTCAGTGTGATCAACGATCTGGTTACCGACAACCGTGTGCATAAGGTAGCAGAAAGTTTACAGAAGATGGGATTCGAACCCGAACTGGTTGGACGATTATTGCCCGAAAGTCAGCCAGTAATCCGGGAATATAAAATCCACCGGATGAAATTGTGGTTTCGGAAAGGTGCAATATTCTATGCTGAATACAACCTGAGACTTTTCTTTTATCTCCTGAAATCAAAATCAGACGTATTTGTTTCAAACGATTTGGATACACTCCCGGCGAATTATTTAGCTTCGCGTATGAAGCGGAAACCTTTGATTTACGATAGCCATGAGTATTTCACTGAAGTTCCGGAGCTGATTGGCCATCCGTTCGTAAAGGCAGTCTGGACCTGGTTGGAAAGATTACTGGTTCCGCGTGTTCAGGCAGCCTATACAGTTTGTGAATCAATTGCTGAGGTGTACCGGGATTTATACCAGGTTGATTTCAAAGTTGTCCGCAATCTTCCGGTCTGTTCAATAATAGAGAAAACGGAACCTCCTGAAAAAATTCAGGGACAACCAAAGATAATTCTTTATCAGGGAGCGCTGAATTTGGGACGTGGCATTGAGGCGGCAATCCGCGCTATGCAGTTCCTCGATGGTGCTGAACTTTGGCTCACAGGTGACGGTGACCTTACCCTGGAACTTAAAAAAATGGTGTCTGAATTAAAATTGGATAGTAAGGTGAAATTTGTGGGAAGGCTGCCTCTTCTGCAACTTCGACAGCTTACACTGCAGGCCGATTTGGGTATTTCGCTTGAGGAGGATCTTGGTTTGAATTACCGGTTTGCCTTGCCCAATAAGCTTTTCGATTACATTCAGGCAGGAGTTCCGGTTTTGGTTTCGAACCTTCCGGAGATGAAACGCATTGTAGAGCATTATCAGATAGGTTCAATTGCTGATACACATCAGCGTAAAGAATTGGCTGCAATAATGAAAACGGCGCTTTTTGATCAGGAGAAAATTAAAGTCTGGAAACAAAACCTGCAAAAAGCAGCAAAAGAGTTATGCTGGGAAAATGAAGAATCAGTTTTGAGGGACGTTTATGGGCGGTTTCTTTGAAAACTTTAGGCACACCAAACTCCAGCTCACTTCAGGCACTTTTTATACCTGGTCTTCCTTCCTCTTAATCACCGTTTCGTAGATTTTTTGATCTTCAACTGTGATTATTCTGGCCGGGAACTTTCTGATTAATGGATAATCGTGCGTGGCAATTACAACAGTTTTTCCTTGTTCATTCAAGTCTTTCAGGATTTGCATGAGTTCGATCGAAGTTTGCGGATCGAGGTTTCCGGTAGGTTCGTCAGCAAGAATAATTTCCGGATTGTTGAGCAAAGCACGGGCAATAGTTGCGCGTTGCAGTTCACCACCCGATAACTGATGTGGCATTGATTTGGCTTTGCTGTTCATTCCAACCATATCCAGTACGGTATTAACGCGCTCATCAATTTCCTTTTCGTCCTTCCAGTCGGTGGCTTTAAGCACAAAGGTCAGATTGTCATAGACATTACGGTCGCTCAAAAGCCTGAAATCCTGAAAAACAACACCCAATTTGCGCCTAAGAAAAGGAATATCACGGGCTTTAATTTCGACCAAATTGTACCCGGCAACTTTCCCTTCACCTTTTTCGAGCGATAATTCAGCGTTCAGGGTTTTAATCAGACTCGATTTTCCGCTTCCTACTTTTCCGATCAGGTAAACAAATTCACCGGTTTTGATCTCCAGACTGATGTCGGCAAGTACCGTATGATCGCGCTGAACGATGTCGGCATGAACGAGTTCAATGATATTTTCTTCTGACATTGGATTAACAAATTGGTGTGCTGCAAAACTAATTTATTTTTGTCCTTCCAGATACTAATTCATCCTAAATAACAGTTTTTGTATAGAATCCAATTTATCCAAATATGAAAACAAACCGATTCGTATTTATTCTGTTTCTGCTGCTCCTTGCACCAGTCCTGGTCAAAGCACAGCAAACAGTTTATTATCAGTCACTCAGCCACGAAATTCAAAAGGCCAAAGAATTGTATCTGGCACGAAATTACATTTCAGCCATTAGCCAATTTGAACAGATTGCTTCCAAATCAGGAGAAAATTCTGACATACGCGCCGAAGCCCTATTTTATAAAGCTTTATGTGGGCTAAAACTTGATAACGGCAATGCCGAAGAACAGATTGCCGATTTCATAAACAAGTTTCCTGAAAGTTCATTCCGAAACCGGGCGCTGTTTGAGCAGGGAATTTATCAGTTCGATAAAAAGAAATATTCAGGAGTACTGAAAACCCTGGAAGGATTAAATAAAGCTGAATTAAGCAATGATGAGGTCATTCATTTCCATTACCTGAGAGGCTATTCAAATTTTGAGCTTGAGAAAATGGATGTTGCAGCTTCTGACTTTGCCGGAATTAAAGATGGAAATTCGATGTACGCAGCTCCGGCACAATATTACTATGGCCATATCCAATACCTGAAAGGCAATTATGAAACAGCTCTTCAGGAATTTGTGAAGCTGAAGAAAAATCCGGTTTTTGAAAAAGTGATTCCCTTTTATATCAGTCAGATTTACTATAAGCAGGGAAAATACCGGGAAGTAGTTGATTACACGGCGCCAATAATTAATACAGTGCCTGCCGATCAGCAACCCGAAATGTCCAGGATTTTGGGCGATTCTTATTTTCATTTACGCGAGTTTAAAGAGGCCATTCAGTTTTTGGAGTTCTACCTGTCGGATAAAAACAACCGCGGACGTGAAGAAAATTACATGTTGGGTTACTGCTATTACCTGAACAGCGATGAAGCCAAGGCCATTCCGCATCTCGAAATTGCATCGAGGGGAAAAGACGAACTGGCCCAAAATGCCTTTTACCATTTGGCCGATTGTTATGTGGTAACCAACGATAAGAATAAAGCGCGGCAGGCATTTGAAGCGGCGTCAGCATTCGATTTTGATGCAAAAATCAAGGAAGATGCCTTGTTCAACTATGCTAAAATCACCTATGAATTGTCGTATTCGCCGTTTAACGAAACCATCAAGGCTTTCGATAAATATGTGGCTTCGTATCCCAATTCGGAGCGAAACGATGTGGCTTACGATTACCTGGTGAAAGTTTACATGAGTACCAGCAATTACCGCGACGCGATGACTTCGATCGAAAATATTAAGGTGAAAAGTCCGTCGGTAAAAAAAGCGTACCAGCGTGTGGCCTATTACCGCGCCATGGAATGCTTTAACAATCTGGATTACCCGGCAGCAATCGAAAATTTTGACAAGTCGGTTGAAGCTGGTGATTTTAACAAGAATTACCGGGCTCTGGCGCTTTTCTGGAAGGCAGAAGCATACTATCGCGTCAACGATTTCAATAAAGCTATTTCAGAATATACAAGTTTTATGAAATCGCCCGGCGCTTTTCCACTTCCTGAATATCGAACTGCCCATTACAACCTTGCTTACAGTTATTTTCAGTTAAGGGATTTTGAGAGCGCTGCCGATTATTTCAGAAAATACCTGAACCTTGAAGCTGATATCCGGACTGAAAAAGTGGCCGATGCCTATAACCGGCTGGGCGATTGTTTCTACCTGAAACGCGATTATGCTTCGGCAATTACCAGTTACGAAAAAGCGTTGCGGATTAATTTGTACGATGCCGATTATGCGCTTTTCCAGAAAGCTTTTTGTTTGGGATTACAGCGTGATTATCAGGGGAAAATAAGCAATTTGCAGACATTGATTCAAATCTACCCGAAGTCTTCCTATCAGGACGATGCGCTTTTTGAGACAGGCCGGACTTATGAAAGAATGAACCAGCAACAGGTTGCTATCGGATTTTACAAGGATATGATCAGTAAATTTCCACAGAGTAATTTCGTAAATAAAGCCTTGGTTCAATTAGGTTTGGCTTATTATAACCTGAACGATTTTCAGGCTTCGGTGAATTATTACAAACAAGTAGTTGATCGTTTTCCAAACAGCCCGGAAACCCATGCTGCTCTTGCCGGAATGAAAAACAGCTACATTGAGATGAATGATGTGGATTCCTATTTTGCCTATACCGGCAACTTAGGTTCCGGGGTGCAGGTTTCAGTCAGCGAGCAGGATTCGCTTTCGTACCAGTCTGCCGAAAAATTGTATATGGCCCGCGATAAAAAGGCCCGTTCACAGTTCGAACGTTACCTTGGTCAGTTTCCGAACGGCAGTTTTGTGTTGAACTCGAAATTTTATTTAGCCGAGTTGCTTTATGACGCCGGAGAATACGATAAATCGCTGGAAGGATATGAATACGTTCTTTCGCTGCCCGACAATTCGTTTACCGAAG
>DMSQ01000090.1 GCA_003457135.1 Prolixibacteraceae bacterium
CGTCATTGCGAGTTTTCACCCCAAAAAAAATTGGGGCACAATGTGATGATGACAGAATGCTAAATTGATACATGAGATATGTTAAAAGCATTTTCATTCTATTCATTATCAACAGCATATAAAAATCTGTCATTGGTAGCGGAGCGCGGCAATCAATTGTTCGTCATATTCCTGCTTAATAAGCTGCCAAATCATTTGCTGTTCATATCTTTCAACTATCAATGGTCGGGCATTTCGTGCAAGCCTTTCCCTTTTTTCACTATTGTCCAGAAGTTCAATCATGGCATTCTCAAGAGCAAAAGCATCTTTGGGTGGTATTATTATTCCATTTACATTATCCTGAATAATCTCGTTGCAACCGTTAATGTTGGTAACAATGCAGGGCAACCCCATTGCCCCGGCCTGCATGGGTACGTTGGGAAACCCTTCGCGGTAGGAAGGAAATACCAATACATTGGAAACAGCAAGGAAAGAACGAACATCCTGCTGAAAACCGGTACAAATAATGGCAGGATTATTTTTTAGAATCTGTTCTGTTTCGTTATTTAATGGATCAAGTTCTGATTCCCTGGGCCCAACCAAAAGTAATTTAGCACTGGGATGTTTTTGGTAAACAACATTGAAAGCTGTAACCAACTCATTGATTCCCTTATCAGCCACCAAGCGCCCAATAAAAACATATACAAAGTCTTTAATAGCAATTTTATATTCTCCCTTTAGCTTTTTGATGGTTTCGGGTTGTACTTGTTCGGTTGAAAAATAGCTTGTATCTATACCATTGGAACTGCCATTACCAATCACATGAATTTTTGATGCCGGGCAGTAATTGTTTTGCAAAATAATATCCTTTAATCCAAAAGAATTGGGATAAACTTTCGTTGCACAGGTGTATGTTAGTTTTTCGACAAAATCAAGTAATATTCTTTTTAATCCGGTAGCTTCCAACAAGGGTAATCCTGCAACTATGTGCATACGCACTGGCACCCGGCATAACCACGCTGCCAACATACCTAAGGTTCCGGCTTTGGGTGTATGGGTATGTACAATTTCCGGTTTTTCCTTTTGTATAATTTTGTACAATTGCCAAAGAGAAATGATATCTTTTAGGGGCGAAATGCTTCGGCTCATTTCAACCTGAATAGTTTTAATGCCTTCTTCTATTGCAACCTTTTCGAGGGCCTTTCCTGAAGATGAAATTCCAATTACCTCAAAAAATTGACTCATATACCGATGTTGCCCACGAAGCAAAATTTGCAGGGAAATGGGGACAGTGGTGATGCGGATGAGTTTAATTTTATTCATTAAACACAATCAATAACATTTTCATTAATAATTAAATTAATTTTATTACCATAGGTCGTAATTGACTCAATATCATTTATGTGAAATTCTTTATCATAAATAAAGTTGAAGAATTTACTTTTAAAATATGGTGATAAAGAAAAAATTTTATCAGTAATTGAATCGCTTATAAGCATGGTTGAACTAATATCTTGTTTATGCAATTTCCACGAACCCCATAAATATTTGAATGAGTATGTAAGCTTTTTATAAATTGTATTATAATCTTTTTCACGAAAATATTGTATCAAATCATATTTGAGTTTGAAATAACAAGCAATATATTTTAGAAAAAAAGAGTTCTTGGGGTACAAAAAATAATGAAAATAGTTGTATTCGGATGTTGTCCATTTGCTCTTATAAATACCATCTCCTTTAGAAAAATCAAATTTAGAAAAACCTTTTTCAAAGCAGTAATTAATCAGATAATATAGATGAATATGACCTAGGTTATATTTTGAAAATGAATCGTCAAATGAGGGTATGGAATAAAGAACAATGTCATTTTGATGATATTGAACGCTTACAGAAATGTAATGAGATGCAATCTTTAAATAAGCAATTGAAGCTTTGTTTTGAATAATGAGAATTTCAAGTTCTGTTCTCAATTTATTCTGATTTTCTATTTCCGTAAATCTATTGTAGATTCCTTTACCTTTGAAACGCAAATATATTAGATTAAACAATGCGGAAAGCGCATTGTCAATTTCCTTTAACTCTGTTTCAGGTCCAATAATCACTTTAAATTCTGGAGTAATTGTTACATTAAGCTTTCGTATAAATTTTTTAAATTCGGTTCTCTTTTTTGGTCTAAAAGTTTTTTCAATGAAATCATCAACTGATTTGTATTTTAAAAGTTGAAGGAAGGACCCATTGTATTGTTTTGATTGTAAAACATTGAAATGTGCCTTACATTTAAAATCATGATAATCTGGCACATCAAAAATACAGAAAACTGACTTTGGCTTATTTTCAATGATGGTTTTGTTAATTAATGGAAAATTTCCATTCGTATATCTTCCGCCGGTAGAATAGTAAATGGGAGCAAAAGTACGTTTTATAAAACCAATATTATATAATAATTCCTTATTATTCTTTTTTTGTTTCATTTGAGAATCAAATTATTTGGAATTAATCTTAAATGAAGTTAATGCTTCGTTTGTATTTAAAGAGACAAGTTTATCTATCTTTACATACTCTTGTATAGATTTTAAAAAATCTTCAAAAAGCAAAAGGTTTGCTTGATTTATTGTAAAATTGTGTGGATGAAACCATAAATGATACATCTTTCCTTGCTGAATCGATTTTTTAAGACCTAATCGTAGTTTTGCATAATGTAATTTTGCAGATAGTGAATTTGTATTCTTAAATGTCCTTAAAAAGCGAGAACCTTTAAATTCAAATAGCTCGCAATCCTCTCTATAAATAATTTTAGAATTTCTTTCTACTAAAGGAAATATACTATCTATTCTGCGAAGTATACGTTTAAATATTTTTTCGTCACTATAAAGTACTGAATCATAACCTCTAAATGAGTTGAATCCAAACTTTTTTAATATATTGAGAAATGGTAATGTTGATTGATTTCGTGGAAAAACATAAAATTCTGGAGTTTTAAAACCAAGTTTTTTAAGTCTATTAATATGTAAACATGTATCTGTCTTAAAAAGTTCTACGGATGTAAAATCTGAAAAGATGTGTAAGAAGCTATGACATTCTATTTGTTGAAATGGCGTTTGTTCAATTTTTGAAAAACTTTCTGGATCAAATAGAGTTTGTTCATTCCCGTTCAATTTTTTTTCACATAATAAATAGTAATTTGATCTCTGATTCAAAAGTAAATTTCGACATATGTTTGTCATTTCTTTCTTCATCTCATCAAGGTTATTATATGTTAATGCCCCGACAGATGCCCAAGTTGCATGAATTTCATATTTTTTAAATAAATTAAGAAGATGTGTGACAACTTCTGGAACCTGCTTTAATTCAATATACCTTGAAGCACTAATGTTACTATCAGTTAATCCCCATAACATTTCATAGTCAATAGAAATTACAAGTTTCCCTTTTTTCATATTCATATTTTGCAGCCATTTATTTAGCGGTTAAAATTATTAATTACAAGCCTATATTTGCCACTCTTAACATTGCTAATGTTATTCACATATTGAAGATTAATTCCCATATGTAGTCCAACTCGATCTCGAAAATTTTGAATAAAAATATTCTCATCTTTAGATGAATACAAGTTATTATCAATAACAACTTTTATTAAAATATCATCCGCATTTTCTTGTAAAACTTGAAATTTTGTAATTCCATGAACTCCTTTCAGACAATTAGAAATATTGCCCAAATTAATTTTGCCAGTCTCGTTTGAGAAAATATAATCATTTATTCTACCATAAATTTCATCTGCTAAAGGATTATTATTGCCACATTTGCAGATACGATCTGAAATCTTTATCTCATCCCCAATTTCGTATCTGATTAATGGAGTACCATATGAGGTAAATGAAGTTACGATTAATCTACCCACTTGAGTAGGAAGATTTTTATCATCAAGCACTTCGAATACTCCGCTTTGAAGCTCCATGTGAAGATTTCCTTCATTACATTCAAAAATGAATGGCGCTCCTTCTGATGAGGCATATTGGTTATACGCTCTGGTTTTAAAAAAAGCTTCAATATTATTCCGCATCTCATTCGTAAAAGTTTCAGCTGTTGGAAAAATGGCTTTTACGATGCCTTCTTGAAATTCAATTTTTCTATCCAAACCAAAAGTTGCAATTTCATTCATCGTTGAAGGAAAACCGACTAAGTATTCGGGTCTAAATTTGATAAGGTCTTTGACATAGTACTCAAGATATTTATCCTGGATATGAAAAGTTGAGTAATATCTTACTTTATACCACCAATCAGTTTTCCAAAAAATATGATTTCTAACATCCTTTTCTGTAAGCAAATTTTTGCCTGAGAACCAAGCTGTTTTCTTCCCAAGTTCATATCCATGTTTTCTTCTGAAATTATCTAACATCCCGTAACCATACCTTGTGTCATCTTTATGTTCAAATATTTCAAGCGCCAATCCAGTTGTTCCACCTGTTTTCGAAATGTTTGCATCTGATTTTGAAATTGTAATAATATCAGAAAAGTTTGATCTCAATATTTGTTTGTCAATAATTGGTAATTGGTGTAAATCTTCAATAGAGGTAAAAGACTCAATATTAATTTCTTTGTAAATCTCATTATAAAAGGTTGAATGTTTAATAGAATACTTTAATAAATCCATTAATTTATTAAACTGAATGTGATTTAGTTCCTTAAGACTTAGGTTCTCATTATCTTTAAATTGCTTCCTATATTTTCTGTAATTTCTTGAATACCTTGTATGATATGCAAATAGATTGAAGCCTGTAACAAATAAATTGTGCATGTATCCAGGAAGAAATGGGTATATTTTTTCCAAAAACTTATTCATAATTAAAAATTTAGGTTACTTCATTTTTTGTTCTCTTTTTTTGAATATCCCTGATATAATCGTATTTTATCAATTGGTTTACTATTATCATGATAGCGAACATAATCCAGAATTCACGCTTACGCATATGATAAGTATATGCCCATGAAATAAAACAACCTGTTAAAAACGGAAGCAAATAATATAAGAATTCTTGGTTAGGAGTTGAACGTGATCGTAATTTCAAAGTTTTTAAAAAATTGAACAAAAAAACCAAATAGGCAATTACTCCCAAGGATCCAGTTTCGCCAATAATTTTAAAATATGTGCTATGAACTTCATATTTTTCATAAATACCAGCAAATCCACCTATTCCACTACCTGTAAGGGGATTATCCTTGAAGGCCTTTACTGCAAGCCGTAAATTAGATCCAATAAATTGATCTTTGTTCAAAACCGTAGTTTTAGCTTTAAAATTTATTGCAACTCGGGAATTGTATTTGCTCTGAATACGATTGAATACTTCAGGAGCTATTGAATTAAGATTCTCATAAAATAAAAAAAACAAGCCAGTTATAATAATTGTCATCAAAAAAGCTTTACGGTTACGTTGCATTAGGAAAAACAATCCCAGGCCAATTGCAAAACCAATATAAGCTGCAATTTTACCGGTAAGAAAAAGAAAGATAAGAGTGATTATTATCCCAAAATTTAGTATTCGTTTCTGCTTCAGATTAAATAGATCAAACATCTTTGAACTTTTTGCTGGAATCAAAACGGCAAGAATAATCATCGCATAGGCGCCTGCCTGCCCCGCGTTGCGAAAGCCTGATAGTACCTCACCTTCTGCACGACCTGGGAATACACGAGGCAAACCAACCATACTAGCAACAAGGTCGTATATCCCAAAAATTGAAGCTAGAATACCCGCCAAGGCAAAATAAACAATGAGTGTCTTCAAGCCCAAATGAGTGTCAAAATGTGCAATCATTACCATAAACATCAGGAAGAGGAAGATTAGAATTAGGACTTCAACCATTGATTGAGTAAAATTCAATCCAAAAATACCCCCGATAAATAAAGCACCGATAAAAACCATTATATATTTGTAACGGCTAAAAGGTAACAATTCATTACTAAACATATAAAAAATAATAGCCAAAGCCCCAAAAATATCAGGGGTTGTAATCCTGAACAGAATTCCGGTCTTGCCCATGCTTTGAGTAATAAAACTGGTCAGGATAAAAAGGATAGTAAAAAATTTGGAAAGACGCAGCATAACTAACTAATTAAATTTCCAAACTCAAAAGCCTGGAACTTTCTATTAAAAGCGTTTAGTTTAATACTATCATTGGTACTATTGGATAAAGCATATTTTTTTTCAATAAAAACCCGTTTGAGTATTTCAACATTTGAATCAAAATCAGAAGGACTGTTTGATAAAATCCACCCGGCCTGTAAACTTTCTATCATAGCCGGAGTTTCAGTTCCTTTTGGTGCAAAGCACAGAATTGGTCTTTTCGCTCCAATATACTCAAATGCTTTGAGTGGAATGCCTGCACTATGGTTCTTATCGTCTCCAACAATGAGCCATAGTAAATGAGCTTTCTGCATTTTTAATAGTACCTCCTTGCGAGGCAAATTGCCCAGAAAATTAATTTTTTCGCTAATGGGAAAAGCTTCTAAATTGGCTAAAAGTTCATTTTCAAAATTACCTGCTATTTCAATTTCAATATCCATTGCATTTATGATTCCAAGTTCACGCAAACGGTCTAATGCACAGATAAGTGGAACTGGGGATCTTACTCCCCTGTAAAAAGAACCTGCATAGAATATTTTTATGGGTAATGATTCAATTGATATAGTATTATCTGTATTTTGAATTAGAGGGAAATCATCTGGGTCATATCCATTGTAAATAGCATTAAATTTATAAGCGTACTTTTCGTAATATGATGCATACTCATGCAACATTGATTTTGAAATAAATGAAACAACATCAGCATTTTTTATAATTTTTGTTTCAAGCCATTTATGCATCTTAGTTATTAAACTTGTTTTCTTATTTTCATAATTATTTACATAATGAAAATCCCTTATATCGACTATCCAATTTAGATTAAATAAAAATTTCAATACCAGTCCTAATAAGTGGTTTGTGATCAAAGGTGAAGTAGTCAACAAATTACCCTTGTAAAATTTCCCCGGATTAAACAGGCACCAAATCAGAGCAAAAGGAAACCATGTAATGGCTTTATCAGGAAAAACCCATTTTGAAAAGGTTGAAACTACGTTGCTTCCTGAATCTAAATTTGATGATCTCTTGTTTGCCATTTTCTTGTTCTTCCGTTTGCGTAGCCATTTAAGCGAAAATCCACTAACGCGAAAAAGTTTAAATTCAGATGGTTTCAATACCTGTCTTTGTAAACCCAATGAGCTATCCTGATTTGAACAGCTTAATACGCTAACTTTAAAGCCGCCTTGAGCCAGATACTTGGCTATAGTATAAGGCCTTTGCGCTGCCGGCGCATTGGATGGCGGAAAGGAATAGGAAATTATAGTGAGTTTTTTCATTTAGGTTTGCAGTTTGAACAAATATATTCTTCTAAATTTATCTTAGCTAAACATTTACGACATCGCATAGCTAAAATTTTAGCCGGATTTCCTGCAATAATTGAATAATCGGAGAATGACTTTGTGACTATTGAACCAGCACCGACAACACAATAATTACCAATATTAACCTCAGGTAAGAAAACTGAATTTGCTCCAATCCAAGTGAAATCACCAATTATTATCGGTTCACCGACGACACTTTTCTTTATGTTGAGAAAATCATGATTGGCGCTAATGAACATTACGTTAGGAGCCCAAATTGTACCAAATCCAATCTGAATACCATTAATTGCTTGATAATAACATCCTGAAGAAGATGCCAGGCTAGTGTAAACAGTTGTATTATTTTCGCTTTTTTTAATTGTAATATTTTTTGGTTTATTAATTCGAGATGTAAAATGAAGTATAAAATCACACTGATAAACTCTGAATATATTTTTTACTATTAAATTTATTAGTAATGTTCCGATACCAGAGGCATAATATTTTCGACGGACGATTTTTGTATTTTTAAATATACACAACAGGAATTTTTTCATGATTTTATTTTTGCTTTTTCATAATAAATATAGATAAATACCAAATATGCTAATGACATTGTAATACAATAAAGAAATGCAAAGTCAATCATTGTTAACTTGAACAAAAGTGAAAGTCCTATAACACTTATATTAATAGCAAGCAATATTAAATTGATATACAATGAAAACTTCTGATTTTCGGTAACATTTAAGGTAACTGATAAGGCAGAAGAAACAAAACGAAAAGCAAACATAACGGACAAATATTTAGCTAATGTTCCAGCTTCTTTCCATTCATTACCAAAAATAAATGGAAAGAGTAACTCACTTAGAAGTGCAAGTGGTATAAAAACTGATACAGCTAAAATTACTAGCTTCTTTAATGTACTCTTGAAAATAACGATACAGCTTCCATTATTAATTTTTTCTTCATTTGCATTTTGATAATATACCTGTGAAATACTCTGGCTGATTAATGCACTTGGAGCTCCTAATATCCGATTGGCTAAAGAGAAAAAGCCAACATAACTTACAGAATATACTGAAGTGATAAGAATATTCGTAATATTGAGTGTTGCAGCATTGGCAATCCCGGCAGGGAATGCAAATCGTGGAAAATCCTTATATCGTTTTGCAATGTCTTTAAAATCCTTCAACTTAAAACCAAACATTTTTTTAAAACGAAAATCAACATTAAGACGTAAAACCCTGTTCCCAAAAGCATAAGCAACAAGTTGCCCAATAATTAATCCGCTACTTAATAGAAATTTAAAAAAGCCAAGCAGAAGCTGTACTAATGTCATTGTTGCATTTTTTGCAATAACCGAACCTGACATTGATTTATAATTCTTCAACCTATTATTTAGGTTAACCAATACATTATTGAACCCAATAAAATAAGTGGCAACTGGCACTAAAAAAAGCCAATACGAAGTTTTAGGATCAACATTAAGTAGAGTTGCAATATGACCATAGAAAATAATAATCAATAATAAAACGACCAACGAAAATCCAAAGTTCAGATAATTGGAAAGATATGCCAGCTTGTATGCATCATCTTGGTCTTTTGGTAACATGATAGCTTGCTCAAACTTCAAATTGATATTGGAGCCAATTATTGCTGAAATTGACAAAAAAATGGCAAAAACACCAAATGCATCAGGAGAATATAATCGGGTAAGTATTGGTGATATTAGCACCAAAATCAATTGTGATAAAGCGGTGCCACTTGAAAGCATCAATATATTCCTATTGAAATCTGATTTGAAAATATTTTTTATATGATTTTTCAATGAAAATTATTTTATTTCGCAATTATTTTCAAAATTAATTGGCCAGCTTCTCCTCTTCCATAAAATGGTAGCTGTTTTTGAGGTACAATAAAGTTCTCAAAGGCGAAAGCAATCTTGTTTGCATCAGAACCTACTAGTTCGTTCCAACCACTTTCAACGGTTTCTACCCATTCTGTTTGTTCGCGCAATGTTATGCATGGCTTTTGCAAAAAATAAGCTTCCTTCTGTATTCCACCTGAATCGGTAATTATGCAATTACAATTAATCTCCATTTCAAGCATTTCAAGATATCCAACCGGATCGATTATACTAACATTGGAGTTGAATTTTAAATCGAGTTCTAATATTTTTTTTCTGGTACGGGGATGCAGGGGCAGGATAATGTTTGTCCCTAAATCATTAAATGCACTAATGATGTTGGCTAATTTTTCTGGATTATCCGTGTTTTCGGCACGATGAACCGTTGCAAGCGAATAACTTCCTTTTAGTATTTCAGATGTATGCCCATTTAAATTATTTAACCTGAAATTACCTTTAACTTTTTCAGTTTGCAAAATCTGACGATAAAAAAGCGATGCATCAAGCATGATATCGCCAACAATATGAACGCCTTGGTTAATCCCTTCGTTTGCCAGATTTTTAACCGCAACCTCAGTAGGACAAAATAGCCATGTGGAGAGATGGTCTGTTAAAATACGGTTTTGTTCTTCAGGCATTAGCTTGTAAAAGCTTCTTAATCCGGCTTCGATATGCGCCACAGGTATATGCAATTTGGATGCGGCCAAAGCCCCAGCCAAAGTAGAATTGGTGTCTCCGTATACGACTACCAAATCAGGTTTCAGGTGAATTAATTCTTTCTCGATCTGTATGAGCATTCTCCCAGTCATTTCGCCATGTGTACCTCCACCAATATTTAGATGAATATCCGGTTTGGGTATTTTCATGTCAGTGAAGAAAATTTCAGACATGTTGGCATCGTAGTGCTGACCGGTGTGGATAAGTGTTTCACAAAACTTATTTTTCCACTCCTCACTCCGGATTAACCGGCTCAGAACCGCAGCTTTAATAAATTGTGGCCTGGCGCCAACAATGGTGACAATGTGTTTCATTATTTGTGAATTCTGATTAAATTTTTCTTAAGTCGCTTACGATCTGAATGCTTTTCCGGGCATCTTCGATACCAAAGCCTTTTCCAGCGAGGATATCTTTATAACTCATGGTGTGCAAATCGGTGAACCCATCACTAAATTCCAGTTCCTGTCCCTCTATGTTGATTTGCCGAAAAGTGCGTTTATTAGCTATTATTGCCTCTGAAGGAAGATCTTTTTCATCGACACTCAAAAACCAATTTACATTGGCGTTTTCAAAATAAAGTTTGCCTCCTGCTTTTTCTGGTTGATTTATCTCCAGTTCCAAACCTTTGAATTCACCAAATATCCAACCCAACATATCAAAAAAATGTACCCCAATGTTCGTGGCCACTCCACCGCTTTTTTGCACATTACCTTTCCATGAAATAAAATACCACTTGCCACGGCTGGTAATATAGGTAAGATCAACATTGTACACTTTATCTTTTGGGTTATTTATTATTTGCTTTTTTAACTGTTGTATGGCTGGATGCAGTCGTAATTGCAGAATGGTATAAATTTTCTTGCCAGTTTCTCGTTCAATTTCTTGTAAAGCATCTATATTCCACGGATTGAGAACCAGTGGTTTTTCACAAATGGCATGGGCCCCGTTTCGCAAAGCCATGCGGATATGTGAATCGTGCAAGTAATTTGGTGAACAAATACTAACGAAGTCAATTTTATTTATTTCTTTTCTACGCAACTTGTCCATATGCCGATCAAATCGTTCAGGTTCAGTAAAAAAATCAGCATTAGGGAAATAACTGTCAATAATCCCAACACTGTCGTTTAAATCAAGAGCAGCAACCAGATTGTTTCCCGTTTCTTTTATGGCTTTCATGTGGCGAGGAGCAATATAACCTCCGGCACCTATTAATCCAAAATTATACATTATAATATTTTTTTAATGTTCGAGTTATTTGGGTAAGCGTCATTCTATATGATATCTTTCATGCCATAAATAATACATCCACTATCTTTATGATCCTTCAAATTAAAAATTCACATTTACTAATTGAATTTTCGTGTGCGCTACTGCTAAAATAATTGCTGCATAAACCACTTCGACCCCGGCTGGTGCAGTCCCGATGGCGATCGTGAATGCAATCTGTATCCCTTATCAGGAGTTTTGGAATTCGTTCAAATATTTACACCAGTATAATTCCAGGCAGTCTTTCTATCTTAAGTACCATTTGGAATATTTTAACCTTCTGTAAACATACAATCTCTCATTAGTATTAAAAATAGCCTTTAGAACCCGGATGGAATATCGTTTTCCAATTTTTAAAGATATATAGGTATTGTGTATTCTAACATAAGTTAAAGCCAATTCATACTTTAAGCAAAACCATTTAGCCGATCTGGGTTCGCTAGTGTAAAACTTGTTTGGTATATCCAATACCCGTTGAGCAAATACCAACCACGAAATAGCTTTCTTTCGGTATCCAGTCTGGTCAACCAAGGAGGTAACATCTATTCGTTTGGAGAGCAGGTATAAATCGTAGAGTCCACGGAAGCTTGATTGTTTATAGGCATAGCCCCGGTCTTCCAGTTGGTCGTGTATAAAGGTATGGATCAGTTTGTGTTCGTCGGAAGGTACGTACAATCCGGGTTTTTCGGGTACTGCTTTCTGGTCTCTTAAGACAACTCCGGCGTTATACTGGCCTGTATGTTCATGTCGAACTGGCAACCAGTGAATTTCAACAGGAGCAATTTCACCTTCTTTGCAAAGGCTGGGGTAATGTTTTCGGCTTTTTAAATCTGTATAATAAATTTCATCATGCTTATAACCTTTGCCTTCTAAAATTGCGGCTGTGCGGAAATAATCTTCCTCTTTCACCAGAAAATCAATATCGCCAATCATCCGTTCGCCCACATCGCTGTAGATTCCGTCGAGCAGGTTGGCAGCGCCTTTCAGGAAAACCGGCTGTATGTTTTCTTTGTTTAATACGGCGGTAATGTCGTCAATCTGCCGGAGGATTTGCTGGTTGCGTTCGCGGTTGAGGTCATAAATTTCTTTGAATGCCTGGATAAAATCTTCGGGCAGATATTTCAGGATATCGTGTGCTTTCAGTTTAAGATAGATGGCCGGAATAATGAGATGGTCGCTGCAGAGCTGTATGAAATTTTGAATTTTGAATGTTGAATTTTGAATGTTGCGGGCATCCGCGAACAGTTCAATCACCCGTTCCCTGAATAGAGGATGTTCATCGAGCGCGAGGCAATGACCGGTGAAATAAAAGAGTTCCTTATAGGTCATGGGGAATCTTGAATGATGAGTCTTGAGTCTTGAATGATGAAGGGTTGTGATTGTTGCGATTGTTGCCTTCGACTGCTTCGCGCTCAGGCACCAGTAAATTGTTGTGATTGTTGTGATTGTTAATCTTTAATCTTTAATCGTTAAATGGTTAATTGTTGACGTTTACCAGCTATTATTCTGCATTGATATATGCATTTATTTTCTCAACCACATTCTCTGCAAGTATAAAGAATTGTTCAACTTCTGGTCTCGAAGGCATTACATATCGTGGTCCCGGATAACGATCGGTTTCATAATAATCACTGATTGTGATAATATCGTCAATAACAAGTTCTTCAAAACCAATTTTTTCACTGACAAAATTATACAATATTGGCAAGGCATGGGTCCTTGGGATACTTATTCCATAAAATGCATAAATAGCCTTAAATGCTTTTTCAATTGATTGCTGCAATTCAATCGCGATACTATCTGTAAAATGATTTTCACGCAACAAAAGCCTTGCTGTTTCGAGGTTACGGTTTGCCAACTGTAGCCATTCAAGCGCATAAGATTTATTAGGCATAAATAATCCTTCCGTTCGAATAAATTTCCTGATAGAATAAATCACCCATTGAGATCCTTTCTTTTATGCGCAATTCATTATCAACGTGAATGTCGAATGAATAATTAAGATTACCCAGTTTATGCCATAAAGCTTTTTTCAGCAAAAGCCTAAAATCACGGGTTTCGGTTTCAGGAATATCCTTTATAACCAGAAGGTCAATATCACTATATTTATTTGGGATTCCATACGCGTATGAACCAAAAAGAATAATTTTTTCGATTCCGTACAGTTTTAAAATAGCTGTTATTTCTGATAGAATTTTTTCTATTTCCATTGATTGGAATTTTAGAATACAAAGATAGTGTAATACATGGGAAATACTTCAAATCAGCAACGTAGATTCAAGTCACAAATGCGACAAATCAATTCAAAGCTGCAAAAAATATCTTAGATGGGGTGTGAAACTTCAATTTTTCTTCCTTCACCAGAAAATCAATATCGCCAATCATCCGTTCGCCCACATCGCTGTACAGGCCATCGAGCAGGTTGGCAGCGCCTTTCAGGAATACCGGCTGCATGTTTTCTTTATTGAGTTCTGCGGTAATGTCGTCAATCTGTTTCAGGATTTGCTGGTTGCGTTCGCGGTTCAGGTCATAAATTTTCTGAAATTCCTGCGTGAGTTCTTCAGGAAGAAATTCCAATAAACCGTGTGTTTTGAATTTAAGATAGATGGCCGGAATAATCAGGTGGTCGCTGCAGAGTTGTACAAAATTTTCTAAATCGGCGCCTTCAACCTGAAACCGTTCAATCACTTTTTCCCTGAATTCAGGATGTTCATCGAGCGCAAGGCAATGGCCGGTGAAGTAGAAAAGTTGTTTATATTTCATAATGCACGAATTGCACTAATTAAGACGAATTGCACTAATTAGGACGAATTATCCGCCAGAGGTCGGACAGGCATGAATTTCCTTCGACTTAACTCAGGAACCAACGAATTGCACCACGAATGAATGGTTGGTTTATGGCTTCAACTGATCTTCGAATTGTTTAAGTGTTACCGCATTAAATCCAAATTTCGGTGCCTGGTCTAAAATTCGTTTGTCGCCAGTTACCAATAATGCTGCCTTTGATGTTTGATAAAGATCTATCAAATAATTATCTTTTTTATCAGTCAGATAGTCAGATTTCATTTCAATGAAACGGCAAAGCTTGATGAGAATTTTAATAGCTTCTTCGATATCTTGCTTGCTTACATATCTTCTGAATTTTTCTCTTTGAAGTACTTCACTGATTTCAGTAATAAGATTGTTACACGTTACAATGTCGAGTTTATTACTTAAAATTATATTGGCGAGCATATCATATCTCCTTGAAAGGAGGTAACTTATCCAGATATTTGTATCAAGAATGATAATATTCCGCGTCATTTTTTTTCAGTTCTGTATTCCGAAACTTCGGCAACAATACTATCTATGTCAAATGTATTTTCTTTAATACTTTCTGAAAGTTGTTTGGACCGATATACCAATGTTTCTTTCTCCAGCTCCTTTTCAATTTTTACTTTGTCCTGAATTGGAAGTGATTTAATGAGTTTTAACAGGTCATTAAAATAGAAGGGGATGTTGTAAGCTTTGCTGTATTCCTGTGTTTTCATGCTATATTATTTACACCAAAGTTAAAAAAATATTGCGAACCATGTCCCTTTTCAACAAGTTGGCTGTGGATAAAGGAACAGGTTGTATGTTTTCCTTATTTAATACAGTGGTAATATCGTCAATCTGTTTCAGGATTTGCAGGTTGCATTCGCGGTTCAGGTCATAAATTTTCTTAAATTCCTGCGTGAGTTCTTCAGGAATAAAAGCCAATAAACCATGCGCTTTCAGTTTAAGATAGATGGCCGGAATAATCAGGTGGTCGCTGCAGAGCTGTATGAAATTTTGAATGTTGAATGTTGAATTTTGAATGTTGCGGGCATCCGCGAACAGTTCAATCACCCGTTCCCTGAATAGAGGATGGTCATCGAGCGCGAGGCATTGGCCGGTGAAGTACCTGCCCGCCGATGAGAGGCCTACCCCTTGGCAGGCGGGGAAGAGTTCTTTGTAGGTCACCTTGGAATAATGAATTTTGATTGATGAATGATGAATTATGAATGGAAAAAGGAAAAATGAAATGGGAAAAAGTTAAATGGTTAAATGGTTATATGGTCAATGGTTGTGGTTATTGTAATGGTTGTAAATGTTGTATTCTTCAATCGTTAATCATTAATCATTAATCTGAGTTCCAAATTCCAAGTTTCACTTTTATATACTCTTAACTGTGTTTATCAGTTCAATCTGTGTCATCAGTGTTCTATTCTTCGCGCCAAACCACGCGGTTCACATAGTCAGTATAACTTAAAATAATCCGAACTACTTTATCCGAAACGTTGGGCATGGAGTAATCGGCTACTTGTCGTAAGTTGCGGTGTTCGCCTCTTTTTTGCGTTTCAAGCATTGCCAGTCCCTGCAGAATTCGTTCAGTATTTAAACCGACCATCATCACCGAGGCTTCTTCCATTGCTTCCGGACGTTCGTGGGCATCGCGGATATTTAAAGCCGGGAAGTTCATAATCGAGGACTCTTCGGAAATGGTTCCGCTATCCGACAACACCGCTTTGGCATTCTTTTGCAGATGATTGTAATCGTGAAAGCCTAAAGGTTTCATCAATTGGATGAGCGGATGAAACTGAATTCCCTTTTCGTTGATCTTGTTTCGGGTACGCGGATGGGTGGAAACAATAATTGGCAGATTATATTGCTCAGCAATTAAATTGAGGGTGGTAACCAGCCTGTCAAAATTTTCGGAGTTGATGTTTTCTTCCCGATGTGCCGATACTACAAAATATTTTTCCTTATCCAATGATAATCGCGTTAATACATCCGAAGCATCAATTTGTTCCATGTTCGCATTCAATACTTCGAACATCGGGCTACCGGTTTTGATGATGCGGTCGGCCGGCAAACCTTCGCGCAATAAATATTCGCGGGCAATATCGCTGTACGTTAAATTGATATCAGAGATATGATCCACAATCCTTCGGTTGGTTTCTTCCGGAACACGCTGATCGAAACAACGGTTTCCGGCTTCCATGTGAAAGATTGGGATGTGTCTTTTTTTGGCAGGAATGGCACACAAACAACTATTGGTATCGCCTAAAACCAGAAAGGCATCGGGTTGTTCCTGTTCCAGCACCGGATCGATGTTAATGATGATCTGACCAATGGTAGTTGCTGCATTTGTTCCTGCTGCATTCAGAAAATGATCGGGTTTGCGAAGCCCGAGGTCTTTAAAGAATACTTCGTTCAGTTCGTAATCGTAGTTTTGACCGGTATGAACCAAAACATGTTCGATGCTGCTTGTTTCATCGAGCCGCTTAATCACTTCCGATAAACGGATGATCTCGGGGCGTGTACCTACAACGGTGAGGACTTTTAATTTTTTCATATTATCTTTTATTCCACAGTGTAACTCTGTGTTTAACTCAGTGTAACACTGTGTAATTGTTTTTTTTATGTTTTTAGTTTCACAGAGTATCACAGTGTTTGACTCAGTGTAACACTGTGTAACTTTTATTATACTTTTTCGAAATACGTATCCGCATCATTCGCATCAAAATGTTCATTGATCCAGAAAATGGTGTAGAGTTCTTCATCGCCAATGTTGGTAATGTTGTGCGTGTACCAGACCGGCATATCCACAAACGAAGGTTCTTTTCCATACAGTTCGAAAGATAGCACTTCTTTTGTTCCGATCCGCCGCAGTTCAATCCGTGCCTTTCCTTTAATCACTGCAAACCGTTCTGCTTTCCTTGTATGAAAGTGATTTCCTCTGGTAATTCCCGGAACTGTGGTTGAAAATGAAACCTGTCCGCCGCTGTTCAGTTTGATGGTCTCCACAAATGAACCCCGCTCATCGGTATTCAGTTTGAGCTTGAATGGAAAAAAGCTTGTATGATCGATATAGGTCAGAAATGTATTGAACAGATTCTTGTCAAAAGGATTATCCAGGTTGGGAATAGTGCCTTTTGTGAAATAATTTTCTTTGTACTCCGTCAATTTTTGAAGCAGTGACGAAACTTTAATCTCTGATGTGTGGGGGATATAAATTGTTTCACAGTGTTTGACACAGTGTAACACTGTGTATTACTCTGTGATACTCTGTGGTCTATTATTCTTTTGATGATATATTGTACCAACTCCCCAACATAGATCAGTTTAATCTCCCCATCAACATCAATTTTAGGTTGTTCATTGTGGGTTAGCTGATGACAAAAAGTTGCTACTACTGAATTGTAATAGGGGTTGCCGAATGGTCCGAACACATTGGGAATGATCAAGCCAGTGAATTGGGCATGATTGCGTTCTGCCCATTGTTCCAGTAGTTTACGGCCTTCTTTTTTTGATTTTCCATACAGGTTGTCGCGCTCTTCCTGGGTAGAGGAGGAGAATAAGATATGTGGAGCAGAATTGGTTTTCCCGCAAGCCTCGATCAATTGCCTGACCAGTCCGATATTGGTTTGATAAATCACTTCCGGATCGTTGTGACGGTTCATGGCAGCCAGGTGAACGATTACATCGCAGCTTTGAACAAAACTGTTAAGTTGTGCTTCGTCCAGAAAGAATGCATCTTCAAACGGAATCGTCTGAAAAACTTCTTTTTGCAAATTCAGTGTATTGTATAAATGGGTGCCGACGAAGCCAGCTTGCCCGGTAATTCCAATATTCAATAACTTCATTGATTCAATTATTAATCGCCACTAAAGCACTAAAACACAAAATTTCACGAAAATATTAAACAACAAATCTTTTAATTCCACTTCCGATATTCACAACATCGAAATTAATCAAAAAACCAAGCCTTTTGCCAGTAAGTTTTAAATGGCTGAGTAGTTGCGCTTGCCATACTGGATTAACTGTTTCTATGGCTTTAAGTTCGCAAACAACCTTTTCTTCAACTAACACATCCAATCGAAGGCCTTCATTGAAAGTAATATTATCGTAAAAAATTGGGATATCAATTTGACGCTGATATCTCAATCCTCGCTTTTCCAATTCATGACAAAAGCAAATTTCATAAACTTTTTCCAACAGGCCCGGTCCTAAATTTTTATGAACGGTATAGGCTGCATCAACAATCTTCTTTCCAATCTCATCAAATTCTTTTGGAATTGATTGATATTGGCGGACTTTTGTGTTTTCTTGATTTGATGGAGAGTTTTCCATAGGGATGCAAATTTAAATTCATTGTTGAGCCTACTCACAAAAGCATTTTTGCCACCAACACTCTATAACACCAGGCTCCACTAAAACGAAAAGACTGAATTTCCTGTTTTTGTGTTATTTGGTGACTTCGTGCTTTTGTGGCATTTATAGCTATATTTTTTTGCCACCAAAACACTAATACACGAAATCACACCGAAATAATAATTATTGAAGTCATTGGTGTAATTTTTGACTTCGTGATTTTGTGGCAAGTTTTTTACTTTTCGGTGTGCATCATCATTTAAACCTCATCTGCGATTTGCTAATACTCTAGTCTGGGTATTGCACCATTTCTTCACCCAGCACATCCCTTCGTATCATCGGTAATTTCATCAGTAAATCCTTCGTTCCTTCCACATTCAGGCGGCGGGTATTGTGCGAGTGGTATTCTTCAACTACTGAAACCCGTTCTTCTCCAACGCTAAAATACTGTTCGTAATTCAATCCACGATTATCAGCAGGTACCCGATAATAATTACCCATGTCGAAGGCCTTTGCCATTTCTTCCCGGTTCACCAGCGTTTCATAGAGTTTTTCACCATGGCGTGTTCCAATCACCCGTACTTTACTTTCCGACTGATACAGTTCAATCAATGCCTGTGCCAGATCGCCGATCGTTGAAGCCGGTGACTTCTGAACAAACATATCTCCGTTCTTTCCATTTTGAAACGCGTAAACCACCAAATCAACAGCATCTTCGAGGGTCATCATAAAGCGGGTCATGTTAGGGTCGGTTACTGTAATGTCTTTTCCTGCTTTAATTTGTTCCACAAATAAGGGGATCACCGAACCGCGCGAAGCCATCACATTGCCATAACGTGTGCCGCAGAAAACCGTGTCCATTTCTTCATTCATCTAACGGGCTTTGGCCTGCATCACCTTTTCCATCATGGCTTTCGAGATACCCATTGCATTAATGGGATAAACCGCTTTGTCAGTGCTCAATACAATCATGCGTTTTACATTGTGTTCAAAGGCCGAATCCAGTACGTTTTGGATTCCCAGAACATTGGTTTGTACCGCTTCAACCGGGAAGAACTCACAGGATGGAACCTGCTTTAATGCTGCAGCATGAAAGATAAAATCAACCCCACGCATCGCATAATCAACACTGCGTTTATCCCTTACATTCCCGATGTAAAATTTCACCTTGGGATTGTTCAATCGGTGGCGCATGTCGTCCTGTTTCTTTTCATCGCGAGAAAAGATACGAATTTCTTTAATATCGGTATCCAAAAAACGATTAAGTACTGCATTCCCGAAAGAGCCTGTACCGCCGGTAATTAGTAGTGTTTTATTTTTAAACATAGGTCTATAATTTAAGAAACTCTGATAAACAAGAGCATAATTGTATTCCTGAGTATATAGGGTAATAATTTGTATTTTAGGATAGTATTGCCAGCTTTGCTGTGGTCACTCGCGCTAATGGATTGCTTGTAAAGAATGTACTTTGAAATGCACTGGAAACACCGTTTCTTTTTTCCTCAGCATCGTAATGATGGTTTTTTCCATATTCCACATTTCTATTTTCTAATGCAAATGACTTTCTTATTTATAAGTTTTACTTGAGCGATTTAACATGAATTCGGTACCATTCCGGGTCTTTCAGCCTTTTGTAAACCGAGATCAGTTGCTTCCTGGAATAAAACATCTGCACCAGACCCAACCCATAACGCATGAAAACCGTATGAAACAGTTTTTTCAGAAATGAATAAGCCTGGTATGTTTTAACATGATTGAGTGCCCAGTCATACTTCATGCAATATCGTTGTACTTGTTTTGTCTCAGCCGGACAAAGCTCCGGTAAATCCAGTAAACGTTTGCCAAGGGCTAACCATGAACTGGCTTCATTGGTATAATTGCTTTGCTGAGCCAGAGTTGAAACATCCATACGTTTTGATAGGCAGTATAAATCGTTCAGTACACGGAAGTCAGCCAGCAAATGAACATGACCTTTGTCGGCCAGTTGGCTATGAATAAAGGTATGAATCAGTTTGTGTTCATCAGAAGGAACAAACAGTCCGGGTTTTCCGCGAACTTCTTTTTTTTGACTAAAAATCAGTTCTGAATTTAAACTTTCGGCATATTTTTGATCAACTGGCAAACGGTGTATTTCAATGTAGGTTGGTTCTGCGTCTTTGGTCAGGGCAGGGTAATGTTTAAACTGGAATACATCGAAATAATGGTTATCCTGTCTTTGGTAACCTGTTGCTTCCAGCTTTTCAGCCGCCTTTAAAAAATCTTCCTCCTTCACCAAAAAATCAATATCGCCGATCATCCGTTCACCCAAATCGCTGTATAATCCATCGAGCAGGTTGGCTGTACCCTTCAGGAAAACCGGCTGGATGTTTTCTTTGTTGAGGATGGCGGTAATGTCGTCAATCTGCTTTAATATTTGTTCGTTCCGTTCGCGGTTGAGGTCATAAATTTCTTTGAATGCCTGAATGAAATCTTCGGGCAGATCATTCAGGATATCGTGTGCTTTCAGTTTAAGGTAGATTGCCGGGATAATGAGATGGTCGCTGCAGAGCTGAATGAAATTTTGAATGTTGAATGTTGAATGTTGAATGTTGCTGGCATCCGCGAACAGTTCAATCACCCGTTCCCTGAATAGAGGATGTTCATCGAGCGCGAGGCAGTGGCCGGTAAAATAGAAGAGTTGTTTGTAGGTCATGGGGGAAAAGTGTTCAGTGTTCAGTGTTCAGTTGCGGGATGCGGGTTCCAGCCTCCTTGCCCCTTGCTCCAAGCTCCATGCACAAAACTTCTATGGTTAAATGATCAAATGGTTAAATGGTCAATTGTGGAAGCTAAATTTTAATTTTTTTTACAGATCGAATCTTGGAGGAGGTACAAATGCTCGAATGAAATACCCGGAGAACTTCTATCCGATAAGGAGTAATGCGATAGATGATCAAATAAGATTCTAATATGATGTTTCGGTAAATTTTACTTTTAGTGGCAAGGAATCTGCATTCCGGATACATAAAGTGCTCAAATTCAAGGTCGGATACAAGTTTTTCTAAATTATTATAAAACGAAAACGCTACAGCAAACCCAAAGGTTTCAAGTCCATATTGAAAAATATTTTTCAGATCGTCGGAATATTGCTTAGATACAACTACTTTGAGTTTTCTTGTATCCATTTATCCATTTTTTTATGATGTTCTTCAAATGTCATAAATGGACCCTTTTCTGCTTCTTTAACTAGCTTAACCAATACTTTATTTGGTAAATGTTCTCCAGGCGCCTGTAGATTATTTGCCTCTTTGATCACTTTTGTTCTCATAATGAGTTATTTTTTAATTTACTTTTATGGCCGATCATAGTATTCAACAAATATAGTGATATTTTTTATCCACACTCTTTAGTAACTCAGCCGCCTTTAAATAATCTTCCTCCTTCACCAAAAAATCAATATCCCCAATCATGCGTTCTCCTACATCACTGTACAGGCCGTCGAGCAGGTTGGCCGTGCCTTTCAGGAATACAGGCTGAATGTTTTCTTTGTTGAGGATGGCGGTAATGTCGTCAATTTGTTGAGTTGTAGTATTTGCAGGTTGCGTTGGCGGTTTAGGTCATAAATTTCTTTGAATGCCTGGATAAAATCTTCGGGCAGATCATTCAGGATATCGTGTGCTTTCAGTTTAAGGTAGATTGCCGGGATAATGAGATGGTCGCTGCAGAGCTGTATGAAATTTTGAATGTTGAATGTTGAATGTTGAATGTTGAATGTTGCGGGCATCCGCGAACAGTTCTATCACCCGTTCCCTGAATTCAGGATGTTTATCCAACGAAAGGCATTGGCCGGTAAAGTAAAAGAGTTGTTTGTAGGTCATGGCGGAAAAGTGTTCAGTGTTCAGTGTTCAGTTGCGGGATGCGCGATACGGGTTTCGGGTTTCAGGTTGCTAACCGCTGGCTCTCCCTGCTGGTGCGGATTTACAATCTGCACCTCTTAACTGTGGATCTGTGATCCAACAAAGATTAAATGCCTGCTGCGGGCAGGTGTGGTTAAAAATTGTTGGATGATAAACAGTTAATTGTAAATGACTTTTTTAAATGGGCTGGTCTCCAAATATATCGGTTGCTTTATCAGTTAGGAACGATCTGATTTCTTCGTTAGATATCACAGGACCCAGAAATTCGACAGGTTCTGAATAATCAATGTCATCAAAATAACTAAGTTGCGCCCTGAAAAGTTTCTCTGAAAATAACTGCCCAAATAGTTCAGCAGCCCGATCTGAAATTTGTTTAATTGAGAAATGATCTTTCAGCATAAAATAGATATCTACATAGTCTTTCCATTTAGATCTTCGGCCCAGAGCATAAGTTTTCATTGCAGCGAGATCTAAAAGGCTTGGCAAACGAAGAATATCATCCAGTCTTTCGGTTGCATTGATTTTAAACGGATATTGATAAAAAGTAAATTTAACGTTGTTAATGTTAACGTTCAATTGTTCCGTCACTCTTCTGGTAACAGAATACTTAAAGTTAAAACTTGAAATGTTTTGAATTATACTTTGGGGTTTAATAGGGCTGAATTTAAAAAGGTCGAAATCGATTGATCTTCTGTGGCCTATATGTAAAGCAATTGCGGTACCTCCAACGAGATAAAACTCTTTTTTAAATTGTTTTACCAGGGGCAAAATTTGAATCTGATCCGGATTAAATATTTGAATGTGCATATCTTTGAATCAAAATGGAATAGAAATGATAGATTTCCGGATATAAGTTCATCTTTTTACGTCCCTGAAGACCAGAAAATATCTCAGTTAAGCGTTCAATCCCCATGATTTGAATAAGTTCCCTAACAGCATCCATATCCCCATAATTCAGAATGGTTTCAACCAGAAATTCAGGATTGATGTCTTCCTTTTTATCTTCAGGAGTGTACCAGAAAAGATTACTGTGCCGATGGATAAATGCTTTTACTTCGGGACTATTCATGGTTTTATTGTTGCTATTTTACCAAAGATACTCATTTTTTTGTTTTAAAAATACTCACGAAGCGATACAAGATGTTACCCTGGCTGGTACAGTTTTGCAATCTGCACTTCTTAACTGTGGATGTGTGATCCATAAATTAGGAATGTGGAATGATGAGTTCTGAATATTAAATAGTAAATCAATGTCGTTTAGTTAGTGGCGTCATTGCGATCCCGAGGACTCGGGAGAAGCAATCCATTGATTTAAAGATTGCTTTCCCGATTCTTCATCGGGACTGGCTGTTCCTCGCAATGACGGGCTTTCTTAAGTTACTGTCTTAACTATACGACATTGAATAGTAAATAGTAAATTGTCGAATTGTTCAATTTTCCTCTTTCCTATTGCTAATAACTAATGCACCTTTCCTAATTTCTAAAACTCCTCCTTAACCGATGCAACATGAATTTTATACCATTTGGGGTCTTTCAGTCTTTTGTAAACCGAGATGCGTTGTTCCCTGGAATAAAACAACTGCAGCAATCCCAATCCGTAACGCATAAAAACGGTTTGAATCAACTTTTTCAACGAGTTGTAAAAACTGTATGCCCGAATATACCGGATTGACCAATCGTACTTCAGGCAATACCATTTTACCACTTTGGTTTCGGTGGGGCAGAAGCGACCCGGTAAACCCCTACGATTTTAATAAATGGCCCGAAACATGATTATTAGTGATATAACGAACTAAATACCGGTTATCGTTAACGTAGTTTCTTTATCGAACCATTTTTTTATACGGATATGCATTTGACTTTTGAATTGTTCGGGGGTTAAACTTTGTTCCCAATCGTGCTCGAATTGATCATCGCTTTCAATATTTAACTTTTGCAGAAAAGGTTCAATTTCTTTGCCGTATTTTTTAAGGTCAATACGTATATACCGCTTAACACCCTGATTGTCCTTTTCAAATCGAATTCCTGCTAAGTGTGCCATAAAATGATATTTTTTACAAATTTAATAAAAACGAACTGCGATGAAGATTTAATTTTACAGTAAATTAAAAGAAGGAAAAAATGTCACATTTTTAATAAAACCCGACTTCTGTCTTCCGTCTCCCGTCTTCCGTCCTCCGTCTTCCGTCTCCCGACACTTCTACAACCCTTCCTTCACCGAATCGAAATGAATTTGATACCATTTTACTGCTTTGGTTTCGATGGGGCAGAAGCGACCCGGTAAACCCAGAAACCTTTGCCCGATTGCCAGCCATGCATTGGCCTCGTGCGGATAACCGGTTTGGTTGGCCAGTGAAGAAACATCTACGCGTTTCGAAATCCGGTATAAATCGTTTACTACCAGGAAGTCGGCTAGTTTATAGGCATGCCCCTTATCGGCCAGTTGGCTGTGAATAAAGGTATGGATAAGTTTGTGTTCGTCGGATGGTACATACATTCCGGGTTTCCCCTGAACCTCCTTTTTTTGCCTGAATATCAGTTCCTAATTTAAACTTGCATCATATTTTTGATCAACAGGCAACCGGTGTATTTCAATGTAGGTTGGTTCGCCTTCTTTGGTCAGGGCAGGGTAGTGTTTAAAACGAAATACATCGAAATAATGGTTATCCTGTCTTTGGTAACCTGTTGCTTCCAGCTTTTCAGCCGCCTTTAAAAAATCTTCCTCCTTCACCAGAAAATCAATATCGCCAATCATCCGTTCGCCCACATCGCTGTATAATCCATCCAACAGGTTCGCTGTTCCCTTCAGGAAAACGGGTTGTATGTTTTCTTTATTGAGTTCTGCCGTAATGTCGTCAATCTGTTGAAGGATTTGCTGGTTGCGTTCGCGGTTGAGTTCGACACTTCGATTACCTCAGCGCAACGCTGCTTCGCGCGTTCGACTGAGCTCACGCCGAAGTCTCACGCCGAAGGCTCAGGCACCGACGGGTTGAGGGTTGCGGGCAAATAAGCCAGAATATCGTGTGCTTTCAGTTTCAGATAGATGGCCGGGATAATGAGATGGTCGCTGCAAAGCTGAATGAAATTTTGAATGTTGAATTTTGAATTTTGAATGTTGCTGGCATCCGCGAACAGTTAAATTATTTGTTCCCTGAATTCCCCGCCATGGCGGGCAAGCGGATGTTCATCCAGAGCGAGGCAATGGCCGGTAAAATACCTGCCCGCCTTTGGATGGCCTGCGCGCAGCAGGCGGGAAAGAGTTCATTGTAGGTCATGGGGAAAAAGTGTTCAGTGTTCAGTGTTCAGTTGCGGGTTTCAGTCTCCCTGCTCCTTGCTCTGTGCCCAAAACCTCTGTGGTTACTCTGTGGTTAATTGTTCCATTAAATGGGTGAAGATGGTGTCACAAAACAGAATAAAGGCTTCAATTTCAGATCTTGTTGGTTTTCCATGAGGCAGAAGTCCCAAATCTCCTGGGTAACGGGTATCAATATATACTTCATTGATGATTCCAAGTAGTATTGTTTCCGGTTCTTTAAGCTGAATATTTGCGTTCAGTTGAAGCCTTAAAAGATCATGTGATTTAATGGATGGTTTACCCTGTTCTTCAATTACTGCTTTGAAACATTTTTCGAGGCATTGCTGACAATGAAAGGCTGCCACATTGGTAAGCCGGTCTTCACCAGCAAGCTTTTTTGCAGCAAGAAGGTCATCTTCGGCGGCAGTTAACCAATCTTTAGTTGTTTGCTTCATATATAACCGATCCTGAGCTAAGAATCTCTTTTTTAAAACCACTGTTTAATTCAATGAACCTCTCGTACATCGGTTTCGAATGTACAATCAGGTCGATATCTGCAAATTTCCGTAAAGAATTCAGTGCATTGGCAATCTTAAGTTTGACCTCCATCTTTTGAGCAAATGATTCGAAAATAAAATTATCATTTGTAACAACTAACAAATCAATGTCGCTATCAGCTGATTGCGTTCCTTTAGCATAAGAACCAAATAATATTACCTTGTTTACATTTAAATGCTGCAAAGAAATATTTATCTGAGAAATAATTTCATTTTTTGTCATAAGGCAAATATACTAAAAAGGTGAAGGAAATAAATGAATCAGCAATTGTCAATAGAAAATTGTCATCCTATGCAAACAGTAGCCGTCCTTTTGGTACAGGAATAATCCGACTGGTTTGGATAGCAGTTTCAATCCACTCATTGATAACTACATTGACATTATTAATGGCTTCAATTTGATTTTCTCCGTCCGACATACAGCCAGGTAATTCGGGCACTTCAGCAATAAACCGATTATCTTCCTGGCTCCAGTAAACGATTATTTCATATTTATTCATTTTTGATCCAATTAAGTTTATACTTTAAAATTAGAAGTCTAATTTGTTTTACCTGGTAAGGTTTTGCTTTATTATTACTTAATGGTTGAATATTAATGATCTCTTCAACATCTTCCTTTTAATAAATGTGATGATCTCCTTTAATTCTGCAACTAAAGTTTTAACTATCCAGCAATCTTGTTAAATCATTAAAATCAATATTCTTATCAGAAGTCCCCGATAAAATTTTTCCTATCATCTTATCTCTTTGTGTCATAATCTGATAATTATTATATCAAAAGTATTGAAAAATTAAAGAAAGACAATAGTAGCGTAGCAATCTGTTGGAGGATTTATTGGTTGCGTTCGCTGTTTAGCTCATAAATGGTTTTCATGGCCTGGATAAAATCTTCGGGTAAATAAGCCAGAATATCGTGTGC
>DMSQ01000046.1:0-70886 GCA_003457135.1 Prolixibacteraceae bacterium
AACGGAAACGGACGAAGCAAACTCAACTTTCAACAGATTGCCACATTCCGCTGCGCTCCATTCGCAATGACGCTGTTCAGATCGTCATTGCGAGTCCGACGAAGGAGGACGCGGCAATCTGTTCCTCAAACCTCACCCGTCATTGCGAGGTTGAGGTACGAAACCGAAGCAAACTCACGCTAATCAACAGATTGCTTCGTGCCTCGCAATGACGCCGCTATGAAACGTCATTGGTAGGACGAAGGACGAAGCAAACTCAAATAAACAAGTTTATGGAACGTGGCGGATACATTTACATCTTAACCAATAAAAACCAGACGGTACTTTACACGGGAGTGACCAGCAATCTTGGTAATCGAATCCATGAACACCGCACTGGATTTTACAAAGACTCTTTTACATCAAGGTACAATATAACAAAGTTGGTGTATTACGAAGGATTCACTGACATTGAAGATGCTATTCACCGTGAGAAACAGATCAAAGCAGGTTCCCGTCAAAAGAAACTGGACTTGATCAATGGATTTAATCCGGAATGGAAGGATTTGACTAATACGGTTGAATGACAGATTGCTTCGTACCTCGCAATGACGCTCCGATGAAACGTCATTGGTAGGCACGAAGCAATCTGTTCGCACACCCCCGACTCCGTCATTGGTAGGTTGAGATACGAAACCGAAGCAATCCCGTCTAATGGCAGATTACAATGCCTGGGTTTTCAGTGCAGGCGATGAAGTTTTGTTTTTTAAACACCTATCCCTGTTTGGTCTGGCTTACGAGTTAAAATACCTTGCAGGAGGATTAGCCTACCGGTTTTATCTGAAAAAGTAAGAGGAGAACCTCATCTTAACCACTTTTTGTGATCCCACCGCGATTTACCCAGTTTCATGATCAACACTTTATTGGAAACAAAAAAAAATACATCCGAACGGATGCCACTTTTATATTTGTTATCTTCGTAAAAATAAAGTAAATGAAAAATTTTCTCACATCAAAATTCAATAAAATGATGACACTGCAGTTTATACACGACCACAAAGGAAACACGACTGGTGTATTTATTCCTATTGAAGAATGGCAAACGTTGAAATTAAAATACTCCGATCTGCAAAAAGAGGAAGCAAAAAACTTCAATGAACCCAACACCTGGCAAAAGCAAATTCTGGATGACAGGTTATCAGATTATTACCAAAACCCAAGCGATGTAGCCGACTTTAATAAAACCATTGATGATATTGAAATATCAATTAGTTAATCGCCCAAGTGACGAAACTGACATCAGGGAGGCTGTTGATTACTATAAAAATATTTCACCGGAACTAGCCCATCGGTTTTTGTTTCGTATTCGGGAAGCTAAGACTTACATCGCCCTTTATCCGCTTGGATTCCAGGAAAAATATAAAAACGTAAGAACCGTTTTATTAAAGCAATTCCCCTATCAAATTCACTACCTAATTGATGATTTGCACCAAAAAATTATTATCCTGGCTATAATTCATGCCTATAAAAACCCGATGGATTATTCTAATAGGTAGCTAACGGTAATCCAGCCCTGATCAAATATGCCGCACGTGTTTACCAAAAGAATCTTCCGCCTGTATCAGGTGTATTCGCAGCCAATCGAAGGGACAACCGGATTGCTGAAAATACCTTCAGCAGAAATGCAGGCCGATGGCACTTTTATTGCTGGGGCCAATTACCTGCCCGATGCCATTACACCTGTGAAATTCAATTACATTACTGGCAATTACTTTTTTAACATTACGTTTCTTCCGTTTATGGAATTTACCTACCGGGCAACTTTGATGAGGTGGGAGGAAAATCATAATCAGGACCGGTCTTTTGGTTTGCGTTTCCGTTTGTTAAAAGAATCAAAAATTCTGCCTTCTATCGTTTTGGGAGGAAATGATCTGTTAGGTAGCAACCTAAAACCAGGAATACTGGATACGGGAGTTGTAAATGATTTTTTTAGTTCAATATTTATCGTGGGAACAAAACATTTTATGCTATGTAATAATAGGATTGGATTTACATTGGGGATTGGCAATGGTGGAGTTCGAAAAACGAACTTAAACGGGGTGTTCGGCGGTGTTTCTTTAGTTCCTGCATTTCTGCCATCCATGCGGCTAATAGCAGATTATGATGCTGAGGTTATCAGTGCAGGCGCTGAAGTTTTGTTTTTTAAACACCTTTACCTGTTTGGTATGGCTTACGATTAAAATACCTTGCAGGAGGATTAGCCTACCGGTTTTATCTGAATAACTAAAAGGCTTACTGGTTCGGCGCCAACAAGTTCTACCTCAAAAACGGCTTTGTTTTGGCTACGCAAATTCGGATTCATGGAGATAGTATGTCGAATGTTTACATCAAAAAATTGGATTGAAGTTCTACTTTACAAATTTGTTTCACATCGGGTAATTAATTAAATTTGTGACAACTAAATTAGTTATACATGAAAGCGATTAATATTGAATTAGATAAAAGTCAGTTTTTGAAGATCATCAATCAACTTGACGACAATGATAAATTTGAACTATTTAATGAACTTAAGAAATCATTATTTCTTAAACGATTTAATATACTACTAAAGTCAACCCGGACAGATGAATTGACCATGGATGAAATTACCAAAGAAGTTGAATCTGTAAGGAAACAAAGGTATGAAGAAGGCAAACAAATCATTTAAAGTCATTGTTGATACTAACATTTGGATATCGTTCCTGATAGGAAAAAGCTTAAAAGGTCTTCAGGAATACATCAATTCTCAAACAGTTTAAATTGTAACATGCGACGAACAAATTAAGGAATTGACTGAGGTTTTAAAAAGCCCAGGATTAGAAAATATTTCAATCCTGAACAAATCAGTGAATTTTTTGAGTTATTAGATGAATCGTCAGTAAATGTTGTCATAAAAACAAAAACTGAACTTTGCAGAGATTTGAAAGACAATTACCTATTATCATTGGCAATAGACTCAAATGCAGATTTTTTAATAACCGGAGACAATGATTTATTAATACTTTCAAGAATTGAAAATACAAAAATTATAAAATACAGTGATTTTGAGAAAATCATTAATTTTTAAGGTATGTCTCTATTTCGGTCAGCCCGACTTGTCAGGCTTCAGGAATCGGAATTCAATTGGTATAAATGTTGGAAGAATACTTAAAACAAAACCAGATAACCAGTTATAAAGTAGTTGCAGGACAAGAATTCGTTGGAGCCAATAAATTCTATATCAGGAACGGATTTGTTTTGATTCAGCAAATAAAGATACACGGGGATAGTATGTCGAATGTGTATGTAATGGAACTTTAACAGATTTCCTGCCCGCCACACATGACATTTCCTTTGGCAGGCGGGCTTCACTCCTTCGTCATTCGCAATGACGCTGTTATGAATCGTCATTGCGAGGAGGAGGAACGACAAAGCGGTGCCCTGAGTAGCGAAGCGTATCGAAGGGCGGTGTCCTGAGCGTGAAACAGTCGAAGGGCAATCTCACGTTAATCAGTGGATTGCTTCGCTGCGTTCGCAATGACGATATGAATGTCAGTTCGGTTTCGGTTAAATGAGAAAGCCGGATTACCAGGCACAACCTGATTTGAAGGATAGAAACAAATGATAACCTTTGAACATGCGTCTAAGCGAATTTGAAATTGAGAGTATAAAAAGCCTGGCCAAACAGCATTTTGGAAGGAATGCTCAGGTTTTTTTGTTTGGCTCCAGAACAATGAACCAACAGCGTGGTGGTGATATTGATTTATTAGTACGAAATCCGGAAGGCGAACAATTAACCATACGTACAAAAATCAATTTTATTAGCGACCTGATTTTACTGATCGGTGAACAAAAGATTGATGTGGTATTGGAAAATCCGTTTGCCAGAAATTCAGGTTTTTTGAAAACCATTTATCAAACGGCGATACAACTATGCTAACCGAAGAAACTCGCGACAAATTAGCGGAAACATTGACTATTTGTGATTTGCATCATCAGCGGATGATGTTTGCATATTTAAGTTTGAGAAGTATTTTCCCTTAACGGAATTCAACTTCAGTCAAATATCTCCCATTGAGCTGGCATTATTTGATCAATTGATTTATCGTTTTTCAAAACTTCAGGATAGCATGGGGTCACGTTTATTTAAGCAGCTACTTGAGATGCTTGAAGAAGACATTTCAGGTCTTCCTTTTATTGATATCCTTCATAAAATGGAAAAACTGAATCTTTTGGATAGTGCAAAGGATTGGATAATCCCCTGATTTCATCCCAAACCATAACGAATTACCCCTAATCAAAACATGTTTATTAAGCGGACTTTCGACCTCATCGCATCCTTCCTTGGCTTATTGATTTTATTGCCGGTGTTGCTGGTCATCGCTATCCTGATTAAAGTAAGGATGCCCGGCCCCGTATTTTTTATTCAGGATCGGGTTGGCCGAAATGGCAGGCTTTTTAAAATGGTTAAATTCAGAACAATGAAATTATACCATGATGGCAGTTCTGTTTCGGTAAAGGGTGAAAGCCGGATTACTCCCCTGGGAGCAAAACTCCGCAAATACAAACTCGATGAATTGCCCGAATTGTGGAACGTGTTAAAAGGAGACATGAGCCTGGTAGGTCCCCGCCCCGATGTTCCTGGATATGCGGATATACTGAAAGGAAACAACCGGTTGATCTTATCGCTTCGACCGGGCATTACCGGTGTGGCAAGCCTAAAATACGCCAATGAAGAAGAAGTATTGGCTTTGCAGGAAGACCCTATCCGGTACAATAAAGAAGTGATTTATCCCGATAAGGTTCGGATTAATTTAAAATATCTGGAAAAGCAGAGCCTCTGGCTCGATCTCCGCATTATTTTTTGCACCATTTTTAGCCGCGATTTGAAGGGGTTTGATTAACAATTCCGTCACATAAATGTGACAGCAAAGGATAGTGCACTAATGTTGAATTCTGTACTATCCTTTGCCGTTAGGCTTTAGCCAACGGACATGCAATAAACAATCAACTAAATATTTATGAAATCCAAAATATGGCTCTCCTCCCCACACATGGGAGGTTCAGAAAAAACCTTTGTACAGGAAGCTTTTGACACCAACTGGATTGCGCCGCTTGGCCCGCATGTGAACGGATTTGAAAGCGATATCCAACATTACACCGGAGCGCGCCACGCGGCCGCACTTAGTTCAGGAACGGCAGCCATCCACCTCGCGCTTATACTGCTCGACGTTAAAGCCGGTGATGTGGTAATCTGTCAAAGTATGACCTTTACGGCATCGGCCAATCCCATTATTTACCAGGCGGCGACACCGGTCTTTGTGGACAGTGAAACAGAAACCTGGAATATGAATCCCGAATATCTGGAACAAGCCATTCAGGATCAATTATCAAAAGGGAAAAAGCCCAAGGCAATTATTCCGGTTCACCTGTATGGAATGCCTGCCCAAATGGATCAGATATTAACTGTTGCAGGGAAATATGATATTCCGGTTATCGAGGATGCAGCCGAAGCAATTGGATCACGCATCAACGGAAAATCCTGTGGCTCATTCGGAAAATTTAGCATACTGAGTTTCAACGGAAATAAGATTATAACGACCAGTGGCGGCGGTGCGTTGCTTTCGGATGATGGTGATTATATCCGCCAGGCCAGGTTTCTCTCGACCCAGGCACGCGATCGTGCGCCCCATTATGAACATACCCAAATCGGGTATAATTACCGGATGAGCAATGTATTGGCCGGAATCGGCAGGGGACAGATGGAAGTTCTCGATGAACGGGTAGCTGCCCGTCGCAGAAATTTTGAGCGGTATGCTTTCTATTTTGAAAAGGTGAACCTGAATGGATATCATATCGGATTTCAACCCGAACCTGCAGGGTACCATTCAAACCGGTGGCTGACTGCCATTACTGTTGATCCGGCAACAAATAAGGGAATCACCCGTGAGGCTCTTCTTAGAGCTTTTGAACTGGAAAATATCGAATGCCGGCTCCTGTGGAAACCAATGCACCTGCAACCTGTGTTTCAGGACTATCCGTTTTACGGCAACGGAATCAGCGGATATATATTCGATACCGGCCTTTGCTTACCATCAGGTTCCAATCTTACTGACGACGATTTTGATCGTATTTTCTCGGTACTCGACAGTGTTTTCAGGTAATAGGTGAGTTGAAATAAACTAATTTACTGTCGGAAAATACCTATTGATTCTACTGTTTAGATGTTTTAATTTTATTACATCTAACATTTTTTCACCCCAAATTATCATGAAATTTTATTTACCGTGCTTCCACCCTAATCATTCTTCTGCAACACACCCGATAAAGGTGTGCCTAACCCTAAATCCGTTTATTCCCGATTCGGGAAATTTATTCTTTAAGATTTAAACTATGTTTAAAAAACTGAATAATTATCTGGAAAAACGATTTATTCCGCGATGGATAGTCTTAATGATTGACATTAGTCTCGTTACCTCCTCTTTTTTATTCACCTACCTGCTCCGCTTCGAATTATTCTCCGGGCATGTTGATTTAACGAAGGTGATTATGCAGTTGTTTGCAGGATTTCCCATCTACCTCGTGGCAGTTTCGATTTTCAAGCCATACCGCGGTATTATCCGTCATTCGACTACCTACGATACCGTGATGGTAGTAAGAACCCAACTTGTACTTTCGACCGGTTTTTTTCTGATGAGCTATTTCGGACGAGAGTTTCATGTTAACCTGGTTATTCCCTGGTCTGTGATAATTGTCCACTTTTTACTTTCGGTATTCCTGATGGTTTCTTTCCGTTTCTCTGCGCAGTATGTATTCCGAAACTTGTTAATGCAGCCAAACGACACTATCAAAATCATGATCTACGGCGCCGGAGTGCTGGGAAATATTTCCAAAAGCGTAATTATGAAAGACACAAACATACATTACAAAATCGTAGGTTATGTTGACGATAACCCCCAGCTTTGGAATGGAACGATAGAAGGATTGAAGGTATTTTCACCACAACATGCATTTGGAAAAGCGATCAAAGAACATGGGGTACAGCAGATGATATTTGCTATATCTGCTGCAAAAATAGATATCCATCGAAAACGGGAAATTGTTGACCTTTGCCTGGATAATCACCTTAAAGTTAAGGAAGTAGCTAATCCATTCACCCTGCTCGACGATAAATTTGCAAGCGGGCAGTTCAGGGATTTACGTATTGAAGACCTGTTGGGGCGCGAACCTATTTTAACAAAAACAGGATTGATTGCTGACGGCATTTGCGGAAAACGGATCATGGTAACAGGCGGCGCGGGCTCCATTGGTTCCGAAATTGTTCGTCAGTTGGTTTACCTGAAGCCGCAGAGCATCATCATTGTTGACCATTCTGAAACGGCGGTTTTCGATATCCAAAATGAAATCATCCGGCTGCTCGACGGTACACAGTTGTATGTTTTCGTTGCCGACGTAACCGATGAATGCAGAATGCAAAAGATCTTTGCGAAGTGCCAACCTCAGCTAATTTTTCATGCGGCAGCCTACAAGCATGTGCCTATGATGGAAATGCAACCTAACGAGGCTATAGGAAACAATGTTGGAGGAACAAAAAACCTTGCCGATCTGGCAGTTTCCTACAAGGTGGAGAAGTTCGTGATGGTATCGTCGGATAAAGCAGTGAATCCGACCAATATTATGGGAGCGACAAAGCGTATCTGCGAAATTTATATCCAGTCGTTATCGAAGCACATCGGGATGAAAACCCAGTTTATTACTACCCGTTTCGGAAATGTACTCGGATCAAATGGTTCAGTAATCCCAATTTTCAAAAAGCAAATACTAAACGGAGGACCGGTTACGATCACTCATCGCGATATAATCCGTTATTTCATGACTATACCCGAAGCCTGCAATCTGGTTTTAGAGGCCAGTTTTATGGGCAAAGGCGGGGAAATTTTCCTTTTCGACATGGGCAGCGCTGTGCGTATTTACGATCTGGCTGTGCGAATGATTTCACTATCAGGGTTAATTCCACATGATGAGATAAAAATTATTGAAACCGGACTTCGCCCCGGAGAGAAATTATATGAAGAGTTACTGGTCAGAGATGAAGAATCCCTGGCCACTTCCCACGAAAAGATCATGATTGGAAAAATCAGGCCATACAATTACATTTGGTCAGAAGGCAGGATAAATGATATGCTAAAAAACCTCGACAAGTTGGATGATTGGCAACTGGTAGCCCGAATGAAAGAAATTGTTCCTGAATTTATATCAAATAATTCACGCTTCGCATCTCTTGATATGTTCAATCAAAATAGTGAAGAACTACACAATAAAAATCAAATTGAATATTTGCCTGAGTCCGGGATTCCTGTACGATCCAAACTTCGTACCATAGCTCAAATCTGATTTTAGCATTACCATAATCACTCTATATTAATAAAAATGACTAATCGTGAATAGGGAAAAAAGGTTGAAAATATTGCTTGTCGCTTTGTTGGTAGGTAACCTTAACCAAGCCTTTGCCCAATCAATTGAAAAAATCAGGCAGGAACTGTTCCAGTCAGGATTTGAAAACCTGCGATTAATCCGCACAGAAGGAAAATTGATTCTCTGCCTTGAAAATATATCTTACAGGTGGCAGGTACTAGCTATTGCTGAATCACTTGATAAAATAACCATCTCTCTGTCTGAACCTGATAATCTGGAGGTTATCATACTTGAAAAAGGAATTCCAAAGCTCTTGATCCGGGTTAGCGCTGAGGACTGGAGAAGCTTTCGAAACGGAAATCTTCCGGATCAGGATTTTTCTTCAAGACTGTCTGTTTCTTCCTCACTCGGCGACACATGGGAAAAGATAAAACTTATTGAAGCCGAAAATCGAAGCGCCGGAAAATTCGACATTATTGTGTATCCTCAGTTTGCCTTTAAGAATACACTCCTCAAAAAATTATATGAAGTCCAGGTAAATGTTGCACCTGCCATCGAACTCTCTTTGTGGAAGGGCATGAACTTTACCGGACAGGTTATTTTCCCTATCATTAACGAACTGGGGTATGAAGGTGGATTTATCAGGCCCGGGTACGTGACCTTGTCGCAGGAGTTCAGATTGCCGCACCAGTGGTTCGGAAGGGCTACTTTAGGTAATTTTAATGAAACACGGTACGGAGCAAATTTTTCACTGAAACATCCCTTTCAGAATGAAAAATGGAGTTTTGAATTGAATGCCGGACTTACCGGCAGTTCTCACTTTTTTGATAACAAGTGGACAAAAAGTAATCTGAATACTGTTACATGGTCTTCATCCATCTCTTACTTTTATCCACACTTTAACCTTGAATTTAAGGCTGGAGCTGCCCAATACATCTACAATGACCTTGGGTTATTTACAAGCTGTACGCGCTATTTCGGCGAGACAGCATTTGGCTTTTATGCCATGCTGGGCGAAAAAAATACTAACGGGGGCTTTCATCTGACCATACCCTTCCCCATCAAAAAAAGGGGCAGCCGGAAAGTGTTCAGACTGTCCATACCTGAACATTATGAAATGAGTTACGATGCAGGTACCGAATTTTTCTATGGCCAGTCGTTCAGAACAAGACCAGATCAAAATCGCATCAATGACAATAATTTTCCGGGTTACCTGAAAAATGAATTAATTCATCTTAAAAAATAAGAAATTATGAAAAAACAAATCCTTATCAGAACTATGGTGGTGATGGCGCTAATGCTTTCAAACACAGTATTTTTTACGGCTTGTCAAAAGACAAACGAAACACAAACGTTTAATGATGTATTTAATACATCCAAAATTCAGACTTTGAATAATTTGGTGGAAAATTCAAGTTCATTATCTGATCTGCCTTCTGAGTTTCAACAAATTGAGATTGCAGTGCCAGAAGCGATAAAGAATATCCAAATTGCCGATCTTATAATGACTTACGAACAGAACATCAAATTATCGAACAGCGAAATTGATCTATTGCTTAAAAACGACATCGCAACTTACCTTGATGTGATTGAAAGGATTAGCGGTTTACCTGCCCAGATTAAAGCATTAAACCTGAATTTTACAGAAGTAAAAAACAGTTCGTTAAATAAATATTTATTGGTTCAGAAGCAGGAACCTGATCAATACTACCTGGATGACTATTATCATTCAGTTATTGAATTGCAGAATTACATGAAAGATTTTGTGATTCAGCCTCTCCGAAACTTCAACGCACTTGTTGAAAAGTCAGCAACCTTAAAATCGGCTATGACAAAACCAGATCCTACGATTACTTATCAGCTTATCGTATCAAATAATAACTGGGATATGTGGTGGACTTACACCACCGTCGGCAAAAAGATAATAAAAACCAAGCATAAAGGCGCCAAGGGTTCATTCCCCGGCTAATCTGGATAGGCTGCAAAATATTAACATATTATACATGCATCTGATTATTCTTATTCAGATGCTTATTTTTTTTTATTATGAACCGGTTGATATTCATTATCTTTCTTGTACAGATTCATTTTCTTTCCTTATCACAACCAATTGAAGGGTCAACCGGATTATTGAAGATTCCTTCTGCAGAGATGCAGACAGATGGCACTTTTATTGCCGGAGCCAATTACCTGCCCAATGCTATTACTCCTGATCCATTCAATTATAATACCGGTAATTACTATTTTAATATTACATTTCTTCCATTCATGGAATTTACTTACCGCTCGACCCTGTTGTATTTTGAAGGAAACCATAACCAGGACCGATCATTTGGCTTACGGTTACGTCTGTTGAAAGAATCAAATTTTCTGCCTTCCATTGTTGCAGGAGGAAATGATCTTTATAATTCCAGTCAGGGAAATGATCTGTTCAATTCCAGCCAGAAAGGTAGATTTTTTAACACCTTGTATGTTACATCAACCAAACATCTGGCACTGAATAATAACCAGCTTGGATTTACTTTGGGTTTTGGCACTGGTGGAGTTCGAAAAACGAACTTAAACGGAGTATTTGGGGGTATTTCTTTTGTTCCTGCATTTCTTCCGTCAATGAGACTGATAGCTGAATACGATGCTAAAGCAATATGTGCAGGCGCTGAAATATTGTTTGGTAAGCACCTTCACTTGTTTGGTATGGCTTACGATTTAAAATACTTTGCCGGAGGATTAGCCTACCGTATTTACCTTAAAAACTAGTCGGCAATAATTAAAAATTGACAAATATAGTTTGATAAGTTTTATCCATCCCAGATCATTGATAAAATTAAAGCGCTGTAATCGAAATGATTACAGCGCTTTATAGTTTCTAAAAGTGACCCAGTTGGGATTCGGACCCAAGACCCCATCCTTAAAAGGGATGTGCTCTACCAGCTGAGCTACTGAGTCATCCTTATCTGCTTTTGTTTTTCAAAAGCGGTTGCAAAAATATGTTTTTATAATTAAACTATCAATATTATATGGAATAAATAATTTCCTTCTTTAAACAAATATTTATTTTCGCCCAATCTAATTCGAAAAAAAAATAGAAGTCGTAACTTTACACAAAATCGGGACATATTACGTTTTTATATTAAAATATGGATATGAATATTCAAATGGTTGATTTGTACGGGCAGTACTTTAAAATAAAAGATGAAATTGATCAGGAAATGCACCAGGTCATTCGTTCTTCTGTATTTGTAAAAGGAGGAAAGGTATTTGAATTCGAAGATAATCTGAAAAAATATCTCGATGTTGAGCATGTAATCACCTGCGGAAACGGAACAGATGCCCTCCAGATTGCGATGATGGCTTTAAATTTAAACGAAGGCGATGAAGTGATAACTTCTCCTTTTACCTTTGTTTCGACACTCGAAGTTCTGGCTCTCATGAAATTAAAACCTATTTTGGCGGACGTTGATCCGAATAACTTTAACATCAGGCCAGATCTGGTCAATTGCCATATTGATCACCTGACAAAAGCCATTATTCCGGTTCATCTTTTCGGGCAATGTGCCGATATGGAATCCCTTACTCAGATAGCTCAGGATAATAACCTTTACATCATTGAAGATGCCTGTCAGGCTTTGGGAACCGAATATATTTTCAAAAATGGTATGGTAGCAAAAGCCGGTACAATTGGAGATATAGCTTGTAATTCGTTTTTCCCAACTAAAAATCTGGGTGCTTTTGGCGATGGCGGAGCGCTCTTTACAAACAACAACGAGTTTGCCCAAACCATGCGATCAATTGCCAATCATGGTATGGGCAACCGGTATTATTATCAGCAAATTGGGATGAACTCGAGACTGGATGCCCTTCAGGCAGCAATTTTAGATGTAAAACTTAAATACCTCGACCAGTATATTCAGGCAAGGCAGTCGGCAGCAGAATTTTACGACCGTGAACTTGCTACAATACAGGAAATATCAATCCCGGCACGAGTTTCATACAGTTCGCATAGTTTTCATCAATACACCATAAAAGTACCCAAAAGAAGAAATGAGCTGCAAAGATTTCTTCATTCAAAAGGAATTCCATGTATGGTTTATTATCCATTGCCCCTTCATCTTCAGGAGGCATACCAATATCTGGGATACCGTAAAGGCGATTTTCCGGTAGCTGAGGAACTTTCGGAACAAGTGTTATCTTTGCCCATGCACACCGAATTGACCATAGAAGAATTGAAATCTATCATATCGGCCATTCGGGAATTTTTTAGCTAATGGAAACGACTTATTTTGCCCACGAAACCGCGGTAATAGACCCTGGTTGCCAAATTGGCGAAGGAACCAGGATCTGGCACTTTTCACACATTATGACAAATTGCTTCATTGGCCAACAATGCTCAATCGGACAGAATGTAGTTATTTCTCCTGAAGTTAGAATTGGAAACCGGGTTAAAATCCAGAATAATGTTTCGGTTTACACTGGGGTGATCTGTGAAGATGATGTCTTTCTCGGTCCATCAGCAGTATTTACCAATGTAATCAATCCCAGAAGTGCGGTAAGTCGCAAAGATGAATTTAAACCAACCCTGGTGAAAAAAGGCGCAACCATTGGAGCCAATTCGACCATTGTATGTGGCGTAACCATTGGAAAATATGCCTTTGTTGGCGCCGGGGCCGTTGTCACCAAAGATATTCCTGATTATGCCCTCGTTGTGGGCAATCCTGCCCGTCAAACCGGATGGATGAGCGAATATGGACATAAATTAAATTTTAATTCAGTGGGAATGGCTGTTTGTCCTGAAAGTCAGGAACAGTACCAGTTCGAAAATGGAAAAGTGTCAAAAATAAAAGCTTAAAACTAATATGTCAGTTAAAGAAAAAATACGGTTTGCTGTTGTCGGATTAGGGCATATCGGCAAAAGGCATGCAGAAATGGTACTTTGGAATCCTAGGACTGAACTGGCAGCAGTTTGTGATATTCGCACTCCGGAAGAATGTAAAACTTCGTATAAGGACATTCCGTTTTACCCATCGATTGACGAATTACTTGAAAAAGAAACCAGTCTGGATGTAATAAATATCTGCACTCCCAATGGATTACATGCAGAAATGGCTATCAAAGCCCTTGAAAAAGGATTGCATGTGGTGGTTGAGAAACCAATGGCTTTGACCAAAACCGATGCTGAACGAATCGTTTTTAAATCGTTGGAGAAACATAAAATTGTTTTCTGCGTGATGCAAAACAGATATTCCCCGCCATCGGTCTGGCTAAAAAGTGTGATGGATCAAAACTTGCTTGGGAAACTGTTTCATGTTCAGATTAATTGCTACTGGAACCGCGACGAACATTATTACACCCATCAAAACTGGCATGGAGATCAACAACTTGATGGCGGTACACTATTTACCCAATTCTCACATTTCATCGACATCATGTACTGGTTGTTTGGCGATATTAAAAATATCAGCGGACAATTCAGGGATTTTAACCATCAGTCTTTAACCGATTTTGAAGATACGGGTATTGTCAATTTTGAGTTTGTAAAGCAGGGAATTGGTACTCTGAATTATTCCACTTCAGTTTACCTTGAAAATCTGGAAAGCAGTATGACCATTATTGGCGAAAAAGGTACGATCAAAGTAGCTGGGCAGTACATGAACGAGGTAACATACTGCAACATTAAAAACTACCAGATGCCTAAACTGGAAGCCAGTGCGCCGCCTAACGATTACGGACTTTACAAAGGGTCGGCCCAAAACCATCATTTGGTTATTCAAAACGTGGTTGATACCATTATCGGCCTTCAACCTATGAGTACAAATGCGCTTGAAGGATTGAAAATTGTAGATATTATCGAACGTATTTATGCGGTCAGAAACCAGGTATGGAAAAAATAAATGCAGCAATTTGTTATAATTGGTATGCGCTTTACCTTAAATCAAGAACAGAAAAGAAGGCACTTTCAGAGCTGCAATTCAAAGAAATAGAGACTTTCCTTCCCCTTCAGCGCAAACTTCGGCAGTGGAGCGACCGAAAAAAATGGGTGGAAATGCCGCTTATCCCCGGATATATATTTGTTAGGATTAGCCGGAAAGAGTATTATTCTGTATTACAATCTAATTTCATTATGAGCTTCATCAGATTTGAAGGAGTTGCCGTTGTAATTCCCGACCATCAGATTGATTATCTGAAACTAATGCTCAAACAGGAAAATATCAACATTGAAGTTACTTCTGAAACCTTCGCCCCCGGACAGATGATTGAAGTTATTTCCGGTCCTTTAATCGGGTTACACGGAAAACTGGTTCGAATTAAGGGTAAAAACAAGGTGGCCATTGAACTGGAACAGATTGGTTATTCTGTTTTGGTCGAGATGATGGCAGAAAATATCCGGATTTCCGGGAATAATGAAATGTGCAGATAAAGGATGACCTAAAACCTTCAGTAACATAACACTTTGAAAAACAAGACGAGTTTGTTTTTGTGATTAACCGCTTGCTGGTATCGGGAAAACAATCGTCGAATTCAACATTTTTGATCATTATCAGTCCGTCAGCATAGCCGTTCACCGAAAACGGGGAGCACATTACCTCCAATTTACAAAACCTTAAATCGAAAGAAGGCGACAATCTGGTACTTATTCCTTTTTTTATTAGAGATTGTCTGCGTTAAAACATAAACAGCGAATACATTTATCCGATTCACAAGATAAAGAATTGGCTAAGTCATCTATTTTTAGAAGGTTAATTTCTTTGCCTGATGCACTAATAAGGCCCAAATTATGTAGCGACCTGATTTCGCGGGAAAGTGATGGTCTGCTTACGCCAAAAAACTGGGCTAACTCTGTCTGCGATTTTTTCAGGACCAGTCTGTCAGAATTCTGCTCCCTGGCCTGTGACATGAGGTAAACAATGAACCGTTCCTTTAATGATCGCTGAGAAAAGCAGGAGATTCGCTGGTAAAGGTATGATGCCCCTTCTGCAACCTGATTCAGGTAGTTCTTCAGAAAAGTCTGATTGTTTTGCATCATTTTTAAAACCTCGCTTTTTTCAATTTTCAGTACCACTACATCAGTCATTGCAATAACATCCATCGGATAAACGATATCAACTCCCAACAGAAGGGCAGTTGAAAGGGCAGTTGTACTTTTTTGCTCAACTATCCGAAGAGAATTACCATTTTTACAGGTTATTTCACCTTTAATTACTCCTTCTATCAGGATAATAAGGCTTTTCTGATACGAACCATTTCGGATCAGGCATTCATCTTTTAAATAATGCTGAATGCGATGTTCAACCTGATTTAATAAACCGCTGATTTCAGGAAGGCTAATTCCGTCAAAAAGTGCGCAATTCTTAATATTTTTTAACTGGTCCATTATTTTAATGGCTGTAACATAGGTTACCGTTTCCCGGACTGAAGATCAATATTTTTACAACAAATTAAGATAAAACTGTTTACAAGCACGTAGTAAAAATCAAAATATATGATTTTCTGTAAGTAGTTTTAACTAATCCTTAACAGCCATAAAAAAAACAAAAATCTTACTTAAAACAACGTCTATGATTGATTCAAATGTTGTACTTAACGGACAAACAATGGCTTATACATTCTATTGTATTGCCATTCTCCTGCTAATGGGATGGTTTGGTCTGAGAATAACCAGAAAAGGGAGCAGTAATAAAGTGATTCCCGGGCTGTTTTATTCTTTTGTTGGTCTGCTTGTGATATTGGGGGTATCCTTGCATATTGTTACCTATAACACTATCCCCTGGGTAGAAATGGACGTAAACAGAGCTAATTTAACGCCTGACAAAACGTTCACCATCGTTGTCGAAAATCACAAATTTCAGCTTCCTTCCGAAAAAATGATTGTCAGTTGCGATGACAAAGTATTGTTTGATGTCAGTTCGAAAGATCTCACCTACGGCTTTGGCGTTTTCAGACAGGACAATTCAATGGTTTTCCAGATGCAGGTTGTACCGGGTCATAAAAACGACATTCTTTGGAAATTCGAAAAACCTGGTGTTTACACTATCCGTTCGACCGAATATTCGGGCCCTAAAGGTATCGCCATGATTGAAAAGGATGCAATTGAGGTGCTTGAATCAAGTTCAACATCAACCAACAAATGACCCATTTAATTAAACTCAAAAGAAAACCTATGAATTTTACAAATACATTGCTCAACGGGGAACAAGGTTTATTCAAGGAAAAAACCTTAACCCCCATGCAAAAACTAACGCTTCGTTTTGTCGTTGTCGGGTTGATTTATTATGGTCTTGCCGTAATCGAAGGTATGATCATGAGATTGTACGAAGTCGCGCCACTGCCAACCATTGAAACAAGCCAGTTCTTCGCCATAATGACGGCACATCCACTCGTTGGAATTTTCGGTTCGACCTATTCGATTGTTTTCGGGGCATTTTTATTCCTGGTACCGTTCCTGATGAAAAAACCTCTCTGGAGTTTTAAACTGGCAAACTGGACCTTTTTATTGATTACAATAGGAACATTAACTTTCTGGTTAGCTGGTTTTATTTCTGAATATGCACCGCTTTACACTTTATACTGGCCATTACCAGCCGATTTCAGCCAGTTCAGCCCTCTGGGCGGCGCTGTTTTTATCGCAGGCATTGCGCTCGTTATGGTCGGAGCAGTATTTTTTGTGATCAACATTTTCAAAACTATCGTTTATACTCCCGAAGGCTGGGAAAAACAACCTGCAGGCGCTCTGTTCGCTTCAGCTATCGGTTATGATGGCCTTCGTAACCTCTTCTCAAAAAAGAAGATTAAGAAAGAACATTTAGTTTCTTTACCAGTAGCTGCTATCGCACGTGGAACTATAGATGTTGCATTAAATGCAGGTATTATTCTATTCACCGGTGTACTTATTCTGGCTTATATGGTTAGTGCTTTGCTTGGTTTCGACCTGAAAGAAACGGCCATAGACGCACTTCTGTATAAAAACTGGTTCTGGTGGGGGCTCGATTTAATTGCCGATGGGCTGGTACTGATCTTTGTTGCCGGAACCTGGTATTTACTGGCAATGATGATATCCGGAAAGGACTTGTTTATGCAGAACATAGCAAGGGCCGCTTTGCTGGTCGAATTAGTTGTTTCGTGGACGGTATGGTCTCACCATTTACTTTCAGACCAGGCACAACCGATCATGCTTAAAATTGTTTCCGGAGAGTTGGTTACAGCCTTCGAGCTAATTACCCAGGGTCTGGCATTTTTCATCACTCTGGCCACTTTGTGGAGCGCACGTCCTTTAAAAATGACCAACGAATTGAAATTCTTACTCGGTGGCCTTACCGGATTTGCACTGGCTGTTCCGGCAGGTATTATGCAGGCTGATATGGGCCTAAACCGTATTTTGCACAATACGCAGTGGATTATCGGACCTCATGTACATGTCGCTGTTCTGATAGGCTTAACAATGACGCTTTATTCAGCAATATACATTTTGTTCCCTGTTCTGACCAATGGGGCAAAACTGTACAGCCAGAAGTTAGCCAACTTCCATTTCTGGGCCCATCTGTTGGGCGGTATTGGCATGGGGGCATTTATGGGAATGGCTGGCTTAAAAGGTATGCTACGCCGTACACTTTACCTGAATGGCGAATTTAACCTGTATATGATCCTGGCCGCGATTTGCGGAACGCTTCTGCTGCTGGCTTTTCTGGCCTTCTTTTACAACATTGTAATGAGTGTTGGGATAAACGGAGTGCTTGGCATATTCAAACCTTCAAAACTGAATAAAAAGGAATTGTTACCTACTGAATAATATACACTTACATTCTACAAAGCCGTAGTTTTGAATAAAGATTACGGCTTTTGTATTTTCATCAAATCAGAAATGAACAATTGATAATATTACCAAACTGTAACTTCAACCCAGATTGCGTATTAATACCAATCTATAAAAGAGTTTAAAGTATTATTTTTGGTGCGTTAAAAAACAACACGAAATCTAATTTAATGACAGAATACAGTCTATCTCATTTAAAGGAACTGGAGGCCGAAGCCATTCACATCATTCGTGAAGTGGCTGCCGAGTTCGAAAATCCGGTGATGCTTTATTCCATCGGAAAAGATTCTTCAGTCATGGTTCGTTTGGCCGAAAAAGCTTTTTACCCCGGAAAAGTTCCGTTCCCGCTAATGCACATTGACTCGAAATGGAAATTCCGTGAAATGGTCGAATTCCGCGATAACTATGCCAAAGAAAACGGATGGAACCTGATTGTTCATTCCAACATGTCAGCATTTGAAGCTGGTGTTGGCCCGTTTACCCACGGAAGCAAAGTACACACCGATATTATGAAAACCCAGGCTTTGCTTGAAGGGCTTTCAAAATACAAGTTTGACGCTGCTTTTGGAGGCGCCCGCCGCGACGAGGAGAAATCGCGCGCCAAAGAACGCATCTTTTCTTTCCGTGATAAATTTCACCAGTGGGACCCCAAAAATCAGCGTCCCGAGTTGTGGGACATTTACAATGCCCGCGTCCACAAAGGCGAATCCATCCGGGTATTTCCGATTTCAAACTGGACAGAACTCGATGTCTGGCAATATATCCGACTCGAAAAAATCCCGATTGTGCCACTTTATTTTGCAAAAGAAAGGCCAATAGTGAATGTTGACGGAAACCTCATCATGGTTGATGACGACAGGATGCCCAAAGAAATGGCCGCTAAAGCTGAAATGAGAATGGTACGATTCCGCACGCTGGGTTGTTATCCATTAACAGGGGCCGTTGAATCGGAAGCTGATACCATCGAAAAAATTGTAGAGGAAATGATGACGGTGACAGTTTCGGAACGAACCACCCGGGTGATTGATTTTGATCAGGATGGATCAATGGAACAGAAAAAACGGGAAGGGTACTTTTGAAAAAAGTTGTCGGGTTGTAGGAGTGAAAGGTTGTCAGGGTTGTCGGGGTTATCATTGTTTTCATTGTTTTCATTGTTAAAAACACTCTTTTAGGTGACCATTATAAAATCAGTGCAAAATGAAAAGTTATAAAGAACTTGAAATATATACACAGGCATTTGATTTAGCCGTTCGGATATATTTCATGACGATTAAACTTCCCAATCCCGACAAATTTGAAACTGGCAGTCAAATCAGACGTTCGAGTCAATCAATAAAAGATACGATTGTAGAAGGCTACGGCAGGAGAAGATATAAAGCCGATTTCATTAAGTTTTTAGTTTATAGTCATGCTTCTTTACTGGAATCAACCTCTCAATCTGAATTTTTGAATACCATTCATCCTGAAACCGGATGGAATGAGATCGTAGAAGAACTAAATAAACTTGGAGTTAAAATCTCCAATTTCATAACATACGTCGAATCCAACTGGAAAACTTGACAACGACAATAACAATTACAACAACGACAACAATTTTATTACAACAACGACAACTTTTTTATTACAACAACGACAACTTTTTTATGACAACAACGACAACTTTTTTATGACAACACCAACCTTGGATATATACTCCTACCTTGACCAGGACGAGAAAAAAGACTTGCTTCGTTTGCTGACCGCTGGTTCGGTTGACGATGGGAAATCAACATTGATTGGCCGTTTGCTGTTCGACAGTAAGAAAATTTACGAAGATCAGCTTTCGGCACTCGAACGCGACAGCAAACGGGTTGGACATGCCGGTGAAGAAATCGATTATGCCTTGTTGCTCGACGGTTTAAAAGCCGAACGCGAACAAGGAATCACTATTGATGTGGCTTACCGCTATTTCTCGACCAATAAGCGGAAATTCATCATTGCCGACACGCCCGGACATACGCAATATACCCGGAACATGGTTACCGGCGCATCAACCGCCAACCTGGCCATTATCCTGATTGATGCAACCAAAGGAGTAATCACGCAAACCCGTCGCCATACATTTCTGGTTTCGATGCTCGGAATCAAACATGTAGTGCTGGCTGTCAACAAAATGGATTTGGTAAATTACGACCAGAAAGTATTTGACGAAATTTGTGCTGAATACAAAGCTTTTATTACCCAACTCGATGTTCCGGATGTAAATTTCATCCCGATTTCAGCGCTGAAAGGCGAAAATTTGGTGGAACCAACTACCTTGATGCCCTGGTATCACGGCAAAAGCATGCTCGAATTTCTTGAATCGGTGCACATCAGCAGCGACCGTAACTTCGACGACATGCGCTTCCCTGTTCAGTATGTGCTTCGTCCCGACCTTGATTTCCGGGGATTCTCAGCCCGTGTGGCTTCAGGAATTATCCGAAAGGGTGAAAAGATTATGGTTCTGCCTTCCAGAAAGACTTCAACAATAAAAGAAATTATTACCTACGACGGAAACCTGGATGAAGCTTTTCCACCGCAATCGGTAACTATAACGCTCGAAGACGAAATTGATATTTCGCGTGGCGATATGATTGTTTATCCGGATAATCTGCCTCGCGTGGAACGCCATTTTGAGGCCATGCTGGTATGGATGGACGAAAAACCAATGGATCCTTGCGTGCAATTATTTCTCAAACATGCCAATAATACCACTCGTGTGCGGTTTGATAAAATTCAGTATAAAATTGATGTCAATTCACTTCAAAAATCGTCAGTCAATCATTTTGAGCTGAACGAAATTGGGCGTGTGGTACTTACTACCAACAAAGCTATTTTCTTCGATCCTTATAAGAAAAACCGCAGTACAGGTTCCTTTATTTTAATTGATCCGATAACCCACAACACAGTTGCGGTTGGGATGATTATAGATAAACTTAATTCCGAAGATTTGCCATCGAAAATAGTTGATGAAAAAACACTGGAAGCCAACAAAAGCCTCATCCATCGCGGTGAGTGCCTCGTTTCAGATGCGCAACGTGAAAAAAGATACAACCAGAAAGGCACCACCATCTGGATTACCGGCCTGCATGGTTCGGGCAAAAATGAACTGGCTTTTACCCTCGAAAAAGAGCTGTTCGATCAAGGCGCTACGGTTGTTTTGCTCGACGGAAGTTCAATCCGTTCGGGACTTTCCAACGAACTTGACTTTTCGCCTGCCGACCGGGCCGAACACCTTCGCCGGGTGGCCCACATCAGCAAACTGTTGAATGACCAGGGAATCATTACCATTTGTTCGTTTATTTCTCCGGACGAAAGCATCCGGAAACAAGTTATACAGATTATCGGGGAAGATCGTTTTAATCTGATCTACATGGATGCTAGTCTCGAATTCTGCAAGAAGAACAAACCCGAATTGTACGAAAAATTTGAGCAGGGATTGATTGAAAACATACCGGGTGCCGATCTTCCATTCACTGTTCCTGAAAATCCAACCTTGGTTTTGAAGCCTGAAAACCGGGCACAGAATACCAAAACCATCCTCGAATATATGGCCGATCTTAAGATTTTCCCGATAGTCTAACTAAGAAGATGTATGTTATCAGCAAAACGGGTATTTAAATTGCACTCACATAACGCAATCCTCAAGGTTCTTGCAGGATTCGGCCGGTCCTTAAACAGATTGTACGAAAACAGAAACCATGACATCTATAGTAATGGTGAATTAACGATTTTGAGAAAAATATCCGGATTAAATCCCACGGTGATTATTGACGGAGGGGCAAATACCGGAGAATATTCATTGCTTGCCAATCAATATAATCATGACTGCAAAATTTATTCATTTGAGCCGGTAGAGGAAACATTTCAGTGTTTAACCGAAAACGTAAAAAAATATAAAAACATTATTCCGGTCAGGAAAGGATTATATTACAAGAACTGTTCATGCGAAATAAATGTGTTTAATTCACTTGAACACTCATCCATCTATGATATTCAGGGATTAAATTATAAATCGAAACAGAAACTTGAAATTGAACTTGTGTGTGGCGATGATTTCATGGAGCAAAACGATATTGACTCTATTGATTTTCTAAAACTTGATATTGAAGGTGCCGAATACGATGCGCTGATTGGATTTGAAAACAGCATCAGGAATGGTAAAATAAAAGCCATCCAGTTTGAATATGGCTATATCAATATTTCAACAAAAAAATTACTGATTGATTATTACAATTTCTTTGAAGCTAACGGCTATTTGGTCGGTAAGATCTTCCCCAGGACGGTAGAATTCAGAAAATATGAATTTAAATACGAGGACTTTATTGGACCGAATTTCATTGCAGTGAAAAAATCAGAAACAGAACTTATCCGTTCACTGCTCACAAAATAATCAAATAACCAAACACTTATCTCTGGCTGCGAATAACATTCAAGGCCACACTCGCATGCTTCTCCGGCGACAATTGAGATTTGAATTTCTGAATCAACCTTCCTTCAGGATTGAAAACATAAGTCACACGTCCAGGTATTAAACCAAACAAATCGGATGGAACTCCCAGCAATTTTCGTAACTCACCTGCAGTATCGGATAACAATGAAAATGGCAATTCGTATTTAGCCTTAAACCTTGCATGGGTGGCAGGCTTATCGCTACTCACACCATAAACCACGGCGCCGGCATCAACCAAACGCTGAAACGAATCCCGAAAACTACAGGCTTCAATGATACATCCCCTGGTATCGTCTTTCGGATAAAAGTAAATAACCAGGTATTTCCCGGTTATTGCAGAAATATCAATAGGTTCACGGGCTTCATTATTCAAAATAAAATGAGGAAGCTGATCTCCAATGATTAATCTTTTTTTCGTCATATTTCAGTCAGGTCTGGTAATCGTGTATCTTTATGGCTAATAACGAGGTAGTTACAGGATTTCACGCAACGCGATCGTAATATCGTTTATGGCCTGTACCCCAGTGCCACTCCAATGAATTTTACCACTTTGAAACAAAACCAGGGCAGGAATGTTTCGAACCTTACAAGAGGAAGCTATGTCGGGATAATGATCAACATTCACTTTAATAATACGCACGTGTTTCTTAAAATCATCTTTAACTTCCTTTAATACGGAAGGCATCAAACGGCATGGAACACACCAGTCAGCGTAAAAATCGACCAATACCGGTTTTGCTGATTTTACGATATGGTTGAACCGATTATTCATTTTTGCTTTCCTGCTTTGCAATATAACTTCCCAGCAAATCGCCCAGAAAATATCCCATTGCAGCCCCCCATAAGGTAGATATTTTGTTTTTAGCCATTTCTTATTATTTCGAATTGAAACAATAGCCTGGTTGATAAGTTCAGCCCTTTTGAATAGATAATAAAATACATTCATAGATATTTTTGATATCCATGCTGTAAACCAAACTGAAACAAATCTCCATCATTAAACCGGAAGCTGCTTATTTCATAAACTCCTGACGTATGGGATTAAAATTATCAATCAGGCGGGCCTGTTGAGAAAGAAGCCGGATCGTATGTTTTTTGCCTGAAGGTACAGCAAACATATCGCCTGCCTGAAGGTGCTGCTCTTTTTCGCCTTCACAGTAAAAAATAATCTCACCCGAAGCAATATAACAGGTTTGCTCGTGGACGTGTGAATGATATGGCTCTGCTTCTGCCCAGGGACCATCAGAAAAACTGACGATAACTGTCATTAAATTTGGGGTGTGAATAATCCGTCGTTCCAGCCCTTCCCGAACGATCTCAGGAGTGCTTTCTGTGAATTTTAGAACTGACATATGGTAAGGATTAATTATTTACGATTTGGTTATTTACAATTTACTATTTAAATGGTCAATGGCTAAATAGTAAATAGTAAATGGTTAATTGATCAATGAGTGGGTCGCTATTTGACCACTGTGACTGACCACTATTTCACCGCCTTAAAAATCTGTTTTTCACTCAGTTCTCCCTGAAATACCAGTAATGAATATTTCAGTACCAAAGGTTGGTCAAACGGAATTGCAACAGGTTTTCGTCCCGGAAACGCTGCATTTTGCATACTGGCCTTTTTCCTGAGAATCCAACTTTCGGCCGGTGATGGATTCTGTGGATTACTCCAAATCACCACCCCACCCTTTTTGCCTCCTTCCAGAAATGAACCTGAAATTTTCATCGAATTTCCAGCTACAATAGCAGTATTGACAGGTTCAACCAAACCGGTTTCGCTCGTAAATCTGACATCCTCAGGCAAGTTCAGTCGAACAGAAAAACCACTGTAGCCTTTTTCGTCATCCGAACCACCAATTGATAAACGATCAGTCAGGGCTAACAGTTTAATTTGAAAATCAAAACGGCGGTAATTTCCTGATTTCGGGTAAATGATGATCTGGGTTTCCTCGCGCAGGTATGCCTCTGCACCATTTTTCCACAAAGGCGATTTCCAGTCAACCGAAGTTATGATATAGCCATTTCCTTTGCTCTGCTTAAATTCAAAATTGTTTACCTTTTGCTGAAAGTTTTTCAATTCCCAACCATCCGAAACCTGCTGGCCGTCAATTAAAATCTGGTGCCAGGCCCAAAAAACACCGAGATGGTGAAGATGGTCTGCCGGAAAATCTTCAGTAAGGCGAGTGCCATCAGGGCCGTAAAGTGGGTGGATGTAGTTGCAGCGGCCATAAGCGCCATCTTTGTCTTTCAGACTTTTTTGATAAAAAAACAGGCTGTCTTTCCCTTCAAAAAAAAGAAATCCTCCATCTTTTACCACTATGTTGATCTGGGCTTGTCCAGCAAACGACAGACCTATCAGGAGAAAAACAGTTATTGGCTTAAGCATTGAGCTAGTTTAATTAAGCTTTATGAAAATATTAATAAACAAAACTCCCCGAAGAATTTCCAGAGAGTTTGCTGTAATGCAGCAGTAACTTTTCATTTTACTGACCACTGTGACTGATCACTTGATTATAGCTTCGGCTCCCATCCTTTTTGGTATTCACGATCCCAAAGTTTCATTCCGTCTTTATCCAAAATTCGGCCAGTTTCGGTGTTAACCTTATACGATTTGTTGATACGGTACGAAATATTGGCATAATGGGTCAGCATTTGGGTGACTGCACCCTCTTCTATTGGCGAATTCAGTTTGGCTTCTGTGCCGCGAATCACGTTGAAAAAGTTGGCTACGTGACCGTCGGTCATATCGCCGCCGCCACCTAAAGCAGTTCCGGCCTCGCTTCCTGACGATTTGCTGTCTTTAATTTTTTTGCCGCTACGATCGAAAAGTGTGTAACCTTCACGGTTGACGAAAACAGAACCTTCGCTTCCGTAAATAATGGTTCCACGATCCGATCCGTAAGTTTTATGCCCGTTACGGCTTTTCCCGTCCCATTTGATAATTTTATTTCCGGGGAAGCGGAAAGTAGCGTCCATGGTGTCGTACATTTCCCAGCCATCGTTCAGAAAGTGGCGTTTGGCAGCTTCTACATCAACTTGTTCAGGATATTTTACCTGAAGCGCCCAACGGGCAATATCCAACTCATGTGTTGCATTGTTGCCGGTTTCGGCCGTTCCCCAGTTCCATCCGTACCAGTGCCAGTTGTAATCCCAGATGTCGTGCATATAATCCTGGTGCGGGGCCGGGCCCTGCCAAAGGTTCCAATCCAGACCTTCCGGAACCGGAGCCTTTTTCTGAACCGGACATTCGCCACGGGTATTGGCATAAAAAGCAACTGCTTTATACACGTCGCCGATCACCCCTTTATGTATTTCAGCAATAATTTCCTGCGATTCTTTGGCCGACCGTTGCTGGTTACCCATCTGAACAACCTTACCGTATTTTTTTGTGAAAGCAACCAGTAATTCACCTTCGCGCGGATTGTGGCTGCAAGGTTTTTCAATATACACATGTTTGCCGGCATTCATGGCCATCCAGGTACCCGGAGCATGCCAGTGGTCGGGAGCTGCGTTAAAAATGGCATCCACACCCTGATCGTTCCATACTTCGTGAATGTCGCTCACCAAAGTTGCTTTACCTGAAATTTTACCACTCAGATCCTTGCCCACTTTATCGCGTTGCTTCTTCATCACATCACAGATGTAGGCAACATCCACATTATTTTTTTTGTCCTGAAGCGCTGCATAATAAGCGCTTACCCTGCGTCCACAGCCCATCAGGGCAACATTGAGGCGATCGTTTGCGCCAACAATCCTTGAATAACTTTTTGCGGTAAAGCCTGAAGCCATTCCTCCAATAGCAACTCCGGCAGTTCCTACTGCCACATTCCGAATAAATTCACGACGATTTGAATCCATAATATTTTGATTTAGTTTTCTTAAAGTTTTCTGATTTTTAAACTTCTGAATTTAACCTGATCATTATGGTACTGAAGCAGGATCGGCGCTTCTTTGACCATTCCAAAATCCTTAAATTCGGCATATTTGCTTCGTGCAACCAAAGCTTTGTAAATATTCGAACCCCGAACATATTCAACCACCTTCATTCCGTTTAACCAGTGTTCAACTCGATTGTCGGGATAAACCACAATGCGGCCAAGATTCCACTCATTGGCAGGTTTAGTAAATCGTTCCTGCTTTTCAGCCGGAATCAGGTCGTACAGCGAACCCATGGTACGGTTTCCTGCTGCTCCCATTTTGGCGTCTGCATGTTTTTTATCATCCAAAACCTGATATTCGAGCCCGATGGACGGACCGCCATTACCGGTAAAATATTTCACACCACTGTTGGCGCCTTCAGCAAAATTAAATTCGAACTGGAAATCAAAAGCCGAAAATTTTTCATCCGAAACGATATCAGTTCCCTTAACAGGTTTTTCTTTCGTATTTGCAACAGCCATCAGGGTTCCATCTTCTGCTTTCCAACCTTCAGCAGGGAATATTTCCTTTCCGGCAGCTTTCCATCCTGAAGTTGTTTTTCCATCGAAAAGCATTTTCCATCCTTGTTCTTTTTCTGCCTGGCAGAGTGTGTTGGGCAATAAGTTTACCACAAAAACATCCGCTGTTTCGGTTGCTTTCAGATTGGTAGTTTTAATGCGGATATTTTTCCAGCGGATTTGTTTTCCGGGCTGAACATCTTTACCAATGGAATGAACCTGAAGGGCAATTAAACCACTTGTAGTCATATCGTCGAGCACGTAAGCAACCGGAATTCCGTTTAGCCAGGTGCGAATGCTGCTTCCCACACACTCGATACGGTAATGGTTCCACTCGCTGCCTCCCAGTTTAAATGCAGGTTTGGCGGCAGGATTTAACTCAACGGTATAAAGCCAGCCCCGTCGTGCTTCGTCGTAAATTCCTCCACTCCATGCACGGGCCGAAGGATCAACCTCACACTGGTAGCCATGCACCCTGCCATTCATTACTTCAGGCTTACTTATACTCCGGAATTGTATTCCTGAATTCATCTCATTGGCAACCTGCAGGTCGAGTTCGAGAATAAAATCACTGTAATCATTGTCGGTGGCCAGAAAAGAATTCGGAGTATTCGAAACGGTTGTACCAACAATTTCACCTTTTTCAACATGATAGTTGGCCTGACCATTGAGCTGATGCCAGCCAGACAAATCTTTACCATTGAAAAGGGAAACCCATCCGTCGTTCTTTTTTGCAGAAACGGCTGAAACAAACAACAGGAACGCAAGTAGAATTTGAATTTTTCTCATGAGGTTTTTTGGTTTATGATTTAATTAAGAAGTTCCGTGTGCGATAACGGAAACAAAAATAGAAATTTTTATGAGTTTTACTTCAATGTTCTTGAACACAAAGTTTCATTTCCGGGTTGTTCCATTACTAACCGAAAAAGCAACTACTCTATGTTTATAATGAATATTAATCCCTATTTTTGTTAAAAGTCACACTTCGTTCCTATCAAAATATTTACAATCTTGTCTTAATGAAATCTGTCATCCTGATCGTTTACGCGTTAATCTTATTGCTGATTGGAATTTATTCCTTCCTGAAAATCAAAACTCCATTCGATTATTTCCTTGCCGGGAAAAAGACCGGGGTTTGGCTGATTTCGGGCAGTTTACTCGCTACCATTTTGGGCGGATCGGCTATTCTCGGGACTATCGGGTTGGCAGAGAGCCAGTCGTGGGCATCGGCCTGGTATATTCTGGCTGCCAGTTTGGGTTTATTAGGATTGCTGCCCATCGTTAAGAAAGTATATGCAAAAGGTAAATTTACCTTACCTGAACTTATAGGCCAATACTACGGAGAATCGGCCCGGAAAGTGACTTCGGTGATCATTCCTGTTGCCTGGCTTGGAGTTGTAGCTGCCCAGATCATTGCCGGGGCACAAATTCTGGTCAGCTTTTTTGGACTGGAATATTCAAATGGCGTTTTCCTGACTGCCGGCATTTTCATCGTGTACACTTATATTGGCGGACAGGTGTCGGTGATGAAAACTGATTTGTTCCAGGCTTTTTTCATATTGGCAGGTGTTGTATTAACAGCTATTCTGATTCCTTCAGGAAATATTTCAAAACTTCCGACCTTCACCGAAAATTTCCCGTTTAATGCTCACTATTCGCCTTTCGATTTATTTATCATGGTTTTGACCTTCTCGAGTACATTTGTTGTTGGCCCCGATATTTATTCGCGTGTTTTTTGCGCCAAAGATTCGAAAACGGCTTTCCGAAGTGTTTTGATCGTTGTCCTTATCCTCATTCCGTTTGCATTTGTTCTGTCGTTTGTCGGTATTTATGCTGCAACATTTCATTCCGGAGCACCAAACAGCTCGGCCCTGGTCAATCTTGCCAATGTCTATTTACCTGAATGGGCTTCGGGTATCCTGGTGGCAGCATTGATCTCAGCGGTTCTTTCAACAGCTTCCACAACCCTTCTAACGGCTTCCATGATTTTAAGCGAACTTTTTCACAAAGACATCAACAATCAGAAATCGTTCAAACAAACCAAACTGTTTCTTATTGCCATTGGAGTTTTAAGTATGCTCATTTCACTGAAGGTCACCTCAATCGTTTCATCGCTTTTGCTGGCGCTTTCGTTTTATTCGGGGGCATTTATTATTCCGATGGTTGCAGCTCTTTTCAACCTTCCATATAATAAACGCTTCAGCATTGCAGCTATGCTTTCCGGAGGAATACTGGCTTTATCTGGTAAATTATTGATAACGTTTAACCACGTCGAAGCAGGTCAATATGTTCTCATTTCAGGATTTATTCTGAATGCTTGGTTACTTTTTATACCTTTCGGAAGAAAACAACGAATATGAAATCACTTGTTCTTGAGAAATACAATGAATTTACCCTGCGCGAAACCGAAATTCCGGATATAAAACCTGGCTGGGTGCTGATCAAAGTTGAAGCTTGCGGCATTTGCGGGAGCGATGTCCATGGCATGGATGGCAGCACAGGAAGAAGGCAGCCACCGGTAATTATGGGGCACGAAGCTTCCGGAGTTATTCATGAAACAGCGCCTGATGTTTGGGGTTGGATGAAAGGAGACCGGGTTACTTTCGACTCTACCATTTCGTGTGGCCAATGTTTTTTCTGTCAGCGGGAAGAAGTTAATCTGTGCGAAAACCGCCGTGTACTGGGCGTATCGTGCAACGAATACAGGCAAAACGGAGCTTTTGCCGAATTTATAGCTGTTCCGGCCCACATTCTATACAAAATTCCTGAAAACATCAGTTTTGAACAGGCAGCAATGGTTGAGGCTGTTTCGATTGCTGTTCATGCCACTTCCATCAGCTCAGTTAAAAAAAATGATACAGCCGTGGTAATTGGCTGTGGAATGATTGGGTTGCTTTGTATTCAGGCCTTAAAAGCTGCCGGCTGTGCCAGGGTAATTGCTGTTGATCAGGTGGATGAAAAGCTTGAAATTGCTCAGGAGTTGGGCGCCGATCTTACTTTTAGATCAACTGATCCGGAATTAATTCAACAGATATTAAACGAAACCGAAAGCCGGGGTGCTGATATTACCTTTGAAGTTGTGGGAATTGAGCTAACCGTTAATCTGGCCATCAATTGCACCCGAAAAGGCGGAACTGTGACCCTGATTGGCAACCTGACCCCGGAAGTTAGAATTCCGCTCCAAAAAGTGGTGACCCGTCAACTAAAACTGCAAGGTTCCTGCGCCTCAGCAGGTGAATACCCACTTTGTCTGGAGATGATTGCATCCGGAACGATAAAAGTTGACCGGATGATCAGCAAGGTAGCGCCTTTGGAAGAAGGAAATGAATGGTTCCAACGGCTTTACAACAAAGAAGCCGGATTGATGAAGGTGATATTGAAACCGTAAAAAGTGGCCAGTCCCAGTATTCAGTGGTCATTGATGGTCATAATTAGTCATTAGTAGTCAATGATTGTCATTGAATTGATCTGAGCACGCTTACTATTAATGACGTGAAACAAATGACTATAAATGACGTGAAACAAATGACTATTAATGACTATTTCGAGAAAGACAGAAAATATTCGAATTTGAAAATTTTAACTTTAAACGAACAGAACCATGCCCATCAATGTTGCTATCATCGGCTGTGCAAAAATAGCGCATATCCATGCCAAGGCCATCCTGCAAATTCCCGAATTAAGTTTTAAAGCGGTTTGGAGCCGGACTCCTGAATCGGCTCAGAAATTTGTTGACCAATATGGCGTGAAATCCTATTCTTCGATTCCTGAAATGATCAGGAATGAAGATATTCAGATGGCTATAGTCTGCAACGCACATCCCTATCATGCCGACGTGTCCATTCAGGCGATGGAAGCCGGAGCGCATGTGTTAATAGAAAAGCCTCTCGCATCAACTTTGCAGGATTGCGACCTGATTATTGAAGCTGCCCGAAGAACCGGACGAAAAGCTGGTGTAATCAGTCAGCGGCGATGGTACCAGCCAATCGTACGCATGAAAAAAGCCATTGATGAAGGTAAAATCGGAATTCCAATGCTGGGAACAATCCAAATGCTCGGTTGGCGCGATCAGGCTTATTATGAAAGCGATGCCTGGCGCGGATCGTGGAAACTGGAAGGAGGAGGAGTTTTGGTTAATCAGTCGCCGCACCAGCTCGATTTGTTGCAATGGCTCATGGGCGATATTGACGAAGTTTTTGGATACTGGAGCAACCTTAATCATCCGTATATCGAAGTGGAAGATACCGCAGTTGCCATTGTCAGGTTTAAAAATGGCGGACTGGGAAATATCCTGGTAAGCAATTCGCAAAAACCTGGGATATATGGAAAGGTTCACATTCACGGGAGTAATGGCGCAACTGTCGGCGCACAACCTGAAGGCGGGGCCATGTTTATTGCCGGAAAAACCACTATTGCCGAGCCACCCAAACTTGATTTATGGACCGTTCCGGGTGAAGAACACCTGATGGAAGAATGGAACAAAGCCGACAGCGATGAATTTCATTCCGTTGACTCAATGACCTGGTATTTCAAACAACAACTGGAAGATTTTAAGGATGCGATTTTGTGCGACCGCGAGCCTCTGGTAACTGCTGAAGAAGGCCGAAAAACAGTTGAGTTGTTTACCGCCATTTACCGATCGCAACGAGATGGAAAACCGGTTAAATTTCCGTTGGAACCTGAGTATAACAGGGAAGATATGGATGGGAGGATTATGTACATGAATCGAAAATGAGAAAGGAAACTTATTTAATTCTATTCTTTAATCTTTCCGGATTTTGACGGGTATCAAAAACATCAGTTATATAAACCTTCTGGTTTTGAATCTTGTAGATTATTTTGTAGTTGCCTCGGATAACGTATCGATGCCCTTCATCCAAATCCATCAAAAATTCTTCAATTTGTCCTGAAAGTGAATATTTTTCCAATTGATTTGTGCTCGAAAGTATGCTATCTCTGATATTAGATGCTATGTTTACACCAACATTATTTTTGTAATAGTTGTATGTCTCAGAAAGTGAGTCTAATGCTAACTTGGTCCAGAACACCTTCATTTTCTACCAATTTTGAGACATTTTTTCTACTTCATCCTGAGAAAATACTTCCCCTTTTTTGATATTATCATTTGAAATCTTTGCCCGATTCACTAATTCTTGTTTTGTAAACCTTTTAAGTTGAGGTTTCTGTAATGCTGAATGAATTAACTCTTCAACCTGTTTAAATATATCTTCATCATTTAGAATGATAAGTTGTTCAATGATGTTGAATTTGCGTTCCTGAATGTTAACTTGTTTCATGTCCTTTTTTATTCAAAGTTAAGTCTTTTTAAGATTGATGCAAATATTTACCGATCGCAACGTGATGGAAAACCGGTGAAATTTCCTTTGGAGCCTGAATTTGACAGGTATGATATGGATGGGAGGATTGCTGCTGTATACTGAGCGGCTGACTGGAAGGCACCCGTTCAGTATCAAACTATTCAAACTTTAGTTTAAAAACCACCACCTCAGGCCGGTTTCCAACCCTTACCGATGGTCCCCAGGTTCCGAAACCCGATGACACATAAAAATGGGTATCGCCCTTTTTCAGATAGCCCCAACTCAGTTCAAAAATGGCTTCGGTCAGGTAATTAACCGGCCAGAGTTGTCCGTTGTGAGTATGGCCCGACAAGTGAAGGTCAACTTTGGTGTCGGCAGCTTCCTGTAAATTAAAGGGCTGATGGTTCATCACAATGATCGGTTTTTCATGGTCGGTTCCTGCAATTAATTCAGCAAGCAGTTTGGGTGCATTAGCCCCTCTTCCTGATGAATGGTCGTTTCTACCAACTAACTGAATGCCGTTTGGTAAAGTAATGACTTCGTCGAGTAACATGCGAATGTTAATGCTTTTCAGGTAAGGCAAGGTTTTCTCAATTCCTCCGATGTATTCGTGGTTTCCGGTTATGGCGTAAACGCCAAGCGGGGTTTTAATCTCCTGAATGTGCCGGCCCAGATTTTTCCGAAGAACCGGGGCAATTTCACCATCAACCAAATCGCCACAAAGCAAAACCAGATCAGGCTTTTGCTTCTGGATGATTTTCAGCAAACGATTTTCGCGCCGTTCGCCAATCAATGCGCCCAAATGCAAATCGGAAACCATTAAAACCTTCACTTCAGAAGATCCGGAAACCTTTTTATGAATCGTTAGCGGTATTTCTTTGACATTGATCCACAAAGCGTTGATATGGCTGGCAATAACGATGAGTGAAACTACTGAAACAACAACCAGTCCCATCCGGAATTTCATGACTTCAGTAAAAGAAGGCAAAAAATGAATGAAATAATTGAAAATGCGGACTATATCGATCAAAACAACAGCCATCCCCAAATACAGCATATAGGCTATCCAGAATGATCCGATCCGGTAAACCCATTCGCTGAAAGCGGAGGTCGCCGTTCGTTCCAGAACAGAACCGGCAATAAAAAGGAAAGCGACTGTCCAAAAGATGAAAATATACCACTTCTTCGCGGGCTGACTAATCGAAAATACCTGAAGTCCGCGAACGTACAGGTAATAATTGGCAGAGGTATAAATCAGCATAACAATGCTGAAAAAAATCAAAAAAGATAGGCTGCGCATAGATTAGAAAATAGGAATAAGTAATAAGAAAAACAACGAACTATCAGACAAAATGTTCAGGCTCATCATCCTTCTCGTCAATCTCAATAATATCCTGATTATTCATAAATACATCAGCAAAACGCTCCACCCATTCGGTAAGTATAGTTGTAAAAACAACTTTCTGCGCTTTCGGTAAACTTTGGGCCAGGCGGTCGAGTTGCAGGTAATTCAGATTTTTAATGACCCGATCGGCATCGTCAATGGCGAAAATCTGAACCGATCCGAGATTAAGTGCATAAAGCGTATAAATCTGGTTGAGGCGCTTAGCCGTTCCGATCACCACATCCGATCCCATGTAGATTTTATCCTTCTGAGCATCAATCTTTTCATCATCGCAAGCGGTATGAACACGCAAATCGGTGTATTCGCCCAGGCGGGAGAACTCATTTTTCATTTCAAGTGCCTGTTCTTTATCGGCAACAGCAATAACCGCCCGGGGATTATCCTCCAGTTCAGCTTTTAAACGCTGAAGGACACTAACTACAATCGTAGTTGATTTACCAGAATCCTTTCCGGCAATGCAAAGCAAATCGCGGCCACTTTTAATTTTGGGAATGCAAATTTGTTCCAGTTCAGTTGATTCGGTAAAGCCGTTTTCCTTGAGCGATTCCAGAAGTTTTTTATCTAGTTTTTCGTTGATCATGGGTATATGTGTTATTTGTTAAATTTTATTTCATGTAATAATGTAAGATTTTATAACCTGATAAAGGTTATTTCAATTTCGTCCGAAAGAGGGCGGCAGCTTTTTTGACACAATCTCGCGGACGATTTTTTTGCTTTTTTTCTGAACCCGGGGTGCCGTTCCTTCGTCACTTTACCCCGGGCTATTGATATGTCGCCCTTATCAGGGCTCAAACCTACCGAAATCCAGCGCCAAAAGCATTCCCCCACTTAGGGGGAACGGGAAGGGAGCTTTCCTTACAAGGCAAAACAAAATGACCACCAATAACGTGAAACGAATGACTATAGATGACCACATGAAACTGCAAACTGCGACTGAACACTGGCTACTCTTCATGGGTATGCAGTCCGCACTCCTTTTTTGAATTACTCTCCCACCACCAGCGGCCAGCACGGAAATCTTCACCCGGTTGAATGGCGCGTGTACAGGGCGCACAACCAATGCTTACAAAACCACGGTCGTGCAAAACGTTATACGGAACATTGTTTTCCTTCACATATTTCTGGCAATCTTCGAGCGACCAGTGCAATAGCGGGTTGAATTTGATCAGTTGAAATCCTGCATCCCACATAAAAAAATCGAGATCATGACGGTTTTCGGATTGTGAGGCACGCAAACCAGTTATCCAGCCTTCCATACCTTCCAAAGCCCTCTTCAAAGGTTCAACTTTACGGATGTTGCAGCATTCCTTTCGGTTTTCAAGCGACAAATAAAAGCTCAACGGACCTTTTTCGGTGACCATTTTTTCGACAGACTCGTGCTTTGGAAAGTAAACATGAATCATTTTCCCATATCGATCAACAGTCCGGTTAAAGACTTTATAAGTTTCTTCAAACAGGCGACCAGTATCCAAAGTCACCACTTTGATGTCCAGATTATTCCTGAAGATCATGTCTGTTATCACCTGATCTTCAATTCCCAAACTGGTTGTAAATACCACTTTGCCTAGAAATTGATTAGCTACTTTCTCCAACATTCCCACTAAATTGGCTGCATCGGCCTGTTTATTCAGTTCCGAAACTAAATTCTGATCATCCATAACTATTTGTTTTTCTTACTCAATCCATTTATCTTGCCAGCAAATATCAAAAGAAAACTCAAAAAACCATCGAAAAGACCTCCGAAATATTACCCATTGCATTCCTTGACCGAATTAAAAGCCAGTTTCCTAATGATTTTTATCGCTTTATTCAATCCATTGATCAGGTTCCTGCTATCAGTTTACGAACCAATCCGCGTAAATTCAACATTCCAATTTCTTCGGAAGGAATTCCGTGGTGCGAAATCGGAATTTTCCTGAACGAACGCCCATCGTTTACTCTTGATCCCATTTTTCATTCCGGAGCCTATTACGTTCAGGAAGCCAGTTCGATGTTTATGGAGCAGGCTTTCAGGCAAATTGAAACCTGCGACAACCGGATAGTTTTGGATTTGTGTGCAGCACCCGGTGGAAAATCAACTCATTTGCTCAGTTTATTGGATCACAGCGATTTGCTCGTTGCCAATGAAGTGATCCGCTCACGTGTGTCGGTTCTGGACGAAAATATCCGCAAATGGGGACACCAAAATGTGGTAGTTTGCAGCAATGATCCGGCTGACTTCAGCCATTTGGATGGATTATTCGACCTGATTGTGGTTGATGCGCCTTGTTCGGGCGAAGGACTTTTCAGGCGCGATCCGGCTGCAATCAATCATTGGTCGGTTGATACTACCAACCTGTGTGCCACCCGTCAGCGCCGTATTCTGGCCGATATCTGGCCCGCTCTGAAAACCGGAGGCTACCTCATTTACAGCACCTGCACTTTTAATCCGGCTGAGAACGAGGAAAACCTGAAATGGCTGGCCGAAAACAACGATGTGGAAAGTATCCGGATTCCACTTCAGGAAAGTTGGGGAACTGAAGAAATTGAAACAAACGGATTGTTTGGATACCGTTTCCTTCCGTACAAAGTGAAAGGCGAAGGTTTTTTCCTGACTCTGATCCGCAAAAAAGACGGAAGCATCTCCTACCCGATTCCTAAGAAAATTAAATCAAGATTTGAAAAAATGCCAAAACAGTTTGCTGAAATCCGGAATTGGCTAAACACTTCCGATTCGGAGTTTTTCGCCAAAAGTGAATTCCTGATTGCTTTTCCGGAAGATAAAATTCCGGTATTGAACGCACTCAGCGAACAACTCCGGGTGATCAGCTTTGGCTTGCCGGTAGCGCAATTCAAGAAAAACGATTTGCTCCCTGAACATACTTTTGCACTTTCAGTTGACCGCAATCCTGAAGTGTTTGAAACCGTTGAACTTGATTTGCGTGATGCTTTACTTTTTCAGAAAAAAGACGAAATCAGGATTAATTCAAGCACCAAAGGTTGGTTGCTGGTGCAATATCAGGGTGTGCCGCTTGGTTTCGTAAAAAATTTGGGAAACCGCGCCAACAACTACTTTCCGAAGGAATGGCGGATAAGGATGGCGTTGCCGGAGCTATCGGAACCGTGGTATAAAGCAGTTCCAAATTCCAAATTAAAATTTCCAGGTCAATCTTGAATTTCAATTATGATTTCATTTGGGTATTGAAATTGGGAATTAGATACTGAAATTTTGTGTTAGGTGAAAGTTTGCTACTTTATCAAAATTTTTTGTGTATATAATTGATCCCCTTCACTAATTTTAGCAAAATATATTCCTTTTGAATGAGCAGACAAATCAATCTCTGCTGATGTTAACAGTTTAAAGTCTGATGCATCGTAAACTTTCTCTCCAAGCATGTTGTAAATTTCAATCATGTCAATTTTTGAGTTTCCCGTATTAATAGTAAATCTTCCGTTAGACGGATTCGGGAAAAGCTTTATAGAAACGGGCTCCGGAATTTCCGCAATAGCTGTAGGCCGAGAATATTTTACAACTGCATAATCCAAAGTGCTCGTTCCTGCTGCATAAATATTATTCAAATCATCCACGAACAGCGCAGCTGCCTTCTCCTGATTTCCGGCTCCGTTGGAATTAGTGTATTTTATCTCCCATAGCAGCGTTCCTGCGGGGTTATATTTGATAAGTTGATAATCATCGCTGGTGGTTGTATTCATTGTGGTTCCGAGCACGTATATATTACCGTCAGTATCTAAAATGATTTTTTGAGAAGCATCAGAGCCACTAGCAGAACCGTTAAAATTCTTTTCCCAAAGTTTAGTTCCTATTGAATCATATTTGATAGTAATAATATCAAAACCGTTGGTAGGGCTGTAATAACTTCTCCCGGTTACATAAACATTGTGCTTCCGGTCAACGGTAATTGCAGTTCCCTGATCGGTACTACTCTCAGGTCCGTTGTAAAATTTCTTCCACAACTCGGTTCCATCATTGGCATACTTAATCGTGACGATATCATTATATGAAGTCCCAGTTACGTAAACATTTCTGTGATTATCAAGAGTTATCATGCTCCCCTCATCAGAACTCGTTCCGGGTCCGATATAGGTTTTTTTCCAGAGAAGTGTGCCCGAAGTATTATATTTGATAGTCGTGATATCTTGATAGCTATCGCTGCTACCCGTTGATCCGCCACCGGCACTTCCAGTCACATATACATTTCCCAATGAGTCAACAGCCATCGAATTCACCCAATCAGCATCATCCCCGGGGCCATTATGCCTTGCCACCCATTCCTGTACACCGGAAGGTGAATATTTCAGGATTGTATAATCTTGATTAAGTCCGTGCAGACTAGATGATTTTTCACTAGTACCAGCTACATAAACATATCCTGAATCGTCCACAAAAATGCTTGTCGGATTGGTCCAGTTGTGACCACTGCCCGGACCTATATAGGAACGGATCCAGATCGTGTCTCCAAGCGAATTATATTTGATTGTGACTATAGAATTGTTGTAACCAGTACCACCACTAACATAGACATTGCCCTTGGCATCAACAGCAAGTACATAAGCGCGGTCATCACTTTTAGCGATACCATTATATGATTTTTCCCATTGTTTTACTCCACTGCTGTTGTATTTGACAGTAAGAAAATCAGTAGTAAATGCTGTCCCCTGAATGCTGGCACCCGTAACATATACATTGCTGGAACCATCAACGGTCATATTATACAATTGATCAACACCTCCGCCATTGTATCGGGCTACCCATACTTCGGTCGGCTGAGCAGATGCCATGGTAATGAATAAGTACATTACCACAGAAATAAGTGTAATAGTTTTTTTCATAGTATTTGAGTTTTTGCTGAACTATTCGACTGATTTCCTTATTTCACGAAGCAGCCCCGCCTGAAAGCCTCGTGTTTTGTATTGAACAGTCTATTGTTTTATGAATCTCTTTATAAAAATTACTTCGTCGGAATTTGCTTTTAAAATATAGATCCCGCTTGCTAAATTTCTTAGATCAATTATTGTTGTTAGGTTGGTGGTATTAATTGTTTTAATAATTTGTCCTTCTATACCTATAATTTCTATTGTGGCTTTTTCAGGAAGAATGATTGTAATTTTATCTATAGCTGGATTTGGGAAAACAGATATACCATCATTCACAATATTTTCTTCCGTGCCTGTTGCAATATTCCATTTTGCAATTTGATTAACAGAAACACTTCCTGCAGTATCAAATTGTCCACCTGCATAAAGCTCTCCATTGTAAACGCCTAATGCCGAAACCGGGGCGTTCACTCCTATTCCCAAATTCGACCAGGTAGATCCATTCCATCTGGCAATATTAGCGGCAGCAACTGTTCCGGCAGTATCGAAAACTCCGCCGGCATAAAGTTCTCCGCTGAAAACGGATAAAGCGTCCACCATAGCTCCTGTTCCTGTTACACCGTTTCCAACCGCTGACCACGATGAGCCATTCCATTTTGCGATAGATCTGGCAGGATTGTCACCGGCTAAAGAAAAGCCACCTCCTACATATAGCTCATTATTATAAACCAGCATGGTAGAGACACCTCCTAAAATTCCACTTCCAACAGCCGACCAGTTTGTTCCATTCCATTTTGCAATACGATTTGCAGTGACACCTCCGGCAGCGCTAAATTGTCCTCCTGCATAAAGTTCGTTATTATAAACAGCCATTGAATTCACCGCGCCATTTGTACCTGTACCAACCGGAGACCAAGTCGAGCCATTCCATTGTGCAATATAACTGGCCGGATTACCTCCGGCGTTTACGAACATTCCTCCCGCATAAAGCTTTCCATTGTACACGACAAGCGCTAAAACACGATCGTCCATGCCTCCTCCAACGGCTGACCAGTTCGATCCGTCCCAGGATGCAATATAATTGCACAGGATGCTGTCTGCTGTATAAAAGTAACCACCAACATAGAGCTTGAAATTATGTACAGCCAACGCCATCACACCAACATTTCCGCTTTTCATCACGCCAGTTCTTGCATTCAGCCAGTCGCTTCCATTCCATCGGGCAATGTGATTTACACGATAAACACCGGCAGAATCAAAGGTTCCTCCTGCGTAGAGCGATGAATTATACACACATAGCGCTATAACCTGAGGCGGATTGAATCCACCTGAAACTCCTGTACCGACAGTTGACCATGTTTGTGCCTGTACATAATCAATATTCAGATTTACCTTAATGAGTATTGCCGCGATAAAAAAGAGCTTTTTCATATTTATATTCTTTTAGGGAATATGAGGAATAGCTTTTTTCTACAAATACTTTTTTGCTTTCTCTATATTTTAATCAAATAGAAATGCAAAATGTATTATTACAGAGAGATAAAATACACAAAACGTGTACTGGCAAAATCATATATCTGGAAATATACGAAAATATTTTCATATAAAAACAAATATTTTCATATAAAATTCAGGATATCAGAGGTTAACAAAATATAAGCAGAATCAAAACGGCAGGTATTGCACATTTTGAGCCAGAGAAGTCCTCAAATCTTTTTCATTCGTTATTTCCCAATCCGATACAAAAACTTATCTGTCCGTAAAATGATGTTGTCGCGAACAATGGCCGGAGTGGCTTTAATCATTCCATCCAACTGGTTTTCGGCTACCAACTGATAGCTCAAACCTGGTTTGATCAAGTAGGTTTTCCCCTTCAGGCTAAACAAATAGATATTTCCGGAGGCATACAAAATGGAAGCATTGAACTGATCTTTCAGCTTGGTTTTCCATATCACTTTGCCATCACGGGCATTCAGGCAAGTCAGGTCGCCACGCTCATGAACCATGTAGATCAGGCTGTCCGTAATCACCGGAGTTGAAATTTGAGGAACATCTTCAACAATTTCCCAGGGAACATGCGTTTTGGTTACATCACCCGTTCCGGTTGGATCAACCGCCAGCAAACGGACATAAAACGCTCCTCCCTCGGGAAACATCCAGCCCGAATTGACATAAACCATACCATTGTAACTCAGATTCATAGCGACAGTTGAATCGTCGCCATAAAAAACCTGCCAGATTTCCTTTCCGGTTTCAGGCTCATAAGCAATACAAAGCTGAGAACCGTTGCTGATTAACTGATCTTTTCCATTAACCTCAACTACTATCGGTGTGCAGTAGGCTTTCCGGTAAACCGGTTCAATATTTCTGTAAAATTCCTGAGGACGTTCGGTTTTCCAAACGGTTTTTCCGGTGCGTTTGTCCAGGGCAATCAGGTATTGAACGTCAGTACCTTCAATATGCAAAATCAGCAGATTTTTATAGAGGATTGGAGAGGATGCCGCTCCCTGCATGTGCTCGCAATTCAGGTCGGTACGTGTCCAAATGATCTTAAAATTTCGGGTATCAACACAGGCTGTTCCGTAAGTTCCATAATGAACGTAAATAAAACCGTCTTCTATACAAGGAGTTGAAGTGGCATAGCTGTTGGTTGGATGAATATGCTGAACCGAATCGGGTTTGAAAAGTATCATTTCTTTCAGGATTTTTCCTGAATTAAAATCGGTACAAACAGCAAATAATTCTTCGCCGTTCTGTGTGGCCGAACTGGTCCAAATCTGATTTCCAAATACAACTGGCGAAGACCAGGCAACTCCCCGTATCTCAGTTTTCCATAGAATATTGCTTGTTTCGCTCCAGTTAATTGGTGCATTTTTGCTTGATGAATGACCATCGAGATGGCTTCCGCGAAGATGTGTCCAGTTTTCCTGGGCTTGGGTTAATAATCCTGAAAAAAAACAGATTAAGAGCAAAAGAAGGGAAAATAGTTTTCGGTTCATGGTTTAGGTTTTGGAAATGGTGAAGATGCAAATTTTTACCAAAATACCGAAATACAAGAAATTCATCCGATGACTCGAGTCATCGGATGAGTGAACAACAAACTACCTGATATTTTCAAGCACATCAACCAGCAGTTTCCAAAATTTATCAACGGTTTCAATGTTGATCCGTTCGTCAGGGGAATGGGCTCCGCGAATGGTTGGGCCGAAGGATACCATATCGAGTTCGGGATATTTTTCGAGGAATAAACCACATTCCAGGCCTGCATGGATGGATTTGACCACCGCATCGTTGCCAAACAATTTTTTATATGAATCGGCTGCGATTTTTGCAACAACCGAATCCGGGTTTGGTGTCCATCCCGGATAACCATCTGAATGTTCCACCGAAGCTCCGGCTAATAGCATCACCGACTCGACCATTTCGGCAGCCATCATTTTTCGGCTGTCAATTTCGCTGCGCTGGCTGGTTGTCAGTACAATCTCATTATTTTCTGAAAATTTCACAGAGGCCAGATTGGTCGAAGTTTCTACCATTCCCGGCATCCGGCTACTCATTTCCAAAACGCCGTGCGGACAGGCAGCAATCAATTTTAACATCCGGCCCTGCGTTTCCAAATCAATCACAAATTCAGGCAAATTGACCGATTGATGCAACATTTTCAGTTTGGGCTCGGAACGTTCAAACTCGAATTCCATTTCAGAGGCAAAAACATTCCATTCCACAATTAAATTTTCTTTTTGTGACTGAGGAACGACAACGATTGCCGAAGCCTCACGGGCAATTGCATTCCGGAGGTTTCCACCGTTAAAATCAGCTATTCTCAAATCAAACAGTTTGGATGCCTCAATTAAAAAACGGTTCAAAATCTTATTCGCATTTCCCCTGTTTTTATTGATATCATCACCCGAATGTCCGCCCAAAAGACCTTTCACTTCGAATTTAACAGCGTATGAACCTTCATGTCCATTTTCAGGAGTATAGTTTAAAGTTCCGACCGTATCAATCCCTCCGGCACAGCCAATAAACAATTCGCCTTCATCTTCCGAATCGAGATTGAGCAATATTTGCCCCTTTAAAAATCCGGGTTGAAGGGCGAAAGCTCCCGAAAGTCCGGTTTCTTCGTCAACTGTGAAAAGACATTCAATGGGCCCGTGCGACAAATCGGTAGCCGTAAGGATGGACATTTGAGCAGCTATACCGATTCCATCGTCTGAACCCAGCGTGGTGCCCTCTGCCATCACCCACCCGTCGTCAATGAAAGGTTTTATCGTATCGGTTTCGAAATCATGTTTGGTGTCGCTGTTCTTTTCGCAAACCATATCCAAATGCGACTGCAAAACTACCACCTGATCTTTTTCCCGTCCGGGTGTTGCCGGTTTGCAGATTAATACATTTCCAGCATTATCCTGACTGGCTTTCAGCCCGTTTTTCTCAGCAAAACCGAGCAAAAACCGGATGATTTTTTCTTCCTTTTTTGAAGGACGGGGAACCTGGCAAATTTCCTCAAAATAATTCCACAGAGGCTGAGGTGATAAGTTTTTTAATCGTTTCATTGACTTCTGTTTTATTAAAGGTTCTAATCTACCGAATTATCTGCTTTTCTGAAAATTATCTTCAACTAAATTAACAAAAATTAAAATCTCAGAGGATTCCCATTCAGTTTTTAAAATGACAATGACATGGATGAATTTTCAGGAACCCTGTAGAGTATTTTTCTAATTATATTGCTTAAAATAATTGGTTAGCTTGTCGCTCAACTGATTGAAGATAGGTTTGGTAAACAGCACAAACATATCCTGGGGTGAAGGTGGTATCAGCGCCTTGTTGCTGATGATGTTTGATAGTGTATTATCCAGCACTTCTTTATCGCCGACAAAAACGCCGTATTTGTTTTCCCAGGTATATATTCCCTGGATTTTATCGGTAAACACTATTTTCTGCGACCGAAATTCAACGGCTTTCAGTTCAAGCAATCCTCCGGAACTTACCTGATCGGTTACAATCCTGATTTTGCCTCTTTTCCTGACCATTCGCGTTCGGGTAACCGTTGAATCTTTGGATAATTTTACCTGATATTTCTCCTCGATCTGTTTGTTCAGTTCTTGATCTTCTTCGTAATGTTGCGGCCGATCAATAAAGAAATCGTAGAAACCCATCTGCAAAACCATATCCGGATATTTTAAGCTTGTATTTTCGGCCTCTTCCGGAGAAAAGAAGTGTACAAAATCCTTTTCCTGAAAACGCTCATTGAGCATCTGGAACACATTATCGTAAAAGAACTGTGCTGAGTATTCGAACTTGCCGTTAACCGGAATTTGCTCAACCACCACTTTCAGGGTTGCCAGATCTTTTGCCAGCATCATTTTTTGCCGGCTATCCTTAAAACCACGAACCAAGCCATCGGCATTCTGGAAATGAAAGTAAGCTTGTTTGGCTGTTTCGCGCGTATTCCTTCCAAGGGCCTCCATTCCGGCATCATAAAATTCCTTTGCCGCCCGATTCTGAACATCAACCAGTTCAGAAGTATAGGTTTTAGGTGAAGGCACCAGCTTACGGGCAGCAGGAATCCGGCGAATTTCGTCTGAAATGCGGTTGACTGTCTGCATAATATCGAGTGTCCTTTTCCAGCGAAAAGCATCGTTACCGGTCAATATCCGGTCAATTTCTTCCTGATAATAAGCAACAGCCAATGGATAACCATCCCGAACTACCTGAGTGGCCTTTCTATTGTCAGGATCGCTGCTTAAACGATTGGCTGCCTTCAGGATGGCATCATAATAATCGCCGCGTTGCAATGATTTCTGTCCGGTGGAACATGAATTCAGGAATATAAAAACGCCTGCCAGAAAGAATAAATATTTACGCATAAATCTGTTTTTAAATTCAATGAACAAAAATAAAAAGGAAATGGCAATAAAAATCCTATTACCAGATATATGTCAGTTTCACCCCCTGAAAACCGTTTTTTCGGAAAGGTATAACGGTTAGTTTGGAGTTGGATGTCCGATGGCTTACCAAATTCCCGACCAAAGTACCAACGGCAGCCCCTGCAACTACGTCTGTCATCCAGTGCTTATTGTCGTAAACCCTCGACAAACCCACCAGCGAAGCCACCGAATAGGCGGCAACCGGAACCCATTTAACATCGCGGTATTGGGTTGCAACGACCGAAGCCACGGCAAAAACAGCGGTGGTATGTCCTGACGGAAAACTATTGCCCTGTAACGGGCCTTTTATGGTATAAGGTCCATATCCTTCAGGGTTGTTTGGGCGCTCCCTCCCCACCAGAATTTTAGGAATTCGTGTAAAAAGACTTGCCAGCGCAAAACTTTCTAAACAGAGCAGTGAGGTACTAACGCTTTTTTGATTTTTTGCTATCAGCCCGTGAGCCATGAATACCGACATTAAAAGCAGGCTGTAATTCCCTCCAAATGGCTCCAGAAAATTCTTTGAAACGCGATCCAGACCGGCAGTCCTGTTATTCTGAAAATAATCGTTAACCGACTGATCAGCAAGTGATAATCCAGCAGTTCCGGTAACCAATACACCCAACTTGATCCAATCATTCTGATCCCAACTTGCCGGAGATATGACTACAGCTTTGGTGTCGTTCCAGTATTTTTTGAAGTAGTATTTATTGAAGCTGACGGTATCAATTTGAGCGAATACCACATTCGAACCCATTATAAGGATCAGAAATAAAATTCCTTTATTCTGAAGTTTTTTGATCGTGTACATTCTGGATTACTGCATTTTACTTCTTCTGAATACTGCAACTGAGCACTTTTTTATTTCCCCTTCGGTGTTCCTTATATTGGTCAGCTCCATTCCGTCCGAAAATATGATATGGCTTTTTTCAAATTTTTCGCGCGGACAGTCTGGCACTTTATTCTATTTTCCCCCGGGTTTCGTTCCTTCGTCACTTCACCTAGGGTTACAAATATACTGCTCCTACGGAACTGATAACTGGACACTGCGACTGATCACTTTTTCAAAGTCTTTCCAACCGCTTAGCCTCGTCCCAAATAACATCCATTTCGGCCAAAGTCATCCGTTTCAGGTCAATACCTTTTTGAAGGGTCTGACTTTCCAAATAATTAAACCGTTTGATAAACTTCAGGTTGGTGCGTTCCAGCGCGGTTTCAGGATCAATGCCATACAAGCGGGCAGCGTTGACCATGGCAAAAAACAGGTCGCCAAATTCGCCTTCAATCTTATCCTGATCAACCAAATCAATTTCGACGCTCAATTCATTAATTTCTTCTCTGACTTTATCCCAAACCTGTTCGCGGTATTCCCAGTCGAACCCAACCCCACTGGCTTTTTCCTGAATGCGGTTTGCCTTGACCAATGCAGGCAAGGCTGCCGGAACACCTTCCAAAACGCTTGTATTTCCACCTTTTTCATTAAGTTTCAATGTTTCCCAGTTCTGTTCCACCTCGCGCGAGTTGGAAACATCCACCTCGCCAAATACATGTGGATGGCGGTAAATCAGCTTTTCGTTGATTGAATTCAAGACATCGGCCATATCGAAAGCGCCTTTTTCAGAACCGATTTTGGCATAAAAGACAATGTGCAACATTAAATCGCCGAGTTCTTTTTTGATTCCGTTCAGATCGTTGTTCAGGATAGAATCGGCCAATTCGTAAGTTTCTTCGATGGTTAGTTTCCGGAGCGATTCGAGCGTTTGTTCCTTGTCCCACGGGCATTTTTCACGCAACTCGTCCATGATTTCCAGGAGGCGGGCAAAAGCAGTTAGTTTATCGTTCATTAATACGTTTTAAAAGGATGGTCAATCAACTAAAATGAAATGGTGCAAAGCTCTTCGCCTAACTGGTGTAGCGCCTGTTCAATCTTAATTATCTGCTGTTTTCGTGGTTTTGACCGACCGGCAGCATAATGTCCCAATTGGGTTTGATTTATGCCCGTAATACGTTCAAGCGCCGCTTTTGTAAATATGCCCTTGTAGTAGTCCATCAAGCTCTCAACTTCCCATTTATAAACCAAGGAGTAATCCGATTCAAATATTTCTGGAATCGGATCACCATCTTCGCGCAGCCCGTCAAGATGAAAATTAATACCCGATACAACCGCTCTTTTCAATTCTTCAAAGGTGTCAGCAGTACACACAAAGCCGTCTAATCCTTCAACATAAGCGGCATAGTTGTTATCGGTTCTGCCTATTCTAACAATTACTTCTGTTGCCATAATTTTTTCGGTGATAATCTCACTAACCTTAACAACTTTCATTACAAGTTATAATCCCGATCAAAAATAGTAAAAATTCCATATCGAATAACCTATTAATAGGAAAATTCCTATTAATTTAAAATAACATCCTCAAAAAAAAGCTGCCCTTTTCAGAACAGCTTTCAGGTAAAAATCAACTCATCCGATGACTTCGAGTCATCGGATGAGTTTGTTGCCGCACCAGACTTATTTGATCATCTCAAAACTTCGTTTTACGAACTTGTCCAAATCTTCGCCTTTCAGCATTCCGTTTGCAAGTAAGGCCAGGTCAACCAGTTGTTTGGCCAGTTTATTATCCTTGCCAAATGAACTCAGCTTATCTTTCTGTTCATCTTTTAGTGCTGAAATTGATTTATCGAGTTCTTCCGATTTTTCTTTCACTTCGGAAGGAATTTCCTCCTCTTTTTTATCTTTTTTCGCTTTGTCAACTTTATCTTTTTCCTTGGTTTTAGCCTGAATTTCATCCTTGATTTTTTTCAGGTCTTCGCCCAAAACTGTATCTCGTTCCTCAAAAATCTGCTTTACCAATGGATGTGAAGTGTTCACCACCAGGTTTAAACTTTCAGGCAAATCGCCATAAAAGCTCATTCCGCCTCCGCCCTGCATCTGGCTCATGTCTTTCATACGGCGCATAAACTCGTTACGGGTAACAACCATTGGATTGCTGTTTTCACCCAAATCTTTAAAGTCCACAATAAAACCGTAATCCTTATTTTCTGGACAAACGGCTTTGAAAATCGGACTAAGCTCATTTTTTTCTTCCCAACTGAGTTCGTGTTTGGGTTCTTCTTTGGCGATCAGGTGTTCCGCTACATCCGAATCAACGCGGACAAAGCGTTTGTTGCTGAATTTCTGTTCCAGATGATTGATTAGCGGCGTAGTAAGTACATTGTTCATCACTAAAACGTCGTAACCTTTATTTTTAGCGGCCTGAACAAAAGAGAATTGCTCTTCCGGATTATTAGTGTAAAGGTAAACTAAGTTTTTATCCTTATCGGTTTGCTCGCCTTTGATGAGCGTTTCGTACTCTTCCATGGTAAAATATTTACCATCCACATTCTTAAACAGGAAGAAATTCAGCGCTTTTTCATAGAACTTTTCCTCGGTCAGCATTCCATATTCGATAAAAATCCGCAGATCGTCCCACTTCGATTCAAAATCTTCACGCTTGTCTTTAAATATCTGCGCCAGGCGATCCGATACTTTTTTGGTGATGTGACTGCTGATCTTCTTCACATTCGAATCATTTTGCAGGTACGAACGCGATACATTGAGCGGAATGTCGGGCGAATCGAGCACTCCATGCAACAGCGTAAGAAATTCAGGAACGATTCCTTCAACCGAATCGGTCACAAAAACCTGGTTCGAATACAACTGAATCTTGTTTTTCTGAACTTCTATGGTATTTTTCAGTTTTGGGAAATACAGAATTCCGGTCAGATTAAACGGGTAATCAACATTCAGGTGAATATTGAAAAGCGGCTCCTCGCCCATGGGGTACAACTGGCGATAGAAGTTCGAATAATCTTCATCGTTCAGGTCAACTGGTTTTTTAGTCCAGGCTGGTGCAATATCGTTAATCTGGTTGTCCTCGTCGGTATCCACTTCCTTACCGTCTTTCCAGGTAGTTTTTTTACCGAATACAACCGGTACCTGTAAAAATTTGCAGTATTTGTTCAGTATCCCTGAGATGCGCGATTTTTCCAGAAATTCTTCCGAATCGGCATTGAGGTGCATGATGACATCAGTTCCAACCTCAGCCCTTTCACTTTCTTCCAGCATGTATTCCGGGCTTCCGTCGCACTCCCAGCGAATTGCAGTTGCACCCTCGCGGTACGATTTGGAAATAATATCAACCTGGCCCGAAACCATGAATGAGGAATAAAATCCAAGACCGAAATGGCCAATAATCGCATTGGCATCATCTTTATATTTTTCCAGAAACTCCTCAGCTCCCGAAAAAGCAATCTGGTTGATGAATTTTTCAATTTCTTCGGCGGTCATCCCAATTCCGCTGTCAGAAACAGTAATAGTTTTTGCTTCCTTATCAATCTTCACACTCACTTTTGCATTCGACAAATCGCCGGAATATTCTCCTTTGGATGCAAGAGTGCGCAACTTTTGTGTGGCATCCACTGCATTTGATATGATTTCACGAAGAAAGATATCGTGATCGGAATATAGAAACTTTTTAATGATGGGAAACAAATTGTCACTGGTTACTCCAATTTTTCCTTTTTGCATTTTTTATAATTTTAGATTAACATTCTAATTCATGTGCAGCATTTTTTTTCAAAGACTATACCACGGTCGAAAAATGACTTTTTGTCACCGAACCTGGCATTGAGGTCAAATACAGTGTGACAAAAACTGATTTTATTCTGCTTTTATCTGACGGGAAGCGGTAATTTTGCAGCACATTTTCGACAAGGAAGTAACCATGACAAATCTTGAATCTCATTTTGATTCGTTCAGAAAGGAAATTGTTGGCATTGAACAACATTTCACTTCACCTTATGGAATTAGAAAAGTCATTTATGCCGACTGGATCGCCAGTGGCCGGCTTTATCAACCCATCGAAAAACAAATTTCGGAGGTTTTTGGGCCATTTGTTGGAAATACCCATTCCGAAACCAGCGAAACCGGAGCATTGATGACCCATGCCTACCATCAGGCACAGCAAATCATAAAAGCTCATGTGAATGCCGGACCAACCGACATAATCATCACAGCCGGATCGGGAATGACTGCCGTAATTAATAAATTTCAGCGGATGCTGGGACTGAAATATTGCGGGAAAGTCAATCATACCGGATGCCTTGACCCACGCGAACGTCCGGTGGTTTTCATTACTCACATGGAACATCATTCGAACCACACCAGTTGGTACGAAACCAATGCCGATGTGGTGATAATTGATCCGGATGAAAATTTACAGGTTTCTCCTCAAAACCTCCGGAAAATACTTGCAGAATACAAAGACCGTTCTTTTAAAATTGGTTCTTTCACGGCCTGTTCCAATGTAACCGGAATCCGGACACCATATTACGAACTGGCGCAAATCATGCACGAAAATGGTGGTGTGGTTTTCATTGACTTTGCAGCATCGGCTCCTTACGACCAAATAGATATGCATCCTGCCGATCCGATGCAGAAACTGGATGCCATTATGTTTTCGCCACACAAATTCCTCGGTGGTCCAGGTTCTTCCGGAGTATTGGTTTTCGATCAGTCCATGTACCACAATTCAGTTCCTGATCAACCTGGCGGAGGAACTGTTGACTGGACCAATCCCTGGGGCGAATACAAATACGTTGATAACATTGAACTGCGGGAAGATGGAGGAACCCCGGGATTTTTGCAAACCATACGAACCGCACTTTGCATCAGGTTAAAAGAAAAAATGGGGATTGAAAAAATTCATCAACGGGAGAATGAATTGTTGAAAATAGCTTTTGAAGGACTTGACAGCATTCCGGGGGTGATGATCATGGATAATAAGCATCGGGACCGGTTGGGAATTATTTCATTTTATGTGGTGAAGATTCATTATAATCTGCTGGTCAAACTCCTGAACGATTTGTATGGCATCCAGGTTCGCGGAGGCTGTGCCTGTGCCGGAACTTATGGTCACATTCTTCTTGAAGTGAGTCATGAATTATCTGATGAAATTACCGGACGAATCAATCGGGGCGATTTATCCCTGAAACCAGGATGGGTAAGGTGGTCGCTGCACCCGACAACAACCAATAAGGAAGTCGAAATTTTTATTGATGCACTTCGCGATATGGTGGAGAACTACGAAAAATATGCAGTGGATTACACCTATTTCCCAAAAGAAAACATTTTCAGGCACAAGAACGAAAATCAGTATTCATCGGTTGTGAAAGAATGGTTTGAAGTTTAACAGGTCATTTGTTGTCATTTGTTTCACGTCATTGAAAGTCATTTATTGTGTGTGCGACTGAAGTTCACAACAAATGACTATGAATGACTAAATGACTACCAATGACGAAGGAGTTTTACTCATTTTCTATTGGCAGAAACCCATAATCCTTGCTGTACCTCAGCATTTGCGAAGTATAATCTTCGTCATAATGAATCAAAACATCGTTGGGCGTACCGCAAGGCCAGGTTTTAAGTTCATATACCGGATTTAAAAAGCCGGCATAGGGAGCCAGATCAAGTTTTTTGAAACGGGCCAAAATTTCTTCATGCAATTTTCTATCAACTTTCACGGCAAAGTTTTCAACTAAGTTACGGGCAGCATCCATATCACCTTCCGATTTGATGCGTTGAACTTTTTTCAGGAGCTGGCCAAACAATTTCCTTAATTCCTGATAATCATTAATCCTAACAAAGGTTTTTTCTTCTGAATGAATAAATTCTACTACGTTCTCAGGCCTTCCAGCTTCATAAACCCAAAGTGAAATTAATTGCCGGTTGCGCATGTGGGATTCTTCAATGTTTTGTCCGGATTCGATACGGGTCAATTGGGTGATCAGACCATTTCGAAGATAGGAATCATATCCGGCTTTAACTGCGTCAAAACTAGGAACAAGTCCCAGCCTGATCATTTGCTCATCCATAATAAAAAACATTGCAAAAAGGTCGGCCCGTGTTTCTTCAATGGTCGAATAGTAGTTTTTCAGTTGATCGGTGTTCACCCCTTCCCTAACTTTTCCAGAACCATGCCCCAGACATTCGTGCAGGTCGGTGAGGAGGTTCCCGGCCAGATAGCCATACGTTTTGGCGCGCTCAATTTCGTCGGTTGAACAGGCAAATTCTTCAAGCATTCCACTGTTCACTGAATCGAGAAAGTAAGCCCGGGTAATATTTTCGATAGTAACCGATTTGGATCCGTACAGTTCGCGAATCCATTCAGAATTAGGTAAATTGATACCGATGGGTGTTGCCGGATAACAATCGCCGCCAAGCATCGCCACGTTGATCACTTTAGCGCTGACTCCTTTAACTTCAGCCTTTTTAAATTCAGGATCAACCGGTGAATGATCTTCGAACCATTGGGCATTTTCACTTATTACTATAGTTCGTTTGGTCGCTTCCATATCTTTGTAATTCACAATCGCCTCCCAACTGCCTTTTATGCCAAGCGGATCGCCATACATTTCGATAAACCCGTTCACAAAATCCACCTCACCTTCCTGCTCTTTAACCCAATCCATGCAATACTGATCAAATAAAGCCAAATCTCCGGTCTGATAATATTCAACCAAATGATGGATGGTTTTCATTTGGAGTTCGTTCTCGGCATAATCTTTAGCTTTCGTTAGCCAGTATATGATCTGCTCAATGGCTTTTCCGTATTTACCATCCAATTTCCAGACCTTTTCGGCAAGCTTGCCATTTTCCTTTATCAGTGTCGAGTTAAGGCCAAATGAGGTTGGTCGGTTTCCAGCGGATGTTTTCAAATTTGCATAAAAGCCTTCGGCCTCATCCTGACTGACACCCTGATAATAATTATTGGATGAATATTCAATCAGGTCTTTATCCGGTTCAAGATTTACCCGTTTTATTTCCCGGTCGGGATTAAAAATGACATTTCGGATTTCGGAAATGAACATCTCGAAACTCTTTCCTGAAGGAATAGTAAAATCTGACCAATTAGAATTTGAAACTAATTCGTCAAAATAGGTTTTTGGAATACCCGCAGCTAATTTCCCTGTGGAATAGTGATGATGAATCCCATTCGAAAACCATACCCGTTTCAGATAAATTTCGAACTGTTTAAATTCTTCTGATTCACGATTTCCCGTGTAAGTTTTCCAGATTGTTTCTAGAACTGAACGAATGCTCAAATTATAACGGTTGTTCTGGTCCCATAAAATATCGCGTCCACAAAGCGCTGCCTGCGATAGGTAATAGATGTAAAGCTTTTTCTGCAAATTCAGGGTTTCGAATCCGGGAACGTCGTAACGTAATATTTTCAGGTCAGCAAATTTTTCGGCAAAAACTTCCATTTGTTCTTTATTTATCGAGTTCGTAAAATTTCTTCTCCAATAAATCCACCCGTTTAATTGATACCCGCAACCATTCAAGTAACAAATTCTGTTTTTCGTCTTCAGTCAAATTCCAGTTAATGGCAGGATTAGCACGTAGCTGATGAGTAAGATGATGTAAAGTGACTGCTACAGCGACTGAAACATTCAGGCTTTCAGTAAAACCAACCATCGGAATTTTCATGAATTCATCGGCATCCTGATTAGCCCATTCCGAAAGACCTGGCCGCTCACATCCAAAAACTATGGCAGCTTTTCCTTTTTCAAGATCAAAATTTTCAAGGCTTATATCGTGTTCGTGAGGGCTGGCCAATACAATCCGGTAGCCTTCCTGACGTAATTTTTTCAGGGCCTTTTGAGTATTCATTTCATGGTCGTTATACCGGTTAACTGTAATCCAGTTGGAAGCGCCCCTAACCACGTCGGGATTAACATGAAAAACATTTTTGTTCTCGATGACATGAATATTCTGAACTCCGAAACAATCAGCAGTCCGAACGACAGCGCTGGCATTTTGAGCCTGATAGATATCTTCAAGAACCACGGTCAGGTAATTGGTCCTGAATGACAGTATTTGATGGAAAAGAGCAAGCCTTTCAACTGTAACAAATCCGGAGAGAAACTGAATCAATTTATGGTTCATCTTATTTTTTTTGGCCTGGCAAAGATAAAAAAAGGGATGCACATCAATTATGCATCCCTTTTGTAAATTTTTTCAGGAGAAATACTAGATCGTATCAGCTAATTCAGCACCTGGTTTAAATTTAACAACTTTCTTCTCAGCAATGTTAATTACTTTACCAGTCTGTGGGTTTCTGCCAGTTCTTGCGCTGCGTGAAGCAACTGAGAAAGAGCCAAAACCAATAAGGGCAACGCGATCTCCATTTTTCAGGGCATCAGAAGTGGCATCTACAAAAGCATCTAGGGCTTTTTTCGAATCAGCTTTTGTTAAATTAGCTTTTTCAGCAATTGCATCGATTAATTGTGCTTTGTTCATAAGAAAACTTGTTTAAGGTTAAAAATATTTGAATAAAAAAATCAAATTCAAGTCTGATTAAAACGAACCAAAAACATGAAACCTTAATAAAATCAATGCTTTCAAATGGTTAATTTTAATTTGATACTAAATTCCTAAATATGATTCAAAAAAACAACCCTTCTCATAAGTTTTTTATAAAATTATTTTTACCATAATTCCACCAAAATGCTTTTGAAAATTGAAAAAATGTTCTACTTTTGCCACCTCGTTTGGAGAGATGGCAGAGTGGTCGAACGCGGCGGTCTTGAAAACCGTTGACCGTGTGAGCGGTCCGGGGGTTCGAATCCCTCTCTCTCCGCAAACATAAAGGCCTGAATTTCAATGAAATTCGGGCCTTTATCATTTACTCAATTAAGCTACATATCACATCCGCAAGCAGTCATTTTCCAAGCATCATTACTAAATCTCCTCAATCAAAATCCATTGTACCCTGTAAAATTAATAGATATCTCATCCTTTATCAGGGTTGAAACAGGTTTTCATGATGAACCGAATCAGTAGATATGATCGGGGAAACCTGCAAAATATTTCCAATTTTAGCTAACTTTCCGGTGAACTTAACCTGATATACCATGAATTTCAACCGACGTACATTTGTAGAAACCACGATTAAAGGTGGCCTGGCCTTAGCAGTCGCTCCGCATTTCGGATTTTCTGCCGGTACCTTTCAAAAAATTGAGGTATTGAATCCCCGTAACAGGGTGCCGATTAGTTTGATCATTGATGATTCAACGTGCTTGGTGAATTTGGCCCATTTCGGTATTCCGCAGTTTGCCGAAGTCTTTCCGGAAAATTACAAACAAGACTGGCGTTAACTTCCCCGCGAAATTCCGGACAGTTTTGTACGCGAATTTGGCGAATGGAGCCTTGACAACGGTGTTAAAGGAAAATACAGCATAGTACCCTACACTGCCTGTACCGGATGGGTGAACCGGTTTATCCCCGGATGGACCAAACGCGAACTGGAAGACAGTCTTAAGCTCGTGCGCGAAACAATTATGCCTAACTGGGATATTCATCCCGAAATGATTAGCCACACACGGGTTATTGACATCAAAACCGGGAAACCATTTGCACAGGCCACTCCCGAATTTATGGAAAACTGGGAATGGAGCCAGAAGAAAAGCGCCGACGAACTGGCAGCTTACCAGGCTTACGCCCTGAATATTTTAAAGGAAGCTGGCCTTCCATGCGAAGGATTAACCACTCCGGGTGGTTATGGCGGTCGAAATCAGGATAACCTGGCTTAGGTACTTTGCAGGCGGTGCGCGATGTATATGGGGCTGAAATCCCGCATTACTTCCGCGACTTGTTTACCGAAAAAAGTGAAAGTGTGGCGCCTCAGGTGAAATTTCCGTCTGACCTGAATAGTAGCGATCCGAAATGTGTGGTTTCGATTATTGGCTGCACCGGCGACTGGTTTGGTGGCTGGGACGGATTGGAGCCGGGTGATGTGGATCAATTTATTACTGAAGATTTGCAGCATGGGCGAATGGTTGATGTTATTGACAGCGGCGAACCGGCAATTATGGTATGCCATTGGCCGGGTATTTATTTCAACGGCGACAAAGTGGGCTTTAACATCTTGAAAAAAGTTACACAACGGCTGAATCAAAAATACGACCACTTAATCTGGATGAAACTGAGCGAAATCTCCCGCTACTGGGCAGCTAAAGAATTAACTTCAATTACTGTTACCGGAAATACCATCAAACTCAAAGCCCCGTTTGCAGCGCCTGACTTTACTTTGAAAATTGAACCTTCGGTAAAAAATCCAATCCTGAAAAATGGCGCTCCGCTGCAAAGGATAAGCAACCTGAAAGATTTAAAAACCAATACTTTCTTGACAGGTAAATCGGAAACTGTTTTATGTTTCGATTTGAAAAAAGGGGAAACGGAAATTGTTATTTCCCTTTAGTTCTACTTTTACCAGCTCAATACCAAAGTCTGGCCTTTTTTTAGATTGATTTCCTTTTTATCATTGCCATAGAAGAGTGTAGTTCTTCCGGAGTTTTTTGCAAAAACACCCAGCTTTTTTACGGTTTTGCCAGTCCACTCCATCGTAACCACAAAGCCCCCCCGGGTACAAATTCCGGTGACCGAACCGTTCTCCCATGCATCAGGCAAGGCCGGCAATAAATGAATTTCATTTTCGGTTGACTGAACCAGCATTTCGGCCACAGCAGCGGCTCCGCCAAAATTGCCATCAATCTGGAATGGCGGATGGGCATCGAACAAATTTGGATAAGTTCCACCGCCTCTCACATAATCAGTTTTTACTCCATCAGGTTCAACATATTTCAGCAGTTCGCGGTACATTTTATAGGCATGGTTGCCATCCAACAAACGCGCCCATAGATTAATCCGCCAGCCTTTCGACCAACCAGTTGTTTCATCGCCTTTTATTTCGAGTGTTTTCCGGCAGGCATTGGCCAAATCAGGAGTCAATGAAGGTGAAATGTGGTTGCCCGGGTAAAGCCCGAATAAATGTGATTGATGCCGGTGCTGCGGTTCCTGATCTTCCCAGTCGAAATACCACTCCTGAAGATTGCCTTTCTTTCCAATCTGGTAAGGATACAATTTTGACAGCGCCACTTCCAGTTTATTTCTGAAATCAGCATCCGTATTTAATACTTTCGAAGCCTGAATGGTTTGCTGAAAGCATTCGCGAATCATGGCCAAATCGGCTGTTCCGCCATACAGAGTTGCCCCTGCATATCCTTCGGGAGTTATATAGATATTTTCGGGCGAGGTGGAAGGCGAAGTAATCAGCTTGCCATTTTTGTCTTCAACCAGCCATTCCAAACAGAATTGGGCAGCGCCTTTCATCAGTTCGTACGCTTCCTCTTTCAGAAATTTCTGATCGCGGGTAAATTGGTAGTGTTCCCACAAATGGGTACTTAACCAGGCCCCGCCCATGTTCCAGTTGGCCCAGTTCGGATCGCCGGTCCCGAAATCGCCAACCGGGTTGCTCATGGCCCAGATATCTGAATTATGGCAGACTGTCCAACCATTCACCCCATAAAAGGTTTTGGCAGTTACTTTTCCGGTAGTGGCGGCATTCTTAATGAAACTAAGCAATGGCCGGTGCATTTCTGAAAGATTGGTATTTTCGGCCAGCCAGTAGTTTTCTTCTGCATTGATGTTTGTAGTATAATTGCTGCTCCATGGCGGACGCAGGTGAGGGTTCCAGATTCCCTGCAAATTGGCCGGAACGCCCGGTGTACGAGAACTACTGATGAGCAGATACCTTCCAAACTGAAAATACAATACCTCCAGGTTTTTATCTTCTTTTCCTTCGGCATAGCGCCTTAGCCGTTCATCAGTAGGTAAATCGGGGGCATCGGTTTTGCCCAGATTCAGGCTGACACGGTTGAAGAATTTCTGATAATCGGCCAAGTGAGACTTTTTAAGCTTATCAAAGGATTTTGAAAATGCTTTTTTCAATTGGTTATTGGCCAACAATTCGGCATTCAATCCTTCAGTTGCCGGATTTTTATCGAAACCATTAAAACTGGTGGCAATTGAAATATAAACCAATGCTTCTGATGCTCCTGAAAGGCAAACAGACTGACCGGTTGAAGTAAGGTTTCCATCCTTGTTTTTAATCTTCACACGAGCAGCAAACCGGGTACCTTTGTTTTCATCGAAAACAACTGCATTAGGCATATTGCCCCGGTAGCTCGGTTCTGCATGAATGGGCGCATAACCTTTTGCATTCAGCATATTATCCACTATAGAAACCGAATTTTTAAGCTGACTCTCGAATTTTATTCCGAAGTTTAATGCCCCTTTCCTACTGCTTGTCAGCTTAATCACCATCATCTGATCAGGCCAGGAGATGAAATACTCGCGGGTATATTGAACTCCGTTTATTTCGTAACTGACTTTTGAAATAGCTTCTGAAATATTAAGCTCTCTCCTGTAATTCTTTGGATCGCCCTCGTTTTCAAATTCCAGGAACAGTGTTCCCAGTGGTGCGTACGATTCTGAAAATTTACCCTGAAGCTTCTTGTTGAGTTGATCGGCCAGCTTATAGTCTTCATTTTTCAAAGCTTCGCGAATGGCCGGAAGGTTTTTATATGCTTCAGGGTTCATGTTCGGATTTACCGGTTCGCCCGACCAAAGCGTGGCATCGTTGAGGAATATTTTATCGGATGTGACACCGCCAAAAACTGAGGCGCCCATTCTGCCGTTGCCAATAACAAGGCTCTCCTCAAAATATTGGGCGGGCTGCTTGTACCAAAGTGTATTTGCCGATTGAGTGAATCCGTATAAGGAACTGATAAAAAAAACCAGGATGAGAAAAATGAATAATTTGGACTTCATGAAATCAGGTTTTAGATTAGGTTTTCCAAAGAAAACGTTTTTTCATACAAAAACATCGCTCCTGACTCATTTATCAAAGCAAAAGACCAATGATATCAGGTTGGTGGTTAATATCCACCGTCGGCAGCACCGAATAAACCAGAAAATACAACTACAAAATCAGGCAATTTGCTGAAAAAGCCAAATTTTAAGACTCCTAAACCTAAAAAAGACTATTTTTAAAAACCCAATTTTTAAGCTACGGGTTTAAGGAAATATTATACTACCTTAGTTTAGTGTATATTTAATCCTATTTATTAACATCTAATTCAAAAAATCATGAACAAAGCTGAATTAATTTCCGCAATTTCAAAACAAGCTGATTTATCAAAAGCACAGGCTACCAAAGCCATTAACTGTTATCACGAAATTGTTAAAAAAGAGATTAAAGCGGGAAATAGTGTAGGTGTTGTGGGTTTTGGTACCTTCACATCAACTGAAAGAAAAGAAAGATCCGGTCGTAATCCACAAACCGGGGCAGCGTTAACAATAAAAGCGGCAAAAGTGCCAAAGTTTAGACCAGGCAAAGCGCTGAGGGACTCCATTTAGTAGTGCCTTAACTCCGCAAAATAAAAATAATAAAAATCGGGAAGCCCTGTAAAATCATGTTCTACAAAGCTTGCCCGATTGAATATTTTTCACTTATTTAAGTGAAAAACATCGTTGCGGATGAAAATTACATATTCTTCAGAAATAATCAATTCTTTTGGCGGAATAAATTTCGCTGATCATATTGTCGGAAAAGACTTTGTTTATGACACTATTCCGAAAAGTCAAAAAATTTAAAATGCCACCAAGACACCAAAACACTAAGTTGCACAAAGCATTGAATATCTGTTATATATTCTTAGTGAACCCTTCGTGACTTTATGTCTTCGTGGCAGAAAAAGACTTATCGGATTGGGCTCAACCTTCAAAAAAAAGGGATGGAATCTCTGGCAAAAATTATTATGACTTTAATATGGCTATTTCGGCTTACTGAACACGTACCTGAATCCAACCGACAAGGTATTGGTGATTTGCATTTCGTTCAAAACATCGAACATCGGCGTGTATTCGGCAGTTAAATAAAGTTTTGGCAACTGATTAAAAGGATTAAGCTGAATACCAACCGGGATATTGATATTAACAATGTCAATTTCTTCAGAAGAAAGCGGAATGCCAGCGCCAACTCCTGAATAAAGAGAAGCTTTGCCATCGCTTATGAGTTTAAAACAGAAATAGGCCTGTGGAATGCCCCGTTGCGAATGGTTCCAGTCAGAAAAAATGTATGGTACGGTATTTATCCGGAATTCAAGCCAATGGCTTTTTTCGGGATTGGTCGAAATACCGATGGTATTTCCGTCGTAGTAGTAACTCACAGCGAACTGTGCCTTTCCCGCGAATGACAGGGCAATCAGGAAAATAAAAAGGATGGATTTTTTCATGGAGAAAAGATTTTATGATTGATTTAGAATGTAAATTCCGTCGTTGGTGCAAAACCAGATGTTATTATGCGGATCAGCTTTTGCTGAATAAATAAAAGCATCAGGAAATATATCTTTGGGTGAACGGCGCCATTCTTCGCCATTAAAAACAAAAAAGCTCTGGTAATCACCTTTCTTGCTTCCCTGAACCCAGATATAATCGCGTTTATCAACAAACATACGGTAATGCACATCAAAATCACCTTCCAATTTACTCCATTTATTCTTTCTGTAAATATGAACGGCGTTGGTATAACACCCCCCACACGACGATAAGGAATGGTCGGTTGCAACAATAGCTTCAGATTTGGAATTGATATCGAACGAGCCAATCCAGTAAAACATGGTTTCGCCACCCAACGCGGTCATTCGTCTTCGGTTGTCAATCATAAATACTTTAGCCTGGGTAACTGTTCCTTCGGATGTAAAAAAGACATTTCCCAGCCGGTCAATCTTCAGGTCAATAATTAAATTCTGGTTTAAAATTGAATTTTCAGGAGTGAAAAGTTCAAAATCCTTTCCATCAAAGTGCATTAGGCCACCTAGCTGATGCGCCGAACTACTGAACCACACACTGCCGTCGGGAGCCGCTTCAACAGCAATAATCAAATCACGCGGAAGGCCTGAATTCTGTTTGGTGTAATAGGTGAACTTCTCACCAGAAAACAAAGCCAGACCACGATCTTTCGTCGCGAGCCATACTTTCCCGTCTGTACCGACTGAAACATCCAGGATTGCAGAACCGGCATCATAGGTTTTGAATTTCCGCCCTTCGTAAAAAATCAGGCTTGAACCGGAAGCTATCCAGGCATTACCATCGCGATCAAAATCAACGCAGGCCACCTTTTCACCATCAAGAATCTGATCGGAGACCTCGAAGCTAATGCTGGAATTAAATGTATTGAATGGTTCAGTTTCGTCGCAGGAAGATAAAAAGCATAGTGCAATAACGAACAGGAAAAAATATTTCATTTGGCGATGATTAAAGATCAGAATATCATTTGAATGATGCAGAAAACAGAGATTTGGTTGCGTTAGATTAAAAAATTAAATTATTTCTTGTATTTCAGGTACTTTTCGAAGAACTGGTCCTGTTCCCAAAGCAAATGCAGAATGTTTTCCTTTGCCACATAACTGTGGGCTTCTTTGGGCAGCAAAACCATGCGTGCCGGCGCTCCCAGACCTTTCAACGCCTGAAAATACCGTTCGGTTTGCAGGGTAAATGTGCCTGGATTATTATCGGCTTCGCCATGAACCAAAAGTATGGGAGTTTTCACCTTTTCAGCATTCATAAAAGGCGACATCGTATTGTAAACATCCGATGCTTCCCAGTAATTACGTTGCTCGCGCTGAAACCCGAATGGGGTCAGGGTACGGTTGTATGCGCCGCTGCGGGCAATTCCACAGGCAAACAGGTTACTATGGGTCAACAGATTGGCTGTCATGAATGCTCCGTACGAATGCCCGCCCACTGCCACTTTTTTACGGTCAATGTAACCCAGGGCATCTACAGCATCAATGGCCGCTTCGGCATTGGCAACCAATTGACTGATAAACGAATCGTTTGGCTCTGTTTTTCCTTCGCCAACGATCGGGAAGGCGGCATCGTCCAAAACCACATAGCCTTTGGTTAGATAAAAGGTTCCTGAAAGCTCTACCCCATCTTTGCGTTGGTATTTAATCAGCGATTTCTCAACATTTTTAATGCTTTCGAACAACATTGTTCTTTTCGAGCAAAAGGACATCACGACCAAAGCTGTTTTTACGGGTTTCGAAATCACCCGGATCGGAATAAATATCCTGAGAATTACGGTCCGAAATAACCTTTGGCAATTGTGAGGGATCAGACGGATTAATTAAATAAGTGCGTGTATTGCGCGTATCGTACCAATTGTCGAACAGCACTGCGGTAGTTTCGTTTCCCCAAATGATGCCGGCAAAACGATCGGTTGTATTTGCAAGGAGGGTTGGCTCTCCTGCAAACGGCGCTTCCCACTGGTAAACAGCATCGCGATATTCAGCTTTTGTTTCAGGATTACCTTAACCACGCTTCTTGAAGGAAACCGGTTAAACGGAACGATGTACGAAAAGGGTTTCTGAATGGTAGTTACCAGCAAATAATTTCCATCCGGAGAAAAACTTACTCCCGAATACATGGCTTTTCCTTTAAGCATGGTCAGTGGTATTTGTAAAAGCCAGTTTTTTATCGTCGGGCGACCAGCTCAGATTGGCGATTCGCGGATTGGATGGCAAACCCTGAACCTGGACCGGATTTTGACCGGTAGTTTTACGCACCTTCAGGTTATTAAAATAGGTCATTGCACTTGCAATATTCGTAACCGGATTTATCCGCAGGCCTCCCAGTTGTAACTCATCCTGATTCAGGTCGTCGAGAGTTTTGTAGGTATTCTGCCAGGTAAAAATCATATACTCCTTCTTTTCATCCATCAATACTCCGGGAGCTTTTTCGTAATCAAAAAGCTGCATAATCTCTGCTGAAGGTTTCTGATAAGTCAGGTTTTCCTGGGCATTGACTGTTGTAAATAAAACAAACAAGGAACACATTCCAAAGATTAATTTTTTCATCGTCGGTTAATTGGGTTCATATTTTCGTGCATCTTTTGTTCGCATCAAATGAAATCCTTACAAATATCAGATAATAATAGTTATCAGAATAGAAAATAGCAAAAAGTTGTTCCTTGATTTTTTGTGATTGATAACCAAAAATTGGCGGGTATTCATTATATTTGAATATACCCGTAATAAATCGTTATTTAACGGGCAAGTTCGTTGAACACAAACAAGGATGAATCCGCCAGATGGCGGATGCGAGTTACATCCAACAATTAAAAAATAAATTATATTCGGATGAAAGCCGAAAAAATTGTCCACGAAGGAGTAAAACGAATTAAAGTTGACTTTCCGTATAATCAGGAAATCTCGTCGCGTTTAAAGCAGATTGCAGATGCACAATGGAGCAGAAGGCTTTCGGCCTGGCATATTCCATACACTCAGGTGGCATTCAATCAGTTAAAAAGCTTATTTCCGGACATTGATTATCCGAAAAAGAAAAATGAACTTGAAATAAGAAGATCGGAAATCCCGGAGAAACCAGATAAAGTTTATGGGAAAAACGTAATGATTCATATTACGGCAAAAAAGATCATCATAAAACTACCGAAAAACGAAAAAGACATCCAACTGATCCGGACTTTAAACTACAGCCGGTGGGATAAACATCAATTTTGCTGGATTATACCGAATTACCGGGAAAATGCTGAGATTATAAAAGATTATTTCAAAGGCCGGATTTCGGAACTTACTGAAGAAAAACCTGAAATTCAGGAAGCAAAACATGAAGTTCTGCAGGATGAATTTCTGGTATTCAAGACAAATTCGGGCAGCTTAAGGCTCATTTATCGTTTTAATACAGAACTTACCACGGAAATCAGAAAATATCCGTATTGCAAATGGAACGCTGATAACCGTTGGTGGACAATTCCGTTTGCCGAAAAATTCATTCAGGAATTGAAGCTTTTAGCACAACAGCATGGATTGAATTTCATTTATGAAGAGGAAAATGCGGGATTGAAGCAATCGAGGATTAGTCAGTACGATATTGCTAATTACCGCTCGTGCCCAAAGGAATATATCGCGAAACTCGAAGAACTCAGGTACAGCGAACAAACCATCAAAAGATACAAATCGCAGTTCGAAGAATTCATTAATTTCTACCACAAATACGATATCGCCCGGATTGATGAACCCATGATAAAAGCCTTTATGCGCTACTTGGTGACCGAACGGAAAATTTCAAGTTCGTATCAAAATCAATCCATTAACGCGGTGAAGTTCTATTACGAGCGAATTTTAGGCGGACAGCGGAAAGTATATTACATTGATCGCCCTCGTAAAGAAAAGACTTTACCAACGGTATTGAGCGAAGAAGAAGTTGTTCAGATCCTCAATGCAGTCGAAAACATCAAGCACAAAGCCATACTGATGACCATTTATTCGGCAGGACTTCGGATCAGTGAAGCTATTAACCTGAAATTAAAGGACATTGACTCGAAACGGATGCAAATACGAATAGAACAGAGTAAAGGAAAGAAAGACAGATATTCACTTTTATCGACCAAAACTCTTGATGTATTAAGATTTTATTTTCGTGAACACAAACCCAAACAATGGCTTTTTGAAGGACAAAGCGGAGAACAATATGCTGCACGAAGCATTCAGAATATCCTGAAAATGGCCATCTCCAAAACCAATATCAAGAAGCGTATCACCGTGCATTCCTTACGGCATAGTTTTGCGACTCACCTGCTCGAAAATGGAACCGACTTGCGCTATATTCAAAATTTACTTGGGCACGAAAGCAGCAAAACCACCGAGATTTACACTCATATAACCACTAAAGGGTTCGATCAGATAAAAAGTCCCTTGGATAAGCTAAATATTTAACAGAAGTTACGACTATTCAAAAAGTAATTTTTACATTTGGAAGAATGAACTAACTAAATTTTAGAAAAATGAAATTACCGTTCCGCCTCAGAATCACCAATTTTATTCAAAGCATTAAATATCAATTTATTAACTATTAAAGCTAAGGCAAATATACCCGCCAATTGCGGGTATCGAAACGTTAGGGGCAAGTGTAAGGGCGACCTCGTAGTTCGACAGACACATGCAAAATTGAGAGAATAATGACAAGTGGAATTTAGCTCTTTGACAGGTAGGTGAAAATTTGGAGAAATTTATTTTGTTTTTTCCTTCCCGCTTTTGCCCTTTTGGGGCAATGAAAAATAGACAATGGCAACCCCAACCCACATTGCAGCACATTTCCAAGCCCCCACGAGCCAACGCTCGAAACCAAAGGCTTGTAAAAGAGCTGCAATTTTGCCCCCGCACCCCTGCTTGTTGATAACTTATGGCTTATAAATAGCAAATATGTTTTAACAAATGAATTCAACTTTGTATTTTTGACAAAGTTAGTCAAGATAATAACGTTCAATTTGAAAACAACAGGACAGATAATCAGAGAGACGAGAGAAGCAAAAGGCATACTTCTTAGAGAACTATCAGCTTCCTTAAAGATAGACCCTGCAATTCTTAGTAAACTCGAAAGAGGTGAAAGAAACCCAACAAGAGAACTTCTTGTTGAGATTTCTAACCTGCTCGATATTAATGAGAAAGATTTGATTATATCATGGATTAGCGACAAAATTATTTATGATATTGCTGACGAAGAATATGGATATGAGGCATTGAAAATTGCAGAGCAAAAAGTAGAATATTTAAAAAACAAAAAAGCATAATGGAATTAAAACTCGAACAATTACAATATCAGGAAACTGCAATTAATTCTGTTGTGAAAGTATTTGACGGAACCGAAAGAAATACGTTTGATAATGCGTGTTTTGAGGGAATTCGTTCTAATGTTTGCAAACTTTCCAGAGAACAATTACAGGAAAATATTAAATCTATTGCCGAAGAAAACGGAATTGTTTCGGATATTTTGAAGCTATCAGAAGAAAACGACTTAACTATTGAGATGGAGACTGGAACAGGCAAAACGCTTGTTTACATTAAAACCATTTACGAATTATACAAACACTACGGTTTTACAAAATTCATTATTCTTGTTCCTTCAGTTGCTATTCGTCAAGGTGTTATAGGAACTTTTAAATCTTTCAACAAACAACTTGAGAGTATTTATGGGTTTATTCCTCATGCTTTTGAATATGATAGCAAGAAACTAAGCAAGGTTACAAATTTTATTGAAGACCAACATCCATCGGTTATGATTATGACTTTGGCTTCGTTTAATTCCGAAGACAAAATCTTAAATCAGGCACAAAGGGAGGATTTATTTGCGAACATGCCTTATATTGATGCAATTGGAAAGTCTAATCCAATAATTCTGATGGATGAGCCGCAGGAAGGGATGGACACCGAAAATTCAATCAGGCAAATTGCTAAACTCAATCCACTTTTCAAATTCCGTTATTCGGCTACACACAAAGTTGTTAAAAACCTTATGTACCGCTTAACGCCGTATGATAGCTATAAGCAAGGGTTGGTAAAAAAGATTGAGGTTTTGACTGTTACCGAAAAAAACGACGAAGCAACTATAAAAATTGAACTTTCCGAAACGCAAAACGGAACAAGCGACCCAAAAGCAAAATTGAAAGCATGGCATCAATCAAAATCAACAAATAAATTTGAATTTAAATTAACTGGCTGGCTTAAAGTTGGCGACAACTTGGGTGAAAAGACAAATAATCCGAGTTATTTGAGATATAAAATAAACCGAATAAATAAAAGTCTAAGAACAGGAAAATGGAGTGTTGAATTTTCAAATGGAGCAATCATTGAAGAAAAACAAACTTCAGGAAACTTAGAAAATATTTGGGCTTTGCAATTGGAATGGCTTATTCATCGCCATTTTGTAAAATCCCAAAGATTAGCAACAAGTGGTATAAAATGTTTATCACTGCTTTTTATCGACCGTGTTGCAAATTATATGGGCGAAACGCCCATAATTAAAAACTTGTTTGTTGAAAAATACAAAGCGATATATCCAGAATATCACGAAGGAAAAACGCCAACTTCCCAACATATACAAGATATACAAGGATATTACTTTGCTCAAAAAGCAAGTGGCGAATTTGCCGACAATGAAGGAGGAATAAAGGAACAAGGAAAAATTTACGAACTTATTTTAAAAGGCAAGGAAGAACTTTTAACTATCTCAAACCCTGTTCAGTTTATTTTCTCGCATTCGGCTTTAGGTGTTGGATGGGACAACCCGAATGTATTCAACATCGCTACTTTGAACACTGCATATTCCGAAATCCGGAAACGGCAAGAAATCGGCCGAGGTTTACGCATTTGCGTAAACCAAGACGGCCAAAGGATTTATGATGCTTTAAATGTTGATGATACAGAACGCATCAACCAACTTACTGTAATCCCGAACGAGACATACGAAACATTTGTAACGCAATATCAGGAAGAAATAAAGGCTATTTACGGCACTTCAACTGCTGGCGCAGGAATGACACATACACACAAAGGCAAACCACAAGACGAGGTACATTTTAAACGCAATCCATCTGAAACCATAGATGCAGCCTTTAAACGCTTTTGGAAATCTTTGGCAAAAAAAACGCATTATACAATGGCGTTCAATGAGGAAAGCTTAATCAATACTTCTGCCGAACGGATTAATAATATCGAAATGCCCGATTATGTGATTGAAGCTTCGAGCCATCTGATAAACTCAATTACTGAAGAAGGTAAGCAAGATACATTTGGAGGAACTGAAAGCGTAAAGCAAAAAGCGAGATACACGCCATTGGATTTGGTTGAAGAATTAAGCGAAAACACAGGTATAAGTTACACCACACTTTTTAAAATTGTTGGTAAACTGAATAATCATGTCCAAATAGTAAAAAATCCACCCCGATTTATTCACGAAGCAGCAGCTATTATTCGTAACGTTGAATTAGACGAAATGCTAAGAGGCTTAGATTATCATTTAATTGGCGATAGCTATCCATTTAGCTTTAACGATTTTGTTAAAAACATAGCATCAAATGCTTATATCGACACTCCAAACAAAGGAGTATTCGACAAGATGCTAATTGATAGTGATGTTGAACGTCAATTTTCATTGGGTGCAGACAGAGACCCCGAAATAATATGTTTTTTGAAATTACCAAGTTGGTACAAAATACAAACACCCATAGGTGAATATGAACCGGATTTTGGGTTGGTTATGAAACGTAAAAGTCTTAAAAGTGGCAATGAGAGCGAGTTTTATTTTGTGATTGAAACCAAAGGAACAAACGATATTAACGATAAAAAGGCTTTAACAGAGAGTGAAGTTTACAAAATTAAATGTGCAATGAAGCACTTTGCGACACTTGGTGTTGAAGTGCATTACACCGCCCCAATTAAAGACTATCAGTTCTTTAGGACAGAAGCAGATAAAACTATTAATAAACTGATTGAAACCATATAACGATGGAAAATATAAACGATTTTATGCCTTTGAGCAACGATTGGAACAATGAACGTTTGGAAACCTTGAAAAAATTGTTCCCCGACATTTTCACCAACGAAGGCAAGCTAAATATTGATGAGCTCAAAAAGGTAGTTGACCCCGCAAGTGTTAACGAAACCGAGCGTTACGAGTTTCGTTGGTTTGGTAAAAGTCAGGCAAAACGTAATGCTTTTACGCCAAGCAATGCCACGTTAATTTATGACGAAGCGCGAAGCGTAAACCCCACAGAAAGCGAAAATCTTATTATTGAAGGTGAAAACTTAGAGGTTCTGAAATTGCTTAGTGGCAGTTATCGTGATAAAATAAAGTGTATTTATATTGACCCTCCTTACAACACAGGTAATGATTTTGTTTACAATGACAATTTCTATCAAGACAGTAAAAAATATTGGGAAGATAGTGGAGTAACAGAACAAGGAATTAAAATAGATACGAATTTTGAAACAGATGGCAGATTTCATTCAAATTGGCTTAATTTGATTTATAGCAGGTTGTTAATTGCCAGACAATTATTGCATGATGATGGTATAATTTTTATTTCTATAGATGATTCAGAAGTGACCAATCTTAGAAAATTAATGGATGAAGTTTTTGGAGAAGAAAATTTTGTTGCAATTTTTATTTGGAAATCACGTCAAAATAAAGATAATCGAACTACGACAGGAGCCTCAATAGACCATGAATATATAATCTGCTATTCTAAAAATAATGAGACAAAGGCTCTAAGAGGAAGTGAAAGAAAAACTGAACAATATTCAAATCCGGATAGTGACCCAAGAGGTGATTGGGCAAGTGGAAATATGGTTGGTATTCTCCCCGAAAATTTAAGACCAAACTGTCATTATGATTTAGTTAATCTTGCAACGGGTGTAAATTATGGCAAACCTAAAATGGGTTGGCGATACGACCAAAAAACAATGAATAGGTTAATTGAGGAAAATAGAATTTTATGGCCAAGTTCTATTGATGGTAGACCTCGTAGGAAAGTTTTTTTAAATGAGTTGTCCGATAGTTTTACTGGGTTTTCTTCTTTAATAGGCGAAAATATCTTTACCAAAGATGGAACAAAAGAAATTGAAGATTTATTTGGGTATAGAGCTTTTGATTTTCCAAAGCCATCGGCAATTATTGAGGAACTTATAGACCAAGTCACTGATAATGGTGATATTGTTTTGGATTTTTTTGCTGGTTCTGGTTCAACAGGCCAAGCTGTTTTTGATTTAAATCAGCAAAACGGCAGGATTTTAAATTTTATACTTGTTCAAATACCTGAACTCGTTCACCCTAAAAGTGAAGCAAGTCAACATGGTTTAAACAAACTAAGCGACATAACAGTTGAACGAAACAAACGAGTTATTGAAAAAATAATAGAAGAAAAGAAAAATCAACAGCCCAATTTATTTACAAATGGGCATAAAGAAGATGCCTCAAAAGGTTTAGGGTTCAAAGTGTTCAAGCTTGTTAAATCAAACTTTCCACGTGTTGAGTTTGCTCCCGACCCAGAGAAAACAGACGAAGAAAATATTGCATTGCTAAAAAAATATATCAGCGACAAAGAGGCTCAATTGGTATCGGCATTTAACCGTGATGAACTGCTTACCGAGATATTACTAAAGAATAATTTCAATCTAAATTATAAAACCGAAAAGCAAGAGCAATTCAAGAAAAATGAGATTCTTCTTGCTACCGATGGTGAAAAAGAAACATTGATTTGCCTCGATGTTGTAATTGATATGGACACTGTTGAAAATTTTAAAAAGAATATTGACAAGAAATTTATTTGCCTTGAACGCGCTTTAGACACAACAAAAAAATACAATTTAAAGCATTACATGGGTGACAAGTTTAAAGCGTTTTAGCAATGATACTTCAGCAAAAAACATTAGAAAAGCTTCGGAATTTGATTAATGAGGAAACGGAATACCGTTCTGGTCCAAAGTTGGTTGCATTCTTTAATGAATTAGGGTTTTCTGATGTTTATGTTCAGGGTTTCCCTTCTCGTTGGGTATTTACCGATGAAAAGCTTTCAAAAATTAATGGAACACCTGAAATCGACAAGTGTATTAAAAGAGTTTTTGCACCGGTAAACTTTATTACTCGATTCGCAGAATTAGATAAATTCATAAATGATTTTAACCAGTATTTGGCTTTTGATAGTTGGAAGGTTGTGCGAAACGAAAAAGAGATAACATTTGTAAAGGCAGGAAAAATAAACTTTGAAACCGCACCAGAAATTAAAGAAGATGATTTTTTAAATCGTGAGTTTAAGGATATTTCGCTTGACAAACTTGGATTGGACAGCGTAATCACTGAAACTTTAAATGTTCGTTTTGACGAGATAAAAAAGTGCTTGAATGCAAAAGCTCCGTTATCGGTTATTTTTCTTTCGGGCAGCACATTAGAAGGTATTTTGCTTGGCATTGCTTCAAAGCATCCGAAAGAATTTAATCAATCGAAAGCTGCGCCTAAAGACAGGGAAGGAAAGATAAAATCATTTTATGACTGGTCTTTAAGCAATTATATTGATGTTGCAAGTGATTTAGATTTTCTGAAAGAGGATGTTAAGAAATTTAGTCACGCACTTAGAGATTTTAGAAATTACATTCATCCTTATGAACAAGTAAGTTCACGGTTTAATCCAAATGACCAGACTGCAAGGATATGTTGGCAAGTTTTGAAAGCAGCAATATTTCAATTATGCGAAACAAAGCAATAATAAGCCAACGCACAGTCGTAAGCACATTTGCAAGCCCCCACGAGCAAACGCTCAAACCAAAGGCTTGCAAAAGAGCTTCCGCCTCTCCAGCCCACGTAACCGCCTTTCAGGACGGTTTTAGGATTGCCCACGCTCAAAAAAACAAAATAAATTTGTGCTTCGTGGCTATGACAGTGCAATTCGACAGGACACGACATGAGTTAAATAGATGAAAAACAATAACATACAACCAACACCAGCCCCTAACATCAGCTACCCGCAAGTCCGGCAGCAGTGGTTTTCGGTGGG
>DMSQ01000046.1:70907-73766 GCA_003457135.1 Prolixibacteraceae bacterium
TGACTAAGAGTGTACCTGCAACTTTGGTGGACTTTAATTTGCCAAGAGACATAGCAAGAACGCCAACCCAAGCATCATCAAATTTTATCACGAACAAAGAACAAGGAGATTGGGCTGAGAATCTTGTAACAAGAGCAATCAATGAGACTTCAAAGAATTATGTTGCAATAAAGTATGGTAAATCTGATGACTTAGTTGCTGGTCAAGATGGATTTGACACTTTTTACCAAGACTTTCAAAGCGAACTCGACACAATTGGTAAAAGACCTGACTTATTAATTTTCAGGAAATCCGATTTTGACACAAATTTGGGATTAGATATTAGTCGCATTCCTCATAGTCATATAACCGAATACGTAAAAAAAGCTGTTGCTGGCATTGAAGTCCGTTCAAGTGCATTTTTAATTGACCGCTATGAAGCTGCGATGCAAATCAAAACAGATAAATATACTCAAATTGCCCTTCAAACACGAGATTTAATATTATCCGATTTTTTAGATGTATTTGAGCATCCTTCGAGAGAAAGCTACATTCAAATACTCAAGGGAATTACAGAAAACACATTAAACGTAACTGACTTTAGAGTTCCAAGTTGGAGTTCATCCGAAAGATTGGTTCAAGTCAAAGACTTATTTAGAAAACTGAAAGATTCAATACGGGAAATTCAAAAAAGAAATTATTTGTCGATTACTCCCAAAGTTGAAGACATAAAAGTTGTTTACAAATGGATTGAAGAATTCAATATTCCGCATTATTATTTTCAGGTGTTTTTTGATAAGGTTTACGGTATTTCATTTGAGCAAATCCTTACAATCATTTCTAACCCAGACAATGAAGATGTAATATTTTCAGTAGAAGCCGATACCAAAAATCAGAATAAGACTACCATAAAAATTAATTCAAAAAGTGGTGTTCCAATTGCAAAAAAAGTTGATGAGCCAAAACACGAAAGTGTCCGAAAAGAAATGCAACGTGGTCAACTACTATTCTATGTAACATTCAAAGGCGGAACTGCATATCTGGATATAAACAATTTATGCAAGGTTTTAGGAATTAAAGAAAGTGAATTTTAATGTCTACAATTAAAGGACATATAACCACAAATGAGATTGAGCGTGAGTATTCAAAGTTCACCTCTATAGAACATAGAAAGAAATTTGCCCAGTTCTTTACTCCTTTTCCAATTGCTGATTTAATGGCAAAATGGCTTCTAGGTAATGAGAATTTAAAAACAGTTTTGGAACCTGCATTTGGACTTGGAGTGTTTTCAAGAGCATTGTTAAATTACAAAGAATCCATCAAAATTAAAGGGTTTGAAATCGACCTTAATATTTTTGATAAATCAAAAAATATTTTTGAAGAGAATGAAAATGTATCAATCCTTTTAGAAGATTACATGTATAATGATTGGAACAATAAATATGATGGAATAATTTGCAATCCTCCATATTTTAAATTCCACGACTATGATAATAAAACTGTTATAAAAGAAATTGAAGAAAGAATTTCCTGTAAACTTAACGGGTTTACTAATCTTTATACTTTATTTCTATTAAAATCTATTCATCAATTAAACATAAACGGACGAGCCGCTTATATTATTCCTTCTGAATTTCTCAACTCCGACTATGGTAAACTTGTCAAAAAACATCTTATTAAGAGTAAAACTTTACGACATATTATTGTCATAAATTTCGATGAAAATGTATTTGATGATGCGTTGACAACTGCATCAATACTTCTCTGTGCAAATGATAATAAAACAAATCAAGTTCAATTCACTAACATTAGCAACATCCAAGATTTAGGTAGTATTGCCAACATTATTAACCGCTATCCTAATTATTCATCAAAAGAACAAATTGTTGCATTTGAGGTTCTTAATCCTGATATAAAATGGAAAGCATATTATCAAAAGCAAAACTCAATCAATTACAAACATTTAGTGCCTTTTGCTAATTTTGGCAAAGTGGTTCGTGGCATAGCAACAGGAGCAAATGAATATTTTACAATTAGTCCATCGAAAGCAAAAAAATATGGAATTACAGAAAAATATTTACTTCCCTGTATTTGTAAAGCATCGGACTCGAGAAAGTCATTTTTCTTAAAAGAAGATTTTGAAGTACTTAAAAATAATGATAAATCAATTTTTCTTCTCAATGCAGTTGCCCCAATAGATGAGAATGTTAGGAAATATTTATTGTTAGGAGAAACGCAAGAAATTCACAAGAAATTTTTAACTGCAAATAGAAATCCTTGGTATTCTCTAGAAAACAGACCTCCTGCCCCAATTTGGGTTTCTGTTTTTAACCGTAATGGTTTGCGGTTTATTAGGAATGAAGCAAACATTTCCAATTTGACAACCTTTCATTGTATCTACCCTTCTACAGCGAATTTATTCGACAGTATTAATATCGATTTATTATTTGCTTATTTGCTTACAGACGTTGCAAGACAAATCTTTGAAGACAATAGTCGTGAATATGGAAATGGATTACAAAAGTTTGAACCAAATGATATAAATAAAGCCCAAATGTTGGATTTAAAATTACTTGATCTAAAAATTGAAAGGAAAATTTTGGACTTATATCATTTATACAGAAAATCAGTAATTGAAAATGAACCGGACGAAAGTATTGTTAATAAAATAAACGAAATCTTTATTGAAAACTATACATAAGCCCACTCTTCGTAGTCAAGCACATTAGCTGGTCGCGCAAAAAGCCAACCCACGACCAAAACCAGCCAAAGAGCTTGCCTACCCAAACGCACGGCAGACAGAAACATTGTAGCTAATTGACAGAGAAAAAATTGAGGACAAATAAACACCTAGGCCATAACTTTTAGATCATAATCCAA
>DMSQ01000048.1 GCA_003457135.1 Prolixibacteraceae bacterium
TCCTTTTTGATCCAAAATTATATCCGTTCAACCAAAGGAAAAACATGGAGGCGGTGGGGTGAATACCTACTTTCAGTTTCTTTGGCCATTGACCCACATTTGTATCGCCATATTGTTGGTAATTATTGGTAAAGCAATCTCTGCTATTGCTGTAAAAATAAAACCATTGGCTTCATTGTTGCTTTTTATCGGCGGCATTTCGGTTTATCTTTTTGCAATCCATGGGTTCATGCGTTGGCCCTTTGTGTATATTATTAACATGAATCAGAACAAGTTTTGGATTGCGCCTTTCATGCTGTTGCTCTTTTTAACCCTGAGTATTTCAACGGCCTGGATTTTTACAAAAACTGAAGGCTTCTGGCGCCAAAAACTTTCAGTACCAAAAAGAACATTTTCAAAAGTTGCTTTTACGATTAGCCTTATTACATTACCAGCCATTTTGCTAATATGGAGATACGATTGGCACTTTCAGAAATTAACCCCACACAATCCGATCAACCTTTTGAATAATCTTGACGAATCAAACGATACAACCAGGCTAGATGTAAAGGATTATAGCACTACAAACGGTGAAAAGGTTATTTGGTTAAGATCTGGATTGACTAATAGCCATATCGAAGGTTTTAAAATACCACCTGAAAAACTGATTGGTTCAACCCGGTTGCTAATTAGCAGCCAAGTTTTGTTCGACTCTATACCGGATGTGTGTTGGTTGATTGCAACAAGTTATCTGGGAGAAATACGTATGACTAAACACAGTGTAAAACTGAATACTACTCAAACCAAACCAAATCATTGGCAACTGCTCGAACTTATTATCGATCTGCAAGCCCCTTTGGTCATTCGCAAGGAATTTTTTCAGATTAATTTTTATGCGAAAACCAATGGCAATGTATATATCGATCAAATTCAGGTTAAACTGGAATGAGCACAATTTCTGAATTTAATACTTGCTGCAAGGCTTGTGCATCCAGCAGAATTTCAGCACTATTCGTCCTTTAGTATTTCTAAAAAGTGATAGAATGATTTTTTAGAAATACTCCAGTCCGGTGGTTCTATATCGCCCCAGGCTTTTGGAGTGTCTGACATGTTGAAATAGTTAACTCCAACTATTTGAGGATTTTCGCGAATGACTTTAGCTGCGCCCTCCAACCAATTTGTTTTATATTCTTCAGGACCTTTTACCCCAAACTCTGTAATAAAAATCGGTTTGTCTATAAATCGCATGCGCCAATATTTGCGGTTAAAGATGGTTGAAAAAGATTCCTGCCGATTGGGATCTGTTATATTTTTATCGGGCAAGCCATATATGGCCACACTGACATAATCAACTACATCGTTTCCCGGCCACCATTCTAAAGAACCTCTGTCGCCTGCCGGCCCCCAAATCCTCTTAATATTTGGTGGAAGTGGATTTTTAAAATTCATAAAATACCGGAATGATTTAATATAAGTTACCGGATCTTGACTTTGCCATGGATAACGTGTCACGGGGATTTCCATTTCATGAGCATATCGTAAATACACTTTTCGGTTGGTACTTTGAATAATCGTATATAACTGCATGATTTCCTGATCGTATTTCCCCTCTGTTACATGTTGAAGTACTTGCCGATCGGATTCCTCAATTGGCTCACTGAAAGGTTCAAAAGTTACAATAACATCATGATCTCGTTCTATCACTTTATTGAAATTGCTTTGGAAAGTTCCATCTAATATATCATCAAAATGTGTAAAAAGATGTTCAACCGTTACTGGCTTTTCTTCATTTAACAACGATTGTGGATCGTACAGCCCAATTTCAATTTTTCTTTTTAGATTAGTTTCGAATTTAGTTACTGGCCTTATGAAATTATCAGCAGAATATATCATGTTCCTTTCTTGTTCAATCTTCTGTGAAATGACCGAAACTAGTTGGTTATTAATAGAATCATTGATTATCTGGTTCGATCCCAAAACAAAAATTGGTTTGTCAATAAACCTCAGGCGGTGCAGTCTCCTGAATAAATCATACGCCACAGTATAGTCTTTTGGGTATTTTAATATGGGGATTTCAGAATTGCTCTTTAAGGTAATTGAGGCAGCATCAACCAAAGTGTCGCCAGGATAATATTCCAACTCACCCGGATAACCAGCGGGGCCCCAGATTTGCTTAACCTGCGGAGCGTAGATACTGCACAAACCTGCAAAATGACGAAAAGCATCAATATATCCGGGGCCATACCGTTGCCACGGAAAACTATTTCCTGGCACTTCCATCTCTGGATTAAACCGGAAATATACATTTGGCCTTGTTCCGATAAACTGGGTACATAATTCCTTAATTACCTGGTCGTACCTGCCTTTTACAACGTCTTTAATTGGACTATTTATACGAGTTGGGGCGATATACTTTCCCCACGTTTCAACTGAAATCATCAAAGGGATACTATCGTCAATTTGACTAATCATTGTTCTGTCAAGCTTCAGGTGATCAACATTGGCAAGTTTTACAGTAAAATGATGAAACGACTTAATTATCTGATTGGTTGCACCGGGCCGAAATGAAAATACAGCCAGTACCGGCGTTGATTGGTTTGCTTCAAGAGTATTAGACTTTGTCTGTGCAAGCAAATAATGAACAACATGATAACGTTTAATCCCATACAATAAAATTAAGATTACGCCACAAAAAACGAGCACATATATAATCCCTTTTTTCATATCGGTATGATTAACGATGAATATATTTCTTAATCCTGAAAGTAATTCTACGAACACCTTTTAAGCGCTGCTTACCATTCTCATTCTTTTCTCTTTAGTATTCCCTTTACGAATTTATCCTGAAATTGTGCCCAGGCAGCTATACGATTCCGGGCTTGAACGATTTCTTCCTTTGACAATTGTTGATACAAGTTTGTTTTTTCTTTTGGATCGCTTTTTAGATCATATACTTCAACTGTATTCTGGCTTTCATTAAAAATATATTTCATGTTGTTTTTACGGTAGCCAAAAAGATAATCAGACCAAGGCGCGAAGAAAAACGACTCGTTTGAATAGGTACTTAAAAGATCACGCCCTTGCCATATTTGAGGGATATCGGCATCAACAACAGATAACACAGTAGTTGCAAGGTCTTTCATTCCGGCAACATCGCTTTTTCGTTCGCCATGAAATAAGGTGGAATTAATGAAATAAAGCGGCACTTTTAGATTTTCCTCGTAAATGGCAGTTCCATGACCATATTGCTGGTGCTGACCAAATGCCTCTCCATGATCGCCCACTACCACAACCAAGGTTGTTGAAGTTAATTTCCGTTCTTCAAGGGCCTGCATAACTTTCCCGATGAGTTCATCGTTGTGCTTCATGCAATTGAGATAGCGGTTATAACTGAAATTTGAAACGCCAAAATCTTCTTCTTTTTGAGCGAAATAATAAGGATAGTGGCCTTGAACGGTCCATATCATAGAAAAAAAGTTTTGTGTAATATCTTCATCCAGCCACGATGTCAAACAATTGGCAAGACATAAGTCGTCGATTCCATTAAGTTCTTCGAATTTGATATTCTGGAATTGTTCAGAGCATTGAATAGTGGAAAAATCTTCAATCCTGTCAAATCCCCGATGAGTCAAAAACTGTTTGCAATTTTGGAACCTTAAATCAGCAGAGGAAAAAAAAGAAGTTCGATACCCCATATTTTTTAATACTGAAGAAATGGTAGGATAATTAACATCCGGAGCTTCCTGTGTGAGACTTTTATAAGATAAATATGGATACATCGAACCTAAAATTGATGCAAGTGACAGATTAGTTGCCGGTGCATGGGCATACATCTGATCAAACATCAATGCCTGATCAGCAAACTTATTCAGGTTTGGGCTTAACTGATATGTACCCCCATAGCCGTCGAAATAAGAAGCGCCTGCTGATTCCAAAATAATAAACAATACATTCCTGACATTGTGATCCTTTAATGATATAAAGGATGTTTCTAATTTCTCACACTGTGCCGGATTGAATGCCTCCTGTTCATCTGGAATTTTAGCAGAGAAAAACGAAGAATTTGATTCAGCATTAAGTATTGAATATACCATGTATGTAATTGCATTTTCAGATTGTCCTTTCGTCCAGGTAACTCTGGTTTTTTGAGCTTTCACACTCAGAAAGGCCAATCCCAATCCAGAAATCAAATAGGTTATGATTATTAGTCGTTTATTTAAAATCAACAGCCTGTAAATACGGTGTAAAATATTAGATAAAAGCAGCATGGAAAAGCAAATTGCCATTAAATTAAGCACAATACTCACCGATAAGTTTTCAAGTAAAGCAGTTTTTGCTTCATTACTGCCAAGAAAACCGGAGTAATAAAGCCACTGATAGTTAAACGGTTTTCCAAGAAAAATAACAGTTGTAATATTCGTAAAAGCAATCAGTGTTAATAATATAGCGAAAAAAGTAAATACTCCCAAAAGCCATTTCCTGATTTGAGTATTTTTTATCAAAAGGAGGATTAGTAAAAATACGATTACAAGGCCAGTCACAAAAAGAAAATCGCTCACGCTTCCCCTAATAATTTTTGCAACGTTACTATAATCATGGAAAATTTTCATTAGTCCGACGTTGATAATTTCGGAGCGGGCAAGTGCATGAAAACCAAATAAACTAACGCCCAGAAACAGAATTTTTTCAGCGATGGAGGAAGGATTGTTTTTTGTAATCCATTTTTTATCAAACCAATTCAATGCCAAATAAACAGCAATTAAAAGCAATAAGATCAACCAACCTTTGGAGATTATACGAGACTCTTTTTTAGACTCTGTTATTTCATAATTCGCATTCTTATAAATCGGAGCATCATTGGTAACCATTATTTTCCCACTTGATTGAAGGTCCCAAAAATCCTGATATGCCCCTTGCTTGTTTTTTGTAATCCAGAAATTAAACTGAATATTGGAACCTATTGGTATTCTTAATCGAACTCTAAAAGTATCTCCCGAAGTCTGCATTGGGAGGTACAATAAATTTTTCATCAGAACAGTACTGTCATTCCAGGTTACAGCTTCCTCCAAAGGATAATTATCAGTTCTCCAGGCCAGAAAAACAGTACCAGATTGGGGTGCATAATAGTTAAATTCCTTTTCAATAAATGTTATTGCAGAATGTTTAGCCGAGTCAATAAGAGGGGTATTTGATAATTTCTTAATTGATAAGTTATTCCCATTAATTTCTTTCTTATCATTAGAAGTAGCTTCAACATAGATTCCAATGAAGAATAAGAATAGAGTTAGAAATATGTTTATAATTCTTTTCATCTCTAAATTTCTGTAGTTAACTTCTAGCCAATATTTCAGAAAATCATTGGTATAAATATACGTTTTACTTTTAAATTAACTATAAAGCACGTTGCAATGAAGGTTTTGGATGAATCCTTCACAGTTTGTTGAAGTTTTTTTGTGAGGAGTTTTCAGCAACTCAAAACACTCATGGAAGGAATATATTTAATAGGCATAAAAAAACCTCCATCCCAGTAAAGGAATGGAGGAATTTAAGAATGGCGACGACCTACTCTC
>DMSQ01000070.1 GCA_003457135.1 Prolixibacteraceae bacterium
TTGGATTATGATCTAAAAGTTAGCAGCGGTATGTGGAAACCGGCTTCAGTTAATGGCGAACCGGTTGCCATGGTTAAAGAAGTCTCGTTAGTTTTTAAACTTCATAAAAGTAACGATTTCAGGTTAATGGCGAAAAACTGTTCAGATAAGGGGAATAAGATGCTCTTTATAAAGAAAGATCCCCAAAAGGCATTGAAATACTATGATATGGGAATTACGCTGTTACCCAATGAAGAAAGCCTGTTGGCAGCCAGAGGCTTGTGCAAATATGAACTTGGGGATGAAGAAGGAGCCCGCAGGGACTGGAACAGGATTAAGACTTTGATTGAAAACGGCAATATTCCTACTGAACCCGACTACCTGACTGATGATTTTCGTGAATTAAAAGGGTATGATACAATGACGCAAATGACTCGGAAATAAATAAATTTTAGACAGATTCGTTTTTAATATACAGCCATTCGTTTTTTGACGAATGGCTTTTTTTACGTCAATTAATCAGCCAATATCAATTCTATATGAGATAAAACAGAAATAATATTTTTTCAGATTTAACAGCAAACAATTACTCTTTATTTTCGTTATATACTTGTATTATAGTGGTATAAATTAGATATAGAGTTAAATTTTCAATTGAAATGCCTATTCACTCATCTTCTGAAGAACAATTCCTGAAAAAGCTTACTGAACTAACAGAAGCGAATTTGACCAACGAGCAGTTTGGAGTTTCGGAACTGGCGAGGGAAATGAATATGAGCCGCTCGAACCTCCACCGCAAAGTTATTTTTACTACCAAAACCTCGGTTAGCCAGTTTATCCGCCAGCACCGCTTGAAACGGGCTATGGAAATGCTTCAGCAAACTGCCTTGACTGTTTCAGAAGTCGCGTACCAGGTTGGTTTTGGCAGTGTGACTTATTTCACCAAATGTTTTCACGACTATTTTGGCTTTCCGCCCGGAAAGGTTGGAGCAAATAACTTAACTGAGCACAATTGTGACGAAGAAATTGTTGATGTGAATTGTATTCGGTGTGGAAAGCATATTCAGGAAGGAGAAAATCCGGAAGAAAATCCAATTCCTAAAAGGAAACAATTTAAGGCCATTGTGCTATTTATTACTCTCTTGGCACTAATTTCTGCAACCACTCTTTACCTTGCTTTTAAGCCTTTTTCAATCAGACAGAAACAGCTGGAGAAAACCATTGCTGTTCTGCCGTTTATTGATTATAGCCCAAATAAAGGCAATTCCTACATTGTTAATGGACTACATGAAGAAATACTCGACAAACTTGCAAAAATTAAGGATTTGAAAGTTAAATCGCACACGGCAGTTGAAAAATTCAAAGACTCAAAATTGAGCCTGGGAGATATCGGCAAAGCCTTAAAAGTCAATTATATACTTGAAGGTAGCGGTCAAAAAATTCAGGACAAAATCAGATTAAGGTTGCAACTGATTGAGACTGGTACCGGTAATCACCTCTGGTCGAAACCCTTTGAGGAAGAAGTTATTGATGAAAATATTTTTAAGCTTCAGGAAGATGTTGCACTATCAGTTGCCGAAGAATTGAAGGCGATTATTACTCCTGAAGAGAAAAAGGAGGTTGCCAAAAGACACACAGAAAACCTGACTGCTTATAATTTGTACCTTCAGTCTATTGAATATTTGGAATTGGCTTCCTACAACACCAATTATGGTTCTAAAGAAATAAATGATTTAATAATGAAGGCAAAACAGCTTTTAAAGCAGGCCATTAAACTCGATCCTTCATTTACAGATGCCTATGTCAGATTGGGGCATATTTATATTGCTATGTTATCATCTGATTGGAATATTGATACATCCGAGCAATACCTTGATTCGGGAATTACCATGGTAAATAAGGCTTTGTTCTATGATGACAAAAACGGGGTGGCATTTGGTTTGCAAGGACAATATTATTTGAGAAAAGGGATGTACAAAGAGGCAAAAATGGCTTTTGCAAAATCCGAACAAATTGAAATGGCTAAAATGGAGGATTGGTCCAAATATGAAACATATTTCTGGCGTCATTCAGCCTTTAATGAATATCATCAGGCGCTGGAAAACTTTTACAAATTCAGGGAATTAAAACCGGAAGAAGTGATTATACTACCAGGTACTTTAAATTGTGTTTACACGAACCTGTCAAAAGCAGGTTACCCTGAAACAGCGAAAAAGTGCTTAAAAGAAATTCTCGATTTTGACAATGATTCCGTCCTCTATTTCAGGCGTAGTTTGGAGACAGAAATGTATGCCGGTAATTTTGATGCTGCCATCGGCTTTGGTTTAGAATGTTACAGGTTGGATAGTGTGTCTTTCCGTAACATATACTACTTGAGTCGTATTTATTTATATGCAAGAGATTATTCAAACGCCTACAAATATTTATTGGTTTTCGAAAATGGAATAAAAAAGCTAAACCTTGTCATTCCACATTTGCCTGAGGACTGGGGCTATATTTACTTAATGAACAACAAAACTAATGAAGCAAAGGATCAATTTAAATTAAGAGCAAAAGAATTGCAAAGAGAGATTGAATTAAACCGTCATGAGGCACAAGAATATTATGCCCAATTTCACCTTGCGACAGTATTCACCCCACCGCCTCCAT
>DMSQ01000086.1 GCA_003457135.1 Prolixibacteraceae bacterium
TTGTATGGGTTGATTTTTTTCATTCTTTTTAGTTTAGGAGACTAATTAATTGTTAGGTTTCAGCGGAGCTACAATTGGATTGGCGATGCCATTCAAATCGTAAACGATTTTGCCATCCCGTATGGTCATTTCACATTCAAGTTTTTGGTCAGCCTCAATCTTGTAGCCAACATAATCAAACAGTCCGAATTTCCCCTTCCTGATATTCAGTATCGCAACATCAGCGAATGAACCAACCGAAAGGTTTCCTAATTCTTCGTGCCTTATTTCCCTGGCTGGATTCCAGGTGCTTGCTGTAATAACACTTTTCAGATCCATACCCATGGCCATAAATTTTGACATGGTGGTAAGCATATCCTTCATCGCGCCATTCATACTGCCAACATGTAAATCGGTGCTGATCAGATCAGGATAGAATCCTTCATTTATTGCCGGGATTGCCTGTGAGTATGAAAAGCTTCTTCCGCCATATCCCACATCGAAAACAATTCCCTTTTTCCGGGCCTCCCAAACAAATGGCTTCAGTTTATTGGTTTGTAAATCTACCAGAAATTCCCTGGGTTTTAATTGTGCAAAACAGTGCGTAAAGATATCTCCCGGACGAAGATGTTTCATAAATAATTCTTCGATTGAAAGTGGAGGGTTACTTTCTCCGAAATCAATCATAACCGGAATGCCGCCTGCCTGATTGCCGGCTTCTACAGCCAGGTCAACCGGAGTCCAGACGTGACCTTCAAAATGAGCAAGTTTAATCCCAATGATAAGGTCTTTATATTTCCTGGCGACAAGGGCAGTCATTCTGGGGTCCATATCGTTGGCATTCTGTTCATAACCTTCACGCATGCCTTCGCCTACAATGTTTAAAAATGCAAGTACACGGGTTTTGGATTGATCAATGGTCTGTGCTTTAAACGTGGGAAAAGTACGCCATCCTGAACTTCCCGCATCCACAATGGTTGTAATACCATTTCGAAACGTAAATCCATCCGGCTGAATAGCAAGATTTCCGTTTTCATACTGATGATCGGGCTCAACACCCCAAAAAACATGAGTGTGTATGTCAATTAATCCGGGTGTGACAATCCTATCCCTGGCATTTACAACCTGAATGGCATTTTTCGGATCAATATTTTTTGCAACCAAAACGATTTTGCCATCATTGATAGCCACATCCATGACCTGATCAATGTTGTTTTTCGGATCAATTACATGTCCGTCCTTAATAACGATGCTATATGTTTGCGACTGAACAGAAACTATGGAAAGTGCCAGTACAGAAAGGAGAATTGAGAGTTTCTTTTTCATTTATGAATTTTTGTTGTTGCCTGCTGAAAAATCTCTTTTAACCGCTGGGCTACAATTTCAACCTGTTCGGGCTTTAACAATACCACACCGACACTCAGCACCTTGTCATCTGTTTTTTCTGCAATGTTGGCAACGATACCAGGCGTTCCATTCCTGAGGGCTGCAAGCAAATCCTGAGGCGTTATTTTTACCTTTTCCTGATCCCAGGTTACATGGAGGCTGGGAAAAGCATTCGCAGGTCCTGGTTCAATATAGGTTTCCCCTTTTACTCCTGAAATGGTTTCTATCCGCGATTTTATCCGCTTAGTCCGATCTAGCCAATCCTGCCACTCCTTCTCATGATCCCGTTCCAGGTAAGACTTCAAAGCGGCATACATGCCAAACATTTCTTCTTTGTTCACTTTCATCGGCCTGCCTATCGGGGCTTCATTGGGACTGTGATTGAGTCTCGCGGCTTCGATCAGGTCCTTCCGTCCGAACAATAGTCCGGCGCTTTGGGGACCGCGAATCATCTTACCTCCGGAAAAAGTGATCAGGTCGAAGCCCATCTTCTGGAATTTAAAAAGATTTTCTACCGGCGGCACATCTGCCGCAGCATCAATAAAAGTGGGTATCTGATGCCGTTTTGCGACAGTTAAAAACTCCTCATGGGTAATACTTGACTTTTCTGCCGCATTGAAGAACAGGGCCATCACCGTCTTGCTATTGATGGCCCGTTCCATGTCCGCCGGGCCGTCAACTTCAACAATCTTTGCCCCTGTAGTGCTCACAGCCTGATCGAACAGGTAGCGGTGGCTTTTTTGCATGATGACTTCGGGCCGTGGTCCGAGAAGGTTAGGGAGTTGTTTGATCTTTGCCTCATCATTTCCGGTTATGGCTGCCGCAGTTCCTAGTACCATTGCACAGGAAGCGCCGGAGGTAACCATCGCAGCTTCACAATGCAGCATCTCTGCAATCTTCGCCCCCACTTTATCCTGAAGTTCGTACATATTGGCAAAATCGTGGGACGTGGAATTGATGGCCTCCAACACCTCAAGCATCATCAGCGAGCCGGACAGAAAGGTCATTGTCACTCCCGCATTGATCAGGGGGGTAACTCCCAATTCCTTAAATAAATCCCTTTTTGGCGTACGGGGAGCAGCAAAAAGAGACTTTGACGGGAAAACTCCTCCCAAAACTCCACCGGCAATGGGGAGTAATGTCAAACTCTTAATAATGTCTCTACGTTTCATAATTTTGCTCCTTTAGACATAGGCAATACAGTCCATCTCAACCAGCGAATCGCCCGGTACGCCTCCTTTGGCTACAGCTACTGTAGTACGAACGGGTGGTTTCATGCCAAAACGGCCTCTATACACTTCATTCATTCCCTTGTAGTCGGCTATATCATTCAGAAATACGCTCACTTTTAAAACTTTTTCCATTGATGATCCAGCCTTGATCAATTCATTCTCCAATTCTTTGAGTACAATTTCGGTATGCGCTTTTATTTCAAATGGCGCAACATGAGCCCCTTTGCCGGCAACAAATACAAGGTTGCCGAATTTGGTGGAACCCGAAAACAAGGGTGCATCCTGAAAGCTGGTTACATTCAGGGCTTCCTTCTCTTCAGTAGATATAGTTTTTGCATTGGCAGCCAATCCAAGTCCGGCTATACCTAACACAGAGCCAAGCATTTTTTTTATTACTGATCTTCTTTCAGTTTTCATAGTAAATTGATTTTGGCAAAATATTAAACTTTATGAAATTAACTCCAGGTCCGGTCATGAGAACGCTTTTCGTTCCATTCATCGGTTGGGGCAAAAAAGCTTTTGTCTTTAGCATGCAAATGCTCTTTCAAAACATCTTCATTTAATTCAATCCCTAAGCCAGGAGATTCAGGGACCGGAGCAAATCCTTTTTTAATGATTGGCTTACCATCGGTCATTTTCACCAGGCTTTCCCACCATGGCAGGTCAACAGAATGATGTTCCAGCGCTAAAAAGTTTTGGGTCGCGGCGGCACAATGAACGCTGGCCATAAACGAAACCGGTGTGCCTGCCTGGTGCATGGCCATTGCGATACCGTGTTCTTCGGCATAATCGCCAATCCGTTTTGTTTCCAGAAGCCCTCCTGAAGAAGCTAAGTCGGGGTGAATGATGTCAACGGCATGGATGTCGATAAGCGGTTTGAAATTTTGCAGCAGATAAATATCTTCGCCGGTTAACATGGGTGTTTCCAGTGCGTCAGACAAGGATTTCCATTGGTCGGTATATTCCCATGGAACCACATCTTCCATCCAGGCCAGCCTGAATTTTTCGATGGCACGGCCTAAGCGGATACCATTGTTTAAATCGAAATGCCCGTAATGGTCAGTCGAGATCGGAATATCCCAACCAATGTGCTCACGGGTATGTTCGACCATTTTGACCATTTCCTCCAGACCTTTATCCGTTATTTGTATCTGTGTAAACGGGTGTTTGGTGTTTCCATATCCCATATAACTGCGAAGGTCGTATTGTCCCGAAGCTCCGTCCCAGAATTCATGATTGACCAAAGCTCCCGGAATATCCTTCAGCGAATTGATGGAAAGATCCATTTTCAGCCAGGTATAACCCTGTTCCTCGATACGATACTTAATTTTTGCTGTTTGATCATCATGCGATTTACCTTCAGGGGTATCAGCGTATAACCTGACGGTGTTACGGTATTTCCCACCCAACAACTGGTATGCCGGAACTCCGTAGGCTTTACCGACGATGTCCCAAAGCGCCATTTCAACGCCACACACACCGCCAGCCTGCCGGGCCTGACCACCAAACTGTTTAATGATTTTGAAAATCATTTCCACGTTGCATGGATTTAATCCGAGTATCCGGCTTTTCAGCATCAGCGCGTAACGCACATCAGCGCCGTCACGAACTTCTCCAAGCCCGGAAATCCCCTGGTTGGTATCAATCCGGATAATGGCCGTTTGACCAAGAACGCCGGTCAGTGCATAACGCATATCCGTGATCTTTAAATCCGAAGGACTGGAAGAACGAGAAACACTTGAAGTAGTCTGTGCGATGGTGTCTTCGATGGATAAGTGCATAAGACCTCCCAGAGCAATTCCACCAAGGGCAGTTTTTTTCAGGAAATTACGGCGGTTATTACTTGTTGAAGGGTTTTCAATTTCAGCTTTGATGGCTTCTTTTTCAGCGTTTTCAAGCTTTTTGTTTTGATCTGCTATTTGTTGAATGATGCTTTTCATCGTTTATAAGTTTTAGTAATTTCTTTCTTTCAGGTATTTATCCAATTCCTCTTTCGACATGGGTAATTTTCCGGGGTAATTATTCAGCCAGTTCAGGAAATCTTTTTTTATTTCTTCGGACCATTCACTGTCAATTTCGCCTGCCAGATATTTTTTTTCCCTTAGGCGCAAATGACCGAATTCGTCACGAAGTGCGGTTACTTCAGAAGTCAAAACGAGATCTTCAACCAGATAGGCCGGAATAAAAATGACTCCGAATTTTTTTGCCAGAACTACATCGCCCGGTAGCACGGTAGCACGTCCAACCCGAATTGGCGCGTTAATGGAAGTGAGCATCATCTGCATGATGTAGGACGGATCGGATCCTTTGATCCAACCGTTAAAACCTTTGATTTCCTCCAAACCTTCCTGATCCCTGACAGAACCGTAAAAGATTACGCCTCTTTGCGATTTGGCATAAATTGAATTTCCCAGGTTATCGCCAATCAGCGTGCCATCGGCTATTTTGCCGTAGCTGTCAGCTACATAAACATCTCCGGTTGTCAGCGCATCAATGGGCCATGAATTGGTTCCGCCCTTTTGAGCTCTATTCTCAATTTTACCCTGTTCTTTTACCTGTTTTTCAAGGTCGGGCCGGAGTGGCATGTACTGGGCAGTCACCACCCTTCCGGTCATAGCTTCTTCAGGATGAATGATCGTCCAGTCGCCTTCGAACTGGTTCTGAAAGCCTTTGTTGCGCAGTACGCCCCAGGCTTCTTCGATGGAGATATTCTTTAATCTTTCCAGAATGGCATCCGGTACTTTTGGCCTTCCGTCAGGAAATCGTTCGCCTTTCCATTCCGGGGTTAATGCTTTAATGTATTCGGGCGAAGAACCAACGCGCTGGGCATTGGCCATAAAACTTCCCAGAAAAATTGCTGAGATAAGTATTCCTTTTTTTAACATGATATAAAAATTTAAATATTTATGAATTTATCAGACAAAGAACGGAACTCCCGGAGTGGCATATTTGCGCATTCCTTCTTCATTAATTTCAACTCCTACTCCCGGCTTTTCGGATAATGGGATGAAACCATCTTTCACCATAGGCCCGTCGAAAGTTACAATCTCTTTGAACATCGGATCGGTATGAAAGTAGATTTGCCATTCCAGGATCATGAAATTCGGAACTGAAGCACAGACATGGGAAGATGCCATTGCGCCAAGGTAGGAAGCCACCATGTGAGGCGCGAAAGGAACATAGTACAGATTTGCCAGGTTAGCCATTCGCTGGCCTTCGCCTAAACCACCGGCCTTTTGCAAATCGGGCATGATGATATCAACCGCCCCAATTTCGAGCATTCTTCTGAAACCATGGGCGAGATAAACATTTTCACCGGCACAAATTGGCGTGCTGGTCGAGGTTTTGATGTCGAGATATGCCTCAACATTTTCCGCCGGAATGGGCTCTTCCAGCCACATCAGGTTCAAGGGTTCGAACCGTTTGGCAGCCTGATGTCCGGTTACCGCATCGTAACGGCCATGCATGTCCACGCAAATATCAATCTTCGGGCCAACTGCTTTTCTTACCGCCGCTATCTGGTTATACATCCGATCCAGCTCTGCAGGGCTGGCCGTCCAGTTATAAGTGTCATACTTGTTCGGATCGTTCGCTTCATCCACATCAAACTTGACCGCGTTGAATCCCATATTAACGGCTCTCATAGCTGATTCCGCGAACTTGTCAGGAGTCGGTGAATCGGCCCGGTAGAGTGCTGTGTCGCAATACACACGTATTTTATCCCTGAATTTTCCACCCAGAAGTTGATAAACCGGTAAGCCCAATGCTTTTCCTGTCAGGTCCCACAAGGCGCTTTCCACAGCCGACAAGACAGCCACATACATGCCCGATTGGGCGCCTTCGAAAAAGCCCGATTTGCGAATGTCTTCAAAGAGACGATGAACATTAAGCGGGCTCTTCCCTTTGATTCTGTCGCCAAACATTTTCACCAGATGATAGGTGCCGGGAGTCGCGTCAACGCCTTCGCCACAGCCCCAGATACCCTGGTTGGTGTGTATTTTAACAAACAGGCTATGCCCATTTCGGATGTAGCCACATTTTATTTCCGTTATTTTCAGATCACTTGGACTGGAGGAAAGAGGCGTATTCTCGATAGCAGTTTCCAATCCATTCCCAAAATTTGAAAGTGAAGTAAACCCTAAAGCAGCGGTTAGTGCACTTTTGGTTATAAAATCTCGTCTTGAATTAGTCATTTGATTGAATTGGTTAAGATTAATTAACTTACCATGTACGGGTTTTTAACAACTCTTTGATTTGTTCTTTCGGAACCGGTAATTCATTGATGTGATCGTTGAGCCAGATTGAAAAATCCTTTTCAATTTCGTCGGACCAACGGGAATCAATCTGCCCGGGAGTGTATTTTTGCTCGCGCAGGCGCTGATGTCCGAACATGTCGCGAAGCCTGACGATCTCCGAAGTTTTAACAACCTGTTCAGCTAAGTGAGGTGGAATGAAGATTACCCCGCCGTCTCTGCCCAAAACAACATCGCCCGGAAGTACCATTGCCTTACCGATGCGGGTTGGTTTGTTGATGCCTATCAGGGTCGTATTTAATTCTCCGGCGGGATCGTTTAAATGATGCGAAGGATGATAACTTCGGACAAAGGATGTAAATGAACCCAATTCTTTCAGGCCGTTGATGTCGCGTACAGCTCCGTCATAGACAATGCCGTTCCCGGTTTTTGCAAAGATTGAATTGCCAAGATTGTCGCCAATCGTAGGGCCATCTTCATGGGCCCCGAATTGGTCCACAACATAGACATCGCCCTTTACCAACATGTCAATGGGCCACGAATTTTGTGATTTAATCCGTCCATCCTTTTCGTGCCCTTTTTTGTCAATTGCCCTTTGAACATCGGGCCTGCCGGGCATAAACGTGGCGGTAAGCGCCCGTCCGACAAGTACGCTGTCGGGGTTGATACACATCCAGCCATCGTCGTAAGCATGTTTGTAATTGGCGCCTTTCAATACGGCCCAGGCTTCTTCGAGGGTGACTAATTTCATCCGCTTCAGAATTTCATCCGGCACTTTAGGACGTCCATCAGGAAAGCGTTCTCCTTTCCATTCAGGAGTGAGAAAAAGAAGTTCTTCTTTTGAAATTTGCTGAGCCAGACTAACAAAAGTCATTAGAAAAAGGAAAAGTGGTAAAAGAATTTTTTTTTTCATCAGGGTATAGTTTGTCTATTGGTTGACAGATTGAAAAACTGTTTAAATTTCCCGTAGGGAAAATCTGTCGGTAGAAATGTCGATTTAGAGCGATGGATTATCCGCTGCCCGCCGTTTGATGGCCTGGCAATGGCAGGCGTACGGGACAAAAGACATATATGTTTTCATGAATTCTACCGACCTTTAGTTCCTAACGGAACAAAAAAAATAACAGTCTCCCGGAATTTTATAAAAAATTAGTACCCGGTTTCCCGGGTACTATCTTTGTCAGATTTATTTATCCCACCATACTTTAGTTCCCAGATTATCTGGCCCCATGACGGCAATGGCTGCATTCACATTTACCGTATTCACCGAAATCTCTGAATTGGGAAAGGTGAGCCTGTTAATCCAGGCAACTTCCTTTCCTGGATATGGATTTGGCGCCAAATCGGGAAAACCGCTGCGCCTGAAATTAGCAAAGGCTTCCTGTCCGTTTAGAAAGGACGATATCCAGTATTGTGTATTAATTTGCTTCAACTCGGTTCCGGTATTAAGCGGATTAGCTGCAATATAAGCATCCCTGTCGGCAGCAGGAACTGCACATTTTGCATCAAATGAGGCCATTTGATCCATGTTGGCTTTTATACCGTCGGCGAAATATTGTGCTGCCGTACCTGCAGAAATCCATCCTTTTAAACGGGCTTCTGCAAGTAAAAGGTTGGTCTGACTGGCAGTTACCATAAGCATAGGAGCAGTTAATTTCGCCATACGGTTACGGTCAACCTGACTGTATTCATAAAAACTGACCAACCCATCAGCCTTGGCCGCAGCGGTAGCGGTAGTATTATCCTTTCCCATGGGCAATCCAATCTGGTCGGCAGCTACAATGCTTGCAGCTGCAGGAACCTGGGCTGTTCCGGATGTAGCGCCTTTATAACGAACAGCAATGGAAACAAGCCGCGGATCGCTGGTGTTTTTGAGCTCGTCAACAAATGGCTTGGTCAGATAGTAATTTGCTGCTTCAGTAGAGTTCAGTGTCTGACTGATTGGATTTCTATAGTTGGCATCGTGCCTGACCATTGCATTATCGGCATTGGCAGTGATAACACCTCCTGCAAAAGCCGTGCTAACTACCGACTGTGCCTGGGTAGCATCAACCGCGCTCAATCTCATACCTGCACGAAGCATTAACGAATACCCGAATTTTTTCCATTTGGCCACATCGCCGCCATATAGAACATCGGCAGTTTCTATGGTTCCGGAAGCATTTAGTGCAGCGGAAGCCTCGCTCAGTTCCTTAATTATTTTCGGATAGATAGACTGCTGTGTCTCGTATTTAGGGAAGAATACCTGACTGTAGTACCCTTCGCCCCCATCGGCATACGGAATATCTCCGTAGGTATCGGTGAGTATTAAAAATGCATAGGCCTGCAATATCCTGGCCATGTTCATTAAGTTACTCCGGGCAGGGTTATCTTTCGTACGTGCTATGATATCTTTCGTATGTTTAATCACATTCCGGTAATAGCTTTGCCAGTTATCGTCGGTGGTTGCACGATTATCCTGATTGAAATTTGCTCCGGTCAATACACCCGAATTGGGTGAGATAATTTGCTGGACAATTCCAATCTCAAAAATCAGAGTTACTACTGAGGAGTTAATGACTGCATTGTTTAAAATAAATGCAGGGTCAATTCCGGTGGCACTAGTTTTACTCTTATTCAATTCGTCGAAGCCTTCTTCGCAAGAAGTGATCATGGTAAGAAACAGCGCCAGTACACAAAAGTTAACTATCTTTTTCATGTTTGATCCGTATTAAAATTTAACATTAAAATTGAAACCCAGACTCCTTGAGGTAGGAAGTCCCGGGGATTCCATTCCTATCAGGTTATCTGAACTGTATCCAAAACTTTCGGGGTCAATATTGTCTATCCATTTCTTCAACATCAGCACATTGTTAGCGGTCAGGCTAAGCGTAAGGCCTTTAATCAGGAAACTGGAAGGTATGAATTTGGAGAAGTCATATCCTAAGGTAATTTGACGAAGTTTCCAGTAACCGCCGTTATAAACGACAGGTTCAACCAATGCCAGCGACCTCACCACAGACCAATAGTCCTGTACCGGGGCAACAACCGTATTAACATTTCCATTGGCATCAACACCTTTACCTACCACTCCGCCTTCCCTGCCAACCAACGTCATTTTATGCAGTCCGTGACGGGTAGCGTTGAAGTTTGTTCCTGAAAGCATCTTGTTTCCTAATTTAAAGTCAATCAGGAAAGAGAATGAAACACCTTTGTAAAGGAAGGTATTCGTAAAACCTCCCGTCCATTTTGGCAAAGCGCTTCCAAAATTTATCAGATCCGTAGTCCGAAGAGGGATTCCGTTTGATCCGAATATTTGCTGGCCACTTGCATCCCTTTTATATCCAAAACCAGCGATCTGGCCCATTTCCTCTCCTACGATTTGCCTTACTTCACCATTGAAAACGTGCGTTCCAACCGTAATCCGTTCGCCGGGTTTTTCGGTTAGCAGGCTCAACACTTTGGTAATGTTGTAAGCTCCGGCGAAAGTAAAGTCCCATTGGAAATCATCTGTTTTCACAGGCACCACGTTCACCATCAATTCAATTCCCTTATTTTGACTTTTTCCACTGTTTATACGCGTATCAACAAAGCCCGAGGCATCAGATATCTGGGCCTGTACGATCTGGTCGGTTGTTATCTTTTGATACACCGACAAATCAAGGCTTAAACGGTTATCAAACATTTTCATTTCCAGGCCCAACTCTGTTTCAGTGGTACTCATCGGCCTTAAATTAGGATTAGGCACTGTACTTCCGGAAGCGCCTCCAACGGGTTGCAATGCGCCTGATGGATTTCCCATTAGATTTGAATTGACTCCGTAAAACAACAAATTAGAATAGGGAGGAACATCGGTATCGCTACCAACCTGGGCAAAAGCTGCCCTGATTTTTCCAAAGTTCAGCCATTGGGGCAAGGTGCCAAAAGTTTCAGAAAAAATATAGCTTGCTGAAACCGATGGATACAAAATACTGCGGTTGGCTGGCGATAAAGTTGAGAACCAATCGTTTCGCACTGTTCCGTTTAAGTAAAGGAAGTTTTTATAGGATATTTGGGTAGAACCATACAGCGAGTTTACAGCACGTTCGGAGAGATCGTAAATCGGATCTTTCGACCTTCCGTTCTGGACTGTATAAAGTCCGCGCACAATGAAGTCGGTCACCTGGACACTGTTCAGGTCAGAGCGTCTTTTCATCTGGTTTCCACCGGCGGTAACATTAACTTCGAAATCGCCAAATTCTTTTGTTCCGGAAATCATGAAGTCGGCATTTGTTTCCCTGAACCTTCGTGATTCCTGAGTGAAAACGCCATTGACGAATCCTGCGGGCGCCGGAGCCAGCGAAGCCTGGCCAGTTGGAAAGTTGTTGTATTCCTGATCGCGCGACCAGAAATCCTGTCCGATTCGGCCTTGTACAAAGAGCCATTTGGTAACATCATATTTCATCGAGATATTGCCAAACATCCTGTCCCTGCGTATTTTCTGAAATTGGTCGGATAAAGTGAAATATGGATTGGTCCTGTTCCTGAACCGCGAATAGACATATTCGTTGCCCAAAGCGTCGTGAGCGTTGGCTTTCAGCACATCCAAAGGCATTGAATTGGCCATCGCGTAAAGGGCGGTTGGTATGGAGTTGTCCTGATTCGCAATGTTTGGCGGATTTTGATTATTCTCGAAAGAGTAATTTATGTTTCCCTGAAAACTCAGCTTGTCGGTTAAGTTATAGCTGAATCCAAGGTTAATAGTGTTTCTCTTGTATGTATTATTCGGAACAATACCATCGCTGCTCATGTTCGCGAGCGAAAGGTTCATGCCTCCCTTGTCGCTGTTAGTTGACAGCGAAATGGTGTTGGTCAGGTTTTGTCCGTTCCTGAAAAAATCATTAATGATTCCCCGTTGTGGTTCGTAAGGAACTGTCAGATTATTGTAGAGTACCTGTGTCATCCCCGGCTGAAATTTCTCGCCAAACGACCATTGTCCGGAAGTTGGGTTAGGGGTAGTCGGACGAACCCCATTTTCGCCCTGGCCATATACATACTGGTAGTCGGTATAATCAATGGGTGTATCATTCGTATAATTCATATTATAAGTAATTCCAAGCCCCTTATGGGTTCCTCTGGTTTTGGTAGTAATCATGATTACACCATCTTTGGCACGCGAGCCATACAATGCGGAGGCTGCGGCTCCTTTTAAAACCGACATGCTTTCAATATCATCGGGATTGATGCTCGAAAGACCGTCGCCACCATCCGAAGTATTTCCTCCACCTCTTACACCAATTGAATTGTCTGACGCAGCATTACCGGGGTTGGTTCCAAAGTTGGTATTATCAATCGGAACGCCATTGACAACAATCAGCGGATTGTTCTGGCCTGAAATAGAGGATTGTCCGCGGATACGTATTTTAGAGGTTCCGGCCGGCCCGGTGCCTAATCCTGAAATACTCACTCCTGCCATTTTTCCTGAAAGTGAATTCATCAGATTCGGGGTACGGTTTACTGTAAGTTGGTCAGAATTTACATTTGCAGTGGCGTATCCCAGGCTTTTGCTTGATTTCTTAATCCCCAGGGCAGTTACGACAACTTCATCGAGAGCTTCCACATCGGGAACTAATTTGACTTCAATTGTTGTCTGCCCTGTATAGCCAATAGTTGCCTTTACATATCCAACAAACGAGAAAACTATGGAAGTATTTAATGCCGGGGCATTGAGGCTAAATCTTCCATTTGCATCGCTGATCACCCCCATATTGGTATTGGGTATGTAAACGGTTACTCCAATCAGCGCCTCTCCGGTGGTGGCATCAGTAATCGTCCCTGAAACCGTTTTTTGTTGTTCAGCCGCGAGCTGTTCCGGATTTGCGAAGCTTTCCCCGCCGGCAAGCAAGGCTATTTGCCGTCCGTAAACTTCATATTTAATTCCGGTCCCATCAAAAAGTTCGTCGAGGATATCGAATACTTTTTTGTTCTTCTGAATGACTGTTGCTTTTCGTTCAACATCAACCTTGCTGCTGTAGAAGAACTTAAATTCGCTTTGGCTTTCGATGTTGTTTAAAATTCCCCTTATTGAGGAATTTTCCAGATCGATGGTCAGTTTGGTTGATTGTGCATAATTCTCAATAGCAAAACTGCTAAGCACAGAAATACAAATCAGGAAGATTGTTATTTTCATTTTTCTTAGAATTTCACCCATCAAGGGCTTATAGCCCCGATGGAACCAGTTTTTTTTCATAGTTTTGTTTTTTTGGTTAATTACTGAATCCTTGTGATTAATCAATGCAGTGGAGAGGTTGGAAACCCACTAAGTTTGACCGACTGGAGTGGTTTCTGCCTCTTTTTTTGATGGTTCAAATTATTTCATAGGCAAATCCGGTTTGATTGGTTAAAAGTTATTTGTGTATTCTATTCGTATTGTTCTTGTTTTTTCATCGTAGATATAATCAATTGGCGCAGTAATTTTAAGCAATTGTAAAACTTCGCTAAATGATTCCATTTCAAGTGTGCCTGTGTATGATATTTCTGAAAGGCGTTTGTCGCTACCTAATTCAATTTTTACGTTATACCACCGCTCCAATCTTTTGGTTACAGAGAGCAGGTTTTCATTTCTGAATATGAGTTTTCCGTCTTTCCACGAAGAGAACATATCAGTATCCACATTTTCCACTTTGAAATCGGTACCATAGATTCCGGCCTGTTGTCCAGGCTGCAGGGATACCTCTTCGCCTGTCCGTTTTTCTTTTACTTTTACAGTGCCTGTTAGCAAAGTAGTTTGAAAGTATTCTCCGGCAAATGCAGAAACGTTGAATGAAGTACCCTTCACCTCCACATCACCATACTCTGTAGAAACAAGAAAAGGGTTGCCATTGTTCTCAACTTCGAAAAAAGCTTCACCTTTCAGGCTAACAAGTCTGGATTTTTCAAAGCTGGAAATGAATGAAACAGATGACCCGGAATTTAACCACACCAGTGATCCATCTGGTAGGGTAAAATTAGTTTTTGCCCCAAAAGGCGCGCTGATAGTTTGCATTTCTGCAACGTATTGAACTTTAGTAGATTTTCGGATAAAGAAAACAGTACTGATTATTAATCCTGTTATGAGGATTGCGGCTATTCGCAATTTTAGCCTGGAAACGGATAATTTTCGAAGTACCGTTTCGCGGTCGCTGATCAGGATGGCCTGTATTATTTTGTCCCTTAACTCCGGATTGGGTTTTTGAACTTCGCTTTCTTCCAGCATTTCCCTGTCCCAATGCGGCTTTATGAGGCTATATATAATGTCTTCGTTTTTTTTGCTGGCCAAAAAATCCGAAACCTTCGAATACTCTTCAGGATTGATAACAGAATTGATGTATTTTCTGAATAATTGATCCATTTCCTTGTTTTGTATAGTAATACACAACAACGAAATTTATCCCTAGCAGAAACACCATAAATTATTTAAACCGGTTCAGAACGAAAACCTATGCCAATTCGAAGTTCAACAACTTTTTCCTTAATAATACGGTTGCCTTGGCAATATGGAACTCTACGGCTTTTGTTGTAATATTCAGTTTTTCGGCAATTTCTTTGTGTGAATACCCGTTTATCCGGCTCAAAGAAAAAATTTCTTTCTGCCGCACCGGCAGTTCATCGATTGCCCGGTCAACTTTTTCTTTCAAATCGTAGTATTCCGATTGTTCTATAAAAGAGTATTCGATTGGAATAGCCAGTTTGCCAATTTTATCCTTCACTTTTTGATCGTTCAGGCGGCTGCGCAGTTCGTTTAATAAAAGATTCCGGGTGATGGTGAAAATGAAAGCATTAAACGTATGGGTTGTCCTGATGTTTTTACGGTTTTGCCAGATTTTAATAAATACCTCCTGCAACACGTCATCAATTCCTTCGTCCAGCTTTAAAAATGATTTTGAAAAATGGTATAGCCGGTGATAATAATAGTTAAAAAGTTCTTCGATAGCAGCAGGATTGTCCTCTGCCAATTGGAGCAAAACGATTTCCAATTCGAAGGTTTTTTTCATAAACAGGTTAGTAGGTTCATAACAAATGTAAAAATATCTCAGGACAATCTCATTGAATCTGATAGATTAAAGGGAATTCGTAATTATTTATTTTTTCATCTCTCCGTTTATCATTCGCCAGATTTTTAATGGATTATTGTCTTTAAGTTGTTCGGGCAATACCGATTGCGGAAAGTCCTGGTAACAAATCGGGCGTGCAAATCTTTTTATGGCGGCAGTTCCTACTGATGTACTTTGAGGGGCGGTTGTTGCCGGGTATGGCCCGCCATGCACCATCGAGTGACAAACTTCCACTCCGGTTGGGAATCCGTTAAATATTAGCCGTCCAACTTTCTGTTCCAGAATATGAATTAATTCTGAATATTCATTCAAATCTTTTTCCGTTCCATGAATAGTCGCAGTTAAATGCCCTTCGAGTTTAGCTGCCAGCTGGAGCATTTCACTTTTATTGTTTGTTGAAACTAATAGTGTTGACGGGCCAAACACTTCTTCAGAAAGTGAGCCGTCATTAATAAATGTTTCAAAATCAGTTGAAAACACTTTGGGATTAACCCTGTTTCCTGTTTCTTCACCTGAACCACTGCTTATCAGAGAAACATTCTCAGAACTCAGAAGGTTTTGAGTCCCTTTTGAAAAGTTATTCTTTATTTGTTCGGAAAGCATAATTCCTGAAGGATTTTCTGAATTACTGATTTTCAGGTTTTGCAAGAACTGCTTGGCATCATCAGACTTCAGGGTAACTACGAGCCCGGGGTTGGTGCAAAACTGGCCAACTCCTATGGAAACAGCTCCAATCAATCCTTTAGCGATGATTTCGTTTCGTTCTTTTAAGGCTCCGGGCAAAATAAACACAGGATTTACACTTCCCATTTCAGCGAAAACCGGGATTGGAACAGCACGGCTATTGGCAGCATCAAAAATGGCTTTTCCTCCTTTAAACGAGCCTGTAAATCCTATTGCCTTTATTTCCGGGTGATTGACAATGGCCATTCCAACTTCATTCGAAATTCCCTGAACCAAAGAAAAAATACCCTCGGGCATTTTGGTTTGCCGGGCTGCTTTTAGAATGGCTTTTCCAACCATTTCGGATGTGCCCGGATGCAAGGGATGTGCTTTAACAATTACCGGACAACCGGCAGCCAAAGCAGAAACCGTGTCGCCGCCGGCCACCGAAAAAGCGAACGGGAAATTGCTCGCGCCAAAAATTCCAACCGGTCCAAGCGGAATTTGCATTTGACGGATATCTGGTTTAGGAACCGGTTGGCGACCGGGAATGGCGGTATCTATCCGGGCATCAATCCATGAACCTTCACGGACAACCGAGGCAAACATCCGGAGCTGATTGACCGTTCGCATCCTTTCGCCGGTTAACCGGGCTTCGGGCAGGGCGGTCTCCAACATGCACTTTTTGATCAAAGTGTCGCCCAGTTCCAAAATGTTTTCGGCAATAGTTTCCAGAAAAACGGCTCTTTCTTCGTTGCTTTTAGCCTTATAAATATGAAACGCATTTTTTGCTTTTGCCACAGATTCATCCACTTCACTTGTTGTTGCCTCAAAAAATCGGGTGCTGAGATATTCTTGTGTCGCCGGATTTTTGGCAAAAAAGGTAGTTATACCCTTTCCGGACTCTTCATTCCCAATTAGATTTTTTCCTGTAAGTTCCATATTTTGATTTAATTTATTCCACCATATTCACCAATTCCCCAATATGGTCAATCCTGATTTTAATTTCATCACCGATTAGCAATGTAAAATCATTGGGTGGGACAATCCCGGTTCCTGTCATCAACAAACAACCAACCGGAAAAGATGTTTCCCTGAACAGGAATTCAACAATATCCGTAAACTTGCGCCTGATCTGATCAATTCTGACATCCCCGGAAAATACCTGTGTATTATTTCTGATTATTTCAATTTCAATAAGAGCGTTTTCCTCTATTGGAGATTCAGGAATATAAATACATGGTCCGATTGCAGCTGACCTGTCGTAGGTTTTTGCCTGCGGCAGATACAATGGATTTTGTCCTTCTATGTCCCTTGAGCTCATGTCGTTTCCAACGGTATAGCCTATTATTTTTCCTGAAGAGCTGATCATTAAAGTTAGCTCAGGTTCAGGAACGTTCCAGTTCGAATCTTTCCTGATGCGAACTTTCTGCCCCGGGCCGGCAACACGTGAAGCAGCCGATTTAAAAAACAGTTCGGGCCGGTCTGCATCATAAACCCGATCATAGAAATCGCCTCCTCCTGCACCTTTCGATTCCTCCATCCGGGCGCTTTTACTCCGCATATAAGTAACTCCCGATGCCCAGATTTCCTGAGTACCGATTGGGGCCAGCAGGCCGTTGTGCAACAGGTCGGGTGCCTCTGAAATTGTAGTTATATCCTCAGTGAGGACAAGAGTTTCCTTGTATATGTTATCGTTATTTATAAAACCGTCCCAGTCTGTTTGCCTCAAATAAAAGACGTTTTCGTGATCAATTAAAATTCCTTTGGTGGTTTTGTAAATTTTCATATCGTGCATTATAAAAGAAGAAACTGCTAAAAACGAATAAAAAATTCCTGACTGGTAAAGATAATTTATTTTGGGTTGAAACTTGATTCCTTCTTTTGGTATATTGAGTGAATTTATATCTATTTTTAGTTGATAAAAAAGGATAACCATCTGCTATAACCAGAAATTCTGATCTGCCCCACAAAATTAATCTGTTGTCTGATTACTTGATAATCAAATATGAAAACCATGAAAAAATCTATCCTGATATTTACACTTTTTTTAATCTCTTTGGCAAACCTACCCGCACAAACTTCTGAAAAAAAGCCAATTCGTCTGGCCATTGCCGGAGTTACTCATGGGCATACCTCATTTATATTGGGACGAAAAGATAAAACCGACTTTCAGTTGGTCGGTATATTCGAGACCAACAATACTTTGGCTCAGAACCTTGCAAAAAAATATGGTTTTGACCCAAATCTGATCTCAAATAATCTGGAGGACATGTTAGACCGTGTTCATCCGGATGCGGTTGTTGCATTCGGTTCCATTTTCGAACACATGGCCGTAGTGGAAGCCTGCGCACCCAGAGGAATCCATGTCATGGTTGAAAAACCTTTGGCCACCAATGTGGTTCATGCAAAAAGAATGGCGGAACTTGCCGAAAAAAACCACATTCACCTGCTTACCGACTATGAAACATCGTGGTACCCAACTACAGCGAAATCCTTCCAATTGGTTAACGACAGCAATTTCATTGGTACTGTCAGAAAAGTGGTGATTCACGACGGACATCAGGGGCCGAAGGAAATTGGGTGCGATCAATTCTTTTTAGACTGGCTGACTGACCCGGTTCAAAATGGTGGTGGAGCACTCATCGATTTTGGGTGCTACGGGGCCAATCTGATGACCTACCTTCAAAAAGGACAGGAACCCGTTTCGGTAACAGCGGTTACCCGGAATTTTAAACCTGAAATTTATCCGAAAGTGGACGACGAGGCAACCATCATTGTCAGTTATCCGGAAGCACAGTGCATTATACAAGCATCATGGAACTGGCCTTTCGGCAGGAAGGACATGGAAATTTACGGAGATTCAGGATACATTTTTGCGATGGACAATAAAAATATGCGCCTGCGAAACAGAACAATGAATTTGGAACAGACCAAACGGATTACGTCAAAAGATATCGCAGTCTATGAAGATCCGTTCGCCTACTTTGCTGATGTTATACACGGCAAGGTAATCATGACAAAATATGACCCATATTCTTTGTCGAACAATCTGACCGTTGTAAAAATTCTGGAAGCAGCGAGGGAGTCGGCCAAAACAGGGAAAACGGTATTGCTTAGAAACTAGATACGCTTTCTCCTAGAACTTCCAGTTTATTTTCGTACCGAACATTCGGGGAGCTCCAGGTATTTGGGTAGGATCACCAAACATACTTCCCATATTTCCGGCGCTGACAATAAATTTTTCACCCAACAGATTGCTTCCCCATACCGAAAGAGTAATTCGTTTCTCAGCCAACTCAACCCCGCCCCTGAAATTCAGCAGCCCGTAAGCAGCCTGTTCCAGTCCGGCAGTGTTGGCATCTTCAAAAAATATTTTTGTTTGGTAGATAAACGAAGGGATTCCAAATAAGAATATGTCATTGGCAATTGGTATTCGTGCGTTCAATCCACCGGCAAAACTGTGATCAGGAGTAAGCCGGAACAGATTTCCGGCATATTTCTGCTTTGTTCCATCAACATCAGTATCGGCAAAACGGGCGTGAATATAAGCGTAGTTCCCAAAGAAATTCAATCCCTTTGAAACCGCGTATTTTAAATTTGCTTCAGCGCCATAGGCTGATGCTTTTCCACCATCTTTCACGAGATAATTGAATTCACCGGAAGTGGCATCTGCCACCCATGCAGAAGTCTGAAAATTCAAATAATCGTGGTAAAAAGCGCCCAGATCAAACCAAAATCGTTGATGAATGGCTGTTTTAAATCCAAGATCGAAACTGTTCACAATTTCGGCATCCAGTACCTGTTCTTCACCTGCTGAGGTAAATTGCAAAACTTCCGGACGGCGTCCTTTTGAATATCCGGCAAATAAGTTGGTGTTTTCATTAAACGCATATTTCAAACCGCCGCGAAAGGTGAATGCCAAAGATGATTCAGTTATTTTTTTCTCAGTACCGGGTTTAAAAAACAAGTTGGGATAGTTGCCCGCCAGGAACCCAAGAGTCGCAGGACTGCCTCCGCTCATTTGCGTAATGCTGGTTAATTCAAACCATTCGCTGGAAATACGAACTCCTCCTGTGATACTTAATTTTTGGGTAAGCTGATAATTACCATCGGTAAAAATTTCGGCAGCCTGGTTTAGCGCGTTGCTTTTATTCTCTTCCTGATGATTGTTTGCCAAAGGCATTCCGGCCAATGGACCCAGACGAGGATCGGGAGGAAGGTTGGTCATTGGATATGGCTGGCCATCGGGAGTTACCAGATAACCGGTATTGAGAAACAGGTGGACCATGTTCTGCTCATTGGGCGAAAACCAATAATCCTGACTCGCTTTTTCGTTCCAGTAACTTCCGCCGATACTTCCGTTCAGTTTATTTTTAACGGAATAATTGTACCTGATTTCCTGAAAGATCTGCCTGGCACCGTCATCTTCGCTCATATCAATGGCTGCAGCGGCAGTTCCATCGCCGTCCCAGCGAGAATTGGCGCTAATTTTACGGTATGAACTTACAGAAGTCCAATAGCTGTTTTCATTCCGGTAATGTTTGGCCGATAAAGTGGCATCAAAAATTTCCTTTCCGGTTGCCAGGTTTTTTCCCTGTTCAAGAGATGCCACGTAGTTAAAAGGATTTTTACTCCCTTCAGTATTCGGATAGTTCATGCTCATAAAGCCAAGCCCCGGATTATCATCCTTCTGGTAGTTGACAATCAAATCAAATTTATTGTTGATCCCCGGAATAAAACTGGCTGAAAACCGACCTGCCAGTGAATTTTTCCCATTCAGGCTTCCACCAAAAGTGTTCCTGATATATCCATCCTGATAATCGTACGAACCAGCCGCCCGCACAAAGAGTTTATTTTTCACAACCGGCATATTAATCGCTCCTGATAATTCCTTTTGGCTGAAATTTCCAACACCGGCCGTCACAAATCCATTGAAATCGCTGGTTGGTTTTTTACTGATGTAGTGGATAGCGCCAATTTGAGCGCCACGTCCGAAAAGGGTTCCCTGTGGTCCTTTCAATACATCCACCTGCTGCATGTCGAAAAGGCTGACTGCAGCGCCACTCGTCCGGCTAATAGGGACATTGTTGTAGAATACGGAAACCCGGGGCTGGGCCGTTGGGCTAACCTCGTCGCTGGTCAGTCCGCGAATAACAAAGCTTGGCCTGTCGGTTCCCTGCATCCGAACCTGAAGTCCGGGAACAAATCCGGCCAATTCATCAACTTCTTTGATGTTAAGGTCCTCCATTAACCGGGAACTAATCACATTCATGGTAATGGGAACATCCAAAATCTGTTGATCTCTTTTTTGCGAGGTTACTGTCACGCCTTCCAGTTTGATATCCGCATTTTTGAATGTGATGTTCAGCTCGTTTTGCCCTTGCCGAACAGCATAATCAATTGTTCTGGTCTCAAAACCAACATAGGATGCCCGAATAGTAATTTTACCTGACGGAAGCTGATCGAAAAGATACTCCCCCGATTCGTTCGCGTTAACACCATATTTAGTACCCACTATAACCACACTTGCTCCCGGAAGTGCATTTTTATCAGCATCCCGGATTTCCCCACGCAAAATGTTTTTTTGTTCCTGGGCATTTGAAGTAAAAACGATCAATATTAATAAAAGAGCAGATAGGGTTTGTTTCATATTACAATTGTGCAAACAGTTTTTTCATACTTACCTCGCCAGCTATCAGACTTCTCAAATCACTGATAACAATCCGATCCTGTAACATGGTATCGCGATAACGTAAAGTGACGGTGTTGTCTTCGAGTGTGATGTGATCAACCGTTACACAGAAAGGTGTGCCAATGGCATCATGCCGGCGGTAACGTTTTCCGATGGAGTCTTTTTCGTCGTACTGGCAATTGAAATCAAATTTCAGATCATCAATGATCTCACGGGCCTTTTCGGCCAGACCATCCTTTTTCATCAACGGGAAAACAGCCAGTTTTACAGGGGCCAATGGCGCCGGAATACGAAGAACCACACGCATATCTTTTTTGCCATCTTCGCTTACCACTTCTTCTTCGGCATACGTAGCTGCCATTATTTGCAGGAACATCCGGTCAACGCCAATAGAAGTCTCCACCACAAATGGAACGTATGATTCATTTAATTCCGGATCGAAATAGGTAATTTTTTTACCTGAATATTCCTGGTGCTGCGAAAGGTCAAAATCGGTTCGCGAATGAATTCCTTCCACTTCCTTAAATCCGAAAGGGAAACGGTATTCAATATCAACGGCTGCGTTGGCATAATGTGCCAGTTTATCGTGTTCGTGAAAACGGTAGTTTTCCTTTCCAAATCCAAGCGCCTGATGCCAGTTCATTCGCGTCTGTTTCCATTTCTGAAACCACTCGAGTTCGCTTCCGGGACGGACAAAAAACTGTAATTCCATCTGTTCGAATTCGCGCATACGGAAAATAAACTGTCGGGCCACGATTTCGTTTCGGAAGGCTTTCCCGATCTGGGCAATCCCGAACGGAATCTTCATGCGGCCGGTTTTCTGAACGTTCAGGTAATTGACAAAAATACCCTGGGCCGTTTCGGGACGAAGATAAATCTTCAAAGCCCCATCGGCAGTCGAGCCCATTTCTGTTGAGAACATCAGGTTAAACTGGCGTACATCGGTCCAGTTGCGTGTTCCTGAAACCGGACACACTATTTCCTGATCAATAATGATTTGCTTTAGTTCATCCAGATTGCTGTCGTTCAGGGCCTTTACAAAACGGGCCTGTAGTTCGTCCCATTTAGCCTGAACTTCCAATACCCGGCCATTGGTTTCGCGGAACTGTTTTTCGTCGAACGATTCTCCAAAGCGTTTCTTCGCTTTTTCAACTTCCTTTTCGATTTTATCTTCATATTTGGCCAGTTGTTCTTCAATCAGCACATCAGCACGGTATCTTTTTTTCGAATCTTTGTTGTCAATCAGCGGATCATTGAAAGCGTCAACATGGCCGGAAGCCTTCCAGATGGTTGGGTGCATAAAGATGGCCGAATCGATTCCAACCACATTTTCGTGCAGCAGGACCATCGAATCCCACCAGTATTTTTTAATGTTGTTTTTTAGTTCAACTCCATTCTGGCCGTAATCGTAAACCGCTCCCAGCCCATCGTAAATTTCACTCGACTGAAATACAAAGCCATACTCTTTACAATGTGCAACGAGCTTTTTAAAAACATCTTCCTGAGCCATACTTATTTAATTGGTAATTGATTAATGGTTATGGGTTATTTCAAGTTCCAGTTTTCACACAACTTGGAATTTGTTCGCCAACAGGCGGATGGAATTTGGAATAGTACTAATCCACTTCTTCGAAGTCAACATATTCGCCCTCGGTATTACGTGCGCGGCTTTGATCACGACGATTCTTTTCGACAGTAACTTCGCCCTCTTGTTTCTGTTGGCGCTGATACTGCGACTGCCTGGCTTGCATGTTATTGACAGCTTTTTTAACAACGATAGGGAAAAGTAAACGTCCGACAAATTTCAGTACAAAGTAAATGACAACCATTATACCGACTGTCTTTAAAAAATTTGTCAGGACTAATATGACAAATAATTGATCCATAGCTTTTCAATAATTAGAGCGGCTAAAATTAGTAATTAATTGGGAAACGACCATGATTTATTGAGCGGTCAAATTCCGAATCAATGATCATTACTTTTTCTTAACATATACCCTCCTCTTCCGGTTATGCACTTAAGTTAGCGAACGCTGGTGCTGATTTGCAATCAGCACCCAGCACCTTTAGTCAGGGATTTGTAATCTCATAATTTCTTATAATCATTAATTCTCTACCTTTACATTCAGGGGAATCCGCAATAAAATATCACAGGGATTACATTCACAACAATCCGGTAAAAGCGAAACTGGTTGGACGACCGGAAAATTATCTTTACAGTTCGGCACGCGACTTTGCAGGAGAAAAAGGGCTGGTTCAGATAGTACTGGTGTAGGTTTTATACGGATCGCAGATCCGAAGTCAAAAGGTGCTCATTGCAAATCAGCACCAGCGGCCTTGAATTATATGAAGTATATCTGGAGTAGCAAAGGTGTTGGAACTTAAATGACAAATTCCTATTTTTGAAATAGACTTTTGAAATCCAAACTAAAAATTTGATCAATTATCCAGTCTCTGTATTCTGGCCAAATATTATCTCTATACCTCGTAAATTCTTGGTAATACCGATAATATGCGTCATGGATACTTATTTCATCATTTCGTAAACTATTACAAAGTTCAACAGTCATATTTTCAAATCGAATGGAAGAATCCTTTGAAGCCCCAGCTTTAACAGTTATTTTATCTGCTAAATCCCTCGTAAAGATGCAAAAATACTCTTTATACAACCAATAGTAATTCTTTATTTGTTCATTTGTGGAAACCCATTTGCCATTTTTAAATGAACACAAACAATATTCTTGAAAAACTAATTTAAGTGAATTAGAATATTTCCTTTCATCAAGTGATTGCATAAACCTTTTATCAACTTTGTTTTTAGAACATAATCCAAGCATTGTTATTTCAGAATTTAAAATTGCATTAGCCCTATCTAAAGTTATTTTATTGTTTTGAAAAACTTTGTAACTATAGTTCCGAAGTGACTCGACTTGCTCATTTGAAAGGTATTCCCACGCTTGTGCGGAGAAACATGGATAAAATAATATTAAAGTATCACAGTCCAGGCTGAAAGTCTTGGATCTTTCTTGACTTGCCAACTCTAAATTAAACAAAGTAAGCAATAGAATCAATACTTTAATCCGCATAATATGAATAGGATAAAACATTTAGACTAATTTAGAATTCGTTTCTTACTGCTCTATTTTAATTTTCACCTAATCTGTTATAGTATCAAGTCTATTTTTAAGGAAAATATATTTTGTTAAAATACGTATATTGTGTTAAGAAGGTTTTCAATTTTGGGAAGAATCTATTTATAAAAATCCTTTTAAATACCTTGCTCTTCGGGATATGTCAAAAAGATAGCGAACGATGGTGTTGATTTGCAATCAGCGCCCTTTAGCCAGGGATTTGTAATCCCAAATAACACAGAAGAAGCTGCCCGTAGGGGTGGCTTCTTTTAAACTTTTGCGAAGTTAAGCAATACGTTCTTTGAAAAGATGCAGCAAAGCTTTCCCCTTTCGGGGGAACGGGAAGGGGGCTTCACACATCCGCGCTCTTCTGGTGTCAAGAGGTGAATCAGGAATAAAAAAAGGGAGTCGCCCCCCTCTTAAATTGCTGTTAAAAAAATCGAGTTCAGTTACAATTAATGTTTTCTTCCGAACAGAAAATTCATTCCAAAACGTGCATTTACAAACTCGGCTTTTGCCGGGTCGTTCAAGGCCATCAGGTTGTCGCTTACCAGATACAACTGCATAAATCCTAAACGAAGCGCCACGCCAAGACCAAGATTATTGTTCGAATTACCAATCATGGAATAGCTGCCGGTCAGACTGAAGAAATTGCCCAACAGGGCATTTGCTGAAAAAGTAAGCGTGTTACGGCTGATGGTTGCATTTTGATAAAGGCAGTCGAGTACTCCAAGGCTAAAATGATTGTTTACAGAAAAAGTTCCCCCTAAATAGATTTTGGTTGGCAGGCTCATATCAAAAGCTTCCGCATTAAATTCACTCTTTGCAGGATTGAAATTGCTTTTCAACTTTTCCAGTTCAGCATCGGCCAAATCGCCCGGATCGACATAATCAGATTTCGATTCGTCGAGAGAATGCGAAAAATCAATCCCTTCCCATTTGTAGCTGGAAGCATGATCCAGGTTAATGTTTTCTTTTTTGAACGAGATTTTCCCGACATCAATAATACTTCCTGAAAAAGTAATCCTTGGGGTAAGCTTATAAACAGCGCCCAGATCGAAGGCCATTCCCATATTTCCTGTTTGAGTCAAATAGTTAACGGGATCAATATTTTCAGTATTCATATCGGTGAAATAATTGTCGGCATCAAATTCAATCTCATCCAACGAAACCGGCCCTGAAATATTTACATTCATGTCCGTTTTTAAATTCAGGTATGAACCATTGGCCGCAGTTTCTACCTGCAAATTCATCTGATTAGTCTGAACGGCCATTTTCCCGAATAAAATTTTCGCTTTTGCCCCAACCGATAATTTTTTTCCTATCACATCTCTTGAATATCCAAACGCAAATTCGCTGTAATGGTAGGCGTTCACATTCAAATTGCCCAGATCAAAATTCTTTCCCATGTAAGGAGCATTTCCATCTTTCAGAAAAGTAATCAGGCTTTTACCGAATGTAAACTGTGCCATCTCTTTTTCTGTAATTCCAATGCTGAAGAACGATTTTTTACCCCGGATGCCCAGGTAAAAAAGAGGCATACTAAAATGTTGCCGAAAAGAATTTGTTTCGCTAAGCGAATTATGAAACCCGTCAATATCCAGAACCAGTGAATCGGCCAGGCTTCCGGTACCTTTATGGATCAGGTCGTTGAAGGCAAAATCGCTGCTGAAGTCAAAATACATTCCGGACAAACCCGGCAATCCGATTACAACTTTACTCGAATCGTTGTGCAGTGCCGGATTTTGCAAATCGGACTGAGGCATTCCTTTCATAAATTGCAAGGTCGTGCTTTCCTGCGCTGAAACCAGTGAAATGCTAACCAGTAAAATAAATGCTGTTATTCCTATATTAGATTTTATATTTTTCATTTCGGATGGTTTTTACAGGTTAACTTTTGCTTTGATTACCACATTCAGATCGATCATGCTGTCAGAATAAAGGGAAGCTACGCCTGTACCTCCTGAAGGGGAGCTGATTGTACCTGAGAAAACTATTCCTTTTGCTTTCCGGAGGTTGTTCATTTCACTGGCATCGAGGCCAAATGATTGTGAGGTCTGGGTTGGGGTAATCACTCCCGAACTGCTTACCTGAGCGGCAGACAGGATTTTAGCTTTTTTTGATGATCCAATTTGCTTATTGCTGCCGTCGAGAAAGAAAAGCTGTACATCAACATCCAGCGGAATGCCATTTTTTGCATTGATAATTAATTCGGCGCTTTCCACCTGATCGTAATCCTCACCCGAAATAGAAGAGGTATCCTTAAAGCTCATGTTGCTGATTTGTAATTCAATCGGCAGTTCCATCGCCAGATCAATTGAAAAAGCGGCATCTAAATCCAGAAAATTAGGATTTTGGGGCGTGACCACATTGCTCTTGTTAAAATCTGCCTTCCCGCTGTACGAAATCTGGCCGGATGGAGGCAGGGCAACAAAATTCACGATATTGGAGTTCTGCCTGTCGAAAACCATACTGCCTGTGGCAGTTCCGGCATTTATATTCGCCGGAACAGGAATATCGAATGATGAAGGTGTTCTTGTTAATACCACTTTTTGCCCCAATTTGTTGGAAGCTGTTAAACCAAGTGCAAGGGAGGCTGGCATTCCGATTGAATTGTGAAAGATAAGTTCCAGTTTTGGATTGGCAAGTTTAAAGTTGCTGTCGATGTTATCGAGCATATCCACGTTCAAATCAAATTTGTTTGGGTCAATCTGAATTGAGCGCTTGCCAAAATCTCCATGAACTGACTTGAATTCCAGGCTGGTAATTGTCATATCCAATTTAATCACATCGGTGGAAACATAATCAACATATCCTGTCGAACTGATTACCTGAATGTTGTAAGAGTATGGAACGCGGTTATAGGACACAATCGGATCAGAAGCAAAATTTAAGTTAGCTCCCGCTAAATCGATTGTAACTGAGTTCCCGCTTAATGGAACACTTGCGGTAACAGGAATTCCGTTCTTCTTTACTTCAGGTAGGGTTAGGTTGATGGATCCGTTCACCTTTGATGTGTTGCTGATTTTGATACTCATTGTCCCTTTTTTAAGAACAGTAGCATAAGCCTTTAAATCGGGTTCAGGAAAAACAAAGTTTACTGTTCCGGAAGAACCCAGCATAGTTTGTGGTGGAATCTTAAGGTTTCCTTTCGAAATACTGGCATTTTTAAGGTCTATGTTCAATTTCAGACAATCCAACCGGTCAATATATACCGGAGTAGTTGAACCTGGTGTTGAAAAACTCATTAATCGAAACTCAACATTATTGGATAACTGAATTCCGGCCAAATCTAAAGTTACTTTTGAAGTAGCATTGGGCGCGATATTATTAAAGACAATATCATCCTTTATTTTTCGGTTATACCCAAGGTCCCATAAACTTCCTTTAAAGGAAACAGCTACTTTCAGTTTGTTTTCCAGGGTAATTTCCAGGGAGCCTTTGGTTAACGTGACGCTTGTAAAATCGGGAATCTGAGCTATTTTATATGAATATGCCGGACCATTAAATGAATATGAAGGAAATGGAACAGTCAGGCCATGAAATATGCCGACATCAATGGGCCCGCCTCCCGTTAATCCGCCCAGATCGGCAAGCGTAATGCTGCGGCTAATTGAGACGTTTCCGGGCTGAATGTCGCCAAGTAGTTTATCGCCTGAGGAAAAGCTCTGTTGAACCGGAAAGCTTAAAAGATCACGAACATTATATTTATAGAGGTCGGTTTTTTTGTACATGATCTTAATCAATCCATTCGGATCTTTGGCAATCAAATCTTTGTTATCCCTATTTACCGATTGCAACAGATCCCAGACAGAAATATGGGCTTTCGCAATAGGGGCAACCATTTCGGGGTTCAGGTTCACTTCGTCGGATAGCTTATCAAAATCGAAGCTCTCCAGATTACAACTATTTGCAAGAAACAGAAGCCATACAGAACAAATCAGAACAAAAGGCTTTTTCATTTTGAATATTTTGTGAGTTTATATTTCCATTCATCTTCAAGTCCTTGAGTATATCGAAGAAATTCAGTTGTCCGTACTGTAATTTTGAGTATTACCTGGGGCAAAACGAAAAATAAAACAAAGTTTGTGCCTGCAGGGACCAACCTGTCGCATTATTTCAGTCCAAATCTACTAAACATTTGATTATATAAGGATAATAGAAAAAATAGTAATAAAGAAAATTTATCTTTCAGGTAGAATGCCAGGAAAAGGGAATGAAAATATTATTGTATAACCGCATAAGTGTGCGAAAATGAGGTAATATAGACGATTCTAAACTGCTCTTCGGGATATGTCTGAAAGATCGCGAACGCTGATGCTGATTTTAGCTCTGGATTTATAATCCAGTCCTACAACATCGAATAAAAAATTCCCCAATTTTATGCCTGTGGGAATCAACAATAAAATACCGGCAGGCTACGCCTTCTATCTGACTTTAATGATAGAGTAATGGATTGATGTTTTATCGTAAAAAAAAGCCCGGCACTTGGCCGGGCAACAGACATCCGACAGGCGGAGCTGCAACGGGCTCGAAGCCCAATATTTTTGTCTATCCGTTCAGGGCCTCAGCTCCATTGGTCACTTCCAAAATAGCATTGGTAATGGCTGCCTGACGGGCTTTGTTAAAGGTCAAAGTCAATTCATCTATTAATTCTGAAGCATTATCAGTTGCCTTGTGCATGGCTGTCATGCGGGCGCCATGTTCGGCAGCATGAGAATCGAGTAAGGCTTTGTATAACTGAATCTTCAGCGATCTGGGAATCAATTCCTGAACGATGTGTTCCAATGAAGGCTCGAAAATGTAATTCCGGTTAATTCCTTTTTTCTTATCTGAAACTGCTGGTAAAACCGGTAAAAATTGTTCACTGACCAGTTCCTGCGAAGCCGCATTGATAAATTTATTATAAACCAGTTCAACCCAGTCGTATTTGCCATTAACAAAATCTGCCATGATTGACTGGGCTACTTCGGAAACCTGATCGAAAGTCAGGTTATCGTACAAATAATTTTTATCGCCAACCGGTTGAAACTCAAAAGAACGAAGGACTTTTCCTCCCTGCTTTCCAATGACCAAAAAATGAACATGACCTGTATTCAGTTGTTTTTTATATATGGTTTTAGCCATAAACATGGCTTTTTTTGCGATGTAGGAATTAAACCCGCCGCACAATCCGCGGTTTGAGCTAACCAGAACAATCAATACTTTTTCAGGATTTCGTTGAACGGTATAAACTGAACCTTCAGTATTCTCAAGTATCGAGCTTAAAGATGAAAGCAAATGGGCAAGTTTTCCGGCATAAGGACGAATCTGCAAAATAGCATCCTGTGCCTTTTTAAGCTTGGCCGCCGATACCATTTTCATGGCGCTGGTCACCTGCCTGGTGGTTTTTACCGAAGTAATCCGAGTCCGTATTTCTTTTAAGTTGGCCATTGCAAGTCAATGAATGAATTTTGTATTTCGTCGGGTACCATTACAACTATTCCGAATATCTTCCGGCAACCTCGGCTGCTGCTTTTTCAATCGCCTGAGTTTCATTGTCAGACCATTTTCCGGCTTTCACCTGATCCAGTACGTTCCGATGCTGCATTTCCATCAATTCAAGAAAATCGTGTTCAAACGCCTTCACTTTTTCGACCGGAATATTGCGTAAAAGCTCTTTTACCCCACAATAGATAATGGCTACCTGATGTTCAATTTTAAATGGAGCGTATTGTGGCTGTTTCAGGATTTCAACATTTTTGCGCCCTTTATCCAGTACCCTCATGGTAGCTGCATCCAAATCAGAACCGAATTTTGAGAATGCTTCCAGTTCACGGAACTGGGCCTGATCCAATTTCAGCGTTCCGGCAATCTTTTTCATGGATTTGATCTGTGCATTTCCCCCAACGCGCGAAACCGAAATACCAACATTGATAGCCGGGCGGACTCCGGAGTTGAACAGGTTTGATTCGAGAAAAATCTGTCCGTCGGTAATTGAAATTACGTTGGTTGGGATGTAGGCTGATACATCGCCTGCCTGTGTTTCAATAATCGGCAAGGCGGTTAACGAGCCGCCACCTTTCACTTTGTCTTTCAGGCATTCGGGCAAATCGTTCATTTTAGCAGCCATTTCGTCTGATTCAATAATCTTTGCTGCACGCTCGAGCAGGCGCGAATGCAAATAAAATACGTCGCCCGGATAAGCTTCGCGGCCTGGAGGGCGGCGCAGCAACAAGGAAACTTCGCGGTACGAAACCGCCTGTTTCGAAAGATCATCATAAATAATCAGGGCATCGCGTCCCGTATCGCGGAAAAATTCGCCAATGGCGGCGCCTGCATAAGGCGCATAAAACTGAAGTGCAGCCGGATCGGAAGCTGTAGCCATAACGATCACCGTATAAGCCATTGCACCATGCCTTTCAAGAGTATGTGCGAGATTTGCCACGGTTGAACCTTTTTGTCCAATGGCAACATATATACAATAAACAGGTTCTCCTTTTTCAAAATTTTCGCGTTGATTGATAATGGTATCAATGGCGACAGCAGTTTTTCCGGTCTGACGGTCGCCAATAATCAATTCGCGTTGACCGCGCCCGATCGGGATCATCGCATCAATAGCTTTTAATCCGGTTTGCAAAGGTTGAAAAACAGGTTGCCTGAAAATTACCCCCGGAGCTTTACGCTCCAAAGGCATCACGAATTTTTCGCCCGTAATAACTCCTTTCCCATCAATAGCTTCACCAAGTGTGTTGATAACCCGTCCGAGAAGGCCTTCGCCAACCTCGATTGAAGCCGTGCGACGAAGTCTCTTTACGGTATCGCCTTCCTTTATTTCTTTGGTAAGGCCCAGGATTACAGCGCCAACATTATCTTCTTCCAGGTTTAGAACAATTCCTTTTACTCCTGAATCAAATTCGATCATTTCGTTCGATTCAACATTTGAAAGGCCGTAAATACGGGCAATTCCATCTCCAACCTGAAGCACAATTCCTACTTCTTCCAATTCGACCTGACTTTTAAAGCCTTCAAGTTGTTGCCTGAGTATCATTGAAACTTCAGCAGGTTTTATATTTGCCATTTTATTCTGTTTTTTCTTTCGTTATTCTATTTCAATTCTGTTTGAAGCAATTTCTCTTTTATTTTTTTTAATTGTGCCGATACACTGGCATCGTATTGTTTGTCCTCTACCCGAAGCACAAAACCACCAATTAATTCAGCATTAACTTTTTGGCTCAGTTCAACTTTGGCATTGAATTCAACTTCAAGTATCTGCTTTACCTGAATGATAACCGATTCATCCAGAGTTTGTGCGCTGGTAATAACTGCCGTTTTTATACCTTCCTCCTTACGGTATAAATCTTCCAGGTTCCTGAAAATTCCAGGGATGAATTTTTCGCGGTTGTTTTCGGCAATAAGTACCAGAAAATCGAGGGATAAATTATTTACCCGACCGGTAAAAATATTTTTGATTGCCTTAACCTTTTGGGAAGTTTTTACGATTGGGCTTTCGAGCATTAAATTAAAATCAATGCTACCCGAACAAACATTAGCTATTAATCCGGCATCACTGCGGAGTTCTGTGGTTAGGCCCTTTTCTTTGGCCAACATAAAAAATGCCCTGGCGTAACGAACGTTTATTTTACTTTGATCCATACAATTATTTCAACTTCAGGTCTTTTAACAGGTCTTCAACCAATCTTTCCTGATCTTCGGGGTTTTCCAACTGTTTCCTGATAATTATTTCAGCAATCGTAACCGACAGTCCGGCAACTTGCTGCTTAATTTCATTAATGGCAGCAGATTTTTCTGCAACGATCTGTTGTTTTGCATTCTCAATGCTTTTCAGGGTTTCGGCATTGGCCTGTATCTTGGCCCCGGCAACAATTTTATCTTTGATGTCGCGGGCTTCCTTCAGAATAATATCTTTTTCCCTTCGGGCTTCAGCAATAATCTGATCGTTACTGGCTTTTAATCCTGCAACTTCCTTTCGGGCTTTTTCGGCAGTATTCAAGGCATCTGAAATTGACTTTTCACGATCTTTCAATGCTTTCAAAATGGGTACCCAGGCAAACTTTTTCAGGATGAACAGAACAATCCCGAAAATAATGAGCATCCAAAATATTGTACCGTAATC
>DMSQ01000100.1 GCA_003457135.1 Prolixibacteraceae bacterium
GAGTCAACCGGGTGCATTTTACCGTCGTAAATGTAAACGCGGATATCGCGGGCATACGAACCGGTGAGCGGGCCTTCTTCCATTTTTTCCATGATCCCCTTCAGTATTGCCGGAAGGAAGCGTGCGTCAATCGAACCTCCAACAATACAGTTGTGGAAAACCAGTTTTCCGCCCCAGGGTAGTGGAGTTTCTTGTGTATCGCGAACCGAAACCTTCATTTCTTTTCCATTATAAATGAACATGTTTTTTGGTGCGCTACCTTCCTCAAAAGGCTCAATAATCATGTGGACTTCGCCAAACTGTCCCGATCCGCCTGATTGCTTTTTGTGGCGGTAATCGGCCTGGGCAAATTTGGTAATCGTTTCGCGGTAAGGTATTTTCGGAGCTTTAAATTCAATGTCAATTTTATGAGTGTGGTCGAAATACCATTTCAGCGTGTTTAAGTGGTATTCGCCCTGGCCTTCAACGATCAGTTGTCGTAATTCTTTGGAGTACTGAACCAAATAGGTTGGATCTTCTTCTTTCACACGATGAAGGATTTCTCCCACTTTTTCATCATCAGTTTCAGAGATCGCTTTTATGGCTACCCTGAATTTGGGATCAGGAAATACAATTGGGGCAAACTTCAGATCCAGTTCTTTTTCACAAAGCGTTTGGTTGAATTTGGTATCTTTTAGTTTCACGGTACAACCGATGTCGCCGGCTACGATTTCCGAAACGGCGTGGCGGGTTTTTCCGGCTGTTACAAAAAGCTGCGAAATCCGTTCTTTTCCATTGTTGAACGTGTTGTATAAATCTTTCCCTTCGGTCAGTTTCCCCGACATGACTTTGAAATAAGTAACCTCGCCAACATGAGGTTCCAAAGAAGTCTTAAAGACAAACAAGGAAGTTGGGCTTGTTTCGTTCATAACAACAGTTTTCCCCTGAATGATTTCCCGCATGGGCACTTCACTTGGGGCAGGTGCAATGTTGCATACAAATTCGAGTAAACGGCCAACACCCATATTCCTTTTTGCTGAAACGCAGAATACGGGAAAAAGGTCACGTTTAACCATTCCGATCCGCATTCCTTTCCGCATATCGTCCTCTGATAATGAACCCTGTTCGAAATACATTTCCATCAGTGTTTCTTCATTTTCAGCAGCCATTTCTATTAATTCGTTGTGCAGTTTTTCAGCATGTTCATTTTCTGAAGCGGGTATTTCCAATACTTCAGGTTTGCCTCCATCCGGACCGTACTTATACATTTTCATTTTCAATACGTCAATGATGGAATTGAATCCAAGGCCGGTTTCAACCGGGTACTGAACAATGGTAACCTTGTTCCCGAATTTTGTTTTCAGATTGTCAACAGTCTGATCAAAATTGGCATTCTCAGTATCCAGATGGTTTAATACAAATATCATTTTGGCGTTTGCAGCCTCAGCATGCCGGTTTGCAGCTTCTGTTCCGGCGCCAATACCGGCTGAAGCATCAACGACCATTAGCCCCAGGGCGGCAACCTGAAGGGAAGAAACTACACCACCGCAAAAATCATCCATCCCGGGAGTATCCAGTATGTTGATCTTTTTACCGTTGACTTCGGTGTACAAAAGCGAAGAAAATACGGAATTGCCGTATTCCTGCTCGATCAGGTGGTAGTCGGAAACCGTATTTTTACTTCCAACGTCACCTCTGCGGTTAATTACTCCACCCTCGAAAAGCATAGCTTCTGCAAGGGTGGTTTTCCCACTGCCAGCATTACCAATTAGTGTAATGTTGCGAATTTCATCTGTTTTATAGACTTTCATATTTAGATAGTTATATTGGTTTTTTACTCATTCCGGATCAACTTTCTGTTGCCTATTTCTGAGAAGCGACCAAAATTAGTAATAATTACTTAACTATCAAGATTGGGTGAGATTACTTGAATTTGTCAGGTACGGCAGAGAATTATCCCTTCAATAAAGATTAAGAGAATCAACGAATTGTGCTTTTTAAGATAAATTAACTGCTGCGTATAAATGTCAGATAAACAAACAGATGTGCCAATTACATGTTTTTGAATATTTTTTTGATCTGTTAAAGAAATGAAAGTAGCCGGATACAACCCAATAGTTGTGTTTGATTACGTTTCGTCCCGATCATTTGATAATGTTGATCTTGCTGCAGAGCGATTCCGTTTCGATAGAATTATGATGATCTCGATAGAATCCATCCTTTTCGAATTGACCCGAAGCTTCAGCGCTCCCGAATTTAAAGAGATTTCGAAAATGGTGAAATAAGATTTGGAGTGGGTATGTGTAAAATATAACAACAAATGTCAAAGTTGACATTTATTTAACGGGAAAAATTATCAATTAATTGGTGATTTTTCCCGTTAAATAATTGAATTCAAGTAATTTTATCACTTCAGTTTTGTGGAACTTTTATTTTATCTGTCCCCGAATCTCGCCACCTGGATAAAGAGAGGTGTGGACATTTACATAGGCATTTCCAGCTTTGATTTTGTCAACAAGGTCAGCAAGTGTCATGCCTGCCAAGGCATTTATCAGATTTGCGTCAGTAATTACCCCTTCAGCCAGAATGCCATTTGTAGTGCCCGGGATTAGGCCTGATGAATATAAAAAAGTCACAAATCCTCCATTTGCCCCAACAGCTCCAAGGTGAATGTGGGAGGCCCTGACATTTTCCAGATTTGCCACAATCAATTTGTAGCTTAGTTCAGTTCCATCTTTACTGAGTTGGAAGATGGCCTCGCCAGTTGCCAGTGTTGCCCTTGCCGGAACCTCCTGGTCACCAGAAAGGTGTGTCACGAAATTTTGCACTACAGTGCCTTTTTTCAACACTAATTCATTTTGAGGTTCAAGATTCAAATCAACTTTGTTGCAGGATGCAAAAATCAGGATAATTCCCGAAACCAGAAGAAATAAATGTTTTTTCATGATAAAATATTTTAAGATGTATAAATCTTTTAACACCACAAAAATAATTTAGTTCATTCATTTCAAGATAATTTAAATGCTTTTAAAAGAGTTCGGTACACTATCTAACTTATTCACATTAAATACGCTAAAATTCTATGGTCGGAGATGAATTTCCCGATGATCCTAAAAGTTATGGATTAGGCAGGTTCAATCGAATTCCTTATTCAGTCTTTCAATAAAATATGCCGAAAGGAAATGTGATTCTAACTCGATGTTTTGGTGGACGAAGAAATTAACATCCGTTTTGTTCCATTTGGCACAGCCAACATAAATGTTCATTGGTTTATTTTGATCGTTATATTCCAGGATTTCTGCTGTTTTTGAACTATCGGCTGGTAGTCGGAAATCAATCAATTCCGGGTTTGCACTTTGGCCAAATTTCATGGTTGTCGTGTTAATTTTGATGAATGAAAATACAATCTTTTCAGGTTATAAGTATGCCTAAGTCATCCAGGTTCATCAGACTTTCAGATATGTAAAAATATTTTTACATATGCACGTATTTGTAAGCTTTTCTTTACAAATCTACACACTCAAACTTCTCGTTTCCTGTATTCCCCCGGCGACATGCCCTTCACTTTCCGGAAAACTCTGGAAAAATAGAACTAATCGTAGAAATCCATTTCGCGGACCAAGTCGGCAATCATTTAACCTGAGTTGTCGGGCAGGCGCCAGACTCGCTGAATTTTGAACTGAATGAAATAATCTATAAATTCATCAAATCTTTCATTCTCTGAAATGTAGCCGATTGGTATTTTTGTTTCAACTAAATCTAAACTTGTGAGCAAATCAAAATTCAACCGATCATTTATTCTGGGTATTACACTGATTTCTGCCATGGGCGGATTGCTTTTTGGTTACGACTGGGTCGTAATCGGTGGCGCCAAACCGTTTTACGAACGTTTTTTCGACATTACCAATTCTCCCCACCTTCAAGGCTGGGCCATGAGCAGCGCCCTGATTGGCTGTCTGGTCGGAGCATTATCTTCAGGTTACCTGACGGATCGTTTTGGCCGTAAAATTCCATTAATTCTTTCAGCAGCATTGTTTACCATTGCTGCCATTGGCACCGGGTCGGTCAGTCAATTCACACCTTTTATCGTTTACAGGTTGATTGGTGGATTGGGAATCGGACTGGCTTCGGCCATTTCGCCCATGTACATTGCCGAGATTTCACCTGCACCGATGCGTGGAAGGTTGGTTTCCATCAATCAACTGACCATTGTTATTGGCATATTGGCTGCTCAGATAACCAATTACCTGATTGCAGAAAAGGTTCCGTCAGATGCCACCAATGAATTTATCCTGAATTCGTGGAACGGGCAAACCGGCTGGCGATGGATGTTCTGGGCCGGAACACTTCCCGCCCTTTTCTTTTTCCTTTTTTCTTTTTTCATTCCTGAAAGCCCACGCTTTCTGGCTAAATCCGGAAAATCAGACGCAGCTTATTCGATCCTGAAGCGAATTGGCGGACACGAATTTGCTATTCAGGAACGAAAGGAAATAGAAGAGACTCTGCCTGGTACCGATGCGAAAATTGACTGGAAGGTACTGGGGTCAAAAAAGGTCCGGCCTGTATTGATTATAGGAATCGTTTTGGCTGTTTTCCAGCAATGGTGCGGCATTAATGTGATATTCAACTATGCGGAAGAAATTTTCACTTCGGCTGGCTACTCGGTTGGCGACATGCTTTTCAATATTGTGATTACCGGTTCGGTTAATTTGGTATTTTGTGTTTTAGCCATGCGCATGGTTGATAGCTGGGGCCGCCGAAAACTCATGTTATTGGGCTCCATCGGTTTGGCAGCGATCTATCTGATGCTCGGAACCAGTTACTTTTTCGGGTTAAAAGGAATGGCGATACTGGTTTTAGTGATGATTGCCATTGCAACATATAGTATGACTCTTGCCCCAATTACCTGGGTAATTCTTTCCGAGATTTTTCCAAACAGTATTCGCGGATCAGCCATGGCCATTGCCACCACTGCCCTATGGATCGCCTGTTTTGTACTGACATACACTTTCCCAATCCTGAATAAATTGCTGCATGCCAGTGGAACATTCTGGCTGTATGCATTCATTTGCCTGTCGGGCTTCCTGTTTATTCTGAAAAAATTGCCCGAAACAAAAGGAAAATCACTGGAGGAAATTGAAAATAAACTAACTCATTAAAATAGATATACCATGAAAAAAATGTTGGTGGTTATTCTGCTTGCCTTCCTGTTTTTGGGATTAAATGCTCAAAAATACACCTTGCATTCTCCAGATAAAAAACTGACCGTTGAAATTGAAGTTAATCGTGGCATTGCAGTAAAAATGATGAGCGGAAATGAGTCATTGATCAGCCTCAATGGTTTATCAATCATTTCAACAAGTCAAAATCCTGATTTCACTGAATTTCAGGTTAAAAAAGTCATTCAAAATTCGGTGAACGAAACAGTCAAACCTGTTATTCGCGATAAGAGTGAAATGTATGTAAATCAATACAATGAAATGCAGTTAGTGTTTAAGGCCAATTATTCCATTACTTTTCGTTTATTCAATGAAGGTCTGGCATACCGGTTTGCGACTTCAGCAAAAGACAGCCTGACTATTCTGAAGGAAAACCTGACTGTTCAATTGGCCGAAAACGATTCATTACGTTTCCAGCCTTCCAAATCGTTCAATTCTTCGTACGAAACGCCTTACGAATTCCGGAAAATAAGCGCCATTGAGAATGGGAATTTGTGCCATTTACCTGCTTTGGTCGAAAAGCAAAACGGAAGTTTTGTGATGATTACCGAAGCTGATTTGTACCATTATCCGGGTATGTGGCTAACCGGAACCGGAAAATCCGAACTGAAAGCCACCAATCCGCCTTTCCCTAAAAAATACACTAATTCCGGTGATATTTATGGTCTTGGCCAGATTGCTGAAAAGGAAGATTTTATTGCCAAAGTGGAAGGCACAAGAACTTATCCCTGGCGAATTTTTGCCGTAGCCGAAAATGAAGCTGACCTAATCACCAATAACATGGTTTATTTACTGGCTTCACCTACTGAATTACAGGATGTTTCCTGGATTAAACCTGGCATAGTGATGTTCGACTGGTGGGGGAAAAGTAATATCTACGGGGTTAATTTCAAGGCTGGTGGTAATACAGAAACTGCTAAATATTACATAGATTTCTGTGCTGCTCATGGATTTCGGTATTTTCTGTTCGATGATGGCTGGTGCTCGAAAGACGATTTGTTGCACGAAGTTTCGGGTTTGAATATAGCAGAAGTAACTGCCTACGCCAAATCGAAAGGCGTTGATGTGATGCTTTGGGTGATCTGGCATGCCGTTCAGAAGCAATGGGATCAGGCGTTTGACCAGTTTGAGAAGTGGGGCATCAAAGGGATCAAGATGGATTTTATGAACCGTGATGACCAGCCGATGGTGGAGTTTTATGAAGCTGTTGCCCGAAAAGCTGCCGAAAAAAAGATGTTGGTAAACTTTCACGGCGCTTATAAACCATGCGGATTAAGTCGAAAGTATCCGAATGTACTGACCCGGGAAGCATTAATCGAATTCGAATACAATGGCTGGACGAACTCCGACAATCCGGAACACCACAATTTGTTGCCATACATCCGCATGTTTACCGGCCCGATGGATTATATTCCGGCTACCATGCGCAACTCTACCAAAGACAATTTCAGGCCATTGGGCGATTACCCGATGGGGCAGGGAACCCGTGCTCATGCTATGGCGCTATTTGTCATACTGAGCAGTCCGATGGAAATGCTACCCGATTCGCCTTCGGATTATTACCGCGAAAAAGAATGTACCAATTTTCTGACAAAAATCCCGGTCGAATGGGACGAAACGCGTTTGCTAGAAGGAAAGATCAGCAAATATACAGTTTTGGCCCGAAGATCAGGCGAGAGCTGGTTTGTGGGTGCGATCACTGATTGGACCCAGCGCTCAATTAATTTATCAACCGTTTTTCTGAAGCCTGGCAAATACCACATTGAAATGATTGAAGATGGTATAAATGCCAATACACGAGCGGAAGATTATAAAAGAGTTGAAAAGGATTTTTCTTCTGGAGAAGTTCTGAAACTGAAACTGGCTGCCGGCGGCGGCTGGGTAGCCCGGATTACTCCGGTAAAATAGAATGAAACTTAAACTCATTAAATCATGAACCGAATAGCCTTATTTTTATTTTCGGTGTTCATCCTGACCGGATGTACAAAAAAAACAGCACAAAAAATTGACCTTTCCGGAGAATGGAAATTTGCCATAGACTCGCTGGATAAAGGAGTTTCTGAAAAGTGGTTCGATCAGACTCTGGCCGATAAAGTGGAGCTTCCCGGCTCGATGACGACCAACGGAAAAGGGAATGACATTACCCTGAAAACCCCATGGATCGGTCAAATCGTTGACAGTTCGTTTTATAAAAATCCGGAATATGCCAAATTCCGCAAATCCGGGAACATTAAAATTCCGTTCTGGCTGCAACCGGTAAAGTATTACTCTGGAGCAGCCTGGTATCAAAAGGAAGTAACTATTCCCGAAGATTGGCAGGGTCAGTTTGTTGGTTTAGTCCTCGAACGCTGCCACTGGGAAAGCCGCTTATGGGTTGACGATAAAGAAGTAGGTATGAGAAATTCGCTTGGAACACCACATCAATACAATCTGACCAATGTATTGACTCCTGGTAAACACCGGTTAACCCTTTGTATCGACAATCGGGTGAAGGACATTGATCCCGGCGTTAATTCTCACAGTATATCCGATCATACGCAAAGCAACTGGAATGGGATTGTCGGGCAACTGTACCTCGAAGCCCGGCCATTGGTAAAAATCCGGAATATTCAGGTTTATCCTGATGTTCAGAATAAAAAAATAGCTGTAAAAGTGAAGGTCCAGAACCTAACCGGAAAAACAACTTCGGTGAAAATGAACCTGAATGTAAAGGAAAATGGAACATGGAACGAGGAAAGTTTTGATCTGAAAGAAGGCGAAAATATGTTGGAGATGAGCCTCGAAATGGGCGCCAATGTGAAACTTTGGAACGAATTTCATCCAACTGTTTATTCGCTGGTAATCAGTCTGAAAGATAAAACTTCGGGACAAACGGATATTTTGACTACCACTTTCGGGATGCGTGAATTTAAAACCGCAGGAAAACAAATCCTGATTAATGGTCAGCCAACTTTTCTTCGCGGAACTTTGGAATGTGCCATTTTCCCCAAAACCGGATATCCGGCAACCGATGTCGCCGAGTGGCTCCGGATATTCAATGTATGCCGCGCCCACGGCCTAAATCATATACGTTTTCATTCGTGGTGCCCGCCAAAAGCAGCTTTCGATGCCGCCGACCAAACGGGATTTTACCTGCATGTGGAATGTTCGTCGTGGGCTAATCAATCAACCACCATTGGAGACGGAAAACCATTCGATAACTATCTTTATGAGGAAAGCCAACGAATGGTTGAAGAATACGGAAACCATCCGTCGTTTTGCATGATGGTTTACGGAAACGAACCCGGCGGTTCCAATCAGGTTCCCTTTCTGACTGAATTTGTGAAATTCTGGAAAGCAAAAGACAACCGCCGTATTTATACGGCAGGAGCTGGCTGGCCAAATCTTCCAGAAAATGATTACCTGAGTACTCCCAATCCCAGAATTCAGGGTTGGGGTCAGGAATTGAATAGTATCATTAACAGCGAAGCTCCGCGCACCGATTACGACTGGTCTGACTATAATGCCAAATTTACGCAGCCGATAGTAAGCCACGAAATCGGGCAATGGTGCGTTTATCCGAATTTCAAGGAAATAGTCAAATACGATGGGGTGCTGAAAGCCAGGAACTTCGAACTTTTTCAGGAAACACTGAAAGATCAAGGAATGGAACAACTGGCCGACAGCTTTTTACTGGCTTCCGGAAAATTGCAGGCCCTTTGCTATAAAGCCGACATCGAAGCTGCAATGCGCACCAGTGATTTCGGCGGATTCCAGTTGCTCGACCTGCACGATTTTCCCGGACAGGGAACGGCTTTAGTTGGCGTGCTTGATCCGTTTTGGGGCGAAAAAGGATACATTTCACCAGCTGAATACAAACGTTTTTGCAATTCGACCGTCCCTCTGGCCCGAATGAAAAAACTCATCTTTACCAATGCTGAAATCTTTGAAGTTGCTGTTGAGGCAGCTCATTTTGGTGACGGGCCAATTGCTGCCTGCACTCCTGAATGGAAAATCACTGATCAAACGGGGCAGCTTATCCAATCAGGAAAATTCGTCCCAACCGATATTCCTTTAGGTAATGGTTTTAAACTTGGAGATATTTCTTTTCCGTTGGCATCGGTTACCAGTCCGGAAATGCTGAAACTGGAAGTAACGATTAATGACCTGAGCAACAGTTGGGATTTCTGGGTTTATCCGGCGAAAAAAGAAACGATTTCAGGAGAAGAAAAAATACGAGTGGTTCAGAGACTGGATGCTCAAACTGCTCAATTCCTGATAAATGGAGGTTCAGTCTTGCTGAACCTGAAAAAAGGAACACTTCCGAAAGAAATGGGAGGCGATGTCAAGATCGGGTTTTCAAGTATTTTCTGGAATACAGCCTGGACAAGAGGTCAGGCTCCGCACACACTGGGAGTTTTGGTTAACCCGAATCATCTAGCTTTGGCCGATTTTCCAACCGAATACCACAGCAATTACCAGTGGTGGGATGCCATGAGCCATTCGGGGGCAATCAACCTGACAAGTTTTCCATCTGAAATACAAACGATTGTTCGTGTAATTGACGATTGGGTGACGAACCGTCCACTCGCGCTGGTTTTCGAAGCTAAAGTTGGCAGAGGGAAAATCCTGATTTCAGGAATTGATATGACTACCGATTTGGACAAACGCCCCGAAGCCCGGCAACTGTTATTCAGCCTGAAGAAATATATGGCTGGGTTGAAGTTTAATCCGAAAGTTGAGTTGAAAATGGAAGCATTAAATGGACTTTATAACAAGTAAAATTAAACGCAGAGAGCGCAAAGTGAAGTGCAGAGAGCCGCAAAGAAAATAATTTTACCCCGCGGTTCTCTGCGATATTTCTCTGCGTTCTCTGCGGTAAAATAGTCGGAAAAGAAATTATAATCAGACAATTAAATGGCTGTAGTTTAAGTTTGCGT
>DMSQ01000031.1 GCA_003457135.1 Prolixibacteraceae bacterium
ACTTCGTTTTACATGATTGTTGGTTTGATAAAGCCTTTATCAGGAAGGATTTTTATTGACGATGAAGAAATTACTAATTTACCAGTCTATAAAAGAGCAAAGAAGGGAATTGGTTATCTGTCACAGGAAGCCTCAGTTTTCAGGCAGATGAGTGTGGAAGATAACATACTTTCAATACTTGAAATGACCAAATTACCGAAAGATTATCAACTTCAGAAAGTGGAAACCTTGCTGACTGAATTTGGGCTCAAACACATTCGCCGAAGCAAAGGATATCAGCTTTCCGGGGGTGAACGCCGTCGTACTGAGATTGCCAGGGCTTTGGCCATAGACCCGAAATTCATTTTACTTGACGAACCCTTTGCCGGGGTTGACCCGATAGCAGTTGAAGATATTCAGCACATCGTAAAAACCCTTCGCGACAAAAATATTGGCGTTTTGATTACCGATCATAACGTTCACGAAACACTCAATATTACCGATCGCTCGTATCTTTTATATGAAGGCTCAATTATGAAAGCCGGTACCGCTGAAGAATTAGCTAATGATGAGGAGGTCCGCCGTGTTTACCTGGGCCAGAATTTCGAGCTCCGGTAATTCGTTTTTCTCCTGAATGCATCCATCCGAAAAGAATTCGAATCGCAGTTGTAGGTAATGAAAAATTCACATACATTTGCACCGCATTTAGCGGGCGTGGCGGAATTGGTAGACGTGCCAGACTTAGGATCTGGTGCCTTACGGCGTGGGGGTTCGAGTCCCTTCGCCCGCACAGCAAAAATATAACCGCCTTGCTTTATCTTATGAAAGGATAAGCAAGCGGTTTTTATTAATTTAAAGCATCAGGTTTTGGATTTGGAGCTTTTAAAAAGTTACTCTTTCAGCCTCATTACCAATAACTTTAAGAATTAAAATATGAATATTACCAGACAAAACATTGACGAACTAAATGCAATTCTCACGGTATCGGTTGATAAAAATGACTACGAGGCTACAGTAAATGATGTCCTGAAAAATCACCGAAAAAAAGCGAACATGCCGGGATTTCGTCCGGGAATGGTTCCTGCAGGCTTGATTAAAAAAATGTACGGAAAAGCAATTCTTGCTGAAGAAGTAAACAAAATTCTCTCGAAAAGCCTGACTGACTACATTCACACCGAAAATCTGAATATTTTGGGTGAACCGCTACCAAACGAAGAAAAACAACCTTCTATTGATTGGGAAAACCAGAGTGAGTACAGTTTTGTATTCGATGTAGCCATGGCTCCGGCATTTGATGTTAATCTCGATCCTGAAACCACGCTGCCTTATTACAGCATTGCAGCCAGCGAAGATATGATCAGCAAACAATCGGATGCTTATGCAGGTCGTTTAGGCGAAAACATGGTAGTTGAAACCGTGGAAGAAAAAGATACAGTTCGCGGAAATTTCGTTCAGTTGAATGATGAAGGAAATGAACCTGAAGACGGAATTAAAGCCGAACAGGTAGTCATTGCCATTGATCTGATGAAAGATGAGGAAACCAAAACTTCGTTCATCGGTAAAAAAGCCGGCGATGTGCTGGTTTTCGATCCGATTAAAGCCTACGAAAACAAACACGAGGTTAGCCACATGCTTAATATTTCGCACGAAGAAGCTGATAACCTTTCAGGAAATTTTAGTTTTACCATCTTAGAAGTTCTTCGTTTCGAAAAAGCAATGCTGAACCAGGAATTATTTGATAAAATTTATGGCGAAGATTCAGGAATTACTACTGAAGAAGAATTCAAAGCAAAAGTTAAAACTGAATTGGAAGAAAACTTCATCTATTCAAGCAATTACAAATTTGCCCTCGATAGCCGCGAGCATTTGCTTAAATCTATCCAGTTCGATTTGCCGGAAGCTTTCCTGAAACGCTGGATATTGGCCACCAACGAAAAAATGACCGTTGAGCAGCTCGAAACTGACTTTGACAACTTTATGGTTGACCTGAAATGGCAGTTGATTAAAGATAAAATTGTTAAAGACAACGACTTGAAAATAACCGAAGAAGATGTACGCTCAATGGCCAAAGAGATGGCATTGGCGCAGTTCCGTCAGTATGGCCTGAACAATGTAAGCGATGAACACCTCGAAAATTACGCCAACCACATGTTGAAAAATGAAGAAGAACGCCGCAAACTGGTTTCACGCAAACAGGAAGACCTGATTATTGCAACCATCAAAAACAAAGTCACGCTCGACATGAAGGAAATCAGCTTTGACGAGTTTAACAAAATGCTTGAAAATTAAATGAATGGCTGTATAGCCAAAAGCATATTTTTTTAACTTTGTGAAAATTTGATCTGCCTTTCTCCGGAAAGTCATTAACGAATTTCACCATGCTTTTTTAAAAGGAGACCATTATTATGAACGACGGAAGAGAATTTCAAAAATATGCAACCAAACATTTGGGCATTAGTAGCTTAAACCTGAATCGTTTCGATTCCATTTTAACCAACAGCCTTACTCCTTATATCATTGAAGAGCGTCAGTTAAACGTTGCTTCGATGGACGTATTTTCGAGACTGATGATGGACCGGATTATCTTTCTGGGAACGCCTATAGACGATTACATAGCAAACATCGTTCAGGCACAGTTGCTTTTTCTCGAATCGGCAGATCCAAGTAAAGATATCCAGATTTATTTCAATACTCCCGGAGGTTCGGTTCATGCCGGACTTGGAATTTATGACACCATGCAGTACATTTCATCTGAAATTGCTACCATTTGTACCGGAATGGCTGCTTCAATGGGAGCAGTTCTGCTCACTGCCGGTGAAAAAGGGAAACGTTCGGCATTGAAACATTCACGCATAATGATTCATCAACCTATGGGCGGCGTCTCAGGACAGGCTTCCGACATTGAAATAACTGCGCGTGAGATCATGAAACTTAAAAAGGAATTGTACGAAATCATTGCCGTTCACAGTGGCAAAACGTATAAAGAGGTTGAAAAAGATGCCGACCGCGATTATTGGATGACCTCAACCGAAGCTAAGGAATACGGGATGATTGACGAAGTTTTGATCAGGCATAAATAAGACGGTGCATAAACAAAATATACTTTAAAAATGAAAATGGATAAATGTTCCTTTTGTGGACGCGTTAAGAAGGAAGTAAACTTGCTGATTGCCGGTATGGAAGGACATATTTGCGATAATTGTGTGGAGCAGGCTCATGCAATCGTTGAAGAAGAACTTAAAAAAAATGAAGGTTTCGATACGAATGGCATTATCCTGATGAAACCAAAGGAGATAAAAAATTTTCTGGATCAGTATGTGATTGGGCAGGATCAGGCAAAAAAAATACTGGCAGTGGCTGTTTACAACCATTACAAACGCCTCAACCAACCCGTATCTGCCGACGAAACCGAAATTGAAAAGTCAAATATTATTCTTGTTGGTGAAACCGGTACCGGAAAAACCCTTTTAGCCCGTACCATTGCCAAAATGCTTCATGTTCCTTTTACTATTGTTGACGCTACCGTTTTAACCGAGGCCGGCTATGTCGGTGAAGATATCGAAAGCTTGCTCACCCGTTTGCTGCAGGTTGCCGATTATAATGTGGAAGCTGCCGAGCGTGGAATCGTATTCATTGACGAAATTGACAAAATTGCACGAAAGGGTGATAACCCATCCATTACCCGTGATGTTTCGGGCGAAGGCGTTCAGCAGGGACTGCTTAAACTGCTCGAAGGCTCAATCGTGAATGTTCCGCCACAGGGCGGACGTAAACATCCGGAACAGAAAATGATTGCCATCAATACCAAAAATATCCTGTTTATTTGTGGCGGGGCTTTCGATGGCATCGAAAAAAAGATTGCCCACCGGTTGAATACCAAAATTGTGGGTTATGGCGCCCAGCAGAAAGCCGATCATCTTGACCGTAATAATATGCTTCAATATATTGCCCCTCAGGATTTGAAAGCATTTGGGCTAATTCCTGAAATCATTGGCCGTATTCCGGTATTGACGTATCTGGAACCACTCGACCGAAAAGCCTTGCGCAGTATTCTGACCGAACCCAGGAATTCGCTGATAAAGCAATACGTGAAATTATTTAAGCTCGACGATATTGAATTGAGTTTCGATGAAAAGGCCCTTGAGTTCATTGTTGATAAGGCTGTTGAGTTTAGGCTTGGTGCACGGGGACTTCGGGCCATTTGTGAAAACATCATGGTTGATGCCATGTTTGACACTCCTTCAGACCATGTCAGTAAAATGAAGATCAGCCTTGAATATGCGCAGGAAAAAATTGATGGGGCAAGCGCTGTTCGTTTGAAGGCAAGCTAATGGATTCCATGGAAGAACTGATTTTTTCAAAAGGAGATTTTATCCGGGTTGACGGAATTAATGCAGTTGTCGTTGGGACTGAAGAAGATGAAGATATTCCGCACGACCACATTGCTATTTTTTTTGGCTCAGAACCGGCAAAGCGCGAATCGGAAGGCGGAGAAGGTAATGCAAGACCAGTAGTATGGATTGTGCCCATCGACATTTGCGAAGATGGATTGGAGCCTGAATACAAAGAATAATAGGGGTTCAACCATCAACTTATAAGTTCGCCTCCCCAAAGTTTTTCAAG
>DMSQ01000098.1 GCA_003457135.1 Prolixibacteraceae bacterium
TTTGGAATTTGAAACCTGGAACTACGTAATGTCAATCACCTGTTGCAACACATTTTCAGGTTCGAAAATCTGTTTCCAGTCGTCCTTAAAAAGGATGCTCCGGCCTCGTTGAAGCGCTTTGTTGGCTGCATCGGAAAATACCGCATTGGGCAATTCTTTGAAAAGTACAGCCAATTGGATATTGATGTGCCCCAGCAGAAAGGCGCGGGCAGCCTCAGCAGGGACACCTCGTTTAATGATTTCTTCCATACCTTCGCGCACCAGGTCAAGGCAGGACGATGACAATGTTTCAACCAGCGCAGGTTCGAGCAAAGCCATTTGTTCCATCGTAATTCTAAAAGCTTTTGAAACAGGCGCATACATCGTTTTTGCAACTGATTCACCCAATTCGTAATCAGCATCCTGTCCCTGCATCAGAGAGCAAACGATGGTTTGTTTGGCCAGAGTTCCACCAAAAAAATCGGCTTGCGCTTCGGGAGTTGGTTCCCAATTGAAAACCGAAGGGTGAGAAGGATGCGCAATAAAATAAGAAACATCATCGCGCAGGAATAAACGTCCTGCACGGGCCACCGCCGGATCAAGGGTCATCAGCAAAGCATGAGCTTTCATTTGCGGAATGATGTTGTCCGAAACTTTTGCCAAAGCTACATCCGGAACTGCCAATATTACTACATCAACCTCGTGAACAACCTGTTCTGCTTCACTCACTTTNNGGCACCGATTAATGCTATTTTTTCCATGGTATAAAAATTTTAAATTAATGCAGATTTTAAATATATAATACTTTTTTCTGCCCATTCTCTTTCCTTTAGGATGGTTTCCTGAATGGTTGATTCAGGCGGTGTCCATTGCTCCAGAATGGCTGATTGGCAACGCGGTGGAACTTTTGAAATCAGGTCTGCAACTGGCAACATTCCTTTGCCAAGCGGAACTCCTTCAATAACAAATCCCATTTTATGCGAAACCCGTCGAATCGAAAATTCTTTTACATGCAGGTTTATGGTATGAGGCGCCAGCAAACCGATTACGGTTTCCAGTCCTTCACCAGCTCCCATCGAATTAACCGTATCCAGGCAAATTCCTACATTTTTACTGCTTGATTTTTGAACGATTTCAACAAATTCTCGAGCTAGAAGCCGGTCATGATTTTCGATGACCAAACAAATATTCCACTCTTCCAATTCAGGAATAACCATTCGAATGATTGAATGAATTTCTTCGAGTGATGGCTCGAAACCGGGTCCGTCAATCACGAAACGCAGGATGGGTGAATGCATCAAATGAGCAATGTTCAGGTACATTCTTAGCCTGTCGAAAGACATCCAACGGGCGCCAACTTCAATGCTGATGCCCAAATTTTCGGCAAACTGCTTGATTTCCTCCAATTCATGAACGGAAAATTTTTCGAGCGGCAAATTATCGGCAATCTGAACCACTGAAACGCCAAAGGCCTTTGCCTTTTCGATCAGTTCAAAGACGGACATGGGCTTTTCAGGTTCACTTCCGGGAACTCCAATCGCCCATGTGAAGGTATAACTGCTGATTCCTGGTTTCATACTTACTGAAGGATTAAATTACTGAAGGACTGAAAATGGTAAATAGAAAATTGTCGCTCTGCTGCCAATTGCGACTGCATACTGCCTACTTTTTTCCTGGTGCAGCATATTTCTTCGCAGCATCATCGAGCACTAAAATCCAGTCTGAATTTTCTCCAGGTTCGGGTGAAATAAATGATTGTATTCCTGTATTGGCATATTTCCCAATTTGTTTTGCTTCACCGTTTCGGGGATTAAACCACCAGGCCATCACCTCTTTTCCTTTAATTACATCCATGCGTACACTGAATTTGCGGCCTACAGGCACATAAACCATGGCATAAGTTCCTTCCTGATCGCGGGTTACCACAAACTGATACGATCCTGCTCCGGGCACCGAAGTTGGCACACGGTCGGTTATAATGATTGAATTGTCGGGAATGCGTGTCAGGAAAGGACGTGATTCCATCAGCAATCTTCCATAAATCATTTGACCAGCGCCAGGCTGGTCAATCGCCTCGTACCAGGGCATGAGCGGACGATTAATTGGTTCGCGTTCGGGCGACCACATTTGCCATACTGAATGATGTCCGTAAGTATGTCCGCATGCGCCGCTGAAAAGGTCCCAATAGAGTGGCCGGCGAACATCAGTGGCTACAGAGNNGTCCATTTTGGTCAGGATTGAAATTGATGGGATGATCTTCATATATAGGCTCTGCATCAATGACCGGTTTCACAGGAGTGAGGTTATAATCGTCAACTGTCATGCGATAGCGTTCCGTATAACTCAGACTGTGTCCATTTTGGCGCATGTTGAAATCGAGCCATTCTTCGTTGTGAAAGTATTGTGATGATCCGTTTCCACCTGTCGGATGAAACGAGATTAAATGAGCGCCTCCGTCACCTTCACGTAATCCAAAAGCCATTTCACGGATGATCTGTTTGTGCAAATCGGTTTCAACCGGACGGTCACCACCAAGTATCCAGATCATGTTTGGACTGTTCTTATACCGATTACCAAGAAATTTTCCGTAGGTTTTTGCATTTTCAGGAGTAAAAATCTCCGGACCTGCGCCCCATTTTTTGTTCCATTTATCGCCCCAGGTTGGCAAAAATCCAATGAACATTCCTTTCTCTTCGGCCTTTTTAATCACCCAATCAACATGTGCAAAATATTTTTCGTTTGGTTTGGTCGGATCGTTGTTAATCAACGGTTTTTCGCCTTCAGCGTTTGGAGTGTTCAGCCCATCAAGTTCGGCCAAAGCCACAGCCTGAATGACTGTAAATCCTTTCGCGCGGCGGTTTTCCAGATATTTTTCAACATCTGCTTTGGTCAACCGGTGCAACAATTCCCAACCGGTATCAGCCAGATAAAAAAAGTTCTTGCCATTTTCAAATTCAAGGAATCGTTTATTGGCTGAAACTTTAAGTTTACCATTTTTAAAATCAACCGATGGGCCTTGCCATTCTGTTTCCTGAGCGTGGCTGATAAAAATGGAGAAAAGGAAAATTAGGATTATAATACGTTTCATAATTTGAGCTTTATAGGTGAATCATGTTTAATTGGTTAAGGTTATGCATTTGAAAGTGTGATCAATACCAGTCCAACGATGTAGCAAAGGAACATGACTGTCAGAATTGTTGATGTTCCTTTTGGCGCTTCTTTAAATTCTTTCCAGACGAATACTCCCCACAGGATAGCAACCACTGGAGCGGCATTGGATAATGCATAGGCAATCGCTGGGTTGGCGGCGCCAACTGCCATATAGCTGAAAACCATACCCAGCATCCACCAGGCTCCACCCAGGATTCCGGTCAAATGTGTTTTGAAACTTCCTTCGAAATAGGCACTTATCTTTACCGGTGTACCGGTTAAAGGCCAGCGCATAGCAATTGGATTGATAATAAAAGTGCTGAAAAATACCCCAACGGCAAAGAAAAATACTCCCGTGTAAGGTGTCAGAGTGCCTTTTCCTCCTGAAACAAATTGGGCATCGAGCGAATTCACGACTACCGGGTAGAAAAATGCAATGAACAATCCGGCAATAACCGAGATCAAAATTCCTTTCATTGAGGCCTGTTTCTTCTCCTGAGTTAGCTTTTGATACGACTTTCCACTCAGGAAAATTGCAGCAACAATAATGGCTACACCGATCCATAATTCAACCGGATTGTTACTCGGATTACCGCCCTTCAGAATTACGTTCATGTAATTCAGGATAATTCCCAATACCCATGCTATTCCGCCTCCTATGGGGAAAGCCACCGACATTCCGGCTATTGCAATGGCAGCCACAAGAAGTAAATTCCCTGCATTCCACAACAATCCTCCAAGCATCGCAAACACAATTGAACTGGCATCAGCCTGCTTCAGGTCGGTCAGAAAAGAGCGTCCTGTATCTCCCATACTTCCCACAGTAAACGCTGAAACAATTGACATTAAAAGGATTCCGATAATCAAATCCCAGTAAAAAAGTTCGAATCGCCAGTTTTCTTGAACCAACTTTTGGGTATTCGACCAGGAACCCCAACAAATCATTGCAAACACACAAAACAGAATTGCAAGCCAGTAATTAGTTAGTACGATCATAAATTTGGGTTTTAGAGATTTATTTTGTTACAGCTTTTTTTTAACATGCATCTGGCAATTGGCTGCTAGCTGCTGGCCGTCAGAAGCCATTTCCCAACTTTACCACACTTATTCAATCAAAAATAGAGTTTCCTGTTATCTTTACACTTTTCCATTGGATATGTTATAAAATATTTTCTTCGATGAATTGGACTTTTCAAATCGAGATGAAGGCAATGATGCCAGTCTATAAACAGATCGTTCAGAATGTTTTAGACGGAATTGAGCAAAAAAAGATTTTGGCAGGAATGAAGATGCCTTCGATTCATAAGATGAAAGATGAATTTGGTTTGGCTCCCGGAACAGTTATNNTATGAAGAACTACGTGAAATGGGTATCATTTCTTCGAAGCAGGGGAAAGGTTATTACATTTCCAGCATTCAGATTCAGCAGAAGATACGGGTTTTTCTGTTGTTCGACCGGATGAATGCCTACAAAGAAATTCTGCACGACAGTATCATTCACAATCTGAATCCAGGGATAGAGATGGATGTTTTTTTTCACCATTACGACATAAAACGATTCGAAAAATTGATTCGCGAGAATCTGGGGAAATACAGCTATTACGCGGTGATGCCACATTTCAATGAGGATGTTTCAAAAATTCTGGCAAAAATCCCAGAGCGAAAACTTATTGTTCTGGATAAATCGGTTTCAGAATTAAAGGGAAAATATGCCGCTGTATATCAGGATTTCGAAAATGATATCTTCAATGGCTTGATGGCGAACCGTAAGCGGATTTGCAGCTATCAGCATTTTGTGTCAAGCAGTTCGGATAGTCCCTTTCAGTTCGTTCCTGAAGGATGTCTGCTTGGATTTAAACGGTTTTGTGAGGAAGTTGAAATACCATCGACGATTGTTCGGAAACTCGATTTGACTCAGATTCAGATCGGAACTGTTTATTTGGTTTACAGCGACATGGAATTAATCAGTTTGTTGAAGGAAATTGACAGCAGGAACTGGATTCCGGGGAAAGAGGTTGGTATCATTTCGTACGACGAAACTCCAATGAAAGAAATCCTGCATGGCGGAATTTCTGTTTTAAGCACTGATTTCAGGCAAATGGGATTGACCGCCGCTACGTATATGAATGGAGAACAATTCAGACAAGAATCGAATCCGTTCAGTTTCATTTTAAGAAGTTCAATTTGAGATGTTTCCAAACATTTTAGTAAATTCGCTTGTTCGTTCATATTACGGAAAATATCAACTGAATTAATTGAGAAATATGAAAGCAATTGATCGCACAAAACCGGTTTTGGTGACTGGAGGAACAGGATACCTGGCATCGTGGATCGTGAGACAATTACTGGATCAGGGATTTGAAGTCAGGACAACTGTCAGAAACCTGGTGCAAAAAGATAAATTCGCTCATTTGACCGAATTGGCTGTAAAAAGCAAGGGAATATTACAGTTTTTTGAAGCCGATCTGCTCAAAAAGGGAAGCTTCGCTGAAGCTATGACTGGCTGTGAACTGGTCATTCACACTGCTTCACCTTTTAAAATTTCAGGAATAAAAAATGCACAAAAGGAGCTGATAGAGCCTGCTTTGGAGGGTACACGAAATGTGCTTGATTCGGTGAATGCTATGGAAAGTGTTAAACGGGTGGTACTGACATCGAGTGTAGCGGCTATTTTTGGCGATGCGTGCGACATTCAGAATACCAAGAAAGGAATATTTACCGAAGAATATTGGAATACGACCAGTTCAACCGAACATCAGCCCTATCCGTATTCAAAAGTTCTCGCTGAAAAGTTGGCATGGGCGATGGCAGAAAAACAAAGCCGGTGGGATTTGCTTGTTATCAATCCGGGATTTATTTTGGGGCCATCGTTGAGCAAACGCACCGATTCAACGAGTATTGAAATCATGATCCAGTTGGCTACCGGAAAGTTCAAAACTGGTGTTCCTTCCGGAAATATGAGTTTTGTTGATGTACGCGACGTAGCCAAAGCTCATATTCTGGCCGGTTTTACCCCAAATGCTTCCGGACGGCATATTTGCACTTCGGCTGATAAAAGCTTTCTCGATCTGGCCAATGTCATCCGGGCCGATTATCCGGAATTCCCTTTACCAAAGAAATTTGTTCCGAAATGGCTGTTTAGTTTGATTGCCCCTTTGGTTGGTTTTACCCGCAAATATGTGAAACTGAACGTGGGTTTCGACCTTGTGATGGATAATAGTTACATCAAAAGAGATTTGGGAATGGAATTCATTCCTTTCGAACAAACAATCGCCAATCATTTTAAACAATTGCTGGCCGATGGAATCATTCAAAAACCTTGATATGGGAAGAGTTGCAAAT
>DMSQ01000053.1 GCA_003457135.1 Prolixibacteraceae bacterium
ACAACGCAGATAGCCGTTGAACTTTCAGAAATTCAGAAAACAAAAACCGATGAAGATGTGGTACTGGAAGTTTCGAACGCCTACTACAATGCACAGATTCTGCTGAATCAACTGGCTTTTTTGGATAGCAACATGATCAATACCAATAAACTACTGAAAACAACCACTTTACTGCACCAGCAACAAATTGCAAAAGGAACGGATGTTGACAGGTTGAAATTACAATTGGATCAGGTTAGCAATCAAAGAAATACCGTTTTTTCGCAGCAGCAGCAAGTATTAAATGCACTCAAATTTCTGATGGGCAAACTAATTCCTGATACCATTCAGGTTTTAATAACTGAAAACACTTTGGTTCAATTGCATCCTCAGATTCAGGCAACTACGGATATGAAGTTGATTGATAAAAAATTACGATTTAATTACGCTGAACTAAAAGGGCTTCAAAATTCAAAACTGCCTTCGCTGGGTGCTTACGGAGTTTATGGGACAAATGGCTTTGGCAATACTGGTACAAACAGCTTTTTCAATTTCCATCCAATCGGTTATGTTGGCGCTCAACTGTCGATCCCACTTTTTAATGGCACGATTACAAAACACAAGATTGTACAGAAAAAGATAGACATACAGAAAACAAATATTCAGAAAGATCTGGTATCCGAAAAATCAAAACTCGACCTGATTAACGCTGAAATGCAATACGCGCTTGCAACGCAAAATATTGCAACAGTTGACGATCAAATAAAACTGGCAAAAAAAATTTACAGCAATACTGTGCTTCTAAACGAACAAGGAATGACATCCATTACCGATTTGCTGCTGGCCGACAATTCATTACGCGAAGCACAGCAAAATTATATTGTTGCAATGGTAAATCTTCGCAAAGCAGAACTGGAATACAAACGCGTAACAGGAAACCTGATTGCAATTAAAAAATAAAAAATCACCAATAAAAAATCAAGGAAATGAAAAAAGCGATCATTTATATAATTGTGGCAGTGGCGTTAATAGCCATAGTGGTAATTCGCCTGAAAACCAACAAAGAAACCACTGTAAACAGGGTTTACCAATACGATAAAGAACAGGCAATTAATGTGCAGGCCATCACGCTGACGCTTGAAAGTGTTAAAAATGATATTTCTTACACGGGAACTTTTGAGCCCAACAAAGAAACGAGAATCAGTGCGGATATTCAGGGTAAGATTAATGCAGTTTTGGTGGATGTTGGAAGTGTTGTCCGAAAAGGGCAGGCTTTGGTTCAATTAGATAACTCCTTACTGAAGTTGCAATTGCAAACCGTTGAAATTCAGATTGAAGGATTGGAAACGGATGTGAAACGCTATACCGTACTTGCCAATGCCGATGCCATTCAAGGCGTTCAGCTCGAAAAGACCGAATTGGCTTTAAAATCAGCCAAAGTACAAAAGGCTACAATAAAAGAGCAAATCAATAAAACGACTATTACCGCGCCTTTCGATGGAATTGTTACCGCAAAGCTGACCGAAGAAGGCGCTTTTGCTGCACCTGGCATTCCATTGCTTCAAATCACTGATATTTCAATCCTGAAATTTACGGTGAATGTCCCCGAACGGGAGTTAAGTGTGTTCGAACCAAATCAAGAATACGCTCTTTCGGCAGATGCATATCCGGAAACGGTTTTATTGGGAAAAGTAATTCTAACAGGAAGCAAAGCCAATATTGGGAATAGTTTCCCGGTACAATTTTCGGTAAACAACTCTGCCGATTTAAAAATCAAATCCGGAATGTTCGGAAAAGTACTTCCGATTGCGAACGGGATGAAAAACGATGATGAAAAAAAGTCAATTATCATCCCGGCATCTGCTATCATTGGAACTAACATTCAACCACAGGTTTATCTGGTTAAAAATGGTAAAGCTATTCTTCAAAATATCACCACTTCAAACAGGTTTCAAAATAAAGTACAGGTTTCAAGTGGTTTAACCGAAGGCGATGTAATTATTACCAACGGGTTTATCAATCTATTTGATGGTGCAAATGTGACAATTAGCAACTAAGAATCATGAATATTACAAAAATAGCAATCAACCGTCCATCGCTGATCATCGTTCTTTTCAGCGTATTCGCCTTGTTGGGAATCATTGGATTTACCAATCTGGGGTATGAACTTTTGCCTGACTTTAACCAGCCGGTAGTTGTAATAAAAACAATGTATCCTGGCGCTGAACCCAACGAGGTAGAAACCTCTGTTTCAAGAAAAATAGAAGATGCTTTGTCGAATCTTGAAGGGGTTGATTATTTGGAAACCAAGTCGATGCCCAACGCTTCAGTTATTATTGCCAATCTGAAATACGGAACGGATTTGAACATTGCCATGCAGGATGCCCAGCGCTACATCGACAATATTAAAAAAGATCTTCCGGCTGACATTTTGAGTCCGGTAATGAGCAAGGTTTCACCCAACGATTTGCCAATCATTTCGATCAGTGCAACAAGCAGCTTGCCTGCGACTGAATTTCATCAAAAGATGAAGGACGAGTATCTTCCGCAAATTCAACAATTGAAAGGTGTGGCTGAGATTACCCTGCTTGGTGGCGAAGAACGTGAAATTCAGGTGAAGGCCAATCAGGATAAACTTAGATTGTATAAAATGTCTATTTATCAAGTAGTTGAAGCTATTAACCGTTCAGGAATTGATTTGCCTGCCGGTAAAGCGCAAACCGATAAAGAAAGTAATTCAGTTCGGTTAACCGGGAAGTTTTCGACTGTAAATGACATCATGAATGTACAGGTTGCCATGCCAGCGCCTGGAATGCCAGTCTATGTAAAGGATGTAGCAACCGTTATTGATGGAGTGAAGGAGATAAGTTCGGTAAGCCGTTACAACGGGACAAACGGAATAGGCCTTTTGCTGAAAAAACAAGGCGATGCCAATGCGGTGGAAGTTTCAAAATTAGTTCACACGAAACTCAAACAAATTGAAAGTGCAAACTCCAGCTCTGGGGTAAAATTTGTGGTTGCCGATGATTCAACCGACATNNAGCGGTTATCCTGGTTTCGCTGGTCATGTTCCTGTTTTTAAGAAGCTACCGGAATTCCCTGATTGTATTAATTGCCATCCCAACCTCATTAATTACTGCGTTTGCCGTGATGTGGCTGATGGGCTTCACTTTAAACCTGATGACCTTGCTGGCCATGTCGTTAATTATTGGAATTCTGGTGGACGATGCCATCGTAATACTGGAAAATATTCAACGACACCTCGATATGGGCAAAGACAAAGAAACTGCAGCATTGGAAGGGCGTATGGAAATTGGATTTTCAGCCATTTCAATTACTCTGGTTGACGTGGTTGTATTCTTGCCCATTCTGTTTTTGCAGGTTTTTGTGGCAGATATGCTGAAACAATTTTCAATCGTTGTAATAACATCCACACTTACCAGTTTATTGGTGGGCTTTACGCTGGTACCCTGGTTGGCTTCACGAATAGGCAAAAAGGAGGATTTACAACCTACCAACATCATAAACCGTTTTCTTCTTTGGTTTGAAAGACAATTAACAACATTCATCGATTGGTACGGTCAACAACTGCAATGGGTTCTAAGCCACAAGCTTATCCTTACCGGAATAGTTGTTTTTCTTTTGGTAATGACTGGGGTGATGATGAAACAAGGCATTATCGGAAAAGAAATGATGTCTACCGGCGATCAGGGGAAGTTTCGTTTGAATCTGGAATACGATAAAACAACCACCGTTCAGGAAAACAATATCAGGACACAACAAGTTGAAAACTTTATCCTTCAGCAACCTGAAGTAGCCACACTTTTCAGCAACATTGCCGGGCCAAGTACAGGTATTGGAAGTTTAGGGGTGGGCTCTGCCAATATCTCGGAATTTACTATTCAGTTAAAGTCGGAAAAGGAAAGAAGTATCAAAACTGAGGCATTTATGAAATCGCTTCGCGAAGAACTGAAAAAGCAATTCCCGGGAATTAACTTTTCAATGGCAGTTTTGGGGTTGCTACCCAAACAGGCGCCCATCAAAATAACCCTTAGCGGAAGCGATCTGGCTTTGGTAATGAAAACCGGGGATGAGCTGAAAGCTGCAATTGAAAAGATACCGGGAGCTGATAATGTTCAGCTATCAGTAAAAGAGGGAAGCCCCGAATATAAGGTGGTGCCCGACAAAGATAAGATGCAGCGGTTGGGATTAACAACTGCCTATGTTGGGTTAAATTTAAGGACTGCCTTTACCGGAAACGATGATGCAATACTGACCGAAAATGGAACCGAATATCCGGTGCGGATTTGGCTGGATGATTTTGACCGGAAAAACTTCGAAGATGTACAACGTATTTCCATCGTAAACCCAATGAACATCCCCATTCAAGTATCTCAATTTGCGGAAGTCAGACAGGACAATTCGCCTTCGCTGCTTGAACGCCTTGACAGGCAACCTTCAGTTACCATTACTTCCGAATCGTTTGGAAGACCTTCAGGAACTTTAGCTGATGAAGCTATAGGTTTTCTAAAAACACAACCATTGCCCGAAGGAGTGAAATTAACATGGGGAGCAGATATCAAAACACAAAATGAAAGTTTTGGAGCTTTGGGCTCGGTGCTTTTAATTTCATTTATCCTGATTTACCTGATTATGGTAGCCCTTTATGATAGTTACATTTATCCATTCGTAGCTTTATTTGCCATACCGATGGCTGCTATTGGTGCATTCCTTGCCTTAAACTTATCGCTAAACCATCTGACTTTGTTTGCTCAACTTGGGTTGATCATGCTCATGGGGCTGGTAACAAAAAATGCCATCCTGATTGTGGACTTTACCAACCAGTTGAAAGCACAGGGAAAGTATTACAAAGAAGCATTGATCATTGCAGGTAAAGAGCGCATGCGCCCTATTTTAATGACCACGCTTGCTATGGCTATCGGAATGTTGCCCATCGCATTGGCGCAAGGCACAGCCAGCGAATGGAAAAACGGACTAGCGTGGGTAATCATCGGAGGTTTGCTTTCGTCCATGATCCTGACTGTTTATTTAGTCCCGATGGTTTACTATGGTGTGGATAGGATTAAAGAGAAAATCGCAAATAAAAAGGGAGCTATCAAATGAAGGGAGCAATCATAATTCTTCAGTCATTTCTGACAATTGTACTGCATTCTTCATTCAGTATTCAAAAGCAGGAAACCTGCTCACTTACAATTGATGTGAGCGATTTGCGAAATTCAAAAGGTACCGTACAATTCACCCTATACAATAGGGCAGATTCTTTTCCTGACGAGCATTATAAAAAGTATTTCAAAAAGCTTAACGGGAAGATAGAGAATGGAGCATCTTCTATAACATTCGAAAACCTACCGGAAGGAACGTATGCAGTGAATATTTTGCACGATGAAGACAATGATGGCAAAATAAAAAAGGGGCTCATTTTGCCCAAAGAGGGGATTGGGTTTTCAAACTATAAATCGATTGGTTTTTCGCACAAGCCCTCATTTACAAAAGCATCATTTATTGTAATGAACGACAAACGAATAAAGGTTACAATGATATACCTGTAAAAGATGAAAAAATGCCCACTATTGACATGGATCCTGCTGTTTCTTGTCCTTTCAGCCAATGGGCAGGAAAGATCCCCGATGATACCGATTGGGCTTTCAGTAATTTCCCAGGTCAACCAGGGGAACAGCTATATCACGTTTCCTACTGACATTGGCAACATTGAACCACTTTGGTTTGAAGGGAATGTTATTCCGAATTTCTACCTGCGCGAAAGTAAAAATTCACGGTTAATGGGCGTACTGACACCTCAAATTATCATTCGGATGTATCAGGAAAAGTCATACCCCGTCCGTACCCCAAGTTATATGCCACAGATTACCGTTTACTATCAACTGAAAAGCGAATCAACTTCACGTAGTAAAAGTTTATTTCTGAGGTTGGCACATCATTCTAACGGTCAGGAAGGAAACTTTTTTCTGGAAAATGGTGATCTGAATTTAAAATCAGGTGATTTTGCCACCAATTATTTTGAGCCTGGATTCATCATCACGAACGTAAATAAGCGACTAAATGCTTACCAGTTCTTTAAATCATCAGTTGAAATCCATCCTCCAGGTTCGAGTAGCGCTGAACTCGACGGGATTTATAGTAAAACCCGGTGGCACAATGCGGTTTCCATATTTAAACTTCCGGCAAAGAGCGACAGTGATACCGAAAAAAATGCTGATATCTCGGTAAAAGCCGAAACTACCTGGATGTTTGGTGACCTGAATGACCGGAACCGACTTTCAGCGGACAGGCTAAACCTAAGTTTAACGTTCTATTATCATCCTAAATTTTTGGAGGATATCGGGCTATTTGTTCAATATTATCATGGGTTGGATTATTACAACATGTATTTCAGTCACAGGCTGGATGTTCTACGTTTTGGGCTAATGACTGAAAAATTAAGGTTTTAAATCAAAAAAATATGGCAAATACAGATTTAAGTACCGAAGCTAAAATATTAGAAGCTGCCAATAGCATCTTCCTTCAGTTTGGGTATCATGGAACTACCCTTCAGCAAATAGCAACTCATGCGGGGGTAAATACGGCTGCAATACACTACTATTTTCGCACGAAAGACAATATCTATTCTATTGTTCTCGTCAATAATCTTTCCGGGCTTCTTGATGCCATAAATCGTCACGGAATTTATCCGGTAAACAAATCGAAGGCACCCACCATCCCATATTTTACGCAAAATGCAGAAACAGAATGTATAGCCTGGTTTTTAATAAACGAGACCCGAACTAATAATCAATTTATAAGAGAAATGATTCGAACCAACGATAAATTAAGTAACCTGATTACTTCAATTTTCAGTTATCCTGAAAACCTTGAAATTCTAAAAAATCTGATTGCCAGTCAATTCTTAAAAATTGTAGATCAGAACCTGATGGGTAAAAGTGATTCGATTGAAACTGCCTTATAATAGCTCAAAAACAACGAATAACCTTAAAATTAAAATGTATGAAACGAGCCATGAGAGTTACTCTCACACAAGAAAATAACTAGTTGGCGAGTTCCATATGGCAATTAAAAAACAAATTATAGACATATGAAAACAGATCAGGTTTTTAAAGAGCCAATGAATAAATCAACTGATTTTAAATTCGATGCACAAGTTGCCAACGTATTTAACGACATGGTCAGTCGGTCAGTTCCTTACTATCTGGAAATGCAGCGGATGATGGCCGAAATTATTCCTGATTATGTGCTGCCCAATTCATCTGTTTACGACCTTGGTTGCTCAACCGGGACAACGCTACTTTCGCTGGATGAGCTGCTGGATCAGTCTATCCGTTTTGTTGGTGTCGATTCTTCAGCAGAAATGATTAAAAACTCGAACAGCAACTTCCGGAGTAGTGGTGTTACCCGTCCGTACGATTTGATTACAGCCGATTTGTACAAACCGGTTAAGATCACAGACGCATCCGTTGTAATCTTATGCCTGACGCTTCAGTTTATAAGGCCACTTTACAGGCAAAAGATGCTTGAATCTGTTTATCAGCAAATGAATGAGGGAGCTTGTTTAATCTTAATCGAGAAAATTTTGGCAGAGGATGCTGACCTGAACCGGCAGTTTATTAACTATTACTACAATTTAAAGCGCCGGAACAGCTACGATGAAATGGAAATCTCCCAAAAAAGGGAAGCCCTCGAAAACGTATTAATCCCATATAAATTAAGCGAGAATATTGCTATGCTTGAAGAATCGGGTTTTACCAAAACCGAAGTCTTTTTTAAATGGTACAATTTTGCCGGTATTATCGCAATTAAATAATCTGGGCTATGGTCAATTTTGGAAATTGGGTTTTTCACAACCGCAACTGGTTTTTCGCCATTCTTTATGGAACTATGTTTATACCATCTCCAGCTCTTACAGAGAATTTATGGATTCAAATTGGTCTTGGACTTGTCGTATTTTTATTTGGGGTGATGGCGCGCGGAATTACGATTGGTTTAGAATACATTGTTCGGGGAGGTTTGTTCTGGCAAATCTATGCCGACAAGCTTGTTACCTCTGGGATATATAGCATTTGCCGAAACCCCATGTACTTTGGGAATCTGCTGATTTTATCAGGTATTGGCATTTTTGCAAACTCAGCTCTTTTTGTTTTCCTGACAATTCCCACCTTCATGTTTTTGTATGCCGCAATAATACTAGCTGAACAATCATTTTTGGGAAATAAATTTGGAGAAGAATACCAACTTTACATACAGAAAGTCAATGCTATTTCCCTGATTTTACCAGAATCAATAAAGCATTCGAAGATCAAAAATTTAACTGGAGAAAAGTAATCCGAAAAGAATACAACTCTTTCTATCTCTATCTTGGCGGATTGCTGCTTCTGCTGTTGTATCAAAAACACATCAGCTTCATTTACTTCTTAATTATTGGGGGAATATTGCTCGTCAGTTATTTAATCATTCGATTCTTGAAGAAGAAAAATAGGCTAGGATAATCTTGAAAGATAAATTTGAATTGAAACAAACATACCAAAATCATGACAATCAGAAACATACTAATAGTTTTCATTACTGCGATTGCATTACTCTCGTGCGATGGTATGTTTGACTACTCTCCTTTCTTAATTGATTTTAGCGAAGAAAATAGAAATGTTAATCAACAAAATATCGGCAAATTAGCTAATCAGACACATGACGATACAATTACAATTGCCTTTACCGGCGATACCCATCGTTGGTTTGATGAAACAGAAAAGTTCGTGGCAAAAGTAAATCAAAAACCATCTGTTGATTTCGTAATTCATGTTGGTGATATAGCTGACATTGGTTTACCCAAACAATATTTTTGGGGAAATTCGTATTTGTTGAAGTTGAATATCCCTTATTTTGTTGTCGTTGGAAATCACGATTTAGTTGGGAATGGCCTTACAGCTTACAACGAAATGTTTGGCTCTTTAGATTTTAGTTTCGTTTATAAATAATTGCATTAGTAAGTTGTTGATTATCAGTGGTTACTTTCCGATACAGAAATTCTTGAAAATATGCCCTAAAATTTCATCATTTGATATCTCACCGGTAATTTCGCCGAGGTAATGCAGGCATTCGCGGATGTCTTGTGCAAGGAAGTCTCCTGAAATAAGATTATCGAGTCCAAGTTGCACACGTTCAATGGATTCATGCGCGCGGGTCAGCGCTTCGAAGTGGCGCACATTGGTTACAATCACGGCATCTTCGCTGATTGAATCGAGCGAAACGGCATGTTGCATTTCCGAAATCAGTTCATCAAGATTGGTCTTTTGTTTGGCCGCGATAAACACCAGTTTTTCATTGGTAAGCAATTTCATTTCTTTCAATTCGGAGATTGTTTGAGGTAATCCACGATCCATTTTATTGGCGGCAATAATTAAATGCTGACCGGTCAACCTTCCCCTGATTTTAGAAATTCTGTCGGAAATTATATCAAATTTATTTTGAGTATCAACAACCAAAATTACGACAGTAGCCTGGTCAAGTTTGCTATAGCTGCGCTCGATTCCCAGCGATTCAATTTCGTCAGTCGTTTCGCGTATTCCGGCAGTATCGAAAAACCGGAAGGCCGTACCGTGAATATTTACCACATCTTCAATCACATCTCGTGTAGTGCCATGAATATCAGACACGATAGCTTTTTCCTCATTCAGCAAAGCATTCAGAAGTGTAGATTTTCCAACATTTGTCTCACCAATTATCGCCACCGGAATCCCGTTTTTAATCACATTTCCCAACTGAAATGAATTTTTCAACTTCCGGAGAATTTCTTCAATTTTTGAAACCAGCCTTTTAAGTTGATCACGGTCAGCAAATTCAACATCTTCTTCGCTGAAATCGAGTTCCAGTTCAATCATAGCAATGAAATGCAGCAATTCGCCCCGTAAACTGGTCAATTCCGAAGAAAACCCGCCACGCATCTGGTTGATAGCAACTTTTTGAGCTGCGCGATTGGTCGATGCAATCAGATCGGCCACAGCTTCAGCTTGGGAAAGATCCATTTTTCCATTCAGGAATGCACGTTGGGTAAACTCGCCGGGAAGCGCCATACGGGCACCTTTTGTAATTAGCAGTTGTAGAATACGTTGCTGAATATAAACCGAACCATGGCAGGTAATTTCAATCACATCTTCGCCGGTAAACGAATGAGGTGCACGAAATACCGAAACGATCACTTCGTCGATCAGTTCATCACCGGCTGAAATACTCCCAAAATGCAGTGTGTTGGGCTTCTGAGCGGTCAGCTTTTTTCCTGAAACGGGTGAATGAAATACGGAATCAGCAATTTCGATGGCTTTTTCGCCTGAAAGACGGATGGTGGCAATAGCGCCCATTCCGGGAGAAGTTGCTATGGCACAAATGGTTAACTGGTCGAGCATGGCAAAGTGAATTTGATCAGATAAAATTACATTTTTTGGTTCGATAAGTCTGCACTTTTCGGATTCTCAATTATTTAAACTTAAATTGTTTAAAGTAGATTACTGGCAATTCTACACAATTAAGTTGTTTCTTCTGAAACCAAACATTCAACAGTCGTTCGGCAACAAAACCTAGAATTCTTTTCTGATATTCAGTATAGTTCTTCAATTCTATGCGCCTCTCGAATTCAAAAAGTACATCAAACCACCAAGCCATAAATTCCTGAAACTGCTGATCTTTCAGTATGAACATGTTGTTGGCATACAGTCGTTTACCAATCATTACCGATTCAAATGCTTCAATATAATCCGGATGCTTTTCGGCAATAAGCGATTTTAGCAAATTCAGGTCGTTGATGTCGTGATATCTTTGGTAATGCGTTTCAACTGTATATTTCAATTTTCGGGCCTGTGGCAGAATCGCATCATATTGGCTGAGTAATTTCTTTATTTCGATATTCGTGAGTATTCTGGGGGCAAACAATTCAGTATTAGTTGTATAGATAAGCCCAATGCGCTTTTTGTACAAACCAGCCGGATAATAAAAAAGGCGTTTCAATTTGTAAGCAAGAGGTTCTGGCTGAGCGGTGAAAAATCGCCGGTAGTGACAGGTTCCTGTGATATCTTGCCGGGTATTTTTCCAGACCCAGTAAATGCCAGTCAATTCACTGTACCACGGATTTTTTGCTGAAATATTTTCTCCACTATCATCACCTTGAACGCTCGAATTTTCAGGTACGAGTACATTTCCTGCCATTATCGGATGATAAATTGGATCAGTATCTATCAGAGCGCCAGGCTTGTAGTGAAATGCGTATATCTTAATGGATTTAGATTTAGAATCAGGCATCTATATTTTTTTCACAAAAGTAAAGAAATCGGAATTAATTAGAAATGCTGCTAAATGATCGGGATCGGTTTCGTAATTAATTCTTAGGCTGCTTTTTCACCCCGCATCGATTGGTATGCTGCACGAATCCATTCTAAAGTGCTGTTATTGTACTTTTTAACCGATCCATTTCCAATTCTGACGAGATCTTCAATCATACTGCTAATTTCCCAATCATTTTGTCCGAATTTGATTAGCAGACTTTCCCATGAAGGCTGAAAGCGCAGTTTTTCTTTCCACGTTCTTCCGAAAATCACCTTCTTTTTAAGCAGCGGATAACCAGATTTAATTAATTGCGGAAAGAATCGAATGGTTAAATTTTTTGCTTTTCCTGTACTATATTCTTTAGAAAAAGATTTGCTACAAACGTAAGATGCTGGTTTTAAACCATTCAGAATAAGATATTGAGTTAGCCCAATTTCCCATTCATTTATTACTGTTCTGCGAAGTTGCTTGATGTCTTTTTCACTAATTATTGAATCGACATTAATTTTTTCGAAGAATTCAGGTAAAAGAGCGATGGCCTTTTCATTGAAAACAACAAAATGACTTTGCAAATGATACGTGTTTTCGTGCGTTGAAAACCAGGGTTTTTCGTACGAATCAATTAATCCCCAGAAATCGCATTTTTGTTTCGCACTCCATGAAATTACTGAAGTTAAGCTTTTAAATAGAATATTTGAATCGTTTATGCATGCAATGTGTTTGTAATCAATATGGTTGATTGTTTTAAATACTTTGTAAAACATGCCAAGATCATAACCTTCATTCGCCACAAAATGTAATGAAACATTTTTTTTGAAGTCGGGAAGATTGGTATGAAACTCTCTCTTATTCTGTACAAAAATGACTTCGGTAAAATGAATTGATAATTCATTCACGTACATTTCTACATACCTGGGAATATATCCGGTTTTCTCAAAATGTATAAAAACACAAAGCGATTTCTCCGTTAAAATCATATTGAAATCAGTGTCGAAATTAATTCAGGAGGGTTTAGTTTGAAAAGAGTGCGGCAAATATAATGCATAATTTATAATACTTAAATTTTGATTGAGATTTCGAATATGTAAGTTAAAAATTCAATGAGATAACGATCAAAATGACTGAATAGACTGATAAAAAGTGTCTGAAAACTTCAATTTCGCATATTTTATTACTTTTGCCAATCTGAAAATTCATAAATCAAATATTTAAATATGAAACTTCTTGAAGGAAAAACTGCCATAATTACTGGCGCATCGAGAGGCATTGGAAAAGCAATTGCTATAAAATTTGCTGAAGAAGGTTGCAACATTGCTTTCACCGATCTTTTTGATGATGAAAACATGAAAAACACCGAGGTAGAATTGAACGCAATGGGTGTAAAAGCCAAAGGATATGCGTCGAATGCTGCAAACTTTGAAGATACAGATCGGGTTGTAAACCTAATTGTTGAAGATTTTGGCGCAATTGACGCCTTGGTCAATAATGCCGGTATTACTAAAGACACCCTTTTAATGCGTATGACTGAAGAGCAATGGGATGCTGTAATTAATGTTAACCTTAAATCGGTTTTCAACTTTACAAAAGCCGCCCAAAAAATTATGCTGAAGCAAAAATCAGGTTCAATAGTTAATCTTAGTTCGGTAGTAGGTGTTAGCGGAAACGCTGGCCAATCGAACTATTCAGCATCTAAAGCCGGAATTATTGGTTTTACAAAGTCAATCGCAAAAGAACTTGGTTCTCGTGGAATCCGTTCAAATGCAATTGCTCCCGGATTTATTATTACTGAAATGACTGCTAAAATACCAGAAGATGCCCGCAAACAGTGGGAAGCAAACATTCCGATGAAACGTGGCGGAACTCCGGATGAAGTTGCAAAAGTTGCGCTTTTCCTTGCATCCGACCTTTCGTCGTATGTTAGCGGACAAGTAATTAACGTTTGTGGTGCAATGAATACGTAGTAATTGCTCTTAGAAAATACGTGAAGCCGGAAGTAATTATTCCGGCTTTTTTTATTTTAATTGGGTGGTTTTCATGCGCTTTTATTTTACTGTTCTCATTTGCCTAATCCTTAAATCTTTTTAGTATATTAGTTTGCCAATTAAGCCAAGCCAAATGAGCCAAAAAGGAATTTCTTTTCGCCTGAATGCCCATATTACAACAATTGCTATTATAATTATTGCATCTATCGTTTATGTCAATTACTATTTTGGTAGTAAAATTTTGATTAGCAAAATAGAGGAAGGTGCAATAAACCAAAGTAACCTGGTTATTTCAAAAATATCAAGAATTACGGTCGGTACCGAAGAAATTGCAAATAATGTATCGCATCAGGCACTGTACTTCAACCAACATAACGACCTAATTTTTTTACTCCAAAAAGTACTTGAATCCAATCAGATCATTGAAAGTATCCATGTCGAATTGCTGGATGCTAAAAGTGGTAAGTTGATGAAGTTTTCATCAAATAAACCAGGACAACTCATTTGCCTTTCAGACAGCCTGATCAACAATCTGAATGATTTTCAAAAACTAAAATCAGGGAATTCTTCCAGGCAAATTGGTGAATGGAGTAATCCGTATTATTGTAAATACGATACCAGCCATTTAATCGTTTCGTATAAAAGTCCTATCTATATTCCTGATTCAGAAATTATTGCAGGAGCTGTAACTTGTGTTGTTTCCCTGAAAATGATGCGACAAATGCTTTCTGAAATCAAAATTGGTGAAAAGGGATATGCATTTATTATCGACCGCTCCGGCACTTTCCTTACGCATCCAAAATCAGAGTGGATACTGACTAAAAATTTACTTGAAAAAGCTTCTCCGATTTTTGATGGTAATATTAAAACGATAGAAACTGCAATACGAAATGGTGGGAGAGGGGCTGGACATGGAATTTCTGAATATTTACAAAACCAAAAGTCATGGTTTTATTTTGCACCACTTGAAAATTCAGTTTGGTCAGTAATAATTGTAATTCCTGAAAAAGAATTGTTCAGAGAAATTGATGTGATTTTTAAGATAATACTTTGGGGGTCAATACTAGGTATTCTGATTTTGTTTTTCGTTAATATGTTTGTCTTTAAGAGGTTACTCGAACCTTTGGCTCGTGTAACCGACGCGATTCAACGATTTAGTTCAGTGCCGGGCAAGGAACGGAAATCGAAGAACGAAATAAAAATGCTTGCAGAAAGTCTGGAAGACTGGCAGGCAAAATATGGTGTATTAATAAATGAACGGAACAAAACTGCCAGTGAAAAGGTGAAATTTGAAAAGGATATAAAAATGGCCAGAGAAATTCAGCAAAATATATTTCCGTCGGGGTATCCCGCTTTCCCGGAATATCCTGAAATTGATCTTTATGCGGCTATAAAACCTGCTGAATCTATTGGTGGCGATTTGTACGATTATTTTTTCATTGACCGTCAACATCTATTAATTGCAATTGGTGATGTTTCAGGAAAAGGAATTCCTGCCTCACTTTTCATGGCAATTGCAAGTACATTAATAAAGAACAAAGCGAAGGTACTGTCGTCAAAAGAGATTATAACAAGGGTCAACCGTGAATTAAGTGACCGAAATGCCAATCAATATTTCCTGACACTTTTTCTAGGCGTTTTAGACCTTACAACCGGGATTATGGATTATTGCAATGCAGCTCATAATTTCCCCTATATTCTCCATCCCGACGGTTCCATTCATGCACTATCGAAAAGTCACGGCTTGCCATTGGGTATTTACGCAAACAAAACTTACCGAAGCAGTTCTGTTCAGTTAAGCTTTGGCGATGTTATCATTTTTTATACCGACGGTGTAATTAATTCGCGTGATTCAAGTGGAATTCACTACGGGATTGAAAAACTCGAAAATAATATTTTAAGTCTTATTGATTTAAATGCACAAGAAGTTGTATCTAATTTACTTACCAATATTTCGATCTATGAAGGTGAAAACCGACAATCGGACGACATAACATTGATGGCTTTGAAATTTTTACGTGAAACAAAAAACCAGGCCTAAACCTGGTTTTTAATTCTATTTTTTAATTATATTCGATAATATCCTGATTTTTATTTTCTCCGTTTTTTTATCGAAGCCTACTGAAATAGTATCGCCTTCGACAACAGAAGCTCTTATAATTACTTCAGCCATTTCATCTTCCAGATATTTTTGTATTGCTCTCTTTAACGGCCTCGCTCCAAACTGAACATCGAAGCCTTTATCTGCTATAAAATCTTTTGCTGCTGTCGATATTTTAAGCTTGTAATTCAGTGAATTAACCCTTTCGTAAAGACCTTTTAATTCGATATCGATAATTTCATGAATATGCTCTTTGGTCAAAGAATTAAACATTACCACGTCATCAATTCTATTCAGAAATTCAGGAGCAAATGCTTTCTTAAGTGCTTTTTCAACAATGTATTTTGCATGTTCACCTTCATCGATTGCCGCATTTTGTGTCGAAAAACCGACTCCTCGTCCAAATTCGGATAGCTGGCGCGAGCCAATATTGGAGGTCATAATGATAATTGTATTTTTAAAATCAATGCTCCGTCCCAAGCTGTCGGTCAAACGCCCTTCGTCCAAAACCTGAAGCAGCAGGTGAAATACATCAGGATGAGCCTTTTCAATTTCATCAAGAAGCACTACAGCATAAGGTTTGCGACGCACTTTCTCTGTTAGCTGACCACCTTCCTCGTATCCAACATATCCGGGAGGCGCTCCAACCAAACGTGAAACAGAGAATTTCTCCATGTATTCGCTCATGTCAATTCGTATCAGCGAATCAATGCTGTCGAATAAATATTTAGCAAGCACTTTGGCAAGTTGTGTTTTACCAACTCCGGTTGGCCCCAGAAATACAAATGTTCCAATCGGTTTGTTCGGATCTTTCAACCCAGCGCGATTGCGCTGTATTGCTTTAACTATTTTCGCAATTGCATCGTTTTGACCAACAACACTTCCCTTCAGTTGTTTGCCCATGTCCATCAGTCGTTTTCCTTCTGCCTGAGCGATTCGCTGAACTGGAACACCCGACATCATTGCAACAACCTCGGCCACTTTCTCTTCGGTTACAACTTCCCTATGACTGATGAGTTCTTTTTCCCATTCTTCTTTTTCCTGTTCCAGTAATTGCAGTAGATTTTTTTCTTTGTCGCGGTGATTGGCAGCCAACTCAAAATTCTGACTTTTCACTGCCTTAATCTTTTCTTCACGCGTTTTTTCGATCTTTTCTTCCAATTTTAAAATCCTGTCGGGAACGTTGATGTTCGAGATGTGAACACGAGAACCCGATTCATCCAAAGCATCTATGGCTTTGTCAGGAAGAAACCGGTCGGTTATATATCTGGCAGTCAGATTAACACAAGCATTTATTGCTTCCGGAGTATAAATTACATTGTGATGATCTTCGTATCTCTGTTTAATATTATTCAGTATTTCAATTGTTTCTTCTACTGAAGTTGGCTCAACCATAATTTTCTGAAATCTTCTTTCGAGAGCGCCATCTTTTTCTATTTGCTGGCGGTATTCGTCGAGAGTGGTAGCTCCGATACACTGAATTTCGCCACGAGCCAAAGCAGGTTTCAGCATGTTTGCGGCATCGAGCGATCCTGTTGCGCCACCGGCACCAACAATTGTATGTATTTCGTCGATAAATAAAATCACATTGCTAACCTTCGATAGCTCATTCAAAATAGCTTTCATGCGTTCCTCGAATTGCCCCCGGTATTTCGTTCCGGCAACAATTGAAGCGATATCGAGGCTTACAACTCTTTTGTCAAATAAAACTCGCGATACTTTTTTCTGAATGATCCTCAATGCAAGTCCTTCAGCAATAGCAGATTTACCGACTCCTGGTTCTCCAATTAAAATCGGGTTGTTTTTCTTCCTTCTCGAAAGTATCTGAGCAAGTCGCTCAATTTCTTTTTCGCGTCCAATAATAGGATCAAGACTATTTTCTTCAGCAAGTTTGGTAATGTCAACACCAAAATTATCGAGTACCGGAGTTTCCGATTTGGGGTTTGCCGGTTTCTTTGCCGAAGAAGATTGAGTTGATCCACTGCCGGGAGGTTTGGAGAAACTGTCATCCGCATCATCGTCTTCGTCATCAAATTCTGATTTGGCTTCAGGCTGTTTATAATCTTCCAATCTTGATTTTAAAATGTAATAGTTGATGTGATATTCTCCCAATACTTTAGAAATCATACTTTCTTTGTCTTTCAAAAGTGCAAGCATCAAATGTCCTGTATCGATTGTTGTACTGTTAAAAGCCCTTGCTTCCAGATAAACAAGCTTCAAAGCTTTTTCAGCCGATTTCAACAATTGAACGGATGCCTGTGAATCAATATCTTTTCCTGTTCGAAGTTTTTCTTCTATCGATTGTTTTATCTCTGCAAGATTTACACCCAGATTGGTAAGTATTTCAATGGCAATTCCTTCACCATCCCGCAAGATTCCAAGGAAAATATGTTCCAATCCAATGCTTTCATTTCCCAGTCGTATTGCTTCTTCGCGACTATATGAGAGTACATCCTTTATTCGTGGTGAAAATTGTGAATCCATAATTAATCACTTTATTAGTTCTGTAGTCAAAATAACAAAAAGTATTCCTAAAAGTTGGCCTGCCAATACTTGTTAATTTCCTTACGAGTCCAAAATTACACATTAATTAAAAGGCAGTCTTTATAATTTGCTGATTTTTTGAACATTGCTTTGTTAAAATCTTATTCTTTATTTACTAATGAAAAGCTGGGAAAACGCTTGATACAAGAAGTATTTTTGTATTTTTGTCAGTCAAAATTTTTTAAGCAAATATTACTAAAAGGAGAAGTAAATGGCTGAAGGCGAAAAAATTATCAAGATTAATATTGAAGAGCAAATGAAGACTGCTTACATCGATTATTCGATGTCTGTNNGGTTTAAAGCCTGTACATCGTCGCGTATTGTTTGGTATGAGCGAATTGGGAACTTTTTCCAACAAAGCTTACAAGAAATCTGCGAGGATTGTTGGGGAAGTTTTAGGGAAATTCCATCCGCATGGTGACTCGTCAGTATATTTTACGATGGTGCGTATGGCCCAGGATTGGTCGCTGCGTTATCCGTTGGTTGACGGACAGGGAAACTTTGGGTCAATTGATGGTGATAGTCCGGCAGCCATGCGTTATACCGAAGCACGATTGTCGAAAATAGCTGAAGAAACCTTGTCTGATCTCGAAAAGAACACAGTCGATTTTCAGCCAAACTTTGATGAATCACTGAAAGAACCCACCGTACTACCTACCCGGATACCAAATCTTTTGGTAAACGGAGCATCGGGTATTGCAGTTGGTATGGCCACCAATATGCCACCTCATAATTTATCGG